>NZ_LT575483.1:3328376-3994660 GCF_900086705.1 Massilibacillus massiliensis | reverse complement strand
TTAAAAGAAATTGTTTTTGTTTTGTGTTTATCTTACGATAGACACCGCACATCTGGCATTTATTACATCTACATTGTTTAGTTTTCAGAGAACACTTGCTGGCAAGCTTCGTTGTCAGCTCATTTATATTAACACAACGTTCAAGTTGTTGTCAACATCTTTTTTATCGCTACGCTTTGCTCATCAGCGATCATAATTTGTTAACTCAAAATATTATGATCGCTTTATGAAAATTTATACATTTAATTTTCTTCTTTATTTAATGAAGAAAACGGAATTTGGACATATGTACTCGGTACTTCACCCACAACTACATATTCAGCTACGGGAACCTGTGTATCTACACTTACACTTTTACTAACGAGAGGAACTACAATTTTAACTTGTGTGGTAGCAATAAGATATACCATATGTTTCGTTTGATTAATTCCGGCTTGTTCAAATTTATCAACTACTTTAACCTGTACTGTCCCCATAGGAATAATCGTTACAGTGACCGGAGGTCCCATACTAGCTAAAAACTGGCTTCCTAAAACTTGCCCTATTGGAATTTTTATCTTTTCTTCGGATAACTGTTCTAGAACTTCTTGCACTTGTATTGTAGCTTCGGCGGCAAGTTTATTAATTTCCATTGTATTTGGTTGTATTAAAACTACACGTCCTTGATTATCCACTTTTACTATGATTAAAGTTTGTGGATCTATTTTATTACTAACTTTTTCATTAATAACTTTGTTAATTGATTGTGTTGCAATTAAAGTAGCCCTAGTCTCTGCAATTGTCATCAAAGTTGGTTTTAAATGCAATTCCACAAACCATAATAAATAAAAAAATATCAGAATAAATGCAACTATAATGCTTGTAACATAAGGAAATTTACGTTTTTTACGAAGCTGAAATCGCATATTTTCACTCCTTTAACCACATAACGCTTTCTTTAAATATATGATATTTAAACCATATATTATATGTACAATTTCCAATCCTGTTTCAAAATAAGCAAAATTTTATTCTTTTATATGAAAATCAAATACTAAAATGATGAAATCTATCCTCAATATCTTTAAATTGTGATACAATATCTAAGATATGGATTTATAAGGAGGTCACTCATGAAGAGTAGTAGTAGTGATAGTTCTCAAAAACGACGTAATTCAAAAAAAGGTGGTAGCTCCAAATTATTTTTGTTGCTAATAATTGTTTTCGTTGTTATGATATCTGGGGTTTTCTTAGGTTTTTTAACAGCTAGCTTAAATACAAAACCTAGTCTAGCAAATGATATTAGGCCACCTGCATCTTCGCAAATTTACGATATTAATGGTAATTTAATTACCACCATACATTCTGTAGAAAATCGTGTACCTGTTAAATTTAACAAGATACCTAAAAATCTAATTAATGCTTTTATCGCTGTAGAAGATGCACGATTTTATGAACATAGCGGTGTTGACCCTCGTGGTATTCTACGTGCGGTTTGGTCCAATATTACAAATCGTGGCGTGTCTGAAGGCGGAAGCACAATTACACAGCAGTTAGCAAAAAATGCTTACTTAACACAGGAGCAAACGATAAAACGTAAAATTCAAGAAGTGTTTTTAGCATTACAACTTGAACGACAGTACGCCAAAAATGAAATTCTAGAATTATATCTCAATCAAATATATTTTGGACAAGGCGCTTATGGTGTACAAGCAGCTGCACAAACTTATTTTGGTAAAAATGTAGAAGATTTATCCTTATCGGAATGTGCTATGTTAGCCGGCATTCCTAAAAGCCCTAATTATTATTCTCCATTAAATAATTTTAAAGCTGCAAATGAAAGAAAAGCTGTCGTACTTGATCAAATGCAAAAATATGAATATCTTGATGCTTCAACAGCACAAAAAGCAAAAGTGGAAGAAATAAAATTAGCAAAACATGCTACAAGCAAAGAGTCCTCAATTGTAGGTTCTTATTTTATTGATTATGTAACACAAAAATTGATCGATAAATATGGTGCTGATGCAGTTTATAAAGAAGGCTTAAAAGTTTATACTACATTGGATCTTGATATGCAGCACGCTGCCGAAAATGCAATGAAAAAACTCCCTACCTATCGTACAGATGATAATGGGATAGAACAACCACAAGGTGCTTTAGTTGCAATTGAGCCACATACTGGATATATTAAGGCCATGGTTGGCGGACGTGGAAACGACCAATTTAATCGTGCAACAATGGCAGAGCGGCAACCGGGATCGGCTTTTAAACCATTTGTATTTTTGGCCGCTCTTGAAAGCAACTTAACTCCGGCTACCATAATTGATGACAGCCCTATAACAATCGGGGATTGGACACCTAAGAACTACGATGGAAGTTTCCATGGTAAAGTTACACTTCGCGCAACAGCGGAACATTCTTTAAATATTCCTACAATAAAAATTGCCCAACAAGTCGGTGTAGATAAGCCTCTATATTATGCACAACAAATGGGTATCTCAACCTTAGTGTTGGACGGGCCACAAAATGATCGCAATTTATCTATGGCCTTAGGTGGTTTAACGAAAGGTGTTACCCCACTTGAGTTAGCAAGTGCTTATGGTGTTTTTGCTAATCGTGGAATTTATGTCGCTCCAACAGCGATTGTTAAGATTATTGATCGTAATGGAAAAGTTCTTGAACAACATGCTGTTCAGGAAAAAAATATCATCAGCGCAAAGAGCGCTTATATTTTGACTGATATTTTACATGGTGTTATGACACGTGGTACTGGTACTGGTGCTAATATAAACAGACCTTCTGCAGGTAAAACTGGTACTACAAGTGATTATAAAGATGCTTGGTTTGTCGGCTATACCCCCGATTTAGTTACCTCAGTATGGATTGGAAATGACAATGATGGTACTCTACGGGGTATAACGGGTGCAAATGAGCCTGCATATATCTGGAAAGCATTTATGAGTAAAGCTTTATCTGGTATACCGGCTAAGGATTTTATAAGACCATCAGGTGTTGTTATAGACGATACACCAACAAATTTAGAGGATGACAAAGATTCAGACAAAGAAAAAGATAAGGATGCTAAAGACAAAGACAAGGAAAAAGATAAACTTAAAGAGACTAAAGATAAAACAAAAACTCCAGATAAAAAAGATAAATCACCAGCAAATGAATCTAAACCTACCGATTCAAAGCAACCTGAACAACCAGCATTACCAGCTTCAATTGATCCTACACCTTCCACCCCTGCACAAAATTCTGAACGAAATAAAAATTAAATAATAAAAAAATAAAAAAACACGCGTAAAACACGCGTGTTTTTTATTTAGAATGCATATACATCTATTAGCAAGAGCAAGAACTACCACAATCATCATTATTACAGAAACACAATAATAAAATAATAATAATGATGATCCATATGAAGCCACCGCCAGCACCACCACAATTGAATCCATTATATCCTCTTGCCATAATAAAATTAACCCCCTTTTAATCTTTTGCTCAGGGCGACTTCCAAACACATATTTGTTGCATAATAAGTACCTCTCGCCCTTCTACTTTTAATATATGGTGCATATGTTTTAAATGTTACTCTATCTATTTAATCATTTTAATCATTCTAATATTTGCCTAATTTTGTCTGGTGCTTCAACAGCAACTTTAACCGAATGCATTGCACTATCTAAAATTTCTGTAATATGTTTAATCTTGTCTACAGTGCTATTCATTCCTTCCATTTTTCTATCTAGCTTTTCACGTTCTAAAGTTAAAGTAAAGATAATAACTAAAAAATTTGCCATCAAATTAGGATTTTCGATCATGTTTTGTATAATCCCCATTGAACGTTTTGTGATTTTTGCTACCTCAATTGATTGCTTAGGAGTTTTTTCCACAACAATACTACTCTTATCTTCTTCAATTCTTTTTCGTATAGAATTTTTGTCTCTTCGAATACGCACACTAACTCCTCCTCACGATTACTACTTAATCTAATATATGTAGTAAAAATCAAATAGGTATCAAAAAATAAATAGGACACACACAAATTTGTTTGTGTCGCATAGATTGTCATAAGATTTTACTTTTCTGCCATGCGTATAATTTATGAAAATTTAAACAAAAGTATTGGAGGTGAATACAAATGTTTGAAAATATAGGAAACATGATGGATGTAATAAAAAAAGTTCAACAAAATGTCCAAACTATTCAATGTGAACTTCAAAATGAACGTATTACGAGCAGTAGTGGTGATGTAGTCACAGTAACCGTAAACGGGCAACAAGATATTATTTCTATCGATTTAAACGCTAAATATTTGAATTCAGATAATCAATTATTATTGCAGGATCTATTAGCAGCAACAATTAATAACGCATTATCTAAATCTCGGGAACTTAATCAAACTGCCATGTCTAAACTAACTACTGAATTAAATCTCCCTAATATACCGGGTTTATTTTAAGGGAGGATATAAAGATGACATCTGATAAAATGCTATTTCAGAGTGTAATTAAAATGATCGATAGTCTTTCTACAGCAGGAAATTATGATACGATTGTTCATATTTTATCCCTGCTTTGTTTACTTTCAATTTCAAATAATACAGCAAATCAAACCATCATTTCTTCGACGCCACCAATGAATCAATCGAATGATAATCCCATACAAAAATTACTTGGCGATCTTACCAAAGGCGGTAATGGACTTGGATCACCGGATATGCTTATGTCACTTTTACCTTTATTGAATAATCCTCAAATAAAATCTAAAATAAATCCTACAAGTATCGCTTCTGTTATGGGGATTATTAACAATTTGGGCAATGTCACATCTCCCACCAAAGAGGATACGATTAAAACTAAATCTGAAAAAGAATCACCTACCGAAGCACCTGCGCCGCCATCACCGATAGAACCAAAAAAAGAAGAAGTTGAAATTGAATCTAATACAACTTCGCCAGAGGTCGTGAGTGAAGACTCGGAAAAAAAGTCTGCCACTCGTTTTCTAAATTGGAAAACAAATTTTTAATAAAATGAGCTATATTTTGATTTTATTCCTTTGGATATCAATCAATAATATAGCTCATTTGCATTATATTTTATTTAAATTTCACAATTGTTACGCCATCGCCACCTTCATGTANAGAAGTTGAAATTGAATCTAATACAACTTCGCCAGAGGTCGTGAGTGAAGACTCGGAAAAAAAGTCTGCCACTCGTTTTCTAAATTGGAAAACAAATTTTTAATAAAATGAGCTATATTTTGATTTTATTCCTTTGGATATCAATCAATAATATAGCTCATTTGCATTATATTTTATTTAAATTTCACAATTGTTACGCCATCGCCACCTTCATGTACATCCCCAATTCCAATTTCTTGAACACAACGATGCCCTTTTAGATACGAACGAATTCCTTTACGAAGTGCACCTGTTCCTTTTCCATGTATAACTAAAACTTGATTTAGTCCAGCCAAAATTGCATTATCTAAATATTTCCCTACTACTTCTTCTGCCTCATCAACCATCATCCCTCGAATATCAATTTGACGATTCACTTCATTAACTCTTGAAAACTTTATCGAAGCTGTTTTTTGTTTTGGTTTAACCTTTTCTTCTCCAACTGCTCTACATACAGAAATTGACACTGTGACTTTCATGATACCAAGTTGGACAACAATGTCATTTCCTAAGATTGAAGCAACGATCCCCTTTTGATCTAACGTCGTTACGTAAACCCGATCACCAAGCGCCAAGTTATCTAAAGTAATCGGCGTTGTGTAACTGTTTTTTGGGTTTTCAACATCTACTGCATCCAACCGATTTTTCAAATTATTACGAGTATGATCAATCGCCTCTTGACGTTTTTTTATTCCTTGGTCATTAAATTGTTCTTTTAATGTCGCAATAATTTGTTCTGTTTCACGACGAGTTCTGCGAATAAGACTTGCACTTTCTTCTTGTGCTTTTTGAATAATACGATCTTTTTTCATCATCAGTTCATCACGCATCAATTGTACTCTTGTTTCCAAGTCTTTTACTTCTTGCTCTCGTTTCACCATATCTAAATTGCGATTTTCATACATGATTTTTTCCGATTCAAGATGATTTAGAACATGCTCAAATTTCGCATGGTCTTCATCGATCAGTTCTTTGGCTCTATAAATCAAATTTTCTGCCAATCCTAACCGCTTACTAATTGCGAATGCATTACTTGTTCCCGGAATACCAAGCAGCAATCTATAAGTCGGCTTTAATGTAGCTATATCAAATTCAACACTTGCATTTTGAATATGCTCTTTTGAATATGCAAAGGTTTTAAGTTCACTATAATGCGTCGTTGCAACTACTTTTGTACCCAGATCAACGAGATGCTCTAGTATAGCCATAGCCAAGGCTGCACCTTCTTCGGGATCAGTTCCCGCCCCAATTTCATCAATAAGTAATAAATCATCCTTTGTAACATTTGACAAAATCTTTACCAGATGTGTCATATGCGCTGAAAAGGTACTTAAACTTTGCTCAATACTTTGCTCATCACCAATATCAGCATAGATATTGTTAAATACCGTTATTTCAGAATTTTCCAAGGCTGGAATAAACAAACCTGCCTGTACCATCAAAGCAAATAATCCCAATGTTTTTATACTTACTGTTTTACCGCCTGTATTAGGCCCTGTGATGAGTAATGTACGAAAATTTTTCCCCAGATTTATATTAATCGGCACAACTTTGTCCGCATCAATCAGTGGATGACGCGCTTGATATAAGTCCACGTATCCATCATGATTTAATATCGGTTTTACTGCATCCATCTGTTGACTTAATTTTGCTTTTGCTAAAATAAAATCAATTTCTGCTAACACTTCACAATTTTCTTTTAAAACATCTGCATATTTAACGATTTGAAGTGTAATTGCTTTTAAAATCCTTGCTAATTCATGTTTTTCTGCTATGATCAATTGTTTTACATCATTATTTAAATTTACAATTGCTATTGGTTCAATAAATAAAGTAGCGCCACTGGCAGATTGATCATGTACAACCCCCGGGAAAAATTGTCTATATTCTTGCTTAATTGGCACTACATACCGATCTCCACGCATAGTAACCAATATATCCTGAAAGTATTTTTGATATTCTGATGCTCGCAACACACCGTCAAGACGTTCTTTTATATGATTTTGCGTCTGTTTAATCTCTCGACGAATACGTTGAAGTTCTACGCTAGCATTCTCACGTACAGCACCATGCTCATCTATAATGCACTCTATTTGATTCTCTAGATTGCCCACAATCTCAATCGTAGATGACAATGTCTGTAAAAGCGGTACGTCTATCTCAATTTCTTTAAAGAAACGTTTTACTTTGCGCATTGCATATAATGTGCTTGCAATATCAAGTAATTCATAAGGCTCTAATATAGCACCTATTTTTGATTTTTTTAAAAACTCACGAATATCACGAATAGCACCAAACGGTACAAGCATAGCGTGATCCAATAAAACTTTGCCTTCTGCAGTCGCGAGAATTCGTTTTTCAACTTCTGCGTATTGATTGCTTGGCAATAGCTTTTCTACAAGCTCTTTACCTAATACCGAAGTTGTACACTCCGCTAATTTTTTGACAATCTTGTCAAATTCTAATGTTTTTAAAACCCTTGAATCCATCTGTCCACCTCTTATAAAACACCTCTAAAATAATGTCCTCGTGTAATATCTACTCCTTCGATATAATCCATTTTATCATTTAGAAGGAGTGGATGATTTTCTCCCAAGTCAATAAGCTCACGATATAGATTAGTTAATTTAGCAATACGTTCTTTCGTGTAATATTTTGCTTCTATTCGAATACGATCAATACCGATTTCTTCAAAACGTGCTACATGCGGCAACATGCTCAACTCTTTTCCGTTTAACAAATGCATACGACAAAATTGGTCTGTGACTAACGGAAATTTTTCTTCTTTACGGTCAAGTAACCAATATTTATTTTTTTTACATGGCTGACTGCATTTTCCTTTATCTAAATTTCCTAAATAACTCCCCATTGTGCAATATTCTGAGACCATTAAGGCGAGTTGCCCCTGGACAATACACTCTGTTTCTAAATTTTCATTACGGATGAGTTTCTCAATCTGCCCAAAATTTAATTCTGGCGATAGCGTGACACTTTTAACACCCAATTCAGATAAAAATTCCATTGTAAAATTATTATATATATTCAAATATGAGTCGGCATGTATTGGTACTTGAAGTATCTCCTTTACAATCTCAATCGTTGCAATATTCGCCACAGAAACTGCATATAAATCAAACTCTTTGAATCCCATTAACAGTTTTTTAAAACTCTCCATTTGCCACTTCTTTAATAAGCGAGGCGTATTAAAAATAATCTTTTTCCCTTTCTGTTTTACGATTTCATATGCCGTCTTATAATGCTCAGCTGTAATATTTTCATGTTGAAAGCTTTCACCCCCGAACATAATGATATCAGCACCATGATCAACTGCAGCCTCAAGCTTATCTATTTGATCAATATTTACAACTAAATTTGGTTTTTTCACATGCTTTTTACGATTAACTTTTAACTTATTTCGTAAAAATTTCGCATCCTTACTTATTACAGATCGTTGATACTTTGCTAATCGAGCTTTCTCCAATAAATCCACCGCAATGCGGCGCGCCTCATTCATTTCGCTGACCGGTACCATAACTTCATCTTTTATATCACAATCGAATTCTCTAATCTCAAATACAGTTGTACCTAATCTTTCTATTTGTTTTTTTATACTTTCAATCGTGAGTGGACGTTTTAAAGCTTTTTCGGCAATAAAGTCTGTTTGCGCCTGACTATAAAACCCATCTGCATCTCTCATTTCAATCCTTAAAGGCTGACCAATTCTTGCAAATATTTTTATATCAACAGGAATTCTTCTTATCGGTGCACCATTGGTAAAAAATTTTCTAGCTCTTTCCATTAGGTTTGCATCAAAAACTTTAAACACACGATCATTATCGCGTACTGGAGCTGGAATCTCAAATGTAACTTCTTGATTTGCTTTTGCATGCTCTACCTTAGACTGATTCACGCTCATCTCTTTTATTGTACAATTTACACGGCCACCAATTTTCACCCAAAATTCTACAATATCATCAATAGATACATCCTCGACAAGCTTAATCGTTACCTGTTTTGATTTTGCATCATAACGGACAACACGACCAACAAGTACACCACGATTATTGGGGCGTCGATCGCTCATCATAAATCGTCCCGGTTTGCCTTTCATATATGCCGTTGTAAAATCTCGATTAAAAATTTGTGCCAAATTTTTTTTATCTTTATCGGAAGTAACCATTGATTCTTTATTTATCAAATAAGAATCAATTGCCCGGCGATATGTATCAACAACAACAGCTACATATTCTGGACGTTTCATTCTTCCCTCAATTTTAAAAGATGTTACACCCGCTTCAATAAGTTCAGGAATAAAATCAATTGTGTTTAAATCTTTAGGGCTTAATAAATAATCACCAACATCTATATCTTTTAATAAATCATGATTTTCTCTGTCTACTAAAGTATACGGTAGCCGACAAGGCTGCGCACAGCGACCACGATTTCCACTTCGCCCACCAATCATACCACTCATTAAACATTGTCCCGAATAACAAATGCAAAGTGCTCCATGAATAAAGACTTCAATTTCAATATTCGTGTTTTTACAAACATATTGAATTTCTTCCATAGACAGCTCACGTGATAACACAACCCGTTGAAAACCCATATCGCCTAACATTTTTACACCTTCAAGATTATGTACTGTCATTTGGGTACTTGCATGCAATGGCAACTGCGGCACAATTTCTTTTGCTAATTTTGCCACACCTAAATCTTGTACTATAATTGCATCCGCGCCTATTTCATATAAAAATCGTAAGTATTCTGCCAATTCTTCAAATTCACTATTATCAACCATTGTATTAACAGCTACATCAACGCTAACACCGCGCATATGCGCAAATTCAATCGATTCTTTTAATTCATCATGTGTAAAATTTGCTGCATACGCGCGCGCACCAAACATTTTTCCTGCTAAATAAACTGCATCCGCACCGCTTTCAACCGCAGCGATTAATGCTTCCTTACTACCTACTGGTGCTAATAATTCTATCAACTTCGTCAATCCTCTCAGAAAGCTTATCTTCATGATACTTTATATCTTAATCATATAATAAAGATAAAATCTACATCTTTATATTATAGTTTAATTCCTCTTAATATGAAATCCTTTACAGTAAAAATAAGCACTTACTACACCAAGTGCTTATTTTTACATGCAACTATCTAAAATAGAAAAAATTATTTTTATAAAAGTAATCGTACCTATCAACTAGCTATTTCCCTTTTGTTTATCTTTTTTTAATGCTTCCGCAATCATATGCACTTCTTCTGCCATTTGAGATATTTTCATCCATTCTTGCCCTATCGGACTAAGAGGATTCTCTCTCATTTCCTCCAAATAAAGTATTAGATCCCGCTTCGATAGAGGCTCTAAATCATAATTTTTTATAATTGTGAATACACCACAACTTTCCAAACGAGCTAGCTTTATATCTTTTACTTGTGTCATATCCATACCTAGCTTATGTAGCTCTTGTCGTAAATCATCATAATTAAATCGTGTCTTAGTAAAATTTTCTTGTATAATTCGACCATTTCGGATTAGGACAACCGGTACACCTTCAAACATTCTACGCAAAAATATGCTCTTTAATGATAAATAAGAAAGTAGTTGCTGTAAAAACAGCAATGCCACCAAACCGCCGATCCCTGCAAAAATACTCTGATTCTTATCCATTGCAGTTGTAACAATAATATCTCCCATTCCGACCATAATGACAAAGTCAAAGGGAGAAAGTTGACCAACTGTTCTATTCCCCATAAAACGAATCACCATCAAAGCTACAGAACACAAAAATAATATAAGAGCAAAAACATTCAAAGAATTTAAAAACACGTCCATATAAGCACCTCTTTTTATCTATTATTCAACAATAAAAAGAGGTTTATACCTATAATATATTAATCATCTTTGAACATATCAATCATTTGTTTGTAATCTTCTTCAAGCTTAATATAATCATTGGAAATGTTAAGCGCTGCAAGCACGGCAATTTTTGCAACAGGCAAACGATGATTAGATTTTGCTATTAGCCGCATTTGTTGATCCACCATATTTGCTAGTTTTTTTACATATTCAACATCCATGTCACCTTTTAACGCATACGTCTCTCCAAAAATCTCTACGGTCATTTTATTTTTATTATTCATTAAAATTCACCTAAACTAACTTACAATAAATCAAATTTTTTAACTAATTCTCTTTAAAAGTCAATAAATCCTGCAACTGCAACATAAAAATAGATAAGTGTACATAAAAAGCACACTTATCTATTTTATTCTGTAAATATTAACTTCTTAATTTAGCCTGTAGCGCTTTTTCTAGATATTCCAAGATAAGATTATAATTCTTATCAACTTCTTCATCTGTTAAAGTCTTTTCCGTTGATTGGAATTGCAGTGAAAATGCTACACTTTTCTTTCCATCTTCCACTTGTTCCCCGGTATACATATCAAATAAATGAATGTTTTTTAATAATGAACCTGCACTTTTTATAATTGCTTTTTCGATCTCATTTGCACTTATATCGTTAGATACCAACATAGCTAAATCACGGCTTATTGCCGGATATTTAGGTAGAGATTGATAACGACATGTTAAAGTTGCATATTTCATTAAAGTATCAATATCCATTTCAAAAAGGTATGCTTTTTTGGAAATGTCCATATTTTCCTGCACTTCAGGATGAACTTCGCCAACATAGGCAATCACTTCTTTGCCTTTTTTAAACACAGCTGTTTTTCCTGGATGCATTGCATAATGTTCCCCAGCTTCTACGCTATATTTACTTATGCCTAACTTAGCCAAAAATACTTCGATAATTCCCTTTGCATCATAAAAGTCAACACTTGCTTTGTCTTGGTTCCAGCTAATCACATTCCGCTTGCCAGAAATTGCACCAGAGATCATAAATTTTTCTGTTGGCAATTCCGTAATTGGTAAGGCTTTAGGCATAAATACTGAACCAACTTCAAAAATACGAATATCCTCATTTTTCCTTGATAAATTTCTTGCTACTGTTTCTAATACACTACTAACAACAGTCGTCCTAAGCAAAGGAAATTCATCCGTAATTGGATTCATAATTGGCACTGCAAGACGGAGTGAGTTTTCCTCAGGAACATTCATTTTATCGAAGGTATGTGCATGCGTAAAACTAAAGGAAACAATCTCATTTAAGCCAACCGCACTTAGAATTTCCTTCACATCATCAATAAATGATTGTCTTGTACTCTGCCCCCCCTGCAACATATCGCCACGAGGAAAAGTAGGAGCAATATTATGGAATCCATAAATACGAGAAATTTCTTCAGAAATATCTTCCATACAACGAACATCATTACGCCACGATGGTACAGTTACAATAAATTCATCTTTATTTTTATTTACTTCAAATTCTAAACGTTTCAATATATCAGCCATTGTTGCCTGATCAATATTACTTCCCAGTCTTTTATTAATTTGTTGTGCTGTAAATTTCACTGTGCTAGAAATTTCAAAACCAGGATAAATGTCGACGATACCTTCACACACTGTACATACATCCATCTCTTCTAATAACTGCGCCGCCCTGTCTAAGGCCTTAATAGAATTTACAATATCTATTCCTCGCTCAAAACGTCCAGATGCTTCAGAATGAAGCCCAAAGGCACGGGAAGTTCTTCTAATGCTTACACCATTAAAAGCAGCAGCTTCAAGCACAACGATTTTAGTGTTTGCGGTTACTTCGGTAACCAAGCCGCCCATAACACCTGCAACACTAGCTGGCTGAACACTATCTGCAACAACTAACATTTCTGGTGCTAATTCACGTTTTATTTCATCTAAAGTCGTGATCTTCTCAAAAGGATTGGCTTTCCTAACAATCAACGTATGCTCTGACAATGTATTATAGTCATAAGCATGTAGAGGCTGTCCAAATTCCAACATAACAAAGTTGGTTACATCGACAACATTATTAATGGAACGAATACCTGCACCTTCAATTCGTTCTTGCAACCATTTAGGGGATGGACCAACTTTTACATTTTTTAAAACTCTACTCGCAAAACGCAAACAAAGTTCTGGCGATTCAATTTTTAAAGCAATCAATTTACTTGCTTTCTCTCCAGCTTCCTCACGTACATGAATAATTGGTTTTTTAGGTTTATTCCCAGTGAGCACAGCAATTTCACGAACCAATCCCATTATACTAAAGCAATCAGCACGATTCGCAGTTAATTCAAATTCTAAAATTGTATCATTTAAGCCCAATACTTCCTTAATATCAGTACCAATCGGAGTATCATTCGGTAAAATATAAATTCCTTGTTTTTGTTCATCAGCTAATGTTGAAAGATCCAATTGAAGTTCCGAAGCCGAACATAACATGCCATGAGAAACCACTCCACGAAGTTTCCCCTTGGAAATTTTCATACCATTCGGTAGTTTCGCACCAATCATAGCCACCGGAACAGTTTGTCCAACCCTTACATTTGTTGCACCTGTTACAATGATGATGGTCTCTGCGGCACCTACATCAAGTGTGCAAATACATAATCGGTCTGCATCTGGATGTTTATCAATTTGGACGATTTTACCGGTAATGACATTTTCAATTCCCGCTCCCATATCATTGACATTTTCAACTGGAACTCCAGCCATTGTTAACATCTCAGCCAATTGTTCTGGTGTCTCATCAAAATCAATATAGTCTTTCAACCATTTTATAGATACTTGCATATGCAATCCCCTTCCTTATTTCCGCAATTAGAATTGGCGTAAAAACCTTAAATCATTGTCATAAAACAATCTTAAATCATCAATTCCATATAAAAGCATTGCAATTCTTTCCACGCCCATACCAAATGCAAAACCACTTACTTGTTTTGGATCATAACCACTCATTTCAAGCACACGAGGGTGAACCATACCTGATCCTAGAATTTCGAGCCATCCTGTACCTTTACAAACACGACAACCTTTCCCTTTACACATGACACAAGAAATATCTACTTCTGCACTTGGTTCGGTAAAAGGGAAAAAACTTGGCCTAAAACGAACGCCGACTTTTTCATCAAATATTTGATGAATAAATAATTCCAACATACCTTTTAAATCGGAGAAGCTAATATCCTTATCAACAACCAAGCCTTCTACTTGCGTAAACATTGGTGAATGTGTTGCATCATAGTCGCGACGATATACTTTACCTGGCGCAATAATACGAATCGGACTGTTCGGCTCATTTGCCTGCATTGTACGTGCTTGCACAGGTGAAGTATGTGTTCTAAGTAAAATTTCTTCTGTAATATAGAAAGAATCTTGCATATCACGTGCAGGATGATCTTTAGGCAAATTTAAAGCCTCAAAATTAAAATGGTCTTGTTCAACTTCCGGTCCTTCTGCAACAGTAAACCCCATATTCATAAAAATAGTTTTCATGCGATTTAAAGTTAATGTAAGTGGATGTTTATGCCCAATCGGTTGAATCCTACCTGGCAATGTCACATCAATTTTTTCGTTAGCAAGACGCTTTGTGAGTTCCTGCTTTTTTAGATATTCATTCTTTTCAGTTAGAACCGCCTCAAGCTCGGCACGAACTTCATTTACCATTTGTCCAATTCGTGGCCGTTCTTCTGGGCTCAAAGAGCCAAGTCCTCTAAGAATCGTCGTCAAACTTCCTTTTTTCCCAAGATATTTAACTCTTAGCTCATTTAATTCCAGAACACTATTCGCTCTTGAAAAATCTCCAGTAGCTTCTTGTTTTAAACTTTTTAACTGCTGTTCCATAAGTACCTCCTGATATAATAAAATCATACTAAAAATAAAAAAACTTCCGCCCATAAAGGGGCGAAAGTATAATTTCGCGGTACCACCCTAATTGATACTCAAAAACCTTAACGCAGCAAACGCTTTGACTAAATAAATTATAATTTCATCAAAGAAACTCCAGAGCGAATTTCAATTAGCTGCTTTGATAACGCTCTCAATCTAGGCGTCTATCTCCCTGTAAAAAACATTACTAAACTACTTTCTCTATCATCGTTTGTATTATATTCTTTTACACTATATTTTTAAATTTTAACATAAATCATTACAAATCGCAAGATTTCCACAGATTAACTCTACGTAATTAAAATTGCATAACTTTTTATTAAAAATTACGTAATTTTAAAAACTTCTAAATTTTCTTTGACGTAAACTCTCATAACTAACAATTGCTGTAGCAGCCGATACATTAAGAGATTCCGCCTCACCTAGCATTGGAATATAAACTTTGTTTTCCGCTGCACTTAAAAGAATATTGCTAACTCCGTTTCCTTCATTTCCAAAAACCACGGCCGTTGATTTTGTAAAATCAACTGAAAAATATTGTTTTGATGCTGAATCAAGCGCTGTCACATATAATGAAATTTTTTCTTTTTTTATAAAATCCAGCAATTCTCTATATTCAACCCCTGCGGCAATCGGTATACGAAAAATAGACCCCATCGTTGCACGAACAGTTTTTCCTGAAAATACATCAGCGCTCCCCTTCGTCATGATAATTCCCGTACATCCAGCCGCTTCCGCAGTTCTTATAATCGTCCCAACATTCCCGGGATCTTGCAAACAATCGAGTACAATCAGCATTGGTGTTTGATCTTTTATCATGCATGCAGCTAACTTGCCATACTGTGTTCCTACGATAAGTAAAATTCCCTGCGGTTCCTTAGTTTCACTAAGCTTATCATAAATGGTTTTACTCACTTTATATATCCGACAATTCATTTCTTCCAATTGCCCTAGGATTTTTTGCACACGTGTATTTTGCAATGCTTCTTCTGTACAAAAACATTGTTGAATCTGCCAGCTTGATTTTATGGCATCCTCGCTCAGCCTTATTCCCTCAACAATAAACAGCTTTTTTTCATCTCGATATTTTTTTTGCTTTAAACTCGCTGCTAATTTAATGTTCGCATTTTGCAAACTTGTTATAACTTCAATCATTCCAATTCCTCTAAACCGTTGATGCCTTCATTACTGCCAACGACAATAACAATATCACCCTTTTGAATTTTTTCACTTGGCAATGGAGAAATAATTAAATTATCATCACGCTTAATTGCGACAACATTAATGCCATATTTAGCACGAATATCAGATTCAGCTAACGTTTTATCTTGAAATGCTTTTGGTGCAGAAATTTCAACAATACTAAATTTAGGTGAAAGTTCAATATAATCCATAACACTGGTAGATGCCAGATTGTACGCAACACGACGCGCCATATCTCTTTCTGGAGAAACAACACGATCGGCACCTATTTTTTCTAATAATTTTACATGTAAAGAATTACGAGCAGTTGCTACAATAAAGGGAGCACCAATCTCTTTTAATTGTAATGTCGTCATAATATTTGCCTGCACATCTTCGCCAATTGCAACTACTACTACATCGAAATTACGTATTCCCATCGCCCTTAGTGCATTTTCATCTGTGGTGTCTGCTTGTACAACATGTGTTACCTCATCACTAAAGTCCTGTACTTTTTGCATATCTTTATCAATCGCCAGAACTTCATACCCCATTTTATATAAAGCTTTGGCCATATTGCTGCCAAATCTCCCTAATCCAATAATAGCGAATTGTCGATCTGCTTTTTCCCTTTTCATTACATCTGCACCTCACCAATCAAGTCTCATCATTTTCACATGCACTTTAAAAGATCCTGACAAAAAAGGTTCTGATTTTATCATCAGAACCTTTTAATTAAAGTTATTTCAATTGCTCTTTTGCTACAGTCACTAATTGTGTAAATGCAACTGCATCACTAATTGCTAGATCAGCAAGCATTTTACGATTTACAGCAACGCCAGCCTTACTTAAACCATTGATTAATTGGCTGTAAGAAATCCCATTTGTACGGGCTGCTGCATTAATACGTGCAATCCATAATTTACGGAATTCACCTTTTTTAGCACGGCGATCACGACGAGCGTAGAAAAGACCTTTCATTACAGTTTCATTTGCTTTTTTAAATTGTTTGCTTTTTGCTCCTCTAAAACCTTTCGCTAGTTTTAGAATTTTTTTATGACGTCTATGTGCAGTCACGCCTTTTTTAACTCTTGGCATGTTTCGTTCCTCCTAAATAATCTATATTTTAAGCGTAAGGAAGCATCTTAGTTACGCGTTCATGATCTGCTTTGCTTACAAGTGTTGCTTTACGTAAATTACGTTTACGTGCAGGTGATTTTTTTTCTAAAATATGGCTTTTGAAAGCTTTTGCACGTTTAAATTCACCTGTACCAGTTAGTTTGAAACGTTTTGCAGCAGCTCTGCGAGTTTTAATTTTTGGCATTGCTATTCCTCCTTTAGTTATGTGCCTTTGGTGCTAAAATCATTATCATATTTTTACCTTCAAGCTTAGGGTCACGCTCAACAGTTACTAAGTCTTTTAACTCAGTCGCCATTTTAAGTAATACCTCTCTGCCTAGTTCTGGATGAGATAACTCTCTACCACGGAACATGATAGTAACTTTTACTTTGTCACCATCTTCGAGAAAACGAAGGGCATTTTTCAACTTGACGTTAAAATCATGTTGCTCAATATTAGGACGAAGCTTAACTTCTTTCACTGTAACAACCTTTTGTTTCTTCTTCGCTTCTTTGTCACGCTTTTGCTGTTCATATCTGTATTTACCAAAATCCATAATACGACAAACTGGCGGTTTTCCCATTGGAGCTACTTCAACTAGATCTAGCTGCTGTTCCGCAGCTATGCGTAAAGCTTCTCTTGTTGCCATAATTCCAAGTTGTTCACCTGTAGAGCTCGTTACACGAACTTCTCTAGCGCGAATTTCCTCATTGATCTTCAAAGTTTCTTTACTAATCGAGATCCACCTCCTAAAATAATCTGTAAATATAAATAAAAACGAGTGGCAACCTGCCACCCGTGATCAATACAATACTGTACGATATCTCATACCTTAGTGACTAAAACGCCATAAGGTGAGAAGCGGATGGCTTCTACTTAATATTTTCATAAAGGACTCATTAATAGTAACAAGTTATCATGAAAATGTCAATACTCTATTTTTCTTTTTTTCTTATTTTTTCTAAAACTTCAGTGATAAAGCCCTCAACATCTTGTACGGAACTATCTTTTTCACCATGTCTTCGAACAGCAACCTTATGCTCTTCCATTTCCTTATCTCCTACCACAAGAATATATGGTACTTTAGATATTTGACTTTCACGAATTTTATAACCTACTTTTTCATTTCTATCATCCACTTCGACGCGAATTCCTTTATCAAACATTTCTTTTCTTAGCGCATATGCATATTCCGTATTTTTATCTGTTATCGTCAATATTTTCACTTGTATTGGAGCTAACCATACAGGGAACGCTCCCGCATAATGCTCAATCAAAATACCGATAAAACGTTCGATGCTGCCATAAGCAACACGATGAATCATAACCGGACGATGTTTTTGCCCATCTTCACCAACATAAGTTAAATCGAATTTTTCTGGTAATAACATATCTAATTGAATTGTGCCACATTGCCATGTACGACCAATAGAATCTCTAAGATGAAAATCAATCTTTGGTCCATAAAAAGCGCCATCGCCTTCATTAATAATATATTTCATTCCGCGATCTTCCAATGCTTCACGAAGCGCATTGGTGGTTGTCTCCCATACTTCCTCTGATCCCATTGCTTTTTCTGGACGCGTACTAAGTTCTGCATGATATTCAAGTCCGAATGTGCTATATACACGATCGAATAAATCAATTACCTTTTGAATTTCTTCTTTTATTTGCGAAGGCAACATAAATATATGTGCATCATCCTGTGTAAAATTACGTACACGCATCAAACCATGTAAAGCTCCTGACAGCTCATGGCGATGTACTAAACCAAGTTCTGCAGTACGAAGGGGTAAATCACGATAACTATGGTGCTGTGTACGATATACCAAGATTCCACCTGGGCAATTCATTGGCTTAACAGCGTAATCCTCCCCGTCAATCTGCGTAAAATACATATTTTCTTTATAATGATCCCAATGCCCAGATTGCTCCCATAATTTTCGATTTAAAATAATTGGTGTTTTTATCTCTTGGTAACCAAATTCTCTATGAATTTCACGCCAAAAAGTTTCTAGTTCATTACGAATTACCATACCATTTGGATGGAAAAATGGAAATCCTGGTCCTTCTTCTTGGATACTAAATAAATCAAGTTCACGGCCTAGTTTTCGATGATCTCGTTTCGCAGCCTCTTCAAGCATTGTTAAATATTCATCTAATTCAGCCTTTTTCTCGAATGCTGTACCATAAATTCTTTGCAGCATTTTGCGTTTTTCATCACCACGCCAATAGGCACCAGCAATACTCTGGAGCTTTAATGCTTTTACTTTACCGGTAGAAAGAACATGCGGTCCAGCACAAAGATCAATGAATTCCCCTTGTTTATAAGTTGAAATAATTGCGTCCTCCGGCAAGTCACGAATCAGCTCAACTTTGTACGTTTCATCTTGTTTTTCAAATAAATCAATTGCTTCACTTCTGCTAAGTTCTGCACGCTCAATCGCTAAATTTTCTTTCACGATTTTTTCCATTTCGGATTGAATTTTCACCAAATCCTCTGGCGTAAATGGCTGTTCTGTATCAAAATCATAATAAAAACCATTTTCGATTGCAGGTCCAATTGCTAATTTAACATTCTTATATAAACGTTTCACAGCTTGTGCCAAAATATGTGATGCACTATGTCTTAATGCATGTTTACCTTCATGATCTGCAAAAGTTAAAATTTCAACTTTTACATTCTTTGTCAAGCGAGTATCTAACCCAACAACTACACCATCCACTTTTCCTGCCAAAGCCGACTTCGCTAAACTATTGCTTAGCGATTTCGCAAAATCTAATACTGTAGCACCAGTTTCAATTTCTCGTATAGCACCATCTTTTAACGTTACTTTAATCTTTGCCATAATAAAATTCCCCCTAATAAAATAAAAAATAGCCTCATCCCAACTAGGGACGAGGCTATACTATACCTTCGCGGTTCCACCCTGATTGACAAACGCGATCTAAATCCACATTTATCCTACTCAAAATTTAATAACGAGATAAACTCCCGGCACAGCTTACTAACATTTCAGCCTGCAGTTTAGAAGTGGTAATAATAATCGTTGAATAAAATGCTCACAGCTTTAACATTTTTCTCTGCTAAACAACCAAATTATTATCTTATCTTCTGCATTACTTTTATTATATGAGATTATATCTAAATTATATATTTACAATAAATCACTGTCAAGATGAATACTTATATTATCCATTTTATCCTCAGTTAAAATATAAATACGATCTTGAAATATATTTTTTAAAGTTTTTATTAACGTGTGATGATTGATATCGCCATTCACATTGCGTACTATAATTTTTTGCGGAGCTATATTAATCAATGTACTAATAAGAAGTTCTGCATAATCATCGGCAGTCCGTCGATCCACAACATCAACATATTGATAATGTAATAACGCACCAGTTTCGTCTAATAATAAATATGGTCCAGTCCCTTTCATAATGACTTGTATTGTTAAAGCTTGCTCTGTATTCATTTTTACAAAATAACGTAATACTTGAATAAATTCTTGATATTCTATTTCCATCATATATAAATCTAGAGCTTTATCCATTATTTCTGCTAAATAGATTTGATACGAAGGCAAACGAAAATTTATAAATCCGTCAACCACAATATTTTGATTTTCCTCTAAATAATAAAGAAGTTTATTCTGCATATCAGTTTTCATATCATTCCATTGTTGATCACAATCATTCTCTTTTATCAACCTTAGCGAATGTTTATAAACAGCCTGCTTTTCTTCTTCATTTAAATATTGATATTTTTTCATCACGTGCTGGTTGATAAGAGATTTGGTTTTACATTCAATGATATAACAAAATAAATGCTTTGCTACGTAACGCTTAATAATATTTTTGACTTTTTCATAATTTCGAAAAGACATTTCACCTTGAATCACATGACATTCTAAAAAAGTATAACTTTCGCTTTGAATAACATCTATCTTAATTAAAAAGCCTTGACTCTTTAATTTATCGCAATCATTTTGTAAATTGGCTTGAACTATATCGAACTCTTCTTGTAAACCAATTGAAAACAGTTTCAATATGCATCCCTCCTCATGCTATTATATGTGCAAAAGAAAGAATGAATACTATATAACGCTGAAAAAGAACCAACCGCTTACTTTAATCTTGCATTCAATGCAGTTCTTATAATTTTCATCATAATATCCTCAGCATTCCATACAGAAACTTTAGTAAAACTTAAATAAAAGCTTATACATTTAATTCTAATTTTAGGTATAAGAGCATGCCCGGTTTGCAAATAAACCTCCTCTTCAAATGAATGCATAATTTTATTTTCTGAGAACTCTTCTTGTGTAGAATATTTTTTTACATAACTATTAAAAATTCCTTCTATAGAATCTATACAACAATTTTCTTTATTATAAAGATACATATATTTAGGATCTCCACTAAAAGGAATTGTCTCATTTTCTAATCCATGCTTCATCTTTTCAGCTTTAACCCATTCTTCATCAATATCAACTTTGATTCCACTTATATTCGGCTGGTAAATTGGTTTATCATCAACTCCACCCATTTCATATAGAAGAATACCTACGTCTTTCGCTATATCACGAACAAGTTTATCATATACAGGCTGTGTAAATATTACCCCCATCACTTGCCCCGAAACATCTTGCAAAATTTTTACAAATTCAAATAATTCCTGTTTATTTAATTGATGCTCCATATTTTTTACTTGCGCAATTATTTTGTAATGCAGACCATTTTCACCCTGAAATTCCAAAAATAAATCAACTGGATATATTCCCGTTCGCCCTTCAATTTCAACTTCTTTTTCTATTCGTATTGCTTCTAGCTGTTTTTCATTTTTTACAAACTCTATCATTTCAGAAATTAAAGTTTCACTATTCATATTTACACAACCTTAAATTTATTTTATAAAACAAACCTTTTATAATGATTTCTATGTTTATTTGACATAGAGTAATATAAATCCTTTTAACACTTTTTATTTATTTAATTAAAACAAATCGTCAATTAAAATTTACATAGCTTATACTAAATTTTTAACAAATCTCTTTTTCGATGTATAGCATTATTAATATCGTACAAACTAAATACAGTCAATTTATTTTAATATCAAGGAGGTTCATCTAGATGCCAAATAACAATATGAACGAACAAACTACAAATGCTTCTAACAATAATATAGTAAGTAGCTATAATAATGCCGGCACTCAACCCCAACAAGCAAATGCTCAACAAACAATGATGCAGCAAAATCAATCGGGCAGTGCAACTACAAACACACAAAACACTAATCCGAAAACAATCGTGGGTCTTTTTTCAAGTTTAAGGCAAGCTGAACAATCTGTAAACCAATTACGTTCAAATGGCTTTTCTACAGAAGAAATCAATATTGTAGCAAAAGATAATCAGCAATCTGGTCGTACAAGTGAACTTACTGATGATAGTATTATGGACGGTACTATGACAGGCGGTGCCCTCGGCGGCGTTGGAGGACTTCTACTCAGCGCAGGTGCATTAGCGATCCCAGGTATAGGACCAATCATTGCTGCTGGTCCAATTGCTGCTACAATTAGCGGCGCAATCGGCGGTGGAATTGCTGGTGGATTAATAGATTGGGGAATTCCTTCTGAAAGAAGTGAAGCCTATAGTAAAGAAGTTTCCGCTGGAAGTACTTTAGCCGTTATAAAAACAACACAAAATAAAGTATCACAAGCTATACAAATATTAACCAACAGTGGTGCAAAAAATATCGAAACACATGATGCAAAATAAGAATTTTTTCAATAAATAAAGAAGCACCAAAACGGGATTAAAATCCTATTTTGGTGCTTCTTTATTTATTGGTATTTTTAATTTTTGCCCTGGAAATATATGTGCGCTATGATCTAAGCGATTGAGTTCTTTAATTGCTGAAATTAAAGCTCTAATATCTTCTGTATCACTCGCATATACTTTGGCAATATTCCATACATCATCGCCTTGCTTCACAGTAATTGTATCGTATAAATTCGTATGAAGATATGCATTAGATATACCGATCGGCGTAATACTCCACAAAATCAATACAAATAAAAAACCAACAATATATTTCATTTCGCACCCTCCAAGAACATTTGTTCTGTTAATATGTTTTTATGATAACATAGTACATATGTTCTGTAAAGAAAAATAAATCACTTTTATAAGTTTAGGCGAACCTCCATATTTATGAATCATTGATTTACGACACATTTCTTGCTAAAATTTACGTAACGATCAAAATTTAATGAGGAGCTATATATGTTAATCAATGGTGCTGTTATTAAAGAACAAAACGTAACCTTTGCAATTATATCTGTAAAACAGCATATCACCCGTTATACTGTAACCGCAGTGGAAACAAGACAAAAATTATCATATTTTTTCCCTAATATGCCCATAATTTTAATGTCTCAAAACGAGAATGGTATTCCACGTTATGTAGGGCGTAAAGATATTGTTGATTTCTTAAAAACAATCCGTGTTGATCAAATTCCTTGGAAACAATACACCATATATTAATAAAGAAACCCTGTACATCGTCAATTATGTACAGGGTTTTCTCATTTACTGTCCGACAAATATGAGCGTATCATATTCACCAGCTGCTTATCTTTATCCATTTTTAATTCCTCAATCATATCGTCTGTTGTTACGACCTTTACATAAGGATTATTAGCAAGTTTATCTGTATTTTTCTTTGCATCAATGCTATTACTTTTCATATGATACCTCCAAATTAAAATAAAACTATATTTCTATTTTAGCAAAAAATTATACTTTATCAATGCATTCGTGTTGATTTTTATATTTGAAATATAAAATTATTTACATGGAGCAATACTTTAATATTCTATTCATTAATAAATTTTCGTTCCCGTTTTATTATAGTCAAAGAACAAATATCGATAAGACGGCCATATGATTTCCATCGTTTGAGAATTACTACAAGCTTCTTCGGATGCAAGCGCATAGGCAGCATAGCCAACTAATATAGGATAAAACCTTATACTGTTTTTATAATGAATAAATAGCGAAGTTATAAAAAGGCCCCTTTTCTCCGCTTTTTTTTCAACGGAAGCTGCAATTGGCGCCCAAATTAAAAAAATTACAGGCATAATAAAAGCTATATAGTTATATGCAGATGGAACTTTATAAATTTTAAACTTTATAAAGGTACCTATCGCTAAAGTCATATACAATAATAAAACTGTTATAATCACAAATTCCATCGTTGTCACCCTTTCTTGTTACTACACTTATATTCAATATATTGCTTTTCCGTTACTCCTTCATAAATGATCCAATCTAAGCCTGTAATGAAAACTGCAGTGCCTACAAGACACCATATGAAATTAAGCGGGATAATATACCCTTTACAAATAATAAATGTTTCAGCAACTTGCAAATATAAAGTACTATTTTCACCTACAGTGACAACTAATATGCCAAAAAGGCCAATCGCACTGATTAAAACCATACTGCCCGATATAACTTTGCCTATGTTATGTACAATTCTTCTCAAGCGTGTATTCGGAATAAATTTCTTATACTCTAAAAATAAAGGTGCAGAAAACAGAAGTAATGAAACAAAAAAACTGCTTCCAGGCGTAATATTCAACCCTAATACAAACCAAGCCAAAATAGTAAATATAAATCGTGTCCCTAAACCAGCATATGCAGTCGGTCTATCTTTAGAACAATTTAAGCGACTTAAATATGGACAATTTTTAGGGATTTTATTTTTATAAGCATCCATATAATCACCTACAATTATAACCATTTATATAAAATTTAATTCTCTTTATTTCAGCAATTACCTTTATTTCAAATTTTTTTTAATATTTCAATATTCAACCAATTGTTTTATATTATTCCCAATTCATATTGATGATTTACATAAAAACACTTAAATGAATATGAAATTCCTTATTATTTGATCAATTCACTGCTATTTATTTTTATCCATAAATTAAATTATTCTTGCATTAAAAACTAAACAAATATTAAGTAAAATTCATTTATCCATTAGATCATCAATTTTATAAAAAAAACACTTGATATTTACTTAAATATAATGTATTATATTTAAGTAAGTTAATAATATATCAACGACTCACTAGCTCAACTGGCAGAGCAACTGACTCTTAATCAGTAGGTTCGGGGTTCGATTCCCCGGTGTGTCACCAGTAAATTCAAGTCTTCGCGGCATGCGAAGGCTTTTTTTGTTTTCGTGTTTTGCATACATTCTTGCATGCAAAAGTTTAATTTTCTCTATGATTTTATTATCTTGCACATATAAAAACACATGAACTATAAGGTAAAGAAATCGACATTTTTGTATTAATGTCGATTTCTTACTTTATTATACTTCTCCATAAATCAAAAACCATCATCACAAAACAGCTAAACTTTTGTATTGCAAATCTTACACATAGACCTTATCCCCTGTCCTCCAACTTTCACCAATTTAGTTTCTATACATAATTCATAATCAAACGCATCACCTTCACGAACTTCATACGCATATATTCTTGACACTGCACCGCTAACATCCCACTAGCTCAATGATTCCTTTATATCCAATTTGAAATTGTTTTTCCATACGTTTGGTTTTGCCATTACAAAATGGAACAATGTAGGCGTGTCCAATCAAATTAGGTTCAAGCCCCATAGTTGCACAATTCATTATCAATTCGATTATACGTTCAGGTGTGCATTCCATTAATTTAGGATTGCAGTGCAATTGTTTTTTTCTTTTTTACAAAATACAACGGTGTTTATCCGTCGTTGTACTATCTCAGGTCTTCTATAAGCTCTTGCCAGTTCAATTGTTGATTCAAGACGTGATAATACTTTTCCCGTTTCCCGTTTTTCAATTGCATATTCTCTTACAATCGTTTCACATTTCTTGCAAAGATCGTTAACTTTCATGCTCGCTTGAATTCTTGCCCAGCCAAGACTTTCGCGTACTTGTTGTGTAAAAATTCCAATTCCTTTAGTTTTACGAATTTTTTCCACGTTATCATGTACTGCCAATTTTATTGCTCCTTTCTAAGCTAACTCAATTCGTTATAATTATTCAAACTAACGATTCACGTTGTTTATCACTGCTTTTATTATTATTTTCTCAAATTCCGTTAGTTAACTATCAAATTCCGTTAGTTGTTAGTATTATTAGTATTGAGGTGTAGCTTATGACAATTAGTGAAAGAATTAAAACATTTAGAAAAGAAAAAGGGCTAACACAAAAACAACTTGGTGATTTGATTAATAAATCACCACAAGTTATATCTAATTGGGAAAGGGGTTATACAACTGCCATAAACCATGATGATATAACAAATTTATCAAAAGTTTTTGGAAAAACTATCGAAACTATTGTTGGAACTGATTTTAAAGACACTCCTACCCAATCAGATAAACGACCTAAAGAACTCACCAAGCTCATTGAACAAGAAGAATACACACTTAACGGTAAAATCGCAACCCAAGAAGATCGTGAAAAGCTAGCCAAAATCATTGAAGCCTTATACTGGGATGCAAAAGAAAAAAATAAACGGAAATGAATATCCCGCTACAAGTAAGAAACCTAATAAAAAATACGATACCTCAGATCCGTATCGTATAGCTAAATAATTAAAAATTGAAGTTAGATTTTGCAATACCCCGGGCGGTATCAATGGTATGTGGCGACGAATTTTACGAAGAAAATATATTGTAATCAATGAAGATTTAAACGATTGGCAAAGAAAAGCTGTTCTAGGACATGAAATCGCACATTTTCTTTGTCATCGTGGTTATGTAAACTACTGCATGGCAGGGCGCACGTTCTTCTCTTCTACACGCAAAGAAAACGAAGCGAATGAATATTCTATAGAACTCCTCTCCTACTCTTGCGATGTAGATCAAAAATACATACTTAGCTTTTTAGAAGAAGGCTGGAAAAAATAAACCTACGACTAATTTGAGAATTTAGTGTAGGTTGTTGTTATTTTTAGGGACTTTCGACATATTTCGATAAAACAGGACAAAAGGACTATGAGATCTTTTATGAAAAAAGGATTAATGATAAGCATTATATTACTAATTAGTGCATTAATTTTAAATGTTTACATTCTTCGATTAATTGATTTAAATGAAGAAAAAATATTGCAATATAATAATTTTCAATATTTCAAAAGTAGAGATTTGACTAAAAATACAATTGCTCCGGATAATGATTTTTTAAATTCGTTACCTCCCAAAATTAGTTACGATGATGCTGAATTTGCTCGTCAATCTATAAAATCATTATATCGTTACATGTTTGTTATAGACGGAGCTTTAATCATAGGATTAATACTTATTAGAAAATATGAAAGGATAGGATAAACATGAAAAGCATAATTTTTGTCCTTCTTCTACTTATTCAATTCGAAATAGCAAGTGCTGAAGCGATTCACTTACCAAATACGAATCGTCATTCTCCAAGTACGGTTGTAAGACTTGATACAACAGACAATCCATTTTATTACCAATACATTAATGGACGATATGCTTATAAAATATATGTTCCTGTTTCATTTTCAATTGCTATGCAAGCTGGAAATAATGATGGCGCATCTTTTAGTCCTCCTGACAAAGCTTCGACCTTATTAGTTTGGGGCGGGCATAATACTTTACATGAAGATTTAAAAACTAATTATGAGAAAGCGATTTCTAGTATAGGCATTGATTGTATTAGTTATCGATCTTCTGGGGACGATTGGTACGTTTTATCTTGGGTTAAAGATGAAACCGTTTATTACGAAAAATTCTTCATTTCAGATCAATATTATAATGGATTTACATTATCTTATCCAAAATATTTAAGTGATCAATTTAATCATATAACTACAGATGTTGAACAAAGCTTCATTCCTGGCTGGAAAAGCGACTATAAAATTTTTGGATAAAAATTCGTATAACTTATATGGGAGTAAATACTTATGAAACTTTTATATTTACCTATAGTTCTTCTTTTGCTTTGCTTTACTGGATTTATGCCAGCAATTGTAAATTCAATGGTTCAAACAGGCGAACAAAACGGCATCAATTACAAAATAAATTATCCTATAGTTTATACCGATAACGAAATAGCCCAAAATTTTATAAATGATGATATTTCCAAGTATATAGATTCGTTTAAAGAAACCTTTGCGAAAGGTGAGATAAAGAACGGCGGAATATCTTATGAAACTAAATTTGAAGATGATAATATTGTGTCGTTAACATTGACCGACTCTCGTTATTTAGGTGGTGCTCATGGTCATTATATAATTTACGGATTAGTCTATGATAAAACCACTGGAAAAAGGCTCCCTTTGACATATTTTTTAAATATAACACCTGGGCAATTACGTTCTTCTTTTTCATCAGGTTCGATCAAAATTGTAAATTACAAAGAACAACCTATCGACAGCAGTCTCCTTCTTCACCCATTAGAAAAAATAACAGACAATTACTATCTTACAGGTGACGGATCTGTCTCATTGATATATCAAATTTACGAATTAGTTCCCTATTCCGAGGGATCACCTCATATAAAAATTTCCAAGGAGCTTGTTGAACATTATAATAGCTACAATAAATTATAACGAGCTAGTCATTTAAAAACTAAGGATGGTACCCATATGAAAAGAATAACTTTATTAATAACTTTACTGCTCATGCCCATACTCTCTTGTACTGCTTTTGCCTCGGATAATTGGCAATGGGTCGCTTCAAATGATATAAGTACTATTTTCTTCAATCCCACTAGCATTAAATACGATTTAGATAGTAATGGTAATATTGATAAAAATATCATTGATATTGAAATTAAAATGCAATTCAGTAAAGATATATTGAATGAGTTTATAATTGGGAGTAAAGCTAATAATGACACCACAAATTGGGATGATTTTTCCTATACGTTAATGAATGCAAAAGTCAATAAGACAGATAGATTATTCTCAGTATATATGTTTACATACTATGATACTTCTGGTCAAATCCTAAAAAACTTTGACCAAAATACCAAAATTAAAATTATAAAAAATACTATAGAGGCTGATTTGTATGACGCTATTGTTATCTACACCAACCAACATGATAAGGAATTGGAAAGAATGAAATAGGCTAAGGATGGTACACATTATGAAAAAAATGATTTTATTGATTACATTATTATCCGTAATTCTATTCTCTTGTACTGCTTTTGCTGATGATCGTTGGCACTGGATATATTCAAATGACGATTGTAGTTATTACTTTGATAAAGATACTATTAAATATGGAACTTATCCAGTAAATGCAGATCAAAAGCGCCATATAGAATTTTGGCTTAAAACACAATATAAATGGAATGGCGTAAAAGAATTAGCAAATTCTATGTATGAAATTAATTATACACCTACGAATTGGTACAACGTCTCTTATTCTATAGAGCATTGGGAAATCGATCCGAATGATAAAACGTACGCGCTGACAACAACAATATACTATGATAAAGATGGCAACCAACTCACAACCTTTACCATGCAAGGAAAATGGGAGGATATCTTTCCTGAAAGTATTGGTGAAACGATTTATAAAGCAACAGTTCAATTTGCCAATGAAAATATTCTATAATTCGAACAAACAACTGTTATCTACAGATTATTCTTGAAATAAACTAAGGATGGTCCTCATATGAAAAAAATCTTAACTTCGCTATTAGCAACAATCGTCATGCTTTTGGTTATCTCCCCTGCTGCCTTTGCAAGTGATATGAAAGAATACCGAAATGAGAACGAGCATTATAGCTTTCTGATTCCGGCTGACTTTAAATTTAAAGATATAAAAATAGAAAATCCTAATTCAGATAGTCTTTCAATGATAGCTGTTAATCCAAACTCGGGAAGTACAATTTATGTAAAGAAATTTAATAAGGCTTTATTCTTACCGATTGAAACTTGGACAAATCTAGAACGCGAAAAATTTATTCAAGGAATTAAAATGAATGAATCTTTTCCAAATACGTTAAAAGAATCTGGTGAGAAAACTATAAATTATAATACGTTTCTTTGGGTTAAATTTAGTGATATCAAACAAGAAACCATAGTATATACATTCGTCCATAATAATTTACTTTATAACATAGGTTTTATATATCCTGTTAATGAACGGAAAAAAATGATGCCAAAAATTACTGCATCAATAAATAGCTTTAACTTTAATGATATATCACCCAATTGGTACTGGGTTGAATCTAATATGTATATAGATCTCAATGATATTTCTACTTATAAAGAATCTTTAACAAATACTATTTATAAAAGAGTGTCAATTAATTTTACAAAATCTGCAATTAAAGATAATAAACCTGATTCCGAATTTGTTGTTGATTTCAAGACAGAAAATAACATAAATTATTACCGCCCTATTTCTTATCTGACTTATGGTTCTAATCAGCAATTGCTTACTCCCCCTTTTAATTTTCATTCGGTTAATAAGGATAAGCAATCTATTGATATGAAATGGACACAGCTTAATCAAGAAGATCTATTATCAAAAATAGCAGATCTATTATTTGAAAAAAATCAATAAAGGACTGATTAAATATGCTAAAGCGAAACCTTATTCCCTTCTTCGTGCTAGTATTATGTTTGACAATTATATATCCTGCCTTCGCAAGCGATATGAAACTATATCGTAATGATAATGACCATTATAGTATTTTGGTTCCGAATGATTTTGAGTATCAAGATATAAGTAAAATTAGTGAACCACAATTACAGGGAATATCGTTACTTGCTGTGGCAGAATCAAGCGGAATAATTTATATTCAACAATTTCAACAATTAATATATAGGCCTATTGAAAATTGGTCAAGCAATGAAATTGAAAATTTTTTTCTAGGAATCAAGCAAAGTCAAATATCGAAATTTGCGTCTTTTGAAGACTCTGGTGAAATAGATATTCATAACAATAAATTTCTTTGGATTAAATTCAAAGATTCTACCAAAAGTACGTTACTCTACTCCACCGTTCACAACAATGTTCTTTATAGTATTGGATATATATACCCGTCTGAAAACCGGGAGAAAATTATTTCTAAAATTAATGAATCAATAAATAGTTTAAAATTCGATGATATACACCCAAACTGGTATTGGATTGATTCTAATAATGTTGCTAGCACTTATATAGACACCAATAGCATTACGTCCTATAAAGACATATCGACAAATTCTTACATCAAAAACGTAACAGTAAAGATTACTTCTCAAATGTTTAATAGTGATGGATATTCCCATGTAAAGGGCATCCTCGAGTTTAAGGAAGAAAATGGGCACCGACATTATCGTATTCTTTCTTTGGCTACATATGATGAAAATGATAATTTCATAAAATATATATTCAATTTAATGAATTTAAAAAACGATCCTTCTTTTGATCGCTGGTGGATTGATACTTCAAAAGATATTCAGTATAAAAAAATATCAGATTTGCTATTTGAAAAAAATCAATAAAGGACTGGATATTTGTTCTGGAGTTTCTAGAGCGGATATTGCAGTTATAAATTACGCAGTTTATGAAGATGAAATATTAGGGAAAAATGTTGCATTAAAAATGAAACTACCAAAAGTTAAAGAGCAAAATGATCAACCTAAGAAAGTAAAAAAGTCAAAGTTTTTACTTCTAATGAAGTTATAAAATTAGAAAATAAAATTAAAGATGATGAATACGAAAATTTAGTAACGGTAGCTCTTAGAACCGATATGCGCAGAGAAGAATTGTTAGCACTTAGAGATGATGACATTGATATTGAAAACCATTCTGCTGAAATAAACGAAGCTCTCATCTATACTCAAGAACACGGATTGGAATTTAAAGAAACAAAAAATAAAAAAATCGAGTAATCGAAATAACAGATATTGTTATTTCTGCTATAAAAAATGAACAATTAAAAAATAAGGAAAATAAACTTCGTCTTAGAGAAAATTATGTTGATACAGGATTAATATTTTGTAATACTGATGGTACAAACCTCCACCCCGATCATGTTAGCTCATGGTTTCCAAAGTTCTGCGAAAAATCAAATATAAGCAGACTTACCTTTCATTGCCTGAGACATACTCATGCAAGCCACCTTCTAGCAGCAGGAGAAGATATTAGTTATGTGTCGAAACGTTTAGGGCATAGTAGTATCGAAGTAACATATAATACATATTTTCATTTCATTCCGAAAGAAAAACGTGAGGCTTTACAGAAGCTCGAAAAGAGATTTGCTAAACCAAATAATAGCTAAAATTGCATGCATGCTTTAAAAACATAGACAATAATACATATACTTTAAAAGAAAAGATACCAATGAAAACAAGCGTTAATCAATACGAAAAACATAAACAAATCACTCTTAATCAGTAGGTTTCGGGTTCGATTCCCCGGTGTGTCACCAGTAAATTCAAGTCTCTACGGTACGTAGAGGCTTTTTGGTATCTATTTATAAAATATAATGGCAAAAATATAAAACTGGCGTAGATAAATTTTCTATCTAGGCCAGTTTTATATTTACTATCATTTTATCGTTTAATATTTTATACTACTTGTTAATCGCCTTAAAAGATGCCGTCTGAGATTTAATACCTCTTTCTGCTGCAAACCGTTCAATGCTGGATGCACCAAAAAAGCCATCAATTCCTTTTGCATTTTTTATGATATATGCTGCATCCTCTGGTTCTGCAATCGGTCCACCATGACAAATGACCATAATGTCTGGATTTACTGATTTACCCGCTTTTATAATTTCTTCTATTTTTCTTACGCAATCCTCTAAGGTTAAAGCTGTCTTTGCGCCAATGGATCCTTTCGTAGTTAAGCCCATATGTGCTACTAAAATATCTGCACCTGCTTTTGCCATTGCTCTTGCTTGATCCGCGTCAAATACATATGGAGTTGTCAACAGATCAAGCTCATGCGCTTTTCGAATCATTTCTACCTCTAAATTATATCCCATTCCCGTTTCTTCAAGATTTTGCCTAAACACACCATCAATCAAACCCACAGTGGGAAAATTTTGCACTCCTGAAAAGCCTTGTTCTTTTAATTGCTTTAAAAATATTTCCATGACACGAAACGGATCTGTACCGCATACACCAGCTAATACAGGTGTATCCTGTACGACCGGTAAAACTTCAGCTCCCATTTCAACTACAATTTTGTTTGCATCACCATAGGATAATAATCCTGCAAGCGAACCACGACCAGCCATTCTATAGCGTCCCGAATTGTAGATAATAAGCATGTCGGCACCACCTTGCTCACTGCTTTTCGCTGTAATTCCTGTTCCGGCACCAACACCAACTAAAATTTTTCCATTAGAAACCTCTTTTTTGAATTTTTCCATAATTTCTTGTCTTGTCAATTTATTCATTATTATAACCTCCTAAATTATCATCATTTCATTAATTCAATCAACTTCTGCGCCGCTGCTTCAGCAAATTTCTGATCATTAATATGCAAATCAAATTCTTGAAGCTCCACTATATTTTTATCAATATGTTGATTTAATGTTTTAAAAAGCATGTTATCTTCTTCTACACCGTAGAATGGTTGATTTATAGCATCAATACCTGAAACCCCCTTCATCGGTAGCATAAGCACTGTTTTTCCACTTGCTTTATTTAATTTTTCAGCAATTTTTTTACCAATCATTTTATTTTCTTCTATACTTGTTCTCATTAAAGTTACAGTTGGATTGTGTTTATATAAATTACGATCCTTAAATTTTAACGGCACAGATTCAAATCTGCCAAAGTTCACCATATCCAAAGCACCGACTGATACAACCTGAGGAATGCCGCATCGTCCCGCAGCTTCCAATCGATCAGGACCTGCACTCAAAACACCACCGACGATTTCATCACACCACTCGGTAGTAGTTAAATCCAAAACGCCTTCAATAAAACCAGCACGAATTAAATTCTCCATGGATCGCCCACCAACACCAGTTGCATGAAAAATTAAAACCTCATAACCACGCTTTTCTAAATATTCGCGTGCAAAATTTATACAAGGCGTTGTTACACCAAACATAGTCGCAGCAACCAATGGTTTCTTTTCTATATTTTTTGAATTTTCAAACTTTAACATGCCAGCGATTGCAAAAACTGCATTACTAAAGATCTTAGTTGAAATAGAATTGAGTCCAGCAACATCAACTACCGAAGGTACCATAATAATATCACTTGTATCAACATACTGTTCTGTATTGCCAGATGCTACAGTAGAAACCATAATTTTTGGGACACCAATCGGTAATTTTCGCATCGCTGGAGTCACTAACGAAGTTCCACCTGTACCTCCAAACGAAATAATACCATCAAACTTGTCTGCTTCAAATAATTGCGGAACAAGCTTCTCCATTCCTTTTGATAGAACCTCTGTTGCCCAAGCACGATCATTTTTCCTTGCAATAATTTCAATATCTGCTCCCGCAGCTGCTGCAACTTCAGTATTTGATATGTCCGGATCAAAAGCAGGTGCATATACACCTGTATGAATTGTAAAAGTATGCAACCCCAAACTTTCAATCAGCTCTTTAACATATAAATATTCTGCACCTTTAGAATCAAAAGTTCCTGCTATTGCTACTGTCTTCAATTTAGGTTTCCTCCTCTTCATCTATCATTTAAAATGATGCGGGATCCCTTCTCTGTACATGTTTATCATACTATTCTTCATATCAAAAATAAATGTGTTTATGTCGCTATTTTATGTGTTTATGTCTTTTAAAACTCCTTGTCTGTAAAGGTCTTTGGTGATACCCCAATATACTTTTTAAACATCTTACTGAAATGCGCATAGTCACTGTATCCAACCATATTCGCAACTTCCGCACACTTTACCTTGTTTTGCCGCAAAATATTTTCAGCTTTTCTCATTCGGAAATTCACCAGGTATTCTGGAAATCCACACCCAACTTCTTGCTTAAAAAGTGCACTAAGCCGACTACGAGATATATGTGCCACCATTGCCAAATCAAGAAAAGAAATTTCATTCATATAATTTTCAGCTACATATTCTTTAACGAAATCCACGTAGTTATTATGTTTCACAATACCATCTAACATACGTGACATCAAATCATTATCATTTGAATTGTTCGCAATTTTAAATGCTTCAGTAATTTTTATTATGGAATTTTCTGAAGGAATTCTTTCAAAAGCGGAACCCCCAATATAGCCATCAATAGTTGTATTTTTATACATATATTGCACATCAATGGGCGTTTTTATCGGTCCTCCATAAATCATCTTAATCACATTTGGATTAAATTTATCGCTAACAGAAAAAATTCTATTCACTTCCTGACTTGCATTTTTTAACGACAAAACTTTCTTCGCCCCACGAATTCCCCCTCTTGTCAAACCTAAATGAACACAAAGAATATCAGTTCCAGCTGCAAGCATATCAATTGCCTGAAACTCATCAAATACAAAAGCAACTGTGAGCAAATTCTTTGCATGTGCAATCTCAACAGCCTCTACTTCTTTTTGGTACAATTTAATATCATCCAATGCTTCACGGAACTTCCCATCGAATAATCCTATCGTTGGAAAGTTATTAATTCCAGCAAAACCACAAGCTTTAATTTTGTCAATATAATTTGGCAAATAAATTGTAGGATCAGACGCATTTAGACCAAACAAAACAGGAATTTTAAACCTTGATGATAAAATTTCTTTCTGACCAAATTCCATCACCATAGCATTACTATTCGAATATGGTAAAAATCCGCCTAGAGAACTTCGTCCCATCTGACGATATTTGCCTGAACTTAAAGCAAGTAAAAAATTTGCACCACCTTTTACTACGCATTCAGCAGAAAGCCCCGATCCTACCGCAACACCAATAAGGTATTTATTTATTTTCAATTGTAATTTCATTTTTCTTAAAAATTGTTTTCGCATAATTAAAATCCTCGTTCATTCATGCTGTCCTGCTTCCATTATAGTCTATTGATTCTATTATTTCATACACTTTGTTCTCGATAAAAACATAAATAAACGAGAGCTATTTATTAACAGCTCTCGCTTATAAATTATTTTTGACTCATTTGTAAAGCTTGTTCTAAATCATCTATAATGTCTTGGACATCTTCAATGCCAATTGACAATCGTATCAAATCCGGCTGAACTCCAGCGCTTTCCAATTGCTGTGGTGTAAGCTGTGAATGTGTTGTACTTGCCGGATGTATGACCAATGATTTTGCATCGCCTACATTCGCCAATAAAGAAAATAACTGTAATGCATTGATAAATTTTTTCCCGGCTTCCAGCCCGCCTTTTATGCCAAAAGTAAAAATCGATCCTGCTCCTTTAGGAAAATACTTTCTTGCCTTTTCGTATTCCACATCTGATTCAAGGCTAGGATAGCTAACCCAGTTGACCAATGCATGTCCTTCTAAAAATTTTGCGACTTTTAACGCATTATCTACATGTCTCTGCATACGAAGCGGCAAAGTTTCTAATCCCAGCAAAAATAAAAAGCTATTAAACGGACTTAAGCAAGCACCGAAATCCCGTAAAATTTGCACTCTTAGTCTAGTAATAAATGCAGCAGCACCAACATCCTGAGCATAATTTAATCCATGATAACTGGGATCTGCTTCACTAAGTAACGGGAATTTTTCACTATTCCAATCAAACTTACCAGCATCAACTACAATACCACCCATGGAAGTACCATGTCCACCAATAAATTTCGTCGCAGAATGTACAACAATATCTGCCCCAAAATCAATTGGCCGGCATAAATACGGACTTGCAAAAGTACTATCCACGATGAGTGGAATTCCATGTGTATGCGCAATATTTGCAATAGCCTCAATATCCAAAATATCAGCTTTCGGATTACCAATCGTTTCTGCATAAAGTGCTTTCGTTTTCGGAGTAATCGCTTTTGCAAAGTTTTCTGGATCGGCTGCATCAACAAAATTCACATTTATACCATACTTAGGCAGATTATACGCAAACATATTATATGTGCCACCATATAAAGTAGTAGAACTTACAATTTCATCACCAGCTTGCGCTAGATTTAAAATAGAAGAAATTATTGCAGCATGACCAGAACTAAACGCCAAGGCTGCTACGCCGTTTTCAAGCATTGCCATTCTTTTTTCAAACACATCCGTAGTAGGATTCATAATCCTGCTATAAATATTTCCCGCCTCTTTAAGCCCAAATAAATTTGCAGCATGATCTGCATCTTTAAAATTATACGCCGTTGTTTGATAAATAGGAACGGCTCTTGAACCTGTTGCACTATCAGGTTCTTGCCCCCCATGTACTGCTAATGTTTCAAAGCCCAAATTTTCCGGTAATGCCATTAAACTCTCTCCATTCAATAAAAATTTTCAACTTTACAAATAAAAACTTTACTTAGATTACTTTTATCATATACGATGCCCGAATGGTCGTCAATGAACTGATCTGTGCTTATCGATTATTTCTTTTTAAAATAACCGATTGTCAAAACAATAATCGTAATCAGCAAAGGAATGATAACTACCATCATACTTGATATATCGTTTAAATACGCACCAACAATCTCATCATGAACAATCATTGTACCTGCAGTCCACGTTAAAATCCCTGAGCCAACATAAATCAAAACAGGATATTTTACCATTAAAGACCCAATCCATTTACTTCCCCACACAACAATAGGAACACTAATGAAGAGCCCAATAATAACGAGTAAAAATTCACCACGCGCTGCACCAGCTATAGCTAACACGTTGTCTATCCCCATAACCGCATCAGCAACGATGATTGTTTTTATTGCTCCCCAAAAATCCTGAGAAGCTTTTATATTTTCTTCTTCCTCTTCTTTTTCTAATAATTTATATGCAACCGGAATTAGTACTAAACCACCGAGTGCTTGAAGATAAGGAATAGTTAATAACCAGACAGCGAATAATGTCATTATTGTCCTAATTATAATGGCTCCAAAAGTGCCAATGTAAATTGCTTTATTCCGCATTTCCACTGATAAATTACGTGATGCAAGTGCAATCACAACTGCGTTATCTCCTGCTAATACCAAATCTAAAATAATAATCGAAAATAATGCTGATAAAAATTCCATTGATAATATATCCATTATTTCTATTCCTCCTACAAATATCATTTATCGTAATTCATATATTATTTGTTTACAATTTACTTTTTATGAAAAATTACTCTCCTCCCTTACAAACAAAAAAGACTTTTAGCAAACATTAAAAATAATGTTATGCTAAAAGTCTCACTAATTGAACAAGTTCAACGACACAGCCAGATATAAAACATATCATGCTTGTTGACAGTGTCTATCTAGTTACTCCCTTTTTTCTAATATACTATACAAATAATCTTAAGTCAATACTAAATTTGTCATAAATTTTGCAGCAATAATTTTGCCCCAATCGCCAAAAAAAGAACACCTATAATTTGTTGCCAATTAAAATGCAATTTTTCTAGTCCAAATAAACCTAAATAATCAATAAGCAAAGCAGTCAATACTTGTCCAACTATAATTGCTGTTGTTGCATTCGCAACGCCTACTTTCGGTATACTCGCCGCAACTAAATAAATAATAAAGATACTTACAATGCCCCCTAAATAACTATACCAAGGAGCCTCCAAGACTTGCCCCAAATCACCTTTTCCAAAACGAAAGCCAAATAGTAAGATGACAACAAAAACGGTCCCAATTATATGTACAATAAAGGTAGTTTCTAATAAACCTACCACCTTACTTAGCACTGCATTAAGCGATCCTTGCACAGCCATCAGCACACCAGATAACGCTGCCATAAGTAATGAAATTATGTTTGTCGAAAAATTAAAGTGCAAGCGATCAACCCCTACTGCTATTTTTATCTATATTATTTTTTACAAAAAACAAATTTTTATACAAAAAGACCTCGATAAATTATATGTTTTATCAAGGTCTTTTAATTTTATTCTATTATATATACTACAATTTCTCGTCTGCCAAATTGTATTGCTTCCTGATGTGAATCAAAAGCTAAATCAATGCGATTTCCTCTGATGGCCCCGCCTGTATCATCAGCAATAGCATTCCCATAACCTGGTATATACAAACGTGTTCCAAGTGGAATAACATTTGGATCAACCGCAACCAAACCTTTTCGTACCAAACTTCCCGTAGAAGTAGTATTTGAGTTTCCTGGATCATATGCACTATAAGCAGAAGCTACCATTGATATTGATCGCATATTTCTATCTGTGATTGGCTCTGCTCTATGTAAATATGACCAAGTTACTTCACCTACAATACCATCTGGCATCAAATTATGTGCCATCTGAAACTGCCTAACCGCTTCAAAAGTTTTTTGTCCGAATACGCCATCCGCGGTACCTATACCATAACCTAACCCAATCAATAAATTCTGCACAGTCTTTACAATTTCACCTGACATTCCTTGCTTAACCAAAAGTTTTTTTACATTTGATTGATGATTTGTAACTGTAGTCTCCTTGTAAACGTTCTCGTTGGACTCTCTCGCAATTGCAAAAGAACTAACATTTATCAAAAATGTCATCATCATAAATAGTGCTACAAGCACTCGACAAAATCCCTGCAAATATACCACCTCGCTACATAATTTCTACATAAACATTTCAATTATACCATATATAGTATTTTCAGTCAAAATATTTCCATTATATAGATAGATGGCAAATATAAAGCCCTCTTCTTCAGAAGAGGGCTTTACTATCAAATTATGTTCTTTTTGTATGCAGCATATAAAGATTTTAACTCTTGGATTCTGTCATACATTTCAACTTGTAAACCAGAAGCAGTTGCATAATCTTCTTCAGTTAAAGCTTCCGAAAGAAGTGTAAATAAGCATTTTTCTTCTAGGCTATCTTTTGCTAAATAACAACGTAACTCATTGACTTTATTCCACATATAACAATCTTGATCTGTAGTATAATCAGCTTCAATTTCTTTACATGCTCTAACGATCCCCAAATTTTCAGGTATAATGCGGCTAATAAGTTCTGTCTTCCAACGAAGTAATGCGCCTGCAACAAAAGCATCAATAATTTCCGGACGCAATGCTCCACCAGCCGTGAGAACAGATTTCTTCTCTGGATGCTTCTCAATCGCAGTCATATTCTCCCAAACAGTTGCTGGATGCAATCCAAATAAATGATTACGTTCTTCTTCTGTATAATCTTCAAACACATCTTCTTCACTACGATATGCTCTATCCTTTTCAAGATAAAAACCGTCTTCCCCAGCCTCTTTAGATAATTCAGCCAATAATTCATCTGTCGTCTTACCTACAGCGACTTTAACACCATCAAGCACAGCAGAATAAATTGCCGCTAAAGTAACATAAGTGTTTGTATACGGATTACATGCACGTAATTCAAATCTAGTCGCATATGGATTATTTACATCACGAACAAGACCAGCTAAAATCGTCCGATTACGAGATGGAATCGCAGGTGTATGCCCAAGAGAAGTTACAATACAAACAGGTGCTTCAAAACCTGGTTTTAAACGATTTAATGAATCATTGGTAGCAGATACAAATGGATTAATAACTTCATAGTTTTTAAGAAGTCCCATAATCGCCCCATAACCAATAGCACTCATAAAATCTTTTTTCATTTCAGTTGGAGAAAATAAATTAACAATTTTACCTGACTTCATTTTTGCAGCCATGCCGATATGCGTATGTTCACCATTACCCGCAAGACCAATCATAGGTTTCGCCTTGAAGTTAACTTCAAGACCATTTTCTCTGAAAATTTCTTTTACAAGAATGCGAACCAATAATTCATTATCAGCAGCTTGCAAAGCATCAGCGAATCTCCAATCAATTTCTATTTGTTCACATACATGCGTTAAATTTCCAGATTCATCGATATGTGCTTTTAATCCGCCAACTTCTTTATGTCCCATTTCAGCACCTAAACCATATTGGTCAAGAACGATAATAGCCTGTTCTAATGCTGTGCGTACAGCACCACGAGTACGCTGCCAATATTGCTCTTGCATAACCTGAGAAGCCGACATTTCTGCAATTTCTGCTTCACTTAATGGTGTTTTAACCCAAAATTCTAATTCAGTTGCGGAAGTAAATAGAATATCTTCAACTTCGCTTCCATCTATATGTTCTAAACCTGAAACTTTCTTATTTTTCGCAAGCAGTCCAAGCAATTCTGCTCTTACATATTCTAAAGTATCTGCTAAAACAGCACGAGAATCCACTCTTTTGCTTTCATGTATTAAAAATGCAGGGATGCGCAATGTACCAACTGGTTTACCTAATTCTTCATCATAATGCTCACAATTATAATCAACAAACCAATTCACATTTGGATCAATCGGCATATCTACTTTTGCATTATTGAGAGTAGCAATTCCTGTTAAAACAACAGAAGATCCGTCAGTTTGAACTGCACTACCTTCATAGAAACCGTCAAGATCCTTTAAAAATACACTCATAGGGATTTTTTCATCTGTGTCATTACCGGCTAAATCAATTCCTACAAGAGAAACAAATTTAATTTCAGGATGCTGTTGCAACATGCTAATAACGTTTTCTTTTGCTGTACCAGCAGGAATTACATACAATAAATCATTCATCATTAGTACCACCTCTACAATTTTTATTAAATACACATAAAAAAAGCCACATGACAAACAATGTTACAAAAAGACAACTAGACAAAGTTATCTTTAAATTATAACAATATACGTATCATCTGGCGCCATTGCCTATAACTATTTAGTTACTATAGCGATATAATACCATATACACATAACTTTTGTCTAGTTCATTTTTACCAGAAAGCAAAATTTTATCCTCTATATCTCCTTGCTCTTTACAATAGCTTCATCACAAAAATCTGATACTTCCAAAAGGCGCATAGCCTCACTTTGTGGTAATTGCTCTACATCTTTCAACTTACGCTCAATTGTACGTGATTTTCTGGCAGCGGTATGAATAGAATTGCTTGCCTCTTGTAATTTTTTATGAGTTTTGTCTAATAAGTCACCAAACTTACTAAATTCCGATTTAACGGCCCCCAAAATTGTCCATACTTCTGAACTGCGTTTTTCAATTGCAATTGTACGAAATCCCATTTGCAAACTATTCAATAAAGCAGCCAATGTAGTTGGGCCTGTTATTACAACTTTATATTTAGTTATCAAAAATTCGCAGAGGCCAGGTCTTCTCAATACCTCAGCATATAAACCTTCAATCGGCAAAAACATAATTGCAAATTCTGTTGTATTCGGCACGCTAATATATTTACTGGCAATATCTTTTGCTTCTCCTTTAATTCTATTTTCCAAAGACTTTAGATATTCTTCTATTACAACCGGATCTACCGAGTCCTGTGAATTCACAAACTTTTGATAGTCTTCTAACGGAAACTTTGCATCAATTGGCAACCATACAATATCCGTAAGCTCATTTTTCCCTGGCAATTTGATTGCGAACTCCACTCGTTCGTTGCTAGATGGTACAGTTGCAACATTCATCTCATACTGTTCAGGCGTTAAAATCTGCTCTAACAAATTGCCAAGCTGGATTTCGCCCCAAATTCCACGTGTCTTTACATTGGTTAAAACACGCTTTAGGTCACCAACGCCTGTTGCAAGCGTTTGCATTTCCCCTAACCCTTTATGTACTAATTCTAGTCTTTCACTTACTAATCGAAAGCTTTCACCTAATCGCTTTTCCAAAGTACTATTTAACTTTTCATCGACAGTTTTCCGCATTTCCTCTAACTTAGCATTATTGTCAACTTGCAGTGATTTCAGCTTAATTTCTATACTTTCGCGCAATTTATCAAATTTATTCTCATTCATCTGCGTAAGGCTATTTAACTGTTTTCTAAAGCTTTCTAATTGCGCCAGCTGATTTGTACTACTTTCGTATACACGTGATACTACAGATTCATTAAATCGATTTAAATGATTCACTACTTCTTCCCGCAAATCTTTGATCTCACTTTTACTTTCTAATCGATTCTTTCTCATTTCATCTTGTAGCAATTGTTCTACACGCATAAGATGAAACTCTACGCTGGACAATGATCTCAATACATCTTTATTCTCCTTACTTTTATTCAAAAGCAAAAATAACATAAAACTTATTGCCAAATTGATTAAACAAAGAATAATAATTGCAATATCCACTGATATTTCACGCCTCTCATACTAAACACTTGTTCTATCATATCTTATAAAAAATACTCTCGAAAAGAGCTCGAGAGTATATTTTTTATTTTTTTAAAGCCGTTACATGATCAATTAACCAATCTACCCATATATCTAAGAAGCCAGCTTCGCATATTAATTCTTCTACAGTTTGGATACGTCTTTGATCCAAAAACATTTTAACCCGTTTCTTTTCAATACTTTTATTTACATAAAAATATTGATTGGCAGTTTCTTTCACTGGAAACACTACTGTATATTCGTGATAAAGCTCATCTGACATAGATTCATAAATACTCGTAGGTCTAATTACATAAGCTTCCCAGTTCTCGCCTACTGAATCTAACAAGTTTTGGACTTTAGTAATTTGATCAGTCATATCAGTTATATATACGTCTGCACAATTCTTCAATTCACTCTGATTTTCTAAAATAACTGCACACAGTAAATTTTGCAACGAAGTATAGCTCGATAAATCATACTGCGATAATTGGCTAGATTCTTGGATTGTAGTAAGCCAGTCTTTTACGCAATTCCCCATAACTTTTCTTGCATCTTCTAAAATTTTCTCATCGCGTCTATGTATTTCCAAACAAAGATTGCTGATCATTTGTTTTGTATCATCAACTGAAAGTATTTGCTGCCCACAACATTCACAATAACCTTCAGCTTGATAAACAAATGGTTCTTCTGCTTTTATCGCTTTTTTATCAGGAAACTCCAGTCCTCGTTTTTCATACATACGTCGCTGTTCTTCAAATCGTTCTTTTGAAAAATACACAACACCATTTTGATTATACTGCACTTCCAATGTATTGCCGCACGCTAAGCAATTATATACTTTTTTAGGAAGATTGACAGCAACATATTTTTCCCTTGTAGGAATAAAAAAACTGTATGGTGCTGTTTCAACAAAAGCATAGTTAAAAACGTTGAATAGATCATCTGTTATTGATACACGATTATCCATAAATCGTCCCCCTAAATTTTCATAAGTAATTAATTTTACGCATAAAAAAACTCCTGATTCCTCAGGAGTTGCATAATTATACTCCAATATTTATTTCATTATATCGTATAAATACAATAAAAGCAATATAAGTCCATATCATCGTATAAATTCAATCACACAAAATTGACTTTACCGCTTTCTAGCCGTATTATGTCATATATAGCCTTAGCTAAATTCAAAATATAAAGCAGGTGTTTATAATGGCAAACATACTCTCGCGCGATCAGGCCTGGATTTTATTAAATGAATATAATAAAGATCCATTTCATCTTAGACATGCACAAATTGTTGAAGGAACCATGCGCTATTTTGCAAAAGAATTGGGATTTGGCAACGAAGAAGATTTCTGGGGAATTGTTGGACTTTTACATGATCTAGACTTTGAATTATACCCAGAAAATCACTGTATAAAATGTCAGGAAATTTTACGCCAACATGAGGTTGATGAAAAAATCATTCACGCAATTGCAAGCCATGGCTATAAAATTCGTGTTGATATTGAACCAAAACACATCATGGAAAAAATTTTATATGCAACAGATGAACTTACGGGTTTAATTGGTGCTGTTGCGATTATGAGACCTTCAAAAAGCGTCCATGATCTAGAATTAAAATCTGTAAAGAAAAAATATAAAAGTACGAATTTCGCTGCCGGTTGCTCGCGCGAAGTAATTGAACGTGGTGCAAATATGTTAGCATGGTCTCTTGATGACCTTATTTCTAAAACAATTTTAGCAATGCGTAGCTGCTCCATTGTAAAATAATTTCACTTCCAATTTATCTTCTTAAATATAAAAGTTGTAACTTTTATATTTAAGAAGATAAAAGCATCACAAAATAAAAAAACTTCTGATACTTACTCTATCAGAAGTCCTATCTCAATTGGTGCCGAGGACCGGAATCGAACCGGTACGGATATTTCTATCCGCGGGATTTTAAGTCCCGTGCGTCTGCCAGTTCCGCCACCCCGGCATATTATAAATTTGGAGGCGACACCCAGATTTGAACTGGGGAATAAAGGTTTTGCAGACCTCTGCCTTACCACTTGGCTATGTCGCCATTTATAATGATTGGAGCGGAAAACGAGATTCGAACTCGCGACCCCCGCCTTGGCAAGGCGATGCTCTACCACTGAGCTATTTCCGCATATTAAAAAGTATGGTGCCTTAGGACAGAATCGAACTGCCGACACGAGGATTTTCAGTCCTCTGCTCTACCGACTGAGCTACCAAGGCATAATGGCGACCTGGATGGGACTCGAACCCACGACCTCCGCCGTGACAGGGCGGCATTCTAACCAACTAAACTACCAGGCCTCAAGACTTGTTCAGTATAACATCTTCATTACTTGATGTCAATACATCTTCGTCACCATATACATCAGCAACGTATATCATTATACAGAGTTCAAATTATATTGTCAATATTTTTTTCTTTATTCATGCCGCTTTTTTCATATAACTCATAGAAATGATGCGTTGGTCCAACACCCTTCCCCAGCTTAAAGCCATGCGTAATCGCCATTGTAATATATGCCTTCGCCATATGAACCGACCTTCTGATATCAAAACCTTTTGCTAGGCCACTTGCAATCGCTGAAGAAAAAGTACAGCCTGTTCCATGCGTGTGAATTGTTTCAATCCGCTTATTGGTCAAAATTTCAAATGCATTGCCATCATAGAGCAAATCACATGCATCGCCTTTTAAATGCCCTCCTTTTACAACGACATATTGTGCACCCATTTCTTTTATTGCCATTGCAGCCTTTTTCATTGATTCTTGATCTTTCACTTCAAACCCGACAAGTTCTGTTGCTTCGTGTAAATTGGGGGTTACAATGAATGCTTTGGGAATCATTTTTTTTCTTAACGATTCAATTGCTTCTGTTTTTAACAATCGACTACCACTTTTGGAAATCATCACCGTATCCAACACAATATTTTTTACAGCATATCTTTCCAAGCCGTCTGCAACCTCATTGACGATATCTGCACTAGATAACATGCCGATTTTTACTGCATCTACCGTAATATCTTTGAAAATTGCATCGATCTGCGATGCAATGATTTCATTATCCATTTCACGAATTGCTGTAACACCACAGGTATTCTGCGCTGTTATAGCCGTAATCACACTCATCCCATATACCCCAAGAGCCGAAAAAGTTTTTAAATCTGCTTGTATGCCTGCTCCGCCACTTGAATCAGATCCTGCTATAGTCAATGCTGTTTTTAGCATAACATTTCTCACTTCCTATTCTATCTTTTCATCTTGTACAACGCGCATCCGAATCTCTTTCAATCTTGGAATTAAAAACTGATCCAATTTTTCTTCCAATTCACCCAGCTCATGTGAATCAAAGATATAATTCATTTCAGGAATACACCTAATCTTTGCTTCCCCGAAGAATTCATCACGAAAAATATTATAATAAATAATAAAATTACTACTTGTTTCAAAATCACAATAATCAAAAACAATATATGAACCATTTATAATACGTAAAGGTTCACTTGGCTTAATGAACAGTTGAAATCCTTCAATCGTTTCGGGCAGCTTATTCACATATTGCCATTCTAGAATTTTTTTATCTACTACAATACTATCAATATCATCTTTATTAAAGACCGCCAATGATTGCAATAGTTTCTCTAAACGTTGTTTTAAGATTTGTTCCTCCACAGCCTGTTGCGATGTAATAAATTCGATATTACAAAACTCTGTTAAACCAACTGTAGTTTTAACTTTATATTCTTTTGTTTCATCATGATAATATAAAGTTACTTTACGTCTGGTTGTTTTATTTTCGTAGCGTAATATATTGTAAATATCGCCTTCAAGACACATTTCATATTTCAGTTCAAAATTAGAACAGCCTTTCGGCAGCTCCTTTATATATTGCCAATTTTCGACTTCCATCATTATTTTTTCTTTTGTTGCTTCATCCAAGATTAAAACCTCGTTTCTTTTCCCATATGTATTTTTATTCTGTTTGTTTTATTAAAACCCTGCTATATTCTCCTGTTAAAATATAAAATACCCCGCATAAATAATGCGGGGTATTTTTCATGAATCAAAATTATTTAAGTTGAAAAGTTTTACAATTTGTTTCTGATGAACAATCGCATTTTTTACTTTCTTTAGCTACTTCGATAGAATTTGCTTCGCATATATCTCCACTAGCATAATACTTGCAAGTATCAACAATGCATTTTACATCTTTAGCCAATTATATCACCTCCCAACAAATTTATTATGTACAAAACATCATAAGTTCTATACTAAAATTAACTTTATTATTTTTTTCATTATATGGAATGAAATTAAATAAAAAAACATCACTTTTACATTCGTGATGTTTTTCTTTTCATTAAGATCTATATCAAACATTTAATTTTTAATCTGGCAGGGGCAGTAGGACTTGAACCCACAACCAATGGTTTTGGAGACCACTACTCTACCAATTGAGCTATACCCCTATTTTGGAGCGGAAAACGAGATTCGAACTCGCGACCCCCGCCTTGGCAAGGCGATGCTCTACCACTGAGCTATTTCCGCATGGCGACCTGGATGGGACTCGAACCCACGACCTCCGCCGTGACAGGGCGGCATTCTAACCAACTAAACTACCAGGCCAAGAAACAAAACCATTCCAACAAATAGTAATTATACAGTAAAAAAATTTTCATGTCAATATCATAAACATGACAAAAGCAGAATTTTCCACTATATTTTTCTGCTGCCTCGTTTTGTCATCGGTTGTCCTTTTTCACATAATGGGCACTGATCCGGTTGATAGGTTGTCACTTCTAAATTGAGTAATGCCTTATATGGAACTTCATCGAAAGATACTTTTCCACCACTGCGATCAACTAGCATACCAATTCCGATAGGGTTCCCCCCCTGTTCTTTCACAACATCCAGAACTTCTTTTATCGATCCCCCAGTTGTTACAATATCTTCAACAATAAGAACACGTTCTCCTTCAGCTATTTTAAATCCACGACGCAATGTCATTTTACCATTTTCACGTTCTGTAAATATGGCACGTGTTCCTAAAGCCTTTCCAACTTCATGGGCGAGTAAAACCCCTCCAGTGACTGGCCCAATAACGACTTCAATTTTTTCATTAGCAAACTTATCTGCTAACGCTTTACATAACTGTTCTGTATACTTAGGATGCTGTAATACTTGGAATTTCTCCACATACATCGGGCTATGTAAACCAGAAGTTAATAGAAAATGCCCTTCCAAAATCGCACCAGTTTTTATAAATAACTCTTTTACCTCTGATTCTGTCATTTATCTTACATCCTCCATCTCTTTTATTATCTTTAATGCTGCTTCTCTTGGGTTTTCTGCCGCCGTAATCGGACGTCCAATTACAAGATGTGTCGCTCCATTCAATAGTGCATTTTTGGGGGTTGCAATTCTACTTTGATCATTCACAGATGCACCTGCTGGTCTTACGCCTGGAGTAACAATCATAAACCCATCACCACAAGCTTTACGAATTGCGGCAGCTTCTTGAGGTGACGCAACAACGCCATCTAACCCTGCACTTTTTGCCAGCTTTGCTAAATGAACCACTTGCTCTTGAATCGCTGCTTTCTGACCAAGACCCTCCCAATCGGCTGTATGTATGCTCGTAAGAACTGTTACAGCAATTAGTTTTGGACGTATAACTCCAATTTTATCCGCTTCGCTTTGTAAACTTTCTACTGCATTTTTCATCATCGTATAGCCACCTGAAGCATGTACATTTAGCATAGCTACTCCAAGCTTAGTTAAAGAACATAATCCTTGCGATGTTGTATTAGGAATATCATGAAGTTTTAAATCTAAAAAAACTTCTTTATTTTGATTACGTAAATATTCTATTACACAACTTCCCACACTATAAAAAAGTTCCATTCCAACTTTATAATAATTTACATTATCCCCCAGATTCGTTACCAAAGACTTAACCTGATCCATGCAATGAAAGTCCAGTGCTACAATCATTCTGTTATCTGTCATATTAATCTCCATATTTTGTATTATTTCGCAGTTTTCAGTTGACCAACCAATTCACTTATATGTGTTAGATTTTTCTTCACTAAATATTCTTCTAGTTTCTTAGAAACATCTTCTATTATATAAGGATTCACAAAATTTGCAGTACCGATAGCAACCGCACTAGCCCCCGCTAAAAAAAATTCAATCGCATCTTCTGCGGTCATAATTCCTCCCATACCGATAATTGGTATTTTCACAGCCTGTGCAACTTGCCATACCATACGTACTGCTACTGGTTTTACTGCCGGTCCTGATAAACCACCTGTAATATTTCCTAAAACAGGTCTCCATGTATTTATATTAATTGCCATTCCTGTAAGCGTATTAATCATAGAAATCGCATCAACTCCAGCTTCCTCAACCGCTTTAGCCATAGCAACAATATCGGTAACATTCGGTGATAATTTAATAATCACAGGTTTACTAGTATTAGATTTTACTTCGTGAACTACTGCCGATGCACTGTTGCAATCAGTACCAAAAGCAATTCCGCCTTCTTTTACATTCGGACAGGATACATTTAACTCAACTGCAGCAACACCATCAATATCTAGATATCTTGCCAGCTCTCCATACTCTTCTACTGTATTACCTGAAATATTCACAATAATCGGCGTTTTGTATTTTCTTAACCGAGGTAAAATTTCAGTTATAAAACAACTTACTCCAGGATTTTCCAGTCCAATGCAATTCAGCATTCCACTTGGTGTTTCCGTAATTCTTACCCCTATATTACCGGCTCGAGGAAAAAGAGTCGTTCCCTTTACTACAATCGCACCAATATTATTTAGATCGACAAAGTCTTCATACTCTTCACCAAATCCAAAGGTTCCAGAACCAGTCATAATCGGATTCTTCATTTCAATTCCGGCAATATTAACGTTTAACATAGTTCTATTTTTGGTCATTCAAGAACCTCCTCGGCCCAAAAAACCGGACCATCGGTGCAAACTTTTTTACGCTTATCACTGTTTTTGGATGCGCATGTACATGATAAACATGCACCAATACCACAAGCCATATGCTTCTCTAATGAAACTTGGCAAGCTATATGATGATCTTTAGCAATATTCGCCGCCGCTTCCATCATAATAGCAGGACCACAGACAAAAATGCGGTCAAAAGCATTTGCTTTTATAATTTCCGGCAATACATTTACGGTAAACCCTTTTACCCCCAAAGAGCCATCATCGGTTGTAATATAAATTTGTTCGGCAAGCCCGTCAAACTTATCTCGCCAAAACAGCTCTGTTTTATTTCTACCACCCAGCAAAACTTTTGTATTATGCGGGTTAAGCCGCTGAGCCAAGAAGATCAGCGGCGCTATGCCCATACCTCCCCCTATTAAAAGAGGTCTATCACAGTTTAAATCAAAGCCATTTCCTAACGGACCTAGACAATTTATCTGATCAAATTTTTTTAAATTTGCCAAGTAAGCAGTCCCATTACCAATAATTCGATAAATAAGATGTAATGTCCCTGCTTTAATGTCGACGCTAGAAATACTAATTGGTCGACGAAGCAAAGGTCCTTCTTCATCTTTCGTTCCTCGTATGTGAACAAATTGTCCTGGTACCGCCTGTTGTACTATTTTAGGGGCGTAGACAACCAACTCTTTTACATCATTTATGATGTTTTGATTTTCGATAACTGTGGCATCAACTGCTATCTTAGGCAAGTGTATCTCCTCCACCAACATAGTCTTGAAGAGCCAATGCATATACCAATCGACGTTCGCGCATAAAGTTAAGTACACGTAAAACTTCCCAAGCAGTATCCATAGAAGTTAAGCACGGAATTGCATGTTCAACGGTTGCACGCCGAATCTTGAATCCGTCACGCTCAGACCCTTTCCCTTGCGTTAAGGTATTAATTACCATATTAATTTTTCCCGTCTTAATCATCTTGATGATATCCGCTTTGCGCTCATGTACTTTACTTACAACCTCTACAGAAATTCCTAATCCTTGAATTGTTTTTGCTGTACCAGCTGTCGCAACAAGCTGAAACCCAAGATCTGAAAAAGCTTGTGCAAGCTGCTTTACTTCTTCTTTGTCCTTATCTGCTACAGTAAAGAGAATCGTACCATTTGTTGGAATATTCATACCAGCACCAATGATGGCTTTATATAATGCACGTGCATAATGATAATCGATCCCCATAACTTCCCCAGTGGATTTCATTTCAGGTCCGAGCGAAATATCAACATCTTGCATTTTAGCAAATGAAAAGACAGGTGCTTTTACTGCTACATGCGGCTTAAGAGGAAGCAATCCCGTTTTACAGCCCAAGGAGTCCAAAGATGCTCCCATTGCAATCCGAGTGGCGATATTTACCATCTTAACGTCTGTGACTTTACTTAAAAATGGAATCGTACGGCTAGAACGAGGATTTACTTCGATTACAAATACTTTATCATCTACGACAACATATTGGATATTAAGTAACCCTTTTACATGTAATCCAACGGCCAAACGCTTTGTATAATCAATAATTGTATAAATTACTTTTGCTGATAAGGTTTGCGGTGGATATACAGCAATACTATCGCCCGAATGGACGCCAGCGCGTTCGATATGTTCCATAATGCCCGGAATCATAACCTCTTTCCCATCTGCGATCGCATCTACCTCTACTTCAGTCCCCTGCATGTATCGGTCAACTAGAACTGGATGCTCCGGTGTCACTTTTACTGCACGTTTCATATAATCTCTGAGCTCAGTTTCATTATATACAATTTCCATTGCTCGTCCGCCTAATACATACGAAGGACGAACAACAACTGGATACCCAATTTGATTTGCGGCTATAATCGCATCTTCAGGATTTGTTACACTCGCCCCTTGTGGCCTAGGGATACCAATACGTTCAAGCAATTCATCAAACCGTTCCCGATCTTCAGCTCTGTCAATATCATCGACAGAAGTGCCAAAAACTTTAACCCCTGCCTTCTCTAATGATTCTGCTAAATTAATCGCCGTTTGCCCGCCAAATTGAACAATAACACCTTCTGGTTTTTCCTTATCAATTATATTTAGCACATCTTCTGGCGTTAAAGGCTCAAAATACAGCCTATCTGACGTGTCAAAATCTGTACTTACCGTTTCCGGATTATTATTTACGATGATTGACTCAATGCCCATTTCACGCAATGCCCATACAGAATGGACTGAGCAGTAATCAAATTCAACGCCCTGTCCGATTCGAATTGGTCCAGACCCTAAAACCATCACTTTGCGTTTATTCGATGGAATAACTTCATCCTCTTGTGCATAAGTGGAGTAATAATAAGGCGTTGCAGCTTCAAATTCAGCAGCGCAGGTATCTACCATTTTATAACACGGTACAATTTGAAAAGATTTGCGAATTGCTCTAACATCGTTTAACGTTTTTCCTGTGATTTCGGCAATAGAGCGATCTGCCAACCCTATTTTTTTTGCAGCTAGCAATAACGATTCACTTAAAGGTTCTTTTGCAATACGCTTTTCCATATTTGTAATTCTTAAAATTTTATTTAAAAACCACTCATCAATTCCCGTAATCATATGAATTTCATCTATCGTTGCAATACCTCTACGAAGAGATTCTGCAATTATGAAAATGCGCTCATCATCAATATTTTTCAAAGCGTTTTTTACTTTTTCATCCGTCCAAACGTCAATGTCCGGTAGATGAAGACGGTGTACACCAATTTCCAAAGAACGTACTGCTTTTAGTATCGCACCTTCAAAAGAACGATCGATTGACATTACTTCTCCAGTTGCTTTCATTTGCGTACCAAGTTCTCTGTCAGCAAAAACAAATTTATCAAACGGCCAACGCGGAAATTTCACAACACAATAGTCCAAAGCGGGTTCAAAGCATGCCATCGTTTTTTTTGTAACTGCATTTACGATTTCATCTAAATGATACCCAATCGCAATTTTCGCAGCAACCTTTGCGATTGGATATCCGGTTGCTTTAGAAGCCAATGCGCTTGAACGGCTTACACGAGGATTTACTTCAATTACATAATAACGATTACTATCAGGATCTAAAGCATACTGTGCATTACAGCCACCTTCAATACCAAGCTCACGAATAATACGAAGCGAAGCACTACGCAGCATTTGAAATTCATGATCACTCAAAGTTTGTGTTGGTGCTACTACAATACTATCGCCAGTATGAACTCCTACAGGATCAAAGTTTTCCATATTACACACAGTAATACAGTTATCATTAGAATCTCGCATTACTTCATACTCGATTTCTTTCCAGCCGGCAACACTACGTTCAATTAACACTTGACCAATCATACTATATTTTAAACCGCGAATTACAATCTCAATTAAATGCTCTTCATCATCGGCAATACCACCACCAGTACCGCCCATCGTATATGCTGGACGAACAATAATCGGATAACCGATTTCATTTGCAAATGCAATTGCAGATTCTACGTCTTCTACAATTGTACTTTCTGGAATTGGTTCACCAATTTTTTGCATTGTTTCTTTGAATAATTCTCGATCTTCAGCTTTTTTTATTCCATCTAATGAAGTTCCCAAGAGCTCAACACTATATTTTTCTAAAATACCTTTTTCAGATAATTTTACTGCTAAATTTAATCCTGCCTGTCCACCTAATGTCGCAAGTAATCCGTCAGGCTTTTCTTTACTAATAACTTCTTCTAAAAACTCTACTGTCAATGGCTCAATATATACACGATCCGCAATATTTGTATCCGTCATAATCGTCGCAGGATTGCTATTCACCAATACAACTTCTAAACCTTCTTCTTTTAATGCTCGACACGCCTGCGTTCCCGCATAATCGAATTCAGCTGCTTGTCCGATAATAATAGGACCCGAACCGATTACCAACACTTTACGTAAATATTCTTTTTTTGGCACAGATTATTCCCCCTTTTTAAGCAACGTCAGAAATTCATCAAATAAATAAGTATTATCATCTGGGCCGGGTGATGCTTCTGGATGATACTGCACAGAAAAAATCGGTAAATGGTTATGTCGCATGCCCTCTACTGTACCATCATTTACCGCACGATGTGTAACCGTTACTGGTAGATTCTTTAAAGATGCTTCATCAACAGCATATCCATGGTTCTGTGAAGAAATATGAACTCGATTCGTCAATAAATTTTTCACGGGTTGATTAGATCCACGATGACCAAATTTCAATTTATAAGTGTCTGCTCCCAAAGCAAGCGCTAATAATTGATGCCCCAAGCAAATTCCAAAAATAGGTTTTACCCCTACTAACTTCTTTACTATTTGCGTAATTTCTGGAATATCTTTTGGATCGCCAGGCCCATTTGAAAGAAAAACCCCGTCAGGATTCATCTTTAAAATTTCTTCAGCCGTTGTGTAAGCTGGAACGACTGTTAAATTACACCCAACTGCATGCAACGACCGCAAAATATTTTGTTTGATCCCAAAATCCATGACAACAACATGCGGTCCATTATTCTCTATTTTATAAATTTCGGGTGTAGTTACCTCTTCTACAACCTCTTTTTTTATCGGTTTAGCAAACAATGCATCTATCTCGTCTTGCGCAGTTTTTTCACTAACGATAACGCCCTTCATTGTTCCTGCAGATCGAATCTTTCTCGTTACAGCCCGCGTATCAATTCCATAAATACATGGAATTTGCTGTTCCGTCAAAAAGTTACTTAAAGTATTCTCTAATTGCCAGTTGCTCGCTTCTTCACAAAGCTCTCCAATGACAAAACCGCTCACAAAGGATTTCCTCGATTGATCAAAAATTTCAGAAACACCATAATTCCCGATCATAGGATATGTCAAAGTTACAATTTGACTGCAATAGGATGGATCCGTAAGAATTTCTTGGTAGCCACTCATACCTGTATTAAATACAACTTCACCATTTGATTGCAAATCATTTAACAACGTTCCATAAAAAATACTGCCATCTTCTAATATTAATTTACCGTCCAAAAGAACACCCCCGTTTTATATCCTGATATCCATATGTTAACAAGTAATTTCGCCATTTTTCATGACCATTTTACCATTTACAATCGTTGCGACTGCCTTTCCCTTTAGTTTTCTGCCAACAAAAGGTGAATGCGATCCACGTGTATAAAACTTATCTGTATCTACCGTCCATTCCAAGTTTGGATCAATGATCGTAATATCCGCAGCAGAGCCTACATTAAGCACTCCACTTTTTAAGTTAAATACTTCAGCTGGACAACTTGTCATTTTCGCTATAATTTCATGCAAACCGATTTTTTTCGTATGATAAAGGTCTGTAAGAACTATTCCCAATGCTGTTTCAAGCCCTGGAAATCCACTTGGCGCAAAACGATACTCAACGTCTTTCTCTTCATATGCATGTGGAGAGTGATCTGTTACAATCGCATCAATCGTACCATCTTTTAATCCTTCAATCATTGCATCTACATCGTCTTGTGTTCTGAGTGGAGGATTTACTTTTGTCGATGCATCAAAACTTTGCACTAAACGATCTGTCATCGTTAAATGATGTGGTGTCACTTCTGCAGTTACTTTTACACCACGTGTTTTCGCTTGGCGAATCAATTCCACAGCGTTTTTACTGCTAACATGTGCAATATGAATTTTAGCATCTGCATATTCAGCAAGTAAAATATCCCTTGCTATTGCAATATCTTCTGCAACCGTTGGACGCCCCTTCATTCCTATCATTGCAGAATGTACCCCTTCATTCATAACACCATCTTCTACTAATGTTTCTTCCTCCGCATGAGATATAATAATCCCACCAAAAGTACGCAAATAGTCAAGCCCATTTAGAAGAAGTTTAGCACTTGGTACATAATGTCCATCGTCCGAAAAAGCTACCGCCCCAACAGAAAGCATATCCCCGATTTCTGCAAGTTCTTTTCCTTCTTGCCCTTTACTTAAGGCCCCAATTATTTTTACGTTAACAATTGCCTCTTGCCTAGCACGTTCAACTAAACCATTTACTAATATCGCACTGTCAACAACGGGTTTTGTGTTTGGCATACATGCAACCGTTGTATACCCGCCTGCGGCAGCTGCTCTTGTGCCTGAATAAAAATCTTCTTTTGCTTCTTGTCCAGGTTCACGTAAATGAATATGCATATCTATAAGACCAGGAGTTACAATAAGTCCAGCTGCATCAAAAATCTCAGCATCATCAGCAGATAAATTTTCACCAATTGAAACAATTTTTCCATCTTCAATTAAAATGTCTTGAATTTGATCAAAGTCTTTTCCCGGATTTATTACACGTCCGGATTTAAGCATTAATTTCAATGTTCTTTCCTCCTGTCAAAACTAACGTTAATAATGCCATGCGTATTGCAACACCATTTTGAACTTGCTCCTGAATTGCCGAATGATTGCAATAAGCAACATCTGGTGAAATCTCGAGACCTCTGTTCATTGGTCCTGGATGTAATACCAATACATCTTTTTTCGCCGTTGCGAGACGTGCTTGGTTTAAACCAAATAATCTTGCATATTCTCGCGGCGATGGAAATAATCCTGTTTTTTGACGTTCAAGCTGTATTCTAAGCACATTGATAACATCAGCATTTTCCACAGCCTCTTCAATACGATCATGTATAAATATACCTTCTTCTTGTTCTAAAAAACGTGGCAATAATGTCTTGGGCCCCGCAAGGTGAACTTCCACTCCCATCTTACGCATTCCCCAAAGATCAGAACGAGCAACGCGGCTATGCAAGATATCACCCAGAATCGCCACTTTTAATCCTTTTAACCTGTTTTTATATTGTAAAATCGTAAACATATTCAGTAACCCTTGCGATGGATGCGCATGTGCACCATCACCCGCATTAATAATCACTGGATTCACAACCTTCGACGCATATTCCGCAGCGCCTTCGGCCTTATGCCGCATGACAATTGCATCTACACCCATAGCTTCTACCGTCAACAAAGTGTCACGTAGGCTTTCACCTTTTACAATACTACTTGTACTAGCGGTTATATTCACAACATCAGCACCAAGGTATTTCCCTGCCAATTCAAAAGAAGTTCTCGTTCGTGTACTTGGTTCATAAAATAAATTCACAATGGATTTACCACGTAAAGCAGGAACTTTTTTTATATCACGATTCATGATATTTTTCATTTCCTTTGCAGTGTCCAAAATCAAATTGATTTCATCCACACCTAAGTATTCTAACCCCAAAATACTTTTTCCACTTAAGGACACACCTTTTTTACTCAAATTAACCACTCCTCCTAAAAATAAACTCCTTGCCAGCAGCAAGGAGTTATATAGGCTCTAATGGAAAATTATGCATAGCATAACGATCCCATTCCTAAACAAACTACCTTGGCTGACCTCTCTGGATCACGTTAAAAGATAGTATCTCTACATGATAAAGTATAATCCCTGATGCACTATAATTGTAAATTTAATCACATATCATTTATAATTATACCTTATTTACAAAGATTTTACTAACAAATTCATCAAAATAATCTCTATATGCAAAAAAGCTTTCTCATACAAAGGCGCATGAGAAAGCCAATAAACACAACACATCTAACTTCCTTCATAGCCTCACAGGACTATCCATTAAAGGTACTATAATATTATTTCATACAGAATACCATAGCGCGCTGAATCTGTCAATACAAATATCACTTAGATTCAAAACTAGAACAACTTGTTTCATCATAAGAATCAGCATTTATGCCATTGACTTGGATATTATCTAGGTTGCATTTATATGCGTCATTATACTTACAGGTCTCAACTTTGCAATCGAGGCTATCACAAGCCCCTCCATGAATCGTATTATTTGTTAGTTCTGAATAAATTGTCTTGTTTAAAAAAGAGCTGCAAGAAGTATCGCATTCTTTTTGCGCACTACTGCCCGCAATAGATACAAAATTAGAATAACACTCTCCTGTTTTATTATGTGAACATTGATCAACTCCACATAAAATACGAGCCATTATCACCACTTCTTTCTATTTAAAATATCTATTCAACAAACCTTGAAAAGCACATCCATGCCTTGCTTCATCTTTGCACATCTCGTGTACAGTATCATGAATAGCATCTAAATTTTGCTGTTTAGCTAAGGTTGCCAGTCTCTTTTTACCTTCAGTTGCACCATATTCTGCTTCTACACGTAAACTAAGATTTTGTTTTGTACTTTCATTTACAACTTCACCTAGTAATTCTGCAAATTTTGCTGCATGTTCAGCTTCCTCATAGGCAATCCTTTTATAAGTTTCTGCAACTTCTGGATACCCTTCCCGATCCGCTTGCCTCGACATCGCTAAGTACATCCCGACTTCACTACATTCAGCAGTAAAATTGGCCTGCAAGTCTTTAATGATTTCTGGATCTACACCACGTGCCACTCCAATACGATGTTCATCAGCCCATGCTAAGCCATCCTTCTTTTCTATAAATTTCGATTTATCAGCTTTGCAAATTGGACATTGTTCAGGTGGCTCATTTCCTTCATGCACATAACCACAAACGCTGCAAACATATTTTTTCACACTTCATAAACCTCCTAAAATACACATAAATTATTGAGTATCTCTTTTCTTAGTATTCACATTTGATTTTATTAAATACATGATATCCAATAGATCTAGGAAGAAAAATTATAAATATTATACAAACTATTTTTTAGCTTACCGCTTACTGAAACTGTATAATAAAAAAACTTCCTGTAACAGCATAACTTTTAGCTGTTACAGGAAGCTTTTTAGTTCATTCCGCTTATTTGTTAAACAGACCATGTGCTTTCATCGAAGCTTTTAGTTTTATAAGCTTCGCATCTTCCATATCCGTAAGCGGTAAGCGAAGTTCTCCTACTTTATATCCCATTTCTCTTAATGCTATTTTTACCGGAATAGGATTTACATCAATAAATAAATTACAAATTAAATCTAACAATTTGATTTGCAGTTCACTGCTTTCTTTCACTTTTCCATTAAAATAAAGTTCACAAATATCATGTGTTTCTTTTGGCATTATGTTCGATAACACAGAAATGACACCTAAACCGCCCAAAGAAAGGATTGGCACAATTTGATCGTCATTACCTGAATAAATTGCTAAATTATCACCGCAGGCATGCCTAATTTTTGCAATAGCAGATAAATCTCCACTTGCTTCCTTTACTGCTGCAATGTTAGGATGTTTTGCTAATTCTACAAAAGTTTCGACTGAAATGTTAACCCCAGTTCTTGGCGGTACATTGTACAAAATAATTGGAATATTTACACTGTCAGCAATTGCAGTAAAATGCGCAATTAATCCATTTTGAGAACATTTATTATAGTAAGGTGTCACAAGCAACAACGCATCCGATCCAACGCTTTCTGCATATTCTGATAATTGAATCGCATACTTTGTATCATTTGAACCAGTCCCCGCAATTACCGGAACCCTTTTATTTACATATTCTACAGTAAATTTAATAGCTTCTTTGTGTTCTTGATCACTCATTGTTGACGATTCACCAGTCGTACCAGTGATAACGATTGCATCGGTGCCATTCTCAATATTAAAATCAATAAGACGCCCTAACTCTTCAAAATTAATACCATTTTCATCAAAAGGTGTTACAATGGCAACGCCAGCACCCTTAAATATAATATCTTTCAAAATTTATCCCTCCAAACTATAAAATACTGAAACATAATAAACACCATATGGATAATTATATACTAAATGGACAAGTCTTGCATTATAAGATTCATACAATTCAATTTTATATCTTCAAGATAATTTTATGCGAATGCTCATTAAATGTTCACAAATAAACTTACTCTTATTATCATCTATATTCTTTACAAATATAAATGATATTTCAGCATGAGATTTACTCATCGTATAACTTTTTATAATAGGCTTTGCTTTTCATAACCTTTGTAACATACTCACGTGTTTCTTTATATGGAATCTTATCAATATCACTAAAACTCATATCCCAATTATTACGATTCATCCATTCTTTAACATTGCCACGTCCTGCATTATATGCAGCTAGCATTAAGATCTCATTTCCTTTAAACTCCTTATTAAGGGAAGCTAAATACCATGTACCAAAGCGAATATTAATTTCTGGATCATTTAGATCCTCAAGAGTAAATTTATGATCTTCCGTCTGTTTCGCAATCCAGTTTGCAGTGTCTGGCATAAGCTGCATAAGCCCAATAGCACCTTTATGTGACCGCGCATCTATTTCAAACTTACTTTCACTTAAGATAACACCAGCAACCAGTGTCGAATCTAAATTTCGTACTGCTGCGTATTCCATTATAAACTCCCTGTAAGGATAGGGATAAAAAAACTTTTTCTGCACACAATCACTTTGAAAACCAACATAACCGACAATAATTATGAGTATCCCAATAAGAAAGATTTTTACTTTGGCACAACTCCGCAATACCATCACTCCGTTTTTTCTATTGCCAAATAAAGATAAATTTCTCATTCATTAACTACCTTTTCTTCCATTCGCTTTTTATATCATTCCATCGTTTTATTATTTGATTCTTTGTATCTTCTAAAGAACCATTATTATCAATAATGTAATCCGCTAATTTGGCTTTATCTTCAAGTAACATTTGACTGTTTACGCGATCAATCGCTTGTTGTTTGGTCAATTTATTTCTTTTCATCAAACGTTCTAATTGAAGAGTTGGACTTACATACACAACCCAATTTTCATTCGTGATTGTGTCCCAACCTGCTTCATAAAGCAATGGAATATCCAAAACCAGAATCAAATCATGATCATCTCGATACTGTAGAATTTTCTGTTTTATCTTCTCCTCAATTCTAGGATGCATGATAAAATCCAAGTGTTTTTTAGCATCTTGATTCGAGAATATAAGATTGCCAAGTTTTATTCTATCAAGATTTTGATCCTCTAACAAAATTTCTTTACCAAATTTCTTTATAATATCCTGCCATGCGGGTTCATTTGGCATTACAACCTCTCGAGCAATTTTATCTGCATCAATGATTTTCCCGCCTAAGTTTTTAAGCATTTGACTGACAGTACTCTTCCCACTTGCAATGCCGCCAGTCAGACCAATTAAATACATTTTCCTTGCCCCTTTAATGCTGGCATTGAGGACAAAAATGTGTTCCCCTTCCTCCAACTTCAATTTTTTCAATTGCAGTTCCACAAAAAAAACAAGGCAAACCAGTTCTGCCATAGGCTAATAAATTTTGTTGATGATTCCCTTTATTTCCATTTCCATCGCGATAATCACGAAATGTAGTTCCACCATCTTTAATCCCATCGGCAATGACTTTATTAATCGCTATATGGAGACATTCTATTTCTTCTAAAGCAATTTGATTGCAACTACGCTCGGGATGAATCTTAGCAATCAACAAGCACTCATCTACATATATATTGCCTAATCCTCCGATATATTTCTGATTTAACAAAAACGATTTTATTTTCCCACGACTATTTGCAAGCACCGTTTTTAAATAATCAATCGTAAATTCTTTCGATAGTGGTTCAGGCCCCATATTTGTGAGACCTGAAATACGCCAAGATTCTTCTGGCCCCAAAGCATAAAGAGTCCCTAGCGTTCTCGTATCTGCGTAAAGCAGCATATCTCCATTATCCAGATGAAATATTAATCTTGTATAAACATCCTGCTTCATACCTTGTGTTATATAGTAAAGTCTACCTGTCATTCGCAAATGAATCACAATATTATTGTGATTATCTAAATGGATCAACAGATATTTCCCTTTACGCGACATATCTATTATAGTTCTACCTATAACCATTGCCTGAAATTTCGTAGCAGATGGCCATTTGATTAATCTCGGTAGTAACATCTCAATATCAGTAATCTGCCTATGTTTCAATTTATCAACCAATCCACGTCTGATGATTTCTACTTCTGGCATCTCTGGCATTTTATAGTTCCTCCAATGTTTCTACTTTGCTTGCGCCCAACTTTTGCCAACATTTACATCAACAGTCAAGGGAACTGTAAGTTTAATAGCCTCTTGCATAGCTTTTTTTACAATATTTGTAACGGTTTCAACTTCATCTTCTGAAACTTCAAGAAGAAGTTCATCATGTACTTGAAGTAAGATACGGCTTTTTAGATTCGTTTTATTTAATTCACGATACACATCAATCATTGCCTTTTTGATAATATCTGCAGCACTACCTTGGATTGGTGTATTCATCGCAGTACGTTCAGCAAAAGATCTTTGATTGTAATTGCTGCTGTTGATATCAGGTAGATAACGCCGTCTGCCAAATAAAGTAGTTACATACCCTTTTTGATGCGCTTCTTCTACCACTCGATCAATAAAGTTTTTAACTCCAGCACATTTGTCAAAATAACTTTCAATATATTGCGCAGCTTCTTTTCGTGTTACATTTAAATCCCTCGATAATCCATAGTCACTGATACCATAAACAATACCAAAATTAACAGCTTTAGCACGACTCCGAAGCTCGCTTGTTACTTGTTCCATAGGTACACCAAATACTTCTGATGCAGTTCTTGTATGCACATCTTGCTCATGGCTGAATGCCTCTACAAAATTCTTATCACCTGACATATGTGCAAGAACACGAAGTTCTATTTGCGAATAATCGGCTGATAGCAAATAATGATATCCCTCCCCCGGAATAAACAACTCTCGAATGCGTTTACCGGCCTCAGTTCGAACAGGTATGTTCTGCAAGTTAGGCTCTGAACTGCTAAGTCTTCCTGTTGCGGTTACCATCTGATTAAAATTTGTATGAATTCTATTGCTTGTTTCATGAATTAATATGAGTAAACCATCTAAATAAGTAGATTTCAATTTGGTTAAAGTCCGATATTCCAATAGCTTCGTAATAATCGGATGCTCATCAACCAACTTTTCTAATACTTCTGCATCTGTAGAATAACCACGTTTTGTTTTCTTAATCACCGGCAAATTAAGCTTATCAAACAAAATCTCGCCGAGTTGTTTTGTTGAATTTACATTAAATTCAATGCCAGCAATATGATAAATCTCGCTTAAAAGATATGTTATTTTCTCAGCGATTTCTTCAGACATACTTTCTAATTTTTTGCGATCTACCATGATACCGGTGTTTTCCATAACAGCCAAGACTTCCAGCAATGGAATTTCAATATCATCATATAATTTTTTCAAATCTGCTTCTGCTAGTTTTTCTTGTAATACTTCATATAAATCATTAATACAAAGTGCAGACCAGGATGCCTGATCCATAGCTTTCTCAAATGCCACAGGATGATTATATTGATCTAAATATTGTTCCATTAAAGCATTTAGATCATAAGTATTGACAGTAGGCTTTAACAGATAGGCAGCAAGCATAGTATCAAAGATTATCCCATCAATCCTTATCTTCGTCTGATAAACTTTTTTAAAATCGTGCGTAATTTTGACAATTGTCGGATCGGAGAATAAATCAATACAGGCTTCCCATCCATAAACAGTATTTGATACATAAACCATCTTATCTTCTTGACTGGCAATTGCCATTGCTTTTATCGTAACATCAGGAATTTGTCCATCAAAAACAGGATAAAATATAAACTTTCTTGTTTTCTTTATACCTTCAATTACTTTTTCCAAACTCTCATAATCTTGTATTACTATGGTTTCTGGCGGTAAATTTTCTATAACAGTTCCAAACCCTAGTCCATCATCAACAGGAAATAACTGATCTAATCTGGATAAAACACTTCTAAACTCATATTTCATGCAAAAAGACCTTAATTTTAAAACATCCGGAGTTATTTTGCATTCTTCCTCATTATATTCAATTGGCATATCACGAATAATAGTCGCTAATTTTTTAGATAAAAGTGCAAGCTCTTTGTTCTCATGTAATTTTTCTTGCAGTTTCTTTCCAGATATATTTTCTATATTTTCAAGTACATCTTCAATTGTTCCGTATTCCAATAATAGTTTCGTTGCCGTCTTTTCACCGACTCCAGGAACGCCCGGAATATTATCAGAGCTATCCCCCATTAAACCTTTAAGATCGATTAAATGAATTGGCTCTAGCCCATATTTTTCTTTAAAAGTTGCAGTATCAAAAAGCTGCATCTCAGATATTCCTTTTTTCGTTAACATTACTTTTAAATTATCTCCGATTAATTGTAATGCATCACGATCACCTGTAACAACAATAACTTCATTTCCTTGCATAGCTGCTTTTGTTGCCAAAGTACCAATAATATCATCAGCTTCGTATCCAGCTTCTTCTACTAATTTAATTCCAAATGCTTCAACTAATTCGTGAATTAGCGGAATCTGTCCAACCAATTCTGTTGGTGTTGGTTTTCGAGTGCCTTTATATTCGGCAAATAAATCATTTCGAAAAGTTTTTTTCCCTTTATCAAACGCAACCACTAACGTATCTGGCTTTAAATCATCTATTAATTTTACTAACATCATTGCAAATCCGTATACCGCATTCGTATATTGCCCATTTGCAGTAGTCAAAAGCGGTAAGGCATAAAATGCACGATATAATAAACTACTCCCATCTATTACAACAAATTTATTGAACATACAAGTCTCCTTAAATTCATATTTTTCTACAACCTTAATATTATTAGCTAAAATTATTAAAATACCTCTTTTGCCTTAAAAATAATAAAAGAAAAGCAAAACTAATTTTAGAATTAGCTTTGCTTTTCTTTTATTCCGTGCTATTTTAATATGAATAATTATCAATATACATTGTATTCATTGATGAATCAAACCGAATGCTTACTCCATAAAGTGCATAGGCATAATCAGCATTGATATACAATATATCATTTTTAACATAACCTGGAGCTGTACCAAATGGACTCATTAATAATTGTACATCTGGATTCCAAGAAATCGCTACTTTTCGTTCTGTAGCCACCGGAACAACAGGCAAATAGTTAACTCCCTTAAAATTCACTCCTACAGCATTTATAATTTTCCCTGAAATATTAACAGAAAAAGTTTTCGCAACCTCAATTGTTTGACCAATTGATTTATCTAAACCAGAGATGATATCTGCATCAAGAAAACCAGCCATACCGTATGGATTTAATTTCTGATTAATCGTCCATATATTTACTGACTCCCTTTGGTATTCATCTGGATAAATACTAAGTGTAACCATTTGGTTGGAATGCTTTTTTACTACAATTCGCTCATATGTAATATGTACTGGTGTTCCTAATGGAACCAAATCATAAACTTCTTCTACATCTTTTTCTTGCATTCTAATACAACCATTTGATACATATTTCCCAATTGTTTCAGGGCTATTCGTACCATGTATTCCATAAAGATCAAAAAACTCCATCCAACGATATCCAAGTGGATTTTCTGGACCTGATTCAATTGTAACGCTTTCTTCGCCATCTTTTACAGGTTTAATCCAAGTAGGATTTATTTCTTTACTACGAATTTTAAAATCACCTATAGGAGTTTGGTTTTCATATTTTCCAATTCCTACACTATACTCTTTTATTGCTTGATCACCTGAATACAAAGTCATAGTCCGACTTGGCACATTGATTGTTATACTTAAATTGTCTAATTTTTCAGCAGCTTGAGCAACATTCGTATTACTCATATATAAAATTATGCTAGATAAAAATAACACTAAAAACTTTAACATCTACAAACATCCCTTCCCTAATCTAACCATTTTTACAAGTTTAGCTAATTGCTATGTGATCAGCTTCACTTTATCCACCTTAGAATACTATGCAGGATGTTCGTCGAATATGCCAAATAACCTTTATTGCAAATTAAGAATTTGTTGTTGCATAATTGATAAACGTTCTAATTCATCTTCAAATAAAGGTAAATAAATATTTACTTTTGTTCCCGTTGCCCCCTCGGCAGATAAAGATAAGTTAATAAATCCTCCATGTTCTGTTATGATTCGATAAGCAATCGGTAATCCTAACCCCATGCGATCGATTTTCGACGTATAAAAAGGCTCAAAAACCCTAGGTAAAATCTCAGGCGCAATTCCCGCACCACTATCTGTAATTGAAATTACAATCATATTAATTTCATAATCACGCCAGGTCTTTACTGTTAAAACTCCATTTTCTCCCATTGCTTCCAAAGCATTTTGCAAAATATTTACCAATGCTTGTTGGAGTAAATTTGAATCTCCCATTAACGAAGGTAATCCTTTGACAATCTGACGATTAATATGAATTCCATCTTGTCCTATATTATTAAAGGTTAATAATAGTGCTTCGTTTAAAATTTTATTTATATCTACACCCGGTTTTTTTACAATTGCGGGTTTTGCAAACATAATTAATTCTTTTACAACATCATTTATGTAGGAAACCTCTCCTAATAAGCCTTCTAGAACTTCTCGTTTTACTGTATACTTATCATTCTCTACTCTATTTAACATGAGCTGTAAATACCCACTGATTGTTGTTAGAGGTGTCCTAACATGATGTGCAACACCAGCTGCAAGTTCTCCTAATGACATTAACATTTTTGTTGTTTGGATTTGTTTTAGTGTTGCATGAACAGCGGAGACATCCTGTAAAATAATGATGTTTCCCGTCACGAGCCCTAAACTATCAATAATTTTTAAAATATTGATATGTAAATAAACATATTGCCCATTTATTTTTACCTTACTAGTAGTACTATATACTTCTTCTTCATCTCCTAAAGAAAATATTTTTAAAAAATTTTTACCAAAATTACAGAAAACCACTTCTGCTTTTTGTCCAATAAGCCCTTCACGATGAAGTGCAAAAATTCGTTGCACTTCGGAGTTCACGTTTTTTATTCTTTTTTCTCGGTCCAAGTAAATTACACCTGTATTTGTAGCTTCAAAATATTTTTTATATTCTTTATCTTGTACTACCATTAACTGTGAATCCACTGCTTTATACATTTTTCACACCTCTTCTTTAATTTTCTTAATATAGGTAAAATTCTTGTAAATAATTGTATTTCCTGCAAAAAAGAGCTTAAAAAATATCGTAAAAAACCGACATAAACCGCTTAAAAAACCAATAAATATCGACAAAATTCAAATTAAGCTGAAACTTATAAGCTAACGAAATTTTTTCTTAAAATTCATCAAACAAAAATCCTCACATAACAACAAAAAAAGCATCACTTTTCTTAAAACAATTATACATTTTTTATATGTTTTTACATTATATGTAAAAGCATATAAAAAATGTATAAACTATTACAATTAGACTGCCTATGTTTTATAAATTTTAAAATGTTTTTTTAGTTTTATTTCATTTTTGTCATGGATTAAGGAAAAACTTTATATTTTTTCTTGACATAACATTTTCATGATGTTATGATATTACATGTCAGTGAGAGGACATACACTTTCACTCAATGCCGAAGTGGCGGAATTGGCAGACGCACTTGACTCAAAATCAAGCGTATTCCCATACGTGCCGGTTCGAGTCCGGCCTTCGGCACCATTGAAATTACTAGCCTTCGCAGGTTTGCGAAGGTTTTTTTGTTTTTCCGTCAAGTGCATTCTGACAGCCTATTTGACAGCCTTGGTCCCGCTCACTCAGACTCTGCATAAATATCGGCTATTTATATAAAAATAACAGCTTATTTCTAAGCTGTCAGATATCTTTTGATATTTTATTAAAAAGCGTAAATTTATTCTTCCGCCCCGCTTTTGTTGATATTTTTACATCTACTTTCTAAAGGAGGCCCTTTTGTGACCATAATCAAACGTTATTTTTTATTTATTTGCGGTCTATTCTTCGTTGCATTCGGAATCTCTTGTGGTGTTAAAAGTATGATTGGTACATCACCGATATCCAGTATACCTTATATTTTCAGCCTGCAGTATTCAATTTCTCTAGGTATTTTTGTATTTAGCGTCAACATGCTATTTCTACTTGGACAAATTTTAATTTTACAACGACAGTTTCAATATATTCAGTTCTTACAAATTCCAATGACCGTAATTTTCAGCCTTTTCATTGACCTTACAATGTTTCTACTTAACTTTGTACCTCTTGGATCATATATCAGTAAACTTTGTATAACACTTTTAGGCTCGTGCAGCCTTGCTTTAGGTGTCGCATTAGAAGTTATTGCTCATGTTATTGTGTTACCTGCAGAAGGAATTGTAACTGCAATTGTTACACGCTGGAAATTTAATTTTGGTCGTACAAAAACTATGTTTGATATGAGTTTGGTTCTTATTGCTATTCTATTCTCATTACTTTACTTTAATGAGATTCTTGGAATTCGTGAAGGAACTCTAATTTCCGCCTTGATCACAGGCTCTATAGCTAATTTTTATATCAAACATTTAAGCTACATAGACAAGCGCGGCGAACTTATCTTTCATAGCCCTTTTACCAAACTACCAGATGAATTAATAAAAAAACATGACGACTTATCTGATAAATAAAAAACTGCGTGTGTTTAACACACGCTTTATCGACTGACTTTATCTAATTAAAAATTTGAAACTACACAAAATCACCTAAAATTTTTCTATTATTCATTCATAATAAATATCACCATCATAGGGCAAATCATCTGAATAGTGATCTGTAAATTGCCAAATCCGGATCCTTTTATTTGGTTTCTCCAAAATTAAATCATTGCAATAATTATATTGCGCTACCCAATAGGGAACATAATCAGCTAATTGATCCATATTAATAACATCCTTGAACCAACTATAGGAACTATAAATTCCCACATAAACATAGCCTATTGCATTGAGTGTACTAACAAATGCACTACAACTGGCTGTCACATCACCTTTTAACATCTTCTTCTCTTCCGCATCATACCAAATTCCAAGTTCGGGATTTTTCCCATCTAAGTGTTTTTTTATCTGCGTATCAACCCATTCAGCTTCTTTAACTGCTTCGTCGATAGACTGCGCATGCGCATAAAAATACACACCATATTTTAGTCTATGTGCAGCTGCATTGCGTACATGTTCAATAAACTTCTTATCCAAGTTGCCAGCTTCACCAAGCTTAACAATAACACCTTTTATCCCTTCTTTACATACGGCATTCCAGTCAACATGGTCTTGCCAAGCAGAGATATCAATTAATTTCATTCTTTTCCCTTCTTTCGTTTAAGTAAAATAGTACTCTATCAAAGATACTGTTTTCACCTTTAAAGAAGACCTTTTATTTAAGTATTTACTTAAAATATTCAAAATGAAATATTAGTACAACGTTTTTTATTATCCTATGGACAAAGTTAATTTGTATTATTTTACCATTAAATTATAGCAAGCTTGATTTTATATTACAAATATTTCTTCCTAAATAAAAGAAAAAGAACGGTAAGCTCCGTCCCTCCCTTTGCATGAACTCATGCTATTATTCAGTTACTTCTGAAAAATAAATTACAGTAACCGTATCTTCTAAAGTAATTCTTTTTTTATAAATCCTCTCGAAATCGGCGATTAGCTCATCTCGCGTTTTAATATCAGGATTTTGATGCCCTAAATCATTTGATGTCAAATCAGCCATTGTTTTTACTTGAGTTTTATCAATAAACGCTGTAAACAATTTACGTTTAGGCTCAAATTTTACACCTGTTGTAATCCACACAATTGAATTTTCCGGATAATACTCACGTACGTCCCCTAGTCTAACAGTACAATTTTTTTGTCTAGCAAGTAATAATTTTTCATGTTTTTCTGATTGAAAATTAAGTGCAAGCATTTAAAGTCTCTCCTTTACATTAAATCGCTTTAGATAAAAACCTCTTATCTTGTATTAAATTTTAGCATGCTTTTGATTTTTTATAAAGTAAAAATACCTTCTGACTATAGACAAACTACATTTTCCACTTTACAAATAGAGTTACAATCTTATATTATACAAATAGAGTCTATTATGTTTTGAGGTAATAAATTAATGCTGTTTATTTCTTTAGCCAATCAAATCTATTCCTATACGATTGAACATCAGAACCGCAAAACTTTACAAATAAAAATGATTGCGAAAAATACCTTACAAGTCAAAGCACCAAAAAATATCTCAGCAGAAGAAATTCCTTATTTTCTTCAAGAAAAAGCAAACTGGATCGTAAAACAAAATACCTGTTTCGAATTTCCGAATAACAATAAAGAAAATTCACGAACGGATTTGGTAAATGGCACAAAATTATTGTTTAAGGGCAACCTGCTTACCTTAAATTTAACATTTAGTTTACGAAAACCTTCTGTTCGGGTAAATTTAAATCAGTTACTGGTAAATTTATATGAAAGTCATCCGGTTTCCATTGATACACTTTTACGAAAATGGTATTTAAAGCAAGCATCTATAGTACTTAAAGAAAAAACAACTTTTTGGGGCAAAAAGTTAAGGGTAACCATTCATCGTATTACAATCAAAGATCAAAAAACACGTTGGGGCAGCTGTTCTTCACTCGGTAATATAAACTATAATTGGCGTATTATCATGGCTCCAGAAGAAACCATGGATTACCTCGTTATCCATGAATTATCACACCGTGTGTTTCTAAATCATTCTAAAGATTTTTGGCTATTGGTAAAAACACACTGCCCTAATTATATTGATCACCAACTATGGCTAAAGGAAAACAGTTATTTAATGATGCAAACTTTACCAAAAACAAATTAAAATTAAAGGAGTTTTTTCCATGAAATTAATAAAAGTTTTAGTTTTCCTAATTTGTATGTTTACAGTTATTCCAATAAGTTATGCAAACAACGAGTCTTCTTCAGCCAGTACAATCACAGTCCACGGAAATTCTATAGTAACCGCTACTCCAGATCAAGCAACCATTGATATCGGCATTACGAACTCTGCAAGAACTGCAAATATTGCAGAACAGCAGAATGCCGTAATTGCCACAAATATTAGAGCTAAGTTAATCGATCTGGGAATTGAAGAAGATAAAATTGTCACTACGCGTTATACTTTTTATCCTACATATAACAACGACAATAATAAAACTACAGAAATCGTTGCTTATCAAGTAAATAATACAATCTCCGTTACAATTGACGATATTGCTAAAATAGGAGCTCTCATTGATGCAAGCATTCAATCCGGTGCGAATACGATTAATTCAATTGATTTCACAATAAAAAATGACAAACGAATTAAGCAGCAAGCTTTGCAAGGTGCTGTTCAAGATGCCAGAGCAAAGGCAGAAATCATTTCCAAAGCCTTGGACAAGCGAATCGTTAACGTTTTGTCGGCAACCGAAACAAGCACGTCTGTAGGCAGTCACAATTTTTCAAGATTGATGTTAAAGGACAGTCTCAGTGCTACGACTCCAATAAATCCCGGAAACATTAACGCAACCGCTGATGTTGATGTAGTATTTGAAATCCAATAAAAAAAGCTGCTTAAAAGCAGCTTTTTTTATTGGATTTAACGTATTCTTCTCGAACTACCTCCACCCCCGAAAAAACCATTTTTCCCAAACATCACCCATCCCAAAACTGCTAAAATGATCAAATTCCCAATATCGCCACGTAAAATTCCCATGTCAACCAAAACCGAAATTAATGTAATTCCGCTAATAAATAACATCATTTTACGTATATTTAAAAATCTATAATTTTTCATTAAAATATAAATAATTCCTAAAACTATAATATCTATTAAAATGCCACTGACTAATGCAAATGTTCCATCGCCAAAAATCATATGAACTATGATTTTTAATAGCCCACTTAAAATAAAAACTGCAAGCAACTGTATCGTAATGTTTTGCATAATAATGTCCTCCCAACTTCTCTATCTTATATTATTTTAACACTTTTTGTCGTTTATTGAAAAGTTTATTTACTTATTTCTAATTGCATTTTATAATAAATAAATCACGAATTAGCATATAGCTATAAAATAGGAGTTCATCATGACGAAAAAACGAATTAAAGCCATTGAATACATTCGTGGCATATCTATGCTAGGCGTTATTGGAATACACACCGGTTCACAATATTTAAGCAATCCGTTTAGCAATATTCATCTGGTTGCTTTCTTTGAAATCTTCACAAGATTTAGTGTACCAATCTTTTTCTTTATATCAGCATTTGGCTTATTGTACAATCTAAATTTACAGGAAAAATTTCATTACATACAATTTATGAAACGACGCTTCAAATCTGTGCTCATTCCTTACTTATCTTGGTCTTTCATTTATATTGCCCATTACACATTTACTTATGGAGATTATTCTTTTTGGTCTATCCCTACACTGATACGAAACCTGTTTTTCGGTCTGTCTTCTTATCAACTATATTTTCTTGTTATCTTATTATGGTTTTATGCTTTGATGCCTTTATGGATTTGGCTTATAAAAAATATGACCATATTAAAATTATCCATATTATTAATTTTACAAATTATTTTTGATTATTATTCCAGTTTTGTATTAACAGCAAATTTGAATTCAAATTTGTTAAATTTATTGATCGAATATCGTTTAAATTATTGGGTGCTTCATTATATATTTATCTTCATTTTCGGCGGATACTGCGCTTTACATTATGATACATTCTATAGAAGCATGCAGAAACATTCTTTATCAATTAAAACTTTCTTTGCTATTAGTTTGTTTTCATTATTAAGTTACTATTATTATTTAATTTATTGCAAACAATATACGCCAGAAGGTGCAATTAATATGGCACATCAACTTAGTCCTGCCGGAATTTTTTATACAATCGGTGCAACAATTTTCTTTTTTTATTTATTTACGTTTTCGAAAATACCAACTGCTTTAGAAACTTTACTATCTACGTTTGGGAAACATTCTTATTTTGCTTATCTATTTCATCCTTTGGCTATTCACTACTTATACCAATTTGTCTCTTATACAGGACATTTAATGACTGCACCAATCACAATTGCATTTTATTGTGCAGTAGTTTTTCTCAGTATTTTTGCTGCAAAATTAGCCAGAAATCTTGGGAACAGAGTTCCGTTGATGAATCTTTTATTAATTGGTATATCTCCAAAACAAAAATAATGAAAAAACGCTTAGATTATTTTAATAATCCTAAGCGTTTTTTTTCATTTTCCGTAAACAAATCATTCTCGACTAAGGCACTGCTTGCATCACATAAATGTTTTCTATAGTTCTGACGAGTATCAAGTAGATATTTAAGAACAAGCTGACAATATTGATTTACAGATCGTCTATTTTTTTCCCTTTTAAAATAGGTAAGCCAAATTACATTGATTTGTACTAATAAATCAATAATTTTTCTTTTATTTCTATTCGTAAGTAAATCTAATAATAGAACGAAATTCTTAATCAAAACAAATAAATTTTGTTTCTGTAATTCATCACTGTAATTGACAAACTTTAATTCACCATTCAATAGAGCTCTGCCCTTTTCTAATAAAGGAAACAGTAAAGGAAAACCTAACTTAACTCCATGTAAATCAATCGCCATTTTCGCAATATTGCTTGTAACGTGTACTGCGCTCTGTATTGTCTGTATATCTCGATTCTGCGTTATCTCTAATAAAAGCGAGGACAATAGCATTCCACATTTTAGCCGAGTGTTTGCGGCAATCATTCCCGCAAAATTCGCACATTCTTTAACGAAGTCAACTAAGACCATTTGAATAAAAATATCTTGCTCTAACAAACAAATACACATTTTTTTAAATAAAAGAAATAATTCTACATCATCATTTTTTACAATTTGGTATATCCAACTGGTTAGTAATAAAACAAATTTCTTATCCACTTCACTCGTATCACCAAACTCTAATGAACCCAAAACTTCAGTTGTTTCTTTAAACAATGCATGATCATGGCTTTTTATCGCAATTAACCCTATACTTCTTATTGCTTCAAGTATTGCAAGCGCGTATTCAGGCTGTCTGCATTCAATCTTTTTAACACCCTCAAAAATACAATTTGCAACTTTAATAAAAATATAAGGATTATCCATCTTTTTCGCAATATTACCAACAACAATAAGTTGTTCTAAAATTTCTTTATTTTTTTCGCCAACTAAATTTTTCATAAGCGGTTTATAGACATCCAATATGTAGCCTGTTATAGCAAATTGCTTTTCATTCATCGAAGCAATACATAAATTCATCAGCCTAATTGGCTCGTCCTTACGAAAAATACTCTCGCCATAAGCAAGTTTCAATAAGTCTACCATTTTATATGCGATAACTTCATCTTTCCGAAGCATAGCAAGATAAAGAAAGGAATATATTTTTCGCATCAATCCTGCTATTTTTTTTGAACTCATTTTATTCTGTCTAATGCATTGATTTAATTGCCAACTCAAGTATTTATACTGCCAGTCAAAAACTCGCATTGAAAAACATTGTTTCAAGAGCCCTATTCCCTGGAGCATAGATACCTCCTTTTATTTAACTATTTAGTAACACCTTGACAAATAATCGTTTGTGCTTCATCAACTTCCGACTCCAATACTTGAATCTCATACATTCCATCGCCGGTTGTAGCTGCAAGCCCTACTGGACGAATATTAGCAAGAATACCTTCATCACTTAATAATTGTTTTAAATTCTCTGCTTGTTTTTTATTGTTTGCAATATATATAGACGTCCACATAAAACTTCTCCTCCAAGTATTTTTTAGTTTGCATGTTTACGTTTTGCGTTATTGTTGCTTTCTCCATCGAATGAACGATTCCTGCTTAATCTCAATATAAATATTTTATCTATTATAGATTATACAAAATACGACATATTATACATTTTAATTTTTCATTTTACCTGTACCGAACCTTTTCCTAAAAGATTTTCAATTTTATTGATCACTGTTTCTGTTGGTGAAATCCAAAATTTATTTTCTGTCTTTATTAATTTATTACTGCCAAGCAACTGCAAAAAAACTGTGCTTTCTCCTTTATGCTCAAAAAATATTTGTTTCAACAGGTCAAACACGTCTGCATTTTCCTGCTCTCTTTGAATTTTAATTCTTATTTCTGGTTGATATTCCTCAATTAAACAAACCTGATCGGCTAAGATTTTAACGCCCTCATCGGTTACATTCATGCGTCCGCTAACAACGACTGACATATCGGGCACTAAAGCTTTCATTGATTGATAAAAAACTTTTGGGAAAACAATTACTTCAACTTTATTTGTGAAATCTTCTACTTCTAGAAAGCACATTGTATCCCCTTTTTTCGTTGTTATCCTTTTTGCCGTAACAATGATTCCCAAAAACTTAACAAGTTTATGATCGCCAAGTTCACCTGATACAATTTGTTCAATTGATATAAAATTTTGTATCTGCTTGCGATATTTATCCAACGGATGCCCTGTAATATAAAAACCTGTCATTTCTTTTTCAAATGCTAGAATTTGCTCTTTGGGTAGTTCTTCTATATCCGGCATAACAAGATCATCTACATCTTCCATTGTTTCCGTGCCAAATAGACCGATTTGCCCATTTGCACGATCTCTTTGTTTACTAGCAGCAGTTTCGACTGCTCGTTCAAGAACAGCCATCAATTGAGAACGCTTTGCTCCAAGTGAATCAAAAGCGCCGCATTTAATTAAACTCTCAATCACACGTTTATTTACAACGCGCATATCAATTTTAGTACAAAAATCAACAATCGAAGTGAATTCTCCATCCTTTTCACGTGCCTTAACAATATTTGCAATTGCATTATCACCCACATTTTTTACCGCTGCAAGACCAAAACGTATTACATCATGGTCTACTGTAAAAGAAGCTTTACTTGCATTGATATCGGGTGGTAAAACAGCGATTCCCATATGTCGGCATTCTTCTGTATAATGACCAATTTTATCGTTTGTTGCCATAACACTCGATAGCATTGCCGCCATAAATTCTTGTGGATAATGCGCCTTTAAATATGCTGTTTGATAAGCAACGAGAGCATATGCTGCACTATGTGATTTGTTAAAACCATAATCAGCAAAATGTGCCATTAAATCGAAGATCTCTTTTGCCAAATTTGGATCTATTCCGTTTTTCTTAGCGCCATTTAAAAAGTTCTCCTTTTGTGCCTCTAGAATCGAATGCTTCTTCTTGCCCATAGCTCGACGAAGCAAATCAGCCTGTCCAAGTGTAAAACCTGCTAAAACTTGGACAATTTGCATAACTTGCTCCTGATACAGTATCACACCAAAGGTTTCTTTTAAAATCGGTTCTAATAATGGATGTAAATAAGTCACCGTTTTTCTTCCATGTCGTCCATTGATAAAATCAGTTACCATTCCACTTCCTAACGGTCCGGGCCGATAAAGCGCCACTAGCGGGATAATATCAGCAAACCCTTCTGGTTTTAAATCTTTTACTAGATTTGTCATTCCAGAGGATTCCATTTGAAATACACCGCCAGTGTCACCAGAAGATAACATCTCTGCTGTTTTCTTGTCTTCCAAATCAATCGCTTCTATATCAACTGTGAAATGGCGATTTTCCTTTATTAATTCTATTGCATCACTGATTACAGTAAGTGTACGCAACCCTAAAAAATCCATTTTCAATAAGCCTAATTCTTCTACACGATCTTTATCAAATTGCGTTACCGCAAATCCATCAGAAGAAGTCTGAACCGGTACATAACTTGTAAGCGGATTGCGCGCAATTACAACCCCTGCCGCATGCGTCGATGCGTGACGAGGCAACCCTTCAACTTGCATTGCTAAATCTATTAGTTTTTTGACGGCAGACTCTTCATTATAAGCCTGTTGTAACTCTTGATTGTTTTTCAAAGCTTTTGTTAACGTAATGCCTAATTCATTTGGAATCATTTTTGCTACACGGTCCACATCACCATAAGTCATGTTAAGCGCTCGTCCAACATCGCGAATCGCACCTTTTGCAGCCATCGTACCAAAGGTAATAATTTGCGCCACGTGGTCTTCTCCATACCGATTTACAACATAGTCGATAACCTTTTCTCTTTTAACATAACAGAAATCAATATCAATATCTGGCATAGTTACCCGTTCTGGATTTAAGAAACGTTCAAATAGTAAATTATATTTCAATGGATCAATATTTGTGATTGCAAGTAAGTAGGCTACAATACTTCCAGCTGCTGATCCACGTCCAGGCCCTACTGCAATATTATTTTTTCTTGCATAATTAATAAAATCCCATACAATCAGGAAATAACTCTCATATCCCATTGTATGAATGATCGATAATTCATACTCTAATCGTTCACGAATTTCTTCTGTAATTTTTTTATACCTTAAAGGCAGCTGTTCTTCACACAGTTGTCTGAGATATGCAACATCTGTAATTCCCTCCGGAACAGGAAAAACAGGCAAATGCAATTGTCCAAAGGTAAATTCTACATTACACCGTTCAGCAATTTTCAAAGTATTATCCAAAGCTTCTTGATAAGAAGAAAATAGGGTTTCCATTTCCTCTGCACTTTTCAAATAAAATTGATCATTAGGAAATTTCATACGATTTTCTTCGTCAACCGTTTTCCCCATTTGAATACATAGCAGTACATCATGAAATTCATGGTCACTTTGATTGATATAATGCAAGTCATTTGTCGCTACTAGTCCGACATCATATTTTCGAGCTAATGCAATTAATCCTTGATTCGCAGTTTTTTCTTCTGGGATACCATGATCTTGTATTTCAATAAAAAAATGATCTTTCCCAAAAATATCAAGATACTCCTGTACTAGCTCATCCGCATGTTCATGCTCACCACGAATAATTGCGGAAGGGATATCACCCGCAATACAAGCACTTAAACAAATGATTCCCTCACTATATTCACGGAGCAATTCTTTATCTATACGCGGTTTATAATAGAATCCCTCACTATAGCCCAAAGAAACCATTTTTATTAAATTTTGATATCCTGTTTGATTTTCTGCAAGTAAAATCAAATGATAATATGTTTCACCACGAATTGACATTCGATCAAAACGTGATTTCGGCGCAATATATACTTCACAGCCAATAATTGGTTTAACCCCATTTTTTTTTGCTGCTTTATAAAAATCAATAACACCATACATTGAACCATGATCTGTAATGGCTATCGCTGGCATATTGAGTTTTTTTGCCTTTTCAATCAAGTCGTCAATACGACTTGCACCATCTAACAAACTATACTCTGTATGTACATGAAGATGGACAAATTCTTTATTGTTCATACTCTATATTACCTTTCTCTGTATTAAAACACGATCAAACTAAAGTCTTATTTCTTTATAAAATCCTTTATTTTTACACCGAAATAATGTAATTAGCAATGTTCGACGAAATACAATTTAAATCCTTTAAAAATTTTCTTTCTCAATTTCTAATTTATCCCTTCATTATCATGCCTTATATACGAACAAAATTCAATATGTTTTCAATATTGTCGTCAAATTTTGCAGGTATTTTTTATAACTTTGTTGAAGATTTATAAGTTAAAATTATATAAACGAGGTGTATGTATTTGTTTCATATAGGCATTTTACAATTAACACAAAATCTCGATGATGCCGTTCATGGTTTCAAAGAAGGTTTAAAAGAATTATCTATTGAAGCGAAATTTCATTATTTGAATGCAGATGGCAACGTAAATGAGCTACCAAAGCTTGCACATCAATTAGCTGATTTAAATGTTGATCTAATTTTTGCTTGCTCTACTCCAGCAGCCTCTGCCGCTGGAAGTATACCGGGTAATATTCCTGTATTATTTACCCCTGTTTTTGATCCAGTCAGTGCAAAACTAGTTGCTAGTTTCGATGCTCCAGGAGGAAATTTATCCGGAATGAGCGGAATGGTAAATGCGATAGATAAAATATCTTTTATACAAAAACTCTTACCAAATGCAAAAAAATTAGGTATGTTATATCATACAGAGGACCCAAACTCTTTAATAGAGGCAAAGAATTTTCGTCTAGCAAGTAACGGAAAATTTAACCTTGAAGAAATTACAATCTCTTCGCGAGAAGATCTCTCGTTATTAGAAGAAACACTTTCTCCAGACCTTGATGCATTATTTTTACCAATAGGCAAAATCGTTGAAGAAAACTTTGCAAGCATTGCATACTATACAGATGCAGTAAATATACCAATTATTGCATCACACGCACCAAATGTAGTTGCTGGTTCTTTAGGTGCCCTTGTCGCAAATCATAGTCTGCTTGGCAAAGCATGTGCAAAACAAGCAAAGGAAATCTTAGTTGACGGCAGGAAAATCCGCCATATTCCCGTTGGTATAACAAAAACACCGGAAATTTTAATTAATGCCTTTGTCGCAGATAATTTAGGCATCGAGATTCCCGATGAAATACGTAACAAGGCAAAAGAAATTTACCAATAATTATTTTATTTACTATATTCATAAGGAGATGACCTCATGTTGTTAACCCGTAAATCAGTCGAACTTCTCGCACCTGCCGGTACTTGGGAAGTGTTAGAAGCAGCCATCCGGGCTGGTGCTGATGCTATATATCTAGGCGGAAAACGCTTTAATATGCGTATGCACCGTACAGACACAAATTTTGACGATGAAAAATTAAAAAAAGCAATTGAATATGCACATGCACATGGTGTAAAACTTTATATCACAATCAACAATTTATTGAGCGATCATGAAATTGAACCCATGCGCGAATATTTACTTTATTTGGAAACGATTCAACCAGATGCTCTATTAGTACAAGATTTAGCCGTACTCGAATTGGTAAAGGAATTAAATATCAGCATTCCACTTCACACATCAGTTATGATGAATACACATAATGAACATGCGATCAATAAGCTAAAAGAATATGGCATTACCAGAATTGTCGTAGGTCGTGAAATGACTTTATCTCAACTCAGTCTCTTTAAAGAACGTACAGGCATAGAAGTTGAATATTTCATGCACGGTGACATGTGTATATCCCAGAGTGGTCAGTGCTATCATTCAGGAATTTTATTTGGACAAAGCGGCAATCGCGGCCGTTGTTTAAAACCATGCCGTTGGGCGTTTAAGCTAATTGATGAAAATACCAAGGAAATACTTGATGAGAACGGCCCAGGCCCTTATAAATTAGCATTAAAGGATATGTGTATGTATCGAAACATTCCTGAATTGATTCAAGCTGGCGTACACTCTTTCAAAATTGAAGGTCGTATGCGGACTGCCGCTTTTGTGGAACGTATCGTGAAAACATATCGTAAAGCAATTGACAGCTATATTGCTGATCCTACAGGATATGTTACCAATGAAGAAGACTGGAGTGATTTATATGAAAATCGTTCCCGTGATTTCTCTACTTGTTTTGCACTAGGCAAGCCTGATTCGTCTGCCATTGGATTTACAGGAGAACGTGAACCTCGCTTCTTCAGCCAAGCAGTAAAAGAAGCCAGTGTCCACTCTCTTGTGACTATAAAAAACGACAATGCTCCCCTTGCTATCTCGGACAATTATAAACCAAATCTATCCGTACGTGTAGCCGATATGAAAGGGCTAATCAGTGCTTGTCAAAACGGTGCGGATGTTGTTTATGTTGGCGGCGAAACATTTAGACCAAATAAACCTTGGACAATTGAAGCTATTCGTGAAGCTATTATATCAGCCGAAAAATATGATACAAAAGTTGTAGTGACAACGCCAAGAGCAACAATGGAACGTGAATGCGGCGAACTTGAACAACTATTTACTGCACTCAATATCATCAAACCAGCTGGCATTATGGTTAGCAATCTAGGTAGTTTTAATCTTGCAAAACAAATAACTACGATACCATTGCAAACTGATTTTTCTTTTAATACATTCAATCATTTAGCTGCAAAATTTTTAAAAGATAACGGCGCCACAATGGCTACAACCTCTTTAGAAGCTACTTTTGAACAAATAAAAGAATTGCTTACTAAAAGTTTCCTGCCCATCGAGCTGATCGTCCATGGAGCTACAGAATCTATGTTAGCTGACCACAATATTCCTGCTATGAGTTTAGGTTATAACCATCTTGAAAATCCAACGCTGTGCGATAAACATTTTGCACTTTTAGATACTGCAGGTGAAATTCATCCAATCAGAATTGACCAATATGGACGAAATCATATTTTATTCGCCAAAGACCTGTGTTTGTTACCATATATTTCAAAATTAATAGGTGCAGCTTCTTATCGTATTGAAGCACAGCACTATACATCAGAACTTGTCGGAATTGTAACAAAAACTTACCGTGAAGAACTCAATATGATAATAAATGATGGTCAAAACTATCATTACGATAAAATTCGCACGGAAAAACTTGCTCAATCTAGTCCCCGTGCACTTGGTGTAGGTGCCTTCCGTTATCGTATTTCCAGATAAAAAGGAGCTAAAAATACTATGAAAAGTTATATTGGACCAGAAAAAATTCTTGAGAAGAAAAAATCATATATCATGCCTTGCCTTGGGCATTTCTATCAAGAACCTATGCAGATTACACGTGCTTCTATGCAATATTTATACGACTCTACCGGTAAAGAATACCTAGATTTTTTTGCGGGTGTTTCTGTTATCAATTGTGGGCATTGTAATCCGGAAATTACAGATAAAATATGCCAACAGGTAACAACGCTACAACATGTTTGCAATACTTATTTAACCGAGAACTTTGTTAACTTAGCAGAAGAATTAGCAAAAATCACGCCCGGTGACCTGCAAAAGTCTTTTTTCTGTTCTACAGGTACTGAGGCAAATGAAGGTGCTGCACTGCTCGCTTCAATTTATACTGGTAACAGTGAATTGATTTGTTTGAGAAACGGATTACATGGACGTACGAAATTAACAATGAGCATGACTGGTATAAGTATGTGGCGCACTGATCCAAATCCTGTCGGCGGCGTCAGTTTCGCACCAAACCCATATTGCTATCGTTGTCCACTTGATAAAAAATATCCTACATGCGATCTGGCTTGCGCGAATGCCATTGAAGATGTGATTAAAACAAATACATCCGGCAAAGTTGCTGCATTGTTTGCTGAACCAATTCAAGGTAATGCAGGTATTGTTACACCACCAAAAGGATATTTCAAACGTGTAAAAGAAATTCTGAACCAATACGATATTCTATTGGTAATTGATGAAGTACAAACAGGTTTTTGCCGAACAGGAAAAATGTTCGCTATTGAAAACTTTGATGTTGTACCAGATATCATGACTGTAGCAAAAGCACTCGGTAATGGTACGCCAATTAGCGCGTTTATTGCAACGGCAAAAATTGCTGATACTTATACACGTCCGGGAGCTTCAACGCTTGGCGGCAATCCGGTATCTTCTACCGCTGCACTTGCAACACTAAGCTACATGCAAGAAAACGAACTAGCGCAAAAAGCGTTAGAACGTGGAGCGCAATTGAGAGCTGGCTTAACCACATTACAGGAAAAATATCCATGTATCGGCGATATTAGAGGATTAGGTTTAATGCTTGGTGCAGAAATCGTTCATTCCGATAAAACACCTGCAGGTAAAGAAGTAGACTTTATCATTGAAGAAATGAAAAATCGTGGTTTCGTCATCGGTAAAAATGGCATTGATAGAAACGTTCTTGCCTTTCAGCCACCACTCATTATAACAAAACAAAATGTTGATACCATGTTGAATTCTTTAGACGATGTTCTTTCTAAATTAAAATGGTAGTAAAAAGGAACTGGATGCAAAACTTTGCACCCAGTTCCTTTTTTAGTTACTAAAATTTCTCAGTTGTTTTAATGTCTCTATGATTAAATGAACATGCGGTACAACAGTATCTAAATGCAACCTTTCATGATAACTATGCACGCCTGTAACAGTAGGTCCAATTGAGATTATATCCAATTGAGGGTTTTTTTCATAAAACCAACTGCATTCAAGACCTGCATGAATAGACTCCGCTTGCATTGGTTTTTTATTCTGTTCTTCAAAAATTTGTTTTATAAGAGGCGCTAATTTACTTTGAACATTTACTGGCCATCCTGGAGCTTTACCAGAGAACTCTATTTCAAAGCTATAACGTTTTGCCAATGTTTCAAGCTCCTGCTGAAAATCATCAAGTTGCTCGTCTACTGAACTACGCGGATATACAGTCAGTTTCATCTCTTCTTTCTTAATTCTAACCACACCTAAATTTGAAGATGTTTCTACCAATCCATTAACTTCTTTTGACATTGCAAGCACATCATTTTTTACAAAACAGACAAAATCAATGAGTGCTCTACAATCTGACTCGGATAGCACAGTTTCTGGCATTGAAGTTGGCATAAATTCTAAATAATATCCTTTTTCTACTTGACCAAATGTCGTATTGATGTAAGCATTCATTTTCGCAACCACATTATTCATCTTATAAATATCTAGATCTTTAATGATGATTGTACTATATGCATCAGCAGGAATTGCATTTCTTGCCGTTCCGCCATGAAAATCAGCCAATTCAAAATTAATTTCTGCCTCTTCCATTGTATGAATTGCAAGTGCCAAGATCCGAAGCGCATTGGCACGCCCCTTATTAATTTCCATACCAGAATGTCCACCTAATAAACCTCTTACAGAAAATTTATAAGCGGCGGTATTTTTAGGTTCATGCCAACTTGGTGTACGTTTTAAATCTACATTAATACTCCCCGCACTACTAATCGTAACAATATCAACATCTTCAGAATCACAATTTATTAGATAACCAGCATTTAAATATTTTTTATCTAATGCTTTAGCGCCTGTCATCCCATTTTCTTCATCTACTGTGATAATGACACGAAGTGGTCCATGCGCAATATCTTTGTCCTGTAAAATATACATCGCTACTGCCACACCAATTCCATCATCTGCACCAAGGCTTGTCCCTTCAGCGCTTAAGCACTTACCATCATTTATCACTCGAATTGAATCTGTAATCGGATTATATTGCTTCCCTTCAATTGAGACACAAACCATATCCATATGACATTGTAAAATTGTTACTGGAATGTCTTCATAACCAGCCGTCGCTGGTTTATCAATAATAATATTATTTACTTCATCTTGAACGACTTTTAAATTAAGTTTTTTTGCCTTCTCCAATAAATAATCGCTAACTTTTTTTTCATGTCCAGATTTTCGCGGTATACTCGCCAAAGCTTCAAATTCTGTAATTATTTTATTTAAAATTTCCTGTTCTCTCGTCAGATTTTCCATCTGTTTTACCTCACTTATCTTAATTTTATTCTCTCATCATATTACGGAATCCAAATATTCGTCTATTAAACCCCTCTTATTCTTGTTATAATACTTGTTATATATTACAATCAAGCGAGGTCAAACATGCTTAAACAAAATCAATTTGAAAAATATAATATTATAAAGGATCATGCTGGTTTTACTGTAGAAAAATATTTAAAAGAAGTTCTTCATCTTTCAAGCCGTAATATACAAAAGGTAACACATGCAAAAGGAATTTTAATCCATAATAAAGTAACCTTTTTAAACTATATTTTAAAAATAAATGATACACTTTGTGTAGTAATGCCAAAGGACACAGATTATGGTGTTGCTCCTGAAAACGGATTAATAGAAATACTTTATGAAGATCCTGACGTTATTATACTAAATAAACCAGCATTTCAACTCGTACATCCAGCAGGCAATACACAAAATCATACCCTTGCAAATTTTTTAGCGTATTATTTTCAGTCAAAAAATGTTCTAACCACAATTCGTCCACTCCACCGCTTAGACCGTGATACTTCCGGCTGCATTTTATTCGCTAAAAATAGCTACACACAAACCCAATTAGAAAAACAATTAAAGGATCGCACTTTAAAGCGGTGCTATCTAGCACTGATTCAAGGAAATTTAGAACCTCATGCAGGTACAATTCAGCAGGCTATTGCAAAACATCCAACAAAACCGAACCAAAGGATTGTGAATGCTAACGGCGATGCAGCCATTACGCATTATAAAACGCTACAGATCTACAATGAAAATTGCGCCTTGCTAGAATTGAATCTTGATACAGGAAGAACGCATCAAATTCGTGTGCATTTATCACATTTAGGGCATGCCATCATCGGCGACAAAATGTATGGAACAAGATCCTGCCTTATAACGCGCCAAGCCTTGCATGCACATACAATTGAATTTCACCATCCAAAAACCAATGAAAGGATTAAATTATGTGCCCCCCTTCCTCTTGATATGCAGAATTTAATTCATTTTTATCAACAGTAAAAATACAAACCCGAAACTGCTTTACATCAAACAGTTTCGGGCTTTTTCATATGTTTAACATTATTTTGCTTGTTTTTCATAGATCGGCATTGTATAAGCGCACAATTCTTTGCTAATTTCCACATTTTCCGGTACATAAAGAACACTTACATTTGTAATACGCTGTACTCCGCCATCCAATACATAACAAACACCATTTAAAAAATCACATAAACGTCGTTGTTCTTTGGTATCCACTTGTTCATAATTTACAACAACAGCTTCTTTGTTTTTCAAACAATTCGCAATTAAATTTGCTTGATCAAATGTCGTCGGCACAAAAACTTTAATTTTTAAATCTGGATTTGTATGTACAGTTAAAACAGGTCTTTCGGTTTTATCTTGATGCCCTGCATAAATGCTTTTTTCAGTTGAATTTCTCTCTGCTGTTTCTCTTATTGGTTCTTCCTCTTCAGGCATCAAAACATTTGTTAATTTATCAAATAGGCTAGACATAGCAACTGCCTCCATATCAAATTATTCTCCAATATCCAATATTGTGCATATTCGACAAGAATAAAAAATTTCCTGCAAAACAAATGTTAAAAATCAACATGGTCTTGCAGGAAATAAAAATACAATCTTTATCTTAGAAAAAATCAGCCATTTTTACGATCGCGACCACGTTGCGTCCTATCCAAAACCGCTTTACGTAAACGAATACTTCCAGGGGTTACCTCTACCAATTCATCTTTGTTAATATATTCTAGTGCTTGCTCAAGACTTAGGATACGAGGTGGAACTAGTCGGATTGCCTCATCAGAAGAACTTGTCCGCATATTCGACACATGTTTTTTCTTACATGGGTTAACGTCCATATCCATTTCACGAGAATTTTCTCCAATAATCATACCCTCATATACAGGTTGATTCGGGGATACAAACATTGTTCCGCGATCTTGCACACTGTAAATGCCATAACCCGTTGTTTCACCTTGCTCAAAGGCAACTAAGGCACCACGAATACGTCCTGGGATATCACCTTTATAAGGAACATATCCATGGAATAAATGATGCATAATTCCATTCCCCTTTGTATTGGTCAAAAATTCCGAACGGAATCCAATCAATCCACGAGCAGGAATCACAAATTCCATTCTCAGATACCCAGATAACTCTGTCATATTCACAAGTTCAGCTTTTCTAGTTCCAAGCGATTCCATTACCGTTCCCATGAACTCTTGTGGCACATCGATTGTTAAAGCTTCTAAAGGCTCACACCGTTGTCCATTAATCTCACGATAGATAACTTCTGGTTTACCAACTTGTAATTCAAAACCTTCACGACGCATTGTTTCAATTAAAATGGATAAATGTAATTCACCACGGCCAGAAACTTTAAAAGTATCTGCATTATCGGTTTCTTCAACGCGTAAACTTACGTTCGTTTCTACTTCTTTAAACAAGCGATCACGTAGATGGCGAGATGTCACAAATTGACCTTCTCTACCTGCAAATGGACTCGTGTTTACAGCAAAAGTCATAGATAAAGTAGGCTCATCAATATTTATACTAGGAAGTGCTTCTGGATTTTCAGCATCAGCAATAGTCTGACCAATGCTAACATCGCCCAGCCCTGTGATCGCAACAATATCACCTAGTCCAGCTTCTTTCACTTCTACCCGTTTCAATCCTTGATATGTAAACAATTTTCCGATACGAGTTTTTGTTTCAATATCACCATTAATAATTACAACGCTTTGATTGTAGCTTGCCTTACCACGAATAATTCTACCAATTGCTACTCGACCAACATATTCATCCGTATCAAGCGTAGTTACCATAATTTGCAACGGACCTTCTAATTCGCCTGTCGGCGCCGGAATTTCTTTGATAAGCAGATCCATCAATGGATTCAAATTATCACTTTCATCTTCCATCTGCAATTTGGCAATACCTGACCGTGCCGCAGCATAAACTACAGGAAAGTCTAATTGATCATCATCAGCACCTAATTCCATGAACAATTCCAAAACTTCATCATAGACATCATCCACACGTTGGTCAGGTCTGTCAATTTTATTAATAACTACGATCGGCTTCAATTTTTGTTCCAAAGCCTTACGCAGAACATATTTAGTTTGCGGCATAGGACCTTCAAAAGCATCCACCAACAACAATACACCGTCTACCATGTTTAAAACACGTTCTACCTCACCGCCAAAATCAGCATGCCCAGGTGTATCCACAATATTAATTTTGATATCATTATACATAACTGCTGTATTTTTAGATAGGATTGTGATTCCGCGTTCACGCTCCAAATCGTTAGAATCCATTACACGTTCTGCAACTTGCTCATTTACACGAAAAACGCCATTTTGCTTTAACATTGCATCCACTAGAGTAGTTTTGCCATGATCAACGTGAGCAATAATTGCTATATTTCTTATATCTTCTCTTTTACCCATAATCAGCCTCCTAATAGAATAAAAAAAGAATGCATGATTCATGCATTTCTTTTAATTTGCATACAGTTCATCATATTATACAAATTTAACAATGTCAATTATTTTTTTATTCTGACAAAAATCGAGTTTGATGATTTTTAAAAAATGAGTCAGCTCTATCACGTAGCTGACTCTTATTATCTCAAAAAAATCAAATATTATTCATTATTTTTTTCATATACTTTAAGACTTTGTCTATTTTTATTTTTATATCAGATAATTTATTTGGTTCACGCAGCACTACATTTATCATTTGTTTTTTCACTTGTAAATATTCTGTCTCCGCTAAACTTAAAATTTCTTCTAGATCTTTTACAACTGGCTCAATCACAATATCAGCTTTCTCTATATGCCAATTTCGACCTTCAATAATTGCAATATCACCATAACGAGGAATATACGTAGGAATTTCTAACTTTTGCTGAATAAACGCAGCTAAAGGCTGCGATGCCACCGGTTCACCGTGCACCAAAAATATATTGGCAGGTTTAGGCTCTTTCACATGTCCCAACCATTCCATAATTTGATCGCGGTCAGCATGCGCGGAAAAGCCATCCAGATTATAAATTTCAGCCTTAACCCGTACTTCTTCTCCCATAATTTTCACACGTTTAATACCTTCAACTAAACGTCTTCCCATACTACCTTCTGCCTGATATCCAACAAAAACTACACTAGATTCGGCTCGCCACAGGTTGTGCTTTAAATGATGAAGAATGCGCCCGGCATCTGCCATTCCACTTGCTGAAATAATAATCTTAGAACCTTCCATACTATTCAAAGCTTTAGATTCTTCTGCGGTTTTCACTAAAGCAAGTTGAGGCATCTCTGGTAGTTTTCCATTGTGTGTTAAAAGCTTTGTTGACTCTTCATCATATTCTTGGGTGTTTTGTGCAAAAATTTGTGTTGCAGCAATCGCCAATGGGCTATCAATAATAACCGGAATAGCCGGAATCTTTTCCGCCCGCCATAATTTATGCAGATAAAATAACAATGCCTGTGTGCGTCCAACAGCAAAAGATGGAATAATGACATTTCCGCCACGCATTGCAGTGTCTTGAATAATTTCAGCCAGCTTATCTTCTTTATCATAATGTAAATGAACTCGATTTCCGTAAGTCGATTCAGTTATTACGTAATCAGCACCATGAATTATTGCAGGATCTTTTATGATAGGCTGATTAGGCTGCCCTAAATCACCGGAAAACAAAAGCTTAGTCGTAGTATCATTTTCTGTAACAAAGACCTCAACAATAGCTGAACCAATAATATGTCCGGCATCGCTAAATCGAACCATAACTTCCGGCGTTATTTGCAAGTCCTTATTATACGCAATAGGAACAAAATGCTGTAATGCTGCAAAAGCATCATCTATTGTATATATAGGTTCCACATATTTTTTTCCTGCTCGTGCTCCCTTACGATTTGCAATTTCGGCATCAGATTCTTGAATATGCGCACTATCAGGAAGCATAATATGACATAATTCACTTGTAACTTTTGTAGCATAAATAGATCCTTTAAATCCTTGTTTGCATAATTTAGGCAACAAACCACAATGATCTATATGTGCATGTGTGAGTATTACACAATCTATACTTACTGGTTCGTAAAGAAAGTCTTGATAATTTAATGCTCTTACACTTTTAGATCCCTGGAACATACCACAATCAATCAATATTTTTTTCCCTGCTACTTCAATTAAAAAAGATGATCCGGTCACAATCTGTGCAGCGCCCAAAAACTGTAATTTCATAAAATTCCCACCTTTCTTTATTTCAACTATATTATAACATAATATTATTCCATTCGTCATTTACTAACATAACGGCGATCTACCTTTATAAAAAAATGGCTACTGCATTTTCTATGCAATAACCATTTAAATTATTCCCCTATAGTTCTAACTTCTGGATGCAATTTCACCCCATGTTTTTCATAAACCATTTTCTGTACTTCTTGAATTAAATTTAATACATCTTGTGCTGTGGCCTCACCAGCATTCACAACAAAACCGGCATGTTTTTTAGAAATTTGTGCACCACCAACACGAAACCCTTTTAAGCCTGTTTGTTCTATTAAAGTTCCCGCAAAATAACCCTCTGGACGTTTAAAAGTGCTCCCAGCACTCGGCATTTCAAGCGGTTGCTTACTTTCACGGCGCATCGTGAGATCAGACATTTTTCTTTCAATTACAGTTTTTTCTCCCTGAATTAAAGATAATTCCACTTCACAAATGACATCGTGATTTTTTTGAAAAATACTATGCCGATAGCCAAAATCAAGCTCTGATTTATTATAGTGTGTAATCTGTCCATCTAATGAAACCGCCGTTACTTTAGTTACAATATTACTTATTTCTCCGTCATAGGCACCCGCATTCATAAAAATAGCGCCACCAATACTGCCTGGTATACCAATTGCGAATTCCATACCGCTTAAAGATAAACTTGCTGCAAACACACACACATCTTTTAACAGTGATCCAGAACCAACAAAAATTTTATTTCCCTCAGACTTCATATAAGACATTCTCTCGTCAAATTTAACGACAACTCCACGTATTCCGTTATCTAAGACCAGTACATTAGATCCGTTGCCAAGCACAGTAAATGGCATTCCATATTTTTTTATTAATCCAAAAACATTTACAACCTCTTCGACAGTCGAAGGTAAAACCAAACAATCGGCAGGTCCACCGATTTTAAATGTTGTATGATTTTTCATGGGCTCATCTAATAAAACCCTCGATTTAGGTAATATATTATTTAGCGATGCTATAAATTCACTGTTTTTTTGCAAGATACATTCATTCCTCCAATCAAATAATACTATAAATACACCTTTTTAATAGTCTTTTTAGGGTTACTCTACTAATCTATTGCTATTCATCCTATTTTTAAATTAGTATAATAAAACTTCAACACAAATTCGGGAATTTTTGTTGTTTTAGTGCCTCATACGCGACGATCGCCACAGAATTAGATAAATTTAAAGAACGTGCATCACTGATCATCGGAATTCGAATACAATTTTCCCAATTTTCTTTTAAAATATTTTCTGGAATTCCAGCAGTTTCTTTCCCAAAAACCAAAAAATCATCTGGAGTAAATTTAATTTCACTATAAGATTTCGTTGTTTTGGTCGTATTATAATAAAACTTATGTTCACTATACTGTTCTAAAACCTCGGAGAAATTTTCGTGATATTGTATTTTTACTAAACTCCAATAATCAAGCCCCGCCCTTTTTAAATATTTATCATCAACAGAAAAACCTAATGGTTTTACTAAATGAAGTTCACAGCCTGTCGCCGCACAAAGTCTAGCAATATTTCCTGTATTTCCTGGTATTTCTGGTTCAATCAATACGATATGCATACTTACACCTCTATAAAAATTCATTTCAATCTATTTAATCAAAACACACAATCTTAATATATTCCACAAAAAAAAAAAAAATCCTACTAAACTATCAAGTAGGATTTTAATTCCCTTAAAAAATGATTAAAATCTAAAATCACGTTTTCCTTCATGTAATTGTGTTAAATATTCTTCAGCAATTTTTCTTACTTTTTCGTTCGGAATCCGTGTAAGTTCTTCCAAAATTACTTTTTCCCCTCGCTCCTTTGTATCCGCCGCTGCATAATCCTCCAAATACTCTTTCAATGTCATAAGTGCATTAGGTTGACAACAATTTGCAATTTGCCCTGCCTTTACAAGCGTCATAAATCGGTCACCTGTACGACCTTCCCGATAACAAGCAGTACAAAAACTAGGTATATATCCCAAACTTAACAGCCAATTTACAATTTCATCAAGCGTACGAGTGTCATTCACATCAAATTGCGCTGAATTATCATTCTCATCTTCAGGTTCCACGTACCCACCAACACTTGTGCTCGAGCCTCCGCTAATTTGAGAAACACCCAATTTCAGAACACGTTCACGTGTCTTTTTCGACTCACGTGTAGATACAATCATCCCAGTATAGGGAACTGCAATCCGAAGTACTGCAACAATTTTTTCGAAAATATCATCTGAGATTGCATTGCTAAAATTTTCTGGATCAATATCATCCGCGGGACGAATCCTAGGCACACTAATCGTATGCGGTCCAACCCCCATAGTTGCCTCCAAATGCTGTGCATGCATAAGTAAGCCAACAAAATCATATCGATACATATTTAAACCAAATAAAACACCAATCCCAACATCATCGATCCCGGCTTCCATGGCACGATCCATAGCCTCAGTATGATATGCATAATCACGTTTTGGGCCTGTCGGATGAAGTTCTTCATAACTTTTTTTGTGATAAGTTTCTTGAAAAAGAATATAGGTACCAATCCCAGCTTCTTTTAATTTACGATAATTCTCTACCGTAGTCGCTGCAATATTTACATTAACACGACGAATCGCTCCATTTTTATGTTTAATACTATAAATAGTTTTAATACTCTCCAATACATATTCAAGCGGATTATGTATCGGATCTTCCCCAGTTTCTAAAGCTAACCGTTTATGTCCCATATCTTGTAAAGCAATCACTTCACGCGCAATATCTTCTTGCGAAAGTTTTTTACGTGAAATATTTTTATTCTTTAAATGATATGGACAATACACGCAGCCATTTATACAATAATTTGACAAATATAGAGGAGCAAACATCACAATACGATTGCCATAAAATTTTTGTTTGATTTCTTTTGCTAAATCAAACATCTTTTTATTTGCATCGTCTAAATCACATTCTAATAAAACAGCAGCTTCCCTATAGGATAAACCTTTACATGCTCTTGCACGCTCAATAATACCAGTAATCAATGCACGATTGCTTTTATTTGCTTTTGCATAAGCAATTGTATCTAAAATTTCCTGGTCGTCAATAAATTCAGTTGCAGTTTTCGATTTTACATTGTACATCCTTAAAACGCCTCTTTACTTTTCATAGATTTCTGCTCAAATTATCTTTTTGATTCATGCTCATTTCACTTAAAAATTCACATTTACATTTTTGCATATACCGTCTTACTGCTTACATTGGGAAGCATCCCTAGTTTTCCTGAAAAAGCACTGATAATATCAGCCGGTGCATCTATAACAATACTGATCACAGAAACATTTTTCTTATGATAGGGAATCCCCATTCTTCCAACGATATAGTCTCCATACTCTTGAATAATAGCATTTAGTCGTACAACCGACTCTCTACTACCTAGCATGATACCAATTAAAGCTACACGTGTTTCCATTGTATGAACCCTCTCTTTTTAAAAATAATAAAAATCCTTGAGCACAAAAAGGCCCAAGGATAGCATCTCAAACTACGAAGAAATAGAAACTATAATGAATTTCTCGCAATATTTTCAACTATTCTACCGCCTTCTCATTAGGGACAAACCCGCATGTTGTCAGAACGATAACAATTTTCAAAAAAGAAGGTTTACTGTCAGATATGCTTTTAACATTATCTTAACCGAGCACCTTAATTACGCATTTAGTATACTATGAATTCATACAAAAAGCTAGGATATTTTATAAATAAGACTTATTCATAAAATATCCCTAATTATATACTTAGATAAACAGTTCGACAAAACAGCCCGCTTATCTTTATTGCTTTTATTCCAAAACTGCTCCCGTACTTGCAGAAGTTGCCAATCGTGCATAACGAGATAAATACCCTTTTGTTACTTTTGGTTGCGGTCTAATCCAAGCAGCTCGGCGATTTTTCAATTCCTCCTCACTAACTAATAAATCAAGTTTACGGTTTGGAATATCAATATCAATTTCATCTCCGTCTTGGACAAGTGCAATCGGTCCACCTGCCATTGCTTCCGGAGAAACATGTCCAATACAAGCCCCACGCGTCGCACCGCTAAAACGTCCATCCGTAAGCAATGCCACTTTTAATCCCATACCTGTAATTACGGCAGTCGGATTGAGCATTTCACGCATTCCCGGTCCGCCTTTCGGTCCTTCATAGCGAATAATGACTACATGTCCATCTTTAATTTCACCGCTGACAATCGCTTCAATCGCTTGTTCTTCTGAATCATATACTTTAGCTGTACCTTTAAATACAAGCATATCCTCAGTAACCGCACTTTCTTTGACAACTGCGTAATCTGGCGCCAAATTCCCCTTTAATATTGCTATACCACCTTTATTACGATATGGTGCGTCTACGGTTTTAATAACATCTGCGCGTGTAATTTTTGCATCTTTAATACGTTTTTCAAGAGTTCCCGTAACCGTAAGTGCATCTAAATGAAGTAAGTTTTTATTTGCAAGTTCATGCATTACTGCATTTAACCCGCCCGCTTCATTTAAATCTTGCATATGATGTGTGCCGCCTGGACTTAATTTCGTAATATAAGGCGTCTTCGCACTGATTTGATCAAACAATGGCAACGGCAATGTAATCCCTGCTTCGTGAGCAATTGCAGTCAAATGAAGGACTGTATTAGAAGACCCACCGATTGCCATATCTACAGTAATCGCATTTTCAAATGCTTCTTTTGTCATAATATCGCATGGTTTTATATCCCGTTTTACTAGATCTAAAATAACTTGTCCAGCTTTTTTGGCTAGCATTCTCCTCGCCCCAGTTTGTGCAGCTGGAATTGTGCCATTCCCCGGTAATCCCATACCTAAAACTTCAGTTAAAGAATTCATGGTATTTGCGGTAAATAAGCCAGAGCAAGAACCACACCCTGGGCAAGCTGCTTTTTCAAGTTCCGAAAGTTCATCTGCCGTAATTTTGCCAGATTCAAATTGTCCTGCTGCTTCAAATATACTGCTTACACTGACATCAGTTCCTTTATAACGCCCCGCCATCATTGGACCGCCACTTACTACTACACAAGGAATATTCAGTCGAGCAGCTGCCATAAGCATTCCTGGAACTACTTTATCACAGTTAGGAATCAACACTAAACCATCGAATCCATGCCCTGTTGCTACCGCTTCTATTGAATCAGCAATTAGTTCACGACTTGCCAAAGAAAATTTCATTCCTTCATGCCCCATCGCGATTCCATCGCAAACACCAATCGCTGGAAATTCTATTGGTGTTCCGCCGGCAGCAGCGACCCCAAGTTTTACTGCTTCTGCAATTGTCCGTAAGTGAAAATGCCCTGGAATAATCTCATTAAAGGCATTTACCACACCAATCAACGGTTTTTCCAAATCTTCTGGTCCATATCCCATCGCATAAAATAAAGCTCTATGTGCAGCACGCGTTGACCCTTTTTTTACAATATCACTTCTCATATAAACTCCCCACCTATTCTTTCAGATATAAATTTCTATATCATAATTTATAAAATTTATCTAGCTCGACAAAACCTTGTATACAACTTTACACTTTTTGTCGTGAATTATACTAATTCAATGCGGACTTCTATAATCCTTCTAAAATACTTTTTAAGAAACAAAATTTTCTCTTTTTCTTTATTTACATTAAAATTCTATGCCTTTTTGTGCTTTTACACCTTGTTTATAAGGATGTTTAATTTCTTTCATTTCAGTTACTAAGTCTGCACAAGCAATAATTTCTTCTCTTGCTTCGCGTCCAGTAATAACCAAATGCAAATTATTTGATTTGAGTGCAATCAAATCCATCACCGGTTCAAGTTGAATCAGTCCAAATTTTAGCGCATAATTTAACTCATCTAAAATAATCATATCCCAAGAGCCCGAAATTATTTCTCGTTTCGCAATTTCTAAAGTTTTTTTCGCTGCTGCAATATGTTTTTCTTTATCATCATGATCCTTTTGACTAAACCCCTCACCCATCTGCTGAATTACAATTCCAGGCGAAAGCTGTTGCAACGCTTTTAATTCACCATATTTCCAACTGCCTTTTATAAATTGTAAGATTAAAGTTTTATATCCATTTCCCCATGCTCTAAGTGCAAGTCCCAAAGCAGCTGTAGTTTTCCCCTTACCATTTCCTGTATGAACAATAAGCAACCCTTGTCGATTTTCCATTTTATGCTCCTTTCATCTTATGAAAAAGAGAACCATTTTAAAATTTACAAAAAGTGATATACTATATGTTACCACAAATTAAGGAGTCAATATGAAAAAATTTATGATGGCTTTATGCATAGCCGCTTCTATCATTTACATAATAAATTTTCTATTCAACACACAAAAAACTCCAGATCAAGCAAATATAGAGCAGATGAAGCAACAAATTACGCAAGAAAAAAATGTATTCTCAGAAGCAAATAAACCGACTTTAATTACTAAATATACAACGGAAAAACCCGCTAGCGTAACCCCGCTCCTACTTTGGCATACATTTCCCGGCGCGGTCTCTTACGAACTAGAATTTTTAAACCAAACACCTGAAATTCCAAATGGTATTGTTGCATCTCGCTATCGAATTTTCAGCACCAATGAAATATTTACAAATGGATATTACGCCGACTTATCCGATTATTTAAATAATGAGAAATTTTATTGGCGCGTTCGCGCTTTAGATTATGATGGAAATGCCATCAGCGAATTTTCTGATGCAGAGCAAATTATTGTAAACAAGAAACTGCATATTACACAGAAACCTATTATAAATAATATAGATAGAATAATGAATCTTCCGATTCCCCTGTATCCCGTATATAATTGGATCCCTATTCATAATATTACAGATTATGAGGTAGAGTTATTATCTGAACCGCCGGAGATAGAAAACAATACGATCCCTTCTGAAAATCGTATTTGGAGTAAAATCGTCAATAATACATTAGACTGTTACGATGATTTTGCACGGCTATTATCACCAGGCACTTATTATTGGCGCGTTCGCGCTATTGATGCAAATGGCAATACAATTGGAGAATACTCCGATACGGAAAGTTTTGTTGTCACAGAACAATCCCACCGCGTCCAAATTGCCACATTCGGGGATAGCATTACACATGGAGGCGGTGCACTTTCATATTCACCTGCAAATTATGAATACAGTTATCAAACCTATTTAGAATTTGCTACTCTTAACCTCGGTAAAAGTGGTGACACTTCAAAAAGTATGGTAGAACGTTTCGATAGTGATGTTTTACCTTTTAGACCGAAAAACTTAATTATTTTGTGCGGCGCAAATAGCATTCGTGCCGGTACATCAGCAAATGAGATCATTAAGGATTTAAATTCGATTAAAACTAAATGTTATTTACACAATATCCGCCCAATTTTCTTAACTCTTTTGCCATTAAATCCTGCCAACATTTCTAAAACCTTTGGAACAGAAACTTCTCCTAATTGGAAGCTAGAACTTACTAAAGTCAATGCGTTTATTCGCACACAACATTACTATATTGATATTGAACCTTATTTCTATGATGAAAACGGTGAAATGGCAACCTATTTGGCAACGGATGGACTCCACCCTGATATTATTGGGAAAAAACTTATGGCGGAAATTATAAATGCAAATAAAAACCGTGTTCTTCGTTAAGCACTTGACCACACTCTATTTAAACTATGTCATATCACAATTCACCAAAACGAGATATCAAAGTAAAGAACATGCAAAATGCATGTTCTTTACTATACCTCAAATAAATTATTGGCTTTATCCAAAATAGTATCACGTCTCTGTTTGGCTGATGAAAAATAATCATACAATCCTTGTCGGTCAGTTTCCCCAATGTGCGTAATCACCACATCGAGAATTTCTTTTAATTCTTGTAAATTGCGCATAATAGGCTCTGCATTTGATATGCAAATATCTGCCCACATATCTGCATTCGAAGATGCAATCCTTGTCGTATCTTTAAACCCACCACCCGCAAGTTTCAAGTTTGCCTCTATATCACTTGAACTTTGATTGAGCAGTGTTACCAAAGCCGCTGCTACCACATGCGGCACATGACTGATAATAGAAGCGCAGCGATCATGTTGGGCAATATCCATCGTTGTGATATTTGCCTTCGTTGCTTTTAATATCTCGCAAACTTTTTCGATCGCGTGATTTGGTGCTCCTGTATCTTGAACAATAACATAGCTCTTATTCCGAAAAAGATTTTTATCTGCCGCCATAATACCACTATGCTCTTTGCCCGCCATTGGATGTCCGGCAACATAGTAAATATCATTAGGAAGGATATTTTTTATCCGATCCCATATATAACGTTTTGTACTTCCTGTATCTGTAATAATGGTACCGGCTTTTAAAAAGGGCAAAATCATTTCTATCATTGGAACAATTTGCAAAACCGGAGTGCTCAAAAAAACCATATCGGCATCTTTTACCGCAACTCCATATTCGCAAGTAAACGAATCAATCGCGCCAAGCGCTGCAGCTTTTTTCAATGTTTCCTCATGAGAATCTAATCCCCAAATATGAACATCTTCTTTAAAATAATCCTTAATCGCAAGTCCAAGAGATCCACCAATTAAGCCAATCCCGATAATTACAATATTTTTTTTATTCATTTACTTTTCCCATCAAGTTTGCAACAGCTTTTACTTCATCCATTACAATACGAAAATTTTCTGGTGTTAAAGATTGATTTCCATCACACAAAGCGATTTCAGGATGCGGATGCACTTCAATCATGAGACCATCTGCTCCAGCAGCAATTGCCGCTCTAGACATTGGACGAACCATTTTCCACCGACCAGTTCCATGACTTGGATCCACAATAATTGGTAAATGAGACAATTGTTTTACTGCAGCTACGGCAGCTAAGTCTAATGTATTACGTGTATATGTTTCAAAAGTCCGTACACCACGTTCACATAAAATGACATTATAATTACCTTCACTCATAATATATTCTGCTGCATTTAACCACTCGCTGATTGTAGCTGATAAACCTCTTTTTAATAGGACTGGTTTATTGGCTTTTCCTACCACTTTTAACAAATGAAAATTTTGCATATTTCTTGCACCCACTTGAAGCACATCCGCGTACGCACAATGTAAATCAATTGCGTTCACATCAACAATTTCTGTGACTACTTTTAAATCATATTTCTGACCTGCTTCGGCAAGCATTTTTAAGCCGGTTTCAGCTAATCCTTGGAAATCATATGGCGATGTACGAGGTTTAAAGGCTCCGCCCCGTAAAAAATGAGCACCGGCACTTTTTACACAATGAGCAGCTTCAAAAAGCTGTTCTCTGCTTTCAACTGCACAAGGTCCTGCCATAACTCCGATGTGTCCGCCGCCAACTAAAACTCCTTTTACATCTACAATGGTATCGGCTGGCTTAAATTCTCGACTCACGAGTTTATAGCTTTCTGTGATTCGGACAGATTTTTCAACGCCATCAAATACATCCATTTGTAACTGTGCAATCGTTTTTTTGTCACCAATTACTCCCACAATCGTGCGAGACTGCCCCTGAGATAAATGATATTCCAGCCCCGAACTTATTATCTTTTTGGTTACCCTATCAATTTCTTCTTGTGTTGCATCTGAACTCATTACAATAATCATAATTCAAACTACCTCCCAAATTAATAAAAATAAATACAAAAAAACCCGCCCCTAAAATCAGGGACGAGTTAACTACCCGTGGTACCACCCTACTTGCAAGATAAAGCAAGCCGCTCAAATTCAAGTACAAACATACTCTAGCCTATGATAACGGTGGCACTCCGATACAACTTACTAAACAAAAGTCGTTCAGTCTATAGCTCACAAGTGTATTTCTATCAGCCCATTTACTAGGTTACACCATCCCCTAGCTCTCTAAAAAATGTAACTTATATACTTCTCTTGATCTTCGCATTTGCTCTGTATTAATTGTTAATATAACAAAGTAAAACTCAATTGTCAATTAAAACTTTATATAAATTTACACTTTCAAGCAATCCAGATCATAATTCCAACGAAAACTGTAATGAATTTTAACAAAACATACTAGATTATTACAAAATATACTCTAATCCCGCTCAATCCTATGCTTTATAAATCCTATCGTTATTTACTAAATATTTCATATCTTCCTCATCATAGCGATCTCGTCACAATTTGGGAATTTAGGGCAATTAATACATTCTTTCCAAACTTTATGCGGCAATAATTCTTTAGTAATTTCATCAAAGCCTAGTTTTCCAAAGAACTCCGGTTGATAAGTAAGCGTAAATAATGTTTTCACGCCTAACAAGCTTCCTTCTTCAACCAGCATATTCACAATTTTCCTGCCAATTCCTTGTCTTGTTACTTCTTTAGAAATAGCCATTGCTCTAATTTCAGCAAGCTCGTCCCAAACTAAATGAAGTGCACCAACCCCTACAATTCTTCCATCTTCCTCCGCAACTATCATATCACGTAAAGTTTCATAAAGGACATTGCGTGATCGTGCCAGCATTACACCATCATTCGCATAAGCATTGACTAATTCATAGATCTGTTCTACATCCTGAAATGTCGGTTTGCGGTAAATCATTTATTTTCATCCCTTCGTTTTAAGTATAATTATACTATTATTATAATATTTATGCACTCACATTGCTAGGGCAAAGATGCTGTAACGGACATTTCTTACATAAAGGCGCACGTGATTTACATAATAACCTGCCATGCCAAATTAGCCAGTGATGTGCCGCTGACCACTTCTCTATTGGTATAACTTTTTTCAGTTTTGCTTCAACCTCATCAGGTGTTTCACCAATTGCTAAATGCAATCGATTTGAAACTCTAAAAACATGCGTATCAACAGCAATAGCAGGTGTATTAAACGCTATACTAACAACAACATTTGCCGTCTTTCTTCCTACACCAGGCAATTTTATTAACTCATCGAATGTCTCAGGAACTTGCCCATTATATTCAGAACAAATTCTTTGGCAGGTAGCAATAATATTTTTTGCTTTACTGCGAAAAAGACCGCAGTCTCTTATTTCATTTTCCAAATTTTCAATACCCAGCTTTAAAATAGCTTCAGGTGTATTCGCATATGCGAATAATCTTTCCGTTGTTATATTGACTCTTACATCTGTACATTGCGCAGATAAAATAACAGCAATCAAAAGCTCAAACGGCGATTTAAATTTGAGTGCAGGCTTTACGTCAATATAAGTCTCCTCTAGTATAGCAATCATACTTTGTTTAATTTGCTTTGTTATGCGCAAATCAATCACCTCTTTTAAAAGAAAAGCAGACTGGTTTTCATGAACCAGTCTGCTTAATTTTTCACTCACTAATTTGTCAAACTGCGTACTGGCGCAGGAATTCGACCCCCTCGGGCTATAAAACCTTCTGATTTAAATTTGCTTACTGGAATAATCGGACTATAACCGAGCAATCCGCCAAATTCTACTGTATCGCCAACCTTCTTACCCGGTACCGGAATAATTCTGACCGCGGTTGTCTTATTGTTAATCATACCAATCGCAGCTTCATCAGCAATAATACCTGAAATCGTTGCAGCAGAAGTCTCGCCTGCAACGGCGATCATATCTAAGCCGACAGAACAAACACAAGTCATTGCCTCTAATTTTTCTAAAGAAAGACTTCCACATTCTACAGCTGCGATCATGCCAGCATCCTCACTGACAGGAATAAACGCCCCACTTAAACCTCCAACATGAGAAGATGCCATCAACCCACCTTTTTTTACAGCATCATTAAGAAGTGCAAGTGCAGCTGTTGTACCTGGAGCACCACAGCTTTCAAGTCCCATTTCTTCAAGGATATGTGCGACACTATCCCCAATTGCCGGTGTCGGTGCAAGCGATAAATCAATAATACCAAAAGGAACCCCTAAACGTTTGGAAGCTTCTTGCGCAACCAATTGACCAACACGCGTAATCTTAAAAGCTGTTTTCTTTATCGTTTCAGCGACTTGACTAAAGTCAGCGCCTTTCATGTCTTCCAACGCTCTTTTCACTACGCCAGGCCCACTTACGCCAACATTAATGACTTTTTCCGGCTCGCCTACGCCGTGAAAAGCACCTGCCATAAACGGATTATCGCCAGGAACATTTGCAAATATAACTAATTTCGCACAACCAATTGCATCACGGTCACGCGTTAATTCAGCAGTACGCTTTACGATTTCTCCCATTTCTCGCACACAGTCCATATTAATTCCGGCTTTAGTAGATCCTAAATTTACAGAAGAACAAACTCTTTCAGTTGTCGCCAAAGCCTGCGGAATAGATTTGATTAAGATTCGATCACCATTTGTATATCCCTTTTCAACCAATGCAGAAAATCCGCCAATAAAATTGACTCCAACCTCTTTGGCAGCTGCATCAAGTGCTTCTGCAACAGGCACATAACTATCCGTGCGGCATGCTTCAGCTGCAATAGCGATTGGCGTAACAGAAATACGTTTGTTAATAATCGGAATTCCATATTCTGCTTCTATTTCTTCACCGGTCGATACTAAAAATTCAGCGGAACTCGTAATTTTATCATAAATGTTTTGGCAAAATTGCTTGATATTTGGATGCGCACAATCTCTGAGGCTTATCCCCATCGTGATCGTTCTAACATCAAGTTTATTCTCAGTAATCATACGGTTGGTCTCTAATATATCATGTATCGTTATCACGTTTCTACCCCCAAAAATCCGTTATATTTTGTGCATAATATTAAAAATGTCTTGATGTTGCGCTTTGATCTCAAGATTAATCGCTTCGCCTTTTTCTCGTAATATTTCTTGAAGATCTTTTAGCTTAATTTTACTCTCGCTCATTTCAGCAATCATTACCATGTTGAAAAAACCATCTAATATATTTTGGTTAATATTTAAAATATTTACATTGTTTTCTGCTAAAATATTGCTTACCATCGCAATAATACCAACACGATCTTTTCCCACAATTGTAACTACTATTTTCATATGATATACGCTCCCCATTTTTCAAAAATTAATCAGCTAAATATCTATTTCATTTAAATATGAAACATATATTTATATTTATTATACGCATATTTACAAAAAAGCCAAGAAATTTTTATAAACGTTTATTAAATGTTTCAATATTTAATGGATGTATTTTAAATACTAAATACTTATTATCATTATAAATAACAAGAAATCCTATCTTTCTTCCTCATAAAGCCTTGTTTTTTTTGAAACACAATTTATTTTTTAAGGTATTTTGTATACATATATACATTTTATAAATTTTTTCAGAAAAAATATTTATATTTTAAATATAAAGGCAGGAATATATAAAATAGAATGGAATACATAGAAAAACGATTCTATTAAAACAATATCAATTAATAGAAGATCAAATAAAATTGTGATTTATCAGGAGGCGCACAAAAGAATGAGTGTATTAGGTTATTTTGATGGAAAATTTATTGATGTAGAAAATGATAAAATTATTGGCATGGAAGATCGCGGACATCAATTTGGTGATGGTATTTATGAAGCAACTAGATTTTACAATGGTAAATGTTTTCAGCTAAAACGTCATTTAGACAGATGCATGCGGTCATTAGAAAAAGTCAGAATGACAATTCCTTATACAATTGAAGAGTTAACCAATCTGCATGAAGAATTAATTCATAAAAGTGGATTTAAAAATGGTGTAATATATTTTCAATTTACACGTGGCACCGCACCTCGCGATCATCATTTTCCATCTGTAAAACCACATTTATCTATGTCCATCCGTAGTTCTGAAGTCGACGAACACCAACAGGCTCAAGGAGTTAAATGTTTCTTAACAGAAGATATACGTTGGCATCATTGCGATATAAAATCTCTTAATTTATTAGGAAACGTTTTAGCAAAACAAGCAGCAGCTGATGAAGGATGCTATGAAGCTGTTTTATATCGCCCTGACACAAAGGAAATTACAGAGTGTGGAAGCAGCAATTTTTTTGTAGTGAAAGATGGTGTCCTTTGGTCACATCCAACAAATAATCTCATTCTAAAAGGCATAACGCTTTCGGTTTTATTAGAAGACATTGCTCCAAAACTTAACATTCAAGTTATGGAAAAAGAATTTACGCCGGAATTTGCGCGCAACGCTGACGAAGCTTTCATTACTAGTACTAGCCTTGAAGTAACGCCTTGTGTTGAAATAAGCGGTAAAGTAATTAGCAATGGAAAACCAGGTGAAGTTACACTAAAACTGCAAAAAGCTTATAAGGAAGCCGTAAAAAAAGAATGTTTCTAAAACCCATGATGCGGCTTGCATTAAAACAAAAATAGAATTACAATAGAAACTAAAGTTATTTAGGCTCTAACTTTTTATAAGTTAGAGCCTAAATAATTTTATATTTTAAATATATAGTTTAGTGAGGAGTTTTAGATTGATTACCCCAGAAATCATTACCAGAATTAATGAATTAGCAAAAAAAAAGAAAACGATTGGCTTAAACGAGGAAGAATTAAACGAGCAAAGAAAACTTCATCGTATTTATATTGATAATATCAAAATTCAATTGAAGGATAATCTAGAGAAAATTGAATTCGTTGATGCACCGCCAACGAGACAAAGGCATTGATACTAATGGATAAAAAAATTCAGACACATAGCTGGTATTCTGTTGCCTTATTAACGGCAGGACACTTTTTCAGTGATTTTTATTCTAATTTTTTACCAGTCCTACTCCCTATTGTTATTCCTAAACTGGGTTTATCTCTTACATTAAGTGGATTACTAATTATGGTGTTATCTTTTACCTCAAACGTTATGCAACCATTCTTTGGCTATTTAATTGATAAAAAAAATTTGAATTGGCTTTTATACCTTACAGTTCCAGCCAGTGCCATATTTATTTGCTACACAGGCTTTGCTGATACGAAGACATTATTATTCATTTTAGTTGCTCTAAATGGTCTTTTCATTTCGATTTTCCATCCCCTTGCTTCTAGTCTTGTTAGTAAGGTTTCTGCTACATCAAAATTGGGATTATCCATTTCCTTTTTTGTCGCTGGCGGTAATTTAGGATTTGCTTTTGCACCTATTATTATCATTTATTTTACAAATACATATGGTCTATCTGCTTTACCAGTTCTAATCCTCCCCAGCATTGTACTGACTTGGGCTTTTTATAAAGCTAGAATAACACAAAAAACATATTCATCTAATCAAGTGAACCAACGTACTGATATTGTCTTACAGCCATTTATTCTGACGAAGTATATGGATTTAATAAAGTTAAACATTGCTATGGGGTTACGTGCTTGGACTCATGTTTCTATTACTACATTCTTGCCGGTTTTACTTGTCTCTCAAGCATATAGTACGATCTTTGCAGGTGCAATGCTTACTATATTTCTAGTTGGTGCTGCTCTTGGTGGATTATATGGCGGCTATCTAAATGATAAAATCGGCTATAAAAAAGTAATTGTGGCTTCACTCACATTAGGAATCGTACCAACATATTTATTCCTAATAAATACAGAAATTACTTGGTGGTCTATGATTGTACTCTTTTTCTGTGGCGCGTGCTTACAAGGAGCTGCGCCAAGTTCTTTAGTTTGGGCGCAAAATTTATTACCTAATAATGCAGGTGTAGCATCCGGTATGATGCTTGGTCTTTCCTTTGGCCTAGGTGGTATTGGTGCAGCAATTACAGGTGCACTTGCTGATTATATCAGCCTACCCTCTTCTTTATTAATGACCATAATACCACTTGCATGCGCTGCACTCACAACACTGACGATTCCCGAAAAAGCCAATAACCTTCCGCGTAAAGAATAATCCATTACTAAAAACAGTACCTATAATCACTAGGTACTGTTTTTTATTTACATAATATCACTCACCACTTTGATTTTTTCTGCATATTTTATAATAAAGAAATTACTGCTGAGAGGAGTGATCAATTTGTTATGGATGATTCATATCTTTTTAATCACCAATATTATTTTAGGGGTTGCATTATGTATTACAACGAAATACTCTTTAAAACAACATAGCAAACATTTCTATTGGTTTCATGTCATAGTATTATCTATTAGTATTTTTGAACTTCTCTTAGGTTTATTATTCCTTTTTATAGAACAATATCAAGAATTTATATTTTCAATTTCTACACAACTCATCTGGAGTTGTGTATTATTATACACAATTTTGGTAAATGAAAGATTAAAAAACACGAATCATGATTTACACCAAGAACTAAAAAAACATCTGCATCTCTATGAAGAAATTAAATCTATGGCTTTGTCTGACGGACTAACCAATATCGCAAATCGACGCAGTTTTGATATGTTTTTAAAAACAGAACTCAAACGCGCAACAGCACTTGATCATCCGGTAAGCTTAATCATTCTAGATCTTGATAAATTTAAAATATATAATGATACTTTTGGACATATTAGTGGTGATAAACTACTTGCACAAATCGGTCAAATTCTTCGCCAAAATATCCGCCCGATTGATTTTCCCGCACGCTATGGTGGTGAAGAATTTAGCATTATTCTACCTGAAAGCACATTAGAAGATGCTATAAAAATCGCCGAGAACCTGCGTCAAATTATTGAGAGAAGTTGTTTTCCTGATACAGTCGGTACGTTTACGGCAAAAATAACTGCAAGCTTCGGTATCGCAACCTATGATCCTAAAATTCTCTCTGTACCACCTGATTCAGAAAAAATTATCTCCATTGCTGACAAGGCATTATATAAAGCTAAGCATCAAGGAAGAAACTGTGTTTTCGCTGCAAATATATTTCAGTAATTATTATGAAAATTTCCACTATTTATTAAAACTATGATTATTTCACTGATAAATAAACGCCTAAAAATTATGTTAAAAAAATCACTTTTTTTCATTGACAATCTATATTCAAATATCTATACTGGATATGTGATATGAATTTAATGATAATTTAAATTTATTATCGCAAACTTATACTATACTATATTAAACCCTATCTTTTAATTGGGCTTAAATTTTAAAGTGTATCATATTAGGAGGCGTTTATTTTATGGCTAAAAAAACTGTAAAAATCACTGAAACTGTACTTCGCGATGGACAACAATCTTTGACTGCTACGCGCATGCGTATTGAAGATATGTTGCCACAATTAGAAGCACTTGACGAAGCAGGATTTTATGCAATTGAAGCTTGGGGCGGTGCCACATTTGATAGTTGCTTACGTTTCTTAGGTGAAGATCCATGGGAACGTTTGGACACACTTAAAAAACACTTAAAAACTCCAATCTCGATGTTATTAAGAGGTCAAAATATTCTAGGATATAACCATTATGCAGATGATGTTGTAGACGAATTTGTAAAGAAAGCTGTAGAACATGGTGTTAGTATCATTCGTGTATTTGACGCCTTAAATGATGTACGGAATATAAAAGTCGCAATCGAAGCAGGGATAAAATATAAAGCACATGTACAAGGTACTCTTGTTTACACAATCAGCCCTTACCATACGAATCAAACTTTTGTGGATCTTGCGAAAGAATTAGAAAAAATGGGCGTTCATTCTATCTGTATCAAAGATATGTCAGGTTTATTAAAACCTTATGTTGCAGAAGATCTTGTTAAATCCTTGAAAGCGGCTGTTAAATTACCAATTGAATTGCATACACATTATACTAGTGGCTTTGGTTCCATGACTTACATGAAAGCAATTGAAGCTGGTGTAGATATTATAGATTGTGCATTATCACCATTCTCACTTGGTACATCACAACCTTGTACAGAAACAATGATTGCTGCATTAGAGGGAACTGAATACGATACAGGCATCAATCGTAAAGCATTAACTCCTATTGCTCAACATTTCTTAAGTGTGAAAAATAAAGTTATTGGTGAATTCAAACTTAAAAATCATTTTGATGTTGACCCTAATGTACTTGACTTCCAAATTCCTGGCGGCATGCTTTCAAATCTTTACAATCAACTTAAAGAGCAAGGTATGGAAGACAAATATCAAGATTTGCTTGAAGAAATGCCTCGCGTTCGTGCTGACCTTGGCTATCCTCCATTAGTAACTCCATCCAGCCAAATCGTTGGTTCTATGGCAACATTTAATGTCATGATGGGTAAACGTTACGCTATTGTACCTCGCGAAGTTAAAGATTTAGCACGCGGTAAATATGGTAAAACTCCAATGCCAGTTGCTGATGAAGTACGTGAATTAATCATTGGCGATGAAAAGATTATTGATTATCGTCCGGCAGATGATATCGAACCACAAATGGAAAAATTAAAAGCAGAATTAGCTGAAAAAGGTTATCCAAATGCTTCCACTGAAGACGTTCTTTCTTACGCATTATTCCCAGAAGTTGCGTTGGAATTCTTCAAAAAACATCGTTAATTTATAATATATTAGGCATGTACTTCTAGTACATGCCTTCAGTTTGTAAATAAAAAGAGCTAGAAATTCATTTTATGAACTTCTAGCTCTTTTTATTTTTATTTTATATAATTTCCCCGAAAAACTTCTTCAGCCGGGCCAGATAAATAGACGTGTTGATCTACGCCCCATTCGACAAATAAATCTCCACCATCTAATTCAATTTTTGCACTGCGCCCTTCTATTTTTTTATTAAGAATCGCAGCTACGATCGTTGCACAAGATCCAGTTCCACACGCTAAGGTAATTCCTGCCCCTCTCTCCCACACGCGCATTCTAAGGTGATCTTTATTCTTCACTTCAACAAATTCTACATTAATTTTTCTTGGGAAAATCTGTGCTGTTTCGATCATCGGACCTATTTTTTCAAGATCTATTTCATTGATATCTTCAACGAAAATTACACAATGAGGATTTCCCATAGATACACATGTAATATCATAAGTTTTATCTAAAATTGTTAATGGTTTATGAATTACCTCCTCCTTGCCAAAGCCAGAGACAGGAATGTCTTCAGCCTTTAGAATAGGTTCTCCCATATCAACTTTTACTGTTTCGAACTTTCCATTTTTAAAAATAAGCTCCGGTTTAATAATACCTGCTTTTGTTTCAATACTAATCTTAGTCTTTAAGGTCAATTTTTCTTCATACAAGTACCGTGCGATACAACGTGTTGCATTCCCACACATTTCTGCTTCACTGCCATCAGAATTAAAAATACGCATTTTAAAATCCGCTATTTCTGACGGTAAAATCATGACCAGCCCATCTGCACCAATTCCAAAATGTCGATCACAAACTTCAAGTGCTGTTTTATGATAATCTTCAATTTGTTCTTTACTACCATCTACAATAATAAAATCATTGCCAATCCCATGCCACTTTGAAAAATAAAACTTCATATCTTCAACCTCCTAAGAATTTTAAATTCTATTTATAAATAAAAGTATCTTTTATCAAATACTCATCTTATAATATATTATATACAACATTTTTACTATTAATAGCGCATATATTGCTTAAAACATTGCAAAAAGTGCTCTATATTCCATTGCTCTATGAATTTGGAGGTATTATATGTACAATCGATACGCGAATAATAGATCTGGTTACTTAAACCACGATTTTCGGGTTTTTCATTTACGTGATAAAAAGCAGCAAGAATTTGAATTCCACTATCATGATTTTAAAAAAATTATCTTCTTTTTATCGGGAAAAGTCACTTACCTGATTGAAGGTAAATCTTATATTTTAAAACCTGGTGATATCTTACTAGTCGATAACCATGATATACATAAACCTTTGATTGATCCTTCCGAGACCTACGAAAGGATCATTATTTGGGCAAATATGCACCTAATCGAAGCCTACCGCCATAAAGACTGTGATATTGCTAGATGTTTTCAAGTAGCAAAGGAAAAAAAATCAAACTTAATTCGTCTAGAGTCATCCACCGCCAGAGATAAAATGAAAACGGTGCTAACAGAGTTAGAGACATCTTTGACAACAACAGAATTCGGCAGTAATTTATTAAGCAAAGCATTATTTATTCAATTGATGATTTACCTGAATCGAATGCAACTTAATCATCAAGCTTATAACCTTGATGATGCAATTACCTATGACAAACAAATAGAAAAAATTTTAAATTATATTAATGAACATTTAGCAGAAGATATTTCTATTACATTTCTTGCTGAAAAATTTTTTCTCAGCCGATATTATATGATGCATAAATTCAAAAAAGCGACCGGCTATAGCCTACACAATTATGTTCTGCAAAAACGGCTTATAGTAACGGCTAATTTAATAAAACAAGGCATTCCCATAACTAAAGCAGCCACGCAATGTGGATTTCATGATTATTCAAATTTTCTACGTGCTTTTAAAAAATTATTTAAAAAATCACCTCGTGAATGGATTTCATAAATCTCGCAAAATGTATTCAAAAATTAAACAGAGCCCAAATAGGCTGTCGCAATTTTTCTATTGCGGCAGCCTATTTGTATTAAAAAAAGCAAGAATTACCAATAAACTCTTGAATAATAGAATTTGTTGGAATTTCATTCTCTTCAACGATATCATCAAAATATTCTAGAAAATCTAAAAGTCTAATAGCTTCTGCATATTCGGGCAAGCTTTGATCAACCGCTTCCAATAATGGTTTTGCGTATTTCTTTAAAACTCCTAATTCATAAATTAGAGCAGAATTAAACATAATATCCGCATCCTCTTGAAATGGAAAAATATTTTTCTCCTCACCATTTCTTACTGACGGCCATTGCTTAATTGTTTTAAGTGCGTTTGACCCTCTAAATTGATGATCGCGAACCATACGCCGGATTAAACGTGCGTCTGTAGTAGGAACCCTATTATGCCCATCAATCGCCAGCTGTGTTAATGCACTAATATAAATTTTATATTTATTCTCACGCGGAATCCCTTTTGTTAGCGCCTCATTCAATCCGTGAATTCCCTCAACAATAACAGGCTGATCTTTTCCTAACTTAAGAATATTACCTCGATATTCTCGTTTACCAGTTAAAAAATTATAGTACGGAACCTCAACGGCTTCTCCCTTTAATAAACGAAGCAAATGTTCATTAAACAACTCTAGATCCAATGCTTCAAGTGCCTCAAAATCATATTCACCCTGTGCGTCTCTTGGCGTATAAATACGATCTAAGAAATAATCATCTAATGAAATCGATACAGGTACTATACCATTTACCCTTAGTTGAATACCTAGCCGCTGTGCAAAAGTAGTTTTTCCTGAAGAAGAAGGCCCTGCGATTAATATAAGCCTAACTTTTTCAATATGTCCCGCAATAAAATCGGCAATCTGTGCAATTTTCTTTTCGTGCAAAGCCTCGGACACACGAATAATATCACCAATATTCCCTTCTTTATGATATGCGTTCAACTTCGCTACATAATTACAGTTTAATATTTGCGACCATTTTTCGGCTTCAGCAAAAATATGTGCCAATTTAGCTTGTTCCTGAAACGCTGATACAACGAATGGATTTTTCGCCTCTGGTACCCGAATAATCATCCCAGGCTTATAGAAATCAAGTGAAAATACTGTCAATACACCCGTTTCAGAAACCATTGGTCCATATAAATAATCATAAAAATCACCACAATAATAGACACTTACTGTTTCTCGATTCAATGACGCAATCAGCTCTACTCGTTCTAATTGTCCGCTCTGATTAAATAATTCAATCACATCATCTTTCGGCAAAAATTTTTTGATGATTGGACGATTTTCTTTGACAATCTCACGCATCCTTACTTCAATTTTATAGACATCTTCCTGCGTAAGATCTCGACCTAAATAAACTTCACAATACAATCCTCTACTTAATGAATGCTCCACAGTGATTTCAACGTCTTGAAAAAGCTCATGCACGGCTGTAATCATTAAAAAAGTAACAGAACGTTGATATACTTTTATTCCATCTTCACTCGACATATCTATAAATTCAACTTTAGAATCTTCTACCAAGTAATTTTGCAGATCTTTCATTACATGATCCACTTTTGCAGCAACAACTAAAGTTTCATAAGATTCTTTAAACGATTCACTTATCTCTTGCAAAGTTATATATTTTTTACACTTAATTTTTTTCTGGTTTTTTACATCAACTAAAATTTCTTCTTTTATCATTTAAAAATCCTCCAACAAAAAAATAAAAAGCATACTACTATAATAGTATACTTTTCATCTTACTTTTGCTAGCAAAATTTAAATTAACCAAATATATATTTGACAAAAAAATAGATAATAGCGCCCATCGCTGCGGTACAAGGAATCGTCAAAATCCATGCTACCACCATCTGTTGGGCTACTCCCCAACGTACTGCACTAATACGTTTTGCACTTCCTACCCCCATAATAGAACCAGATACAACATGGGTTGTGCTTACTGGTAAATGCAATAATGTTGCACTAAATACAACAATAGAAGAATTCAAATCTGCTGCAAAGCCACTAATCGGTTCCAGCTTAAAAATCTTTCCACCCATAGTTTTTATAATCTTCCAGCCACCAGCTGCAGTACCACACCCCATAGAAGTTGCAGCGGCAATTTTAACCCAAGTAGGAACTTCTAAAGAACTTACATATCCGCCGCTCAACAATGCTAATGTTATAATTCCCATTGCCTTTTGGGCATCATTCGAACCATGTGAAAAAGACATCATCGCTGCAGATAATATCTGCATTCTTTTAAATTTATTATTGATTGTAGACGGTGAGAAACTACCAAAAATCCAATATAGTAACATCATAATGACAAACCCACTTGCAATTGCAATAATAGGTGAAAAAATTAAAGACAATACAATTTTAAAAATACCATAAAAATTAAGTCCTATAGGCCCAGCCGAAACTAAAACTGCGCCAACGATACCGCCAACAAGCGCATGTGACGAACTACTTGGAATGCCAAACCACCATGTAGCCAAATTCCATATAATTGAACCAATTAAAGCAGCAATGATCACTTTTTCATCGACATGCTGCGCAGAACTTACAATATCGCCACCAATTGTTTTGGCAACGCCTGTACTATACATAGCCCCAAGAAAATTTAAACAAGCAGCCATCATAATCGCTACTTTTGGTGGAAGTGCCCTCGTGGATACTGATGTTGCAATCGCATTCGCTGTATCATGAAACCCATTGATATAGTCAAACAATAACGCTAAAGCAACAACAGTAAAAATTAAATACTGTAACTCAAGCATATTTCATTACCACACCTCTAATTAGATCTGAAATATCCTCACAGTGGTCTAATGTATTTTCCAGGTATTCTAAAACTTCTTTCCACTTGATGACCTCAATTGGGTTTACACATGAATCAAATAGATGTGCTACTTCTTTACGATACAAGCGATCGCCTTCACTCTCTAATTTTTCAATTCGCCGTGTATGATCCAAGATCTTATGCTGATTGGTCTTAATATTTTTCAATAATGTAAACGCCTTCACCAATTCATCGGTACTCTCTATAAGTAATTGTGTCAATTCTATAGCGCCATCCCTCGCTTCTCCAGTACGATAAAGCACCATCCTTTGAATCGTGCCTTGCAAGAAATCCACACCATCATCAAGCCCATTTGCCAATGCATAAATATCTTCGCGATCGATAGGCGTAATAAAAGTTTGATTTAATTTGTCGATAATACGATCATTAATATCATCTGCATCATGCTCAAGGTCAATAATTTCCTTCATTTTACTTTCAGCTTTGTTATAATCCCTCATTACTTCATTCATTAACAAGGCACCCTTATTAAAGTAATTAGCACTATCAACAAATAAATCAAAAAACTCGTCATCTTTGTGCTTGAAGTTAAACATATTTTGTTTTGCCCCCCAAAATCTTTGTTAGTTTCCCTGTAGATTTGACCATACTTTTTACTATATCATTATTCACAAAATTACACAATATCAAAAATTGGGCGTACAAATTACATATTTTTTCATATATTTTGTATTAAAATTCTCTTTATTTGACGATTTGGAAAATATTTTAAACTTTCCACTTCAAATATACCCACTTTTATATTTATATTATTATATCCAAAAAAATAAACTTACTTATAGATAAAATTATAAGTAAGTTTATAAAAATTAAATAAATTTATTTATTTGCAACATATTGCATTGCTTTTAATGTTTTTTCTGCCATCCCTTTTACCTTAGCTGCAGATATTGCACAAACAGCAATTCGAACGCCCATCTTCAATGGTACTGCAAAAATTAAATCATCATGTAACTTTTCGCAAACAGCATCTGGGTCATCTGCTGGAATAGAAATAAAGAAGCCTGCCCTATATGGAAGTACATTTAATCCGCATGCTTTAGATTCTTCCATAAAGATACTTGCACGTTCACGAATCATTTTATATAAAACATCGCGCTCTGCTTCAAACTGCGCAAGTAATGTTTTATCTTGATCAATTGTTGTTAAAAGGCGCATTGCACCACGATTAATATTTGACCAAGTCGCACGACTTGTATATTGGTTAATCGCTGCAAATTCCTCAATAATTGCTTTACTAGAAGATATACCGATCATAGCACCTGTACGTTGTCCATACATCGTATATCCTTTCGACATACTAAACGCTAAAATCCCCAGAATATTTTCTGGTAAGTTGCTAAACTTCCGTAAAAATTTACGCGATTCGTTCTTTTCACCAGCATAATCAATATACGCAATATCAACTAAAATCGTAATCTTTTTATCCGGATTCTTTGCCTGTGCTTTACATACATCTAGTACTTTAGTCCAATCTTCATCAGTCAGGCTAAACCCTGTTGGATTATGTGCTGGCGTATTAATTATAATGACGATAGAACTTTGTTTTGCCAAGATTTCATTTACTTTAGACTCAAATCCCTTAATATTAAAATTTTGATTTTCATCAAATAATTGATATGTATCTAAATTTCTCAAAGCTTCTTTACAAAGAACATTGTATGGTCCCCAGTACCAATCAGAAGTAAGTACCGTATCTCCTATTTCAGAATAGTTCCAAATCGTATGATGAATAACCCCGCTGCCACCTGCAGTAGCAACTGAATTAAAATATGCTTCTGGTTTATTATCTGCAAAGGCAAGATTAATTGTAGCTTGCAAATACTCAGGCAAACCAGAAATCGGCGCATAAGCGATCAATTCTTGGATTGGTAACCCACGCAACACTTTTTCCACTGTAGGTATACAAGTCAAATTTTCGTTATCATCCATAATAGCGCCAATTGTAGCGTTTACAACTTTCTCTTTACCATATTGTTCACAAGCCTTTACAGCAGCACCACTTGCTCCAAAAATCTTGTCAGTTGCAAATTTTCCCTTTGAATGAGATGCAGCAATACTAGTTAACATTTATTTCTCCCCCTAATAGCCATTTTGGCAAATAAAATTAATATTTTAAATAATCAAATGTCTTATATTTTATAAAACATTGAATTTCTTTTTAACCTATATATAACACACACAAGAAAACTAGCTACTCATCAGAGCAGCTAGCATATGAACTTTTCAATATTATTTCGCCGGAAAAAATTCCTCATGAATTGCATTTACTGCTTCCTGCAATTTCGTATTTTTTATTAGACACGATATACTGATTTCAGAGGTACTAATTACCTCAATATTAACTCCAGCTTTTGATAACGCACCAAACATCCTAGCTGCTATCCCAGGGCTGCCCAACATGCCTGCACCTACAATAGAAACTTTTGCAACATCTTCTTCAATGAGCACAGCAATTGCATTTAAATCTTCGGCTACTTTATCGACAAGCTTCTTTGCCTCTGGTAAGTCTGTAATTGCAACAGTAAACACCATGTCTGTTACATTTTTCTCAATATTACGGATACTTTGTACAATCATATCAACATCAACATTTGCATCCGCAAGTGCAGAAAAAATAGCATGTGCAATTCCAGGATTATTAGGAACACCTAATACAGCAATCTTTGCCACATCATTATCATGTGCAACGCCTCTAATTGTAAACTCTTTATCTTCCATTGTATATTCCTCCCTAATAAAAGTACCCGGTTGTGTAGTAAACGTTGAACGAACATGAATGGGAATATTAAAATACTTGCCCATTTCGACAGATCTAGGCTGCATTACCCCTGCACCTAATCTGGCCATTTCAAGCATTTCATGATACGTAATTTCTTTCATTTTACGCGCATCTTTAACAATTCGCGGATCAGCAGAATAAATACCATCAACGTCGGTAAAAATTTCACAACTATCAGCTTTGAGAGCTCCAGCAAGTGCTACAGCAGAAGTATCAGATCCGCCTCTGCCAAGTGTTACTGGATCACCAGCATCATCCGAGCCTTGAAAACCAGCCACAACAACGATATTCCCCTTATCAAGTTCAGCAAGCACTCTTTCTGGTTTAATATCCGTTATTTTTCCTTTTGTATGTACAGAATTCGTTTTCACTCCTGCGAGCGAACCTGTTAATGATATAGCGGGCTGACCAAGTGTTTTAAATGCCATTGTAAGCAATGAAATAGATACTTGTTCACCAGTTGTCAAAAGCATATCCATTTCACGTGCATATTGATATGGTTCTTTATTAATTTTTTTAGCAAGTGCGATTAAATCATCCGTTGTATCTCCCATTGCAGATACAACCATAACAATTTTATCATTTGGCTGCTTTTCATCTATGATTCTTTTGGCTACTGCCATAATTTTTTCTATATTGCCAACAGAACTACCACCAAACTTTTTTACAATTAACCCCATTGCTCTCCCCCTAAACTTGTTTAACACTTTATCATTTTTGTAATTCTTCGCAAAAACACAAAGTCCTCTTGTACATGGACAAATTATTACAAAAAAAATAAATTTAATATTTAATCATTATAACCGATATCAGATATAAATGTAATACTTTTTAACTTGTTTATAAAAATTTTGTCAACATACTGTTGTAATCAGTAAAACCAACTAGACTTTTTTCTGAATCTGTGATAAGTTTTAAGGGTAGTATCCTTTTAATGTAGTCCTGTGAGACTGAAAAGGTGCATAATAGAATGAATTATGTACATTTTCTGTCTCTTACATGCTTGTAAGAGATTTTTATTTTGCCCAAATCATTTATATAAGGAGAGATTTATTACATGAATAATCGTGTCATAAAAGTCGAAGAAAAATTACCATTGTTTACAACAATTCCACTTAGCCTCCAACATTTATTTGCTATGTTTGGTGCTACCGTGTTAGTTCCAATTTTATTTAAAGTAAATCCAGCAACAATTTTACTCTTTAATGGGATTGGAACACTACTTTATTTATTCATTTGTAAGGGTAAAATCCCTGCCTACTTAGGTTCTAGTTTTGCATTTATTTCACCTGTTTTTGTAATCTTACCACAATACGGTTACGAAGCAACCCTCGGTGGATTTATCGTTGTAGGTATAGTATTTTCTCTTGTCGGGTTGAGTATTCGTGCTCTTGGCACCCAATGGATCGATGTAGTATTTCCACCAGCAGCCATGGGTGCAATTGTCGCCGTAATAGGCTTGGAATTAATGCCTACAGCTGCAGGTATGGCAGGATTAACGGGCGATGTCATCGATGCCAAAGTAATCACTGTATCTATATTTACTCTACTCGTAACCATTTTAGGCTCAGTCGCCTTTCGCGGATTTCTAGCTATTATTCCAATCTTAATTGGTGTACTAAGTGGTTATGCATTATCGCTATTCATGGGTTTAGTAGATTTATCTCCAATTTATACTGCTGCATGGTTTGCTATGCCAACAATTTATTCTCCTATATTTAATATGAGTGCAATCGTCATTATATTACCGGCAGCACTCGTAGTTATCGCTGAACACATCGGTCACTTAATCGTTACTGGCAACATTATTGATAAAGACTTAACAAAAGATCCTGGACTTGATAAATCCTTATTAGGCAATGGTATATCTACCATTATTTCTGGCTTCTTTGGTTCCACACCAAACACAACGTACGGTGAAAATATCGGCGTTCTTGCAATCACTAAAGTTTACAGTGTATGGGTAATCGGAGGCGCAGCAATTTTTGCTATTATCCTCTCTTTCGTGGGCAAACTTGCTGCAGCAATTCAAACGATCCCCGTTCCTGTTATGGGCGGTGTCTCCTTATTACTGTTTGGTGTAATTGCAACATCTGGACTTCGAATGTTAGTCGAAGCAAAAGTAGATTACAACAAACCTGCTAACTTAATTCTTACCTCTGTCGTACTTGGTATCGGTGTTAGCGGTGCAAGCATAACACTAGGTACAGTTACCATGAAAGGAATGGCATTAGCAACAATTGTTGCAATAATTCTAAGTCTATCTTTTAGAATTATTGAATTAATCAATAAAAAATCATAAGAGAATTTAACATAAATAAAGCGAGCAATGATTTCGAATAGAAATACATTGCTCGCTTTATTTATGTTATGCTCTAAAATTTATAAACTGCAAATCAATGTCAAGATCTGCTTGTCTTAATTTTGCAATAATCTGCTGTAAATCATCTTTATTTTTTCCAGACACGCGCACTTGATCATCTTGAATCTGCGCTTGCACTTTTAGCTTTGTTTCTTTGATTAAATTTATCACTTTTTTAGCATTTTCTTTGCTAATTCCACTTTTCACTTTAACTATTTGCCGCACAGTTCCTTGCGCTGCTGCCTCAATCTTACCATAATCAAAACTCTTTGTAGACACATTCCGTTTAATTGCCTTGGCTTTCAGTATATCTAATACATTCTCTAATTTAAATTCATCATCACTGATTATTTTTAAATCATTCCCCTCTAAAGTAATATTAGATTTACTATTTCTAAAATCAAAACGCTGACCAATTTCCTTCATTGCTTGATTTACAGCATTATTAACTTCCTGCATATCTGTTTCAGATACTACATCAAATGAACAATCTTTTGCCATAAAACTCCTCCTAAAATACTTTTTGTTATTATTCTTGACTATTTTGCGAAATTCCTGCAAATCATTTTTAAACAATCTCTCTTTTATCTGGTAGCATTATTATAAATTTATTCATATTATACTCTAAATCCAACTTTATCTTTCCTTAACATAGAGGAGGTCGAATGCTTTATGGATTGTAACTATCCACATTGGTATAATAACGAATGCGCTGAACCGAATAATGATATGGGATATAACTGCTATGATCAGCGAATGTGTGGTACATTTCCTGATGCGTCATTCAAGGATCGTTTACTCGGCATGCTCGGATGTAAAATTATATTTTCCGTAGATGCCAGAGTCTGTGGTCGAGAAACATTATGTGGTTCACTTTGCTATGTAGGCTGTGATTTTATCATTGTCAATCTTTGCATGCATCGTAAATCACTTTCAATGTACATTCCTATTTGTATGATTAGATTTCTAGCACTTGATAAATAGCAATATTTGGCATAGGAATAAACTTTAACAGGGGGTAATCTATTTGCGAAATTTCCGTAATCGTAAACCTATGTCAATGGACTTTGACCATATGAAAGCATTACATGAAGAATGTATTGAACAGCTGGATTTAATGCGAACTGCATTAGATTCTGCGCAACTTGCAAGCGGTACCATGCGCGACACATTAGATAATATTGCAAATCATCATTGGCATACCTATATAGATGTAATTCATCTAATTTGCATGCATGATGAAGAAATGAACGTTTCACTCAATAAAATCGGATTAGATCTTCGTACAGAAGCAGATACTAGTGAAAATTCACACCAAATCAAACGAGTTTTTATCGCAAGCCTTATCCATGCCCTAATTCGTCGACATCAACGAGTTATATATATCTACAAAATAAATGGAGAACCAATGAAAGATTATTTAATTGAATCAACACTAGTAGAACGCGACTGTATCGCTACAATCATTTCTATGATACACTCAACATTGTAAAAACAGGGGTGGGTAATTATCCACTCCTACCTTAACTTTTCTTACATATTATAAAGATATTCTGTATAATATAATTGATTCAAATACATAATTAACATTACAAGGAGATTTTATGCCTACTTTCACTGTTCCTAATGAAATAGAAGCTCAACCTATCAAAAACTATCTACGTAAGTACGAAAATATTTCTCTTACCCTTTGGCGTAAAATAAAAAATAATAATTGCCTCAAAATTAATGGTATATTAATTAATCCTGGAACTGCAATGATAAAAGCAAATGATCATATCAGCTATGAAATTGAAGAACATTGTCAGATTTCCCCCATTGAAATGCCGTTAAATATTTGTTACGAGGATGAATATCTCATTGTCATTGACAAACCAGCTGGACAGTTAGTACACCCAACAACCAAAGAACACTACACAACCTTAGCAAACGCGCTCTTATATCATTATAAAAAGCAAGGATTGCCATTATCTTTTCATCCAGTTCATCGCTTAGATAAAAACACATCTGGCCTTGTCTTGATCGCCAAAATGCCCCATATTCAAAATCTTTTCTCTTTTTCTTCACAACAAAAAACACTGCATCGTACATATCAAGCCTTAGTTTTAGGCACGCCTGCCCCAACTGAAGGAATCATTCATGCACCGATTGCCCGAAAACCCAATAGCATTATCGAACGCGTGGTCTCAGAAAATGGACAAGAAGCGATTACACATTATAAAATAATAAAAACTTTTTCAGATTTCTCCTTAGTAGAACTCGAACTTACAACAGGGCGCACACACCAACTTCGTGTTCACTTATCTTTCATAGGACACCCAATTCTAGGCGACGACTTATACGGTAAAGCAACGGAACTAATTCATCGCCAAGCATTGCATGCAAAACAATTAGCTTTTATTCACCCAATTACAAAACAAAAAATTGAATTAACCAGTCAATTGCCCAAAGATATCCAACAAATTATCAATACACAATAATAATTTTAGAATAAATTTAAAGTATAACTATATTTTAAAACTATAAAATATGTTATAATGAACGAGCTAGTAGTATTTTATATAATTTACTTAGGGGGTAATATTATGCCATTAGTTACAACTAAAGAAATGTTTAAAAAAGCTTATGAAGGCGGCTATGCAATCGGTGCTTTCAATGTAAACAACATGGAAATTGTTCAAGGAATTACAGAAGCGGCTAAAGAAGAAAATGCACCTCTTATTTTACAAGTTTCTGCTGGTGCAAGAAAATATGCAAAACATACTTACTTAGTGCATTTAGTTCAAGCAGCTCTTGAAGATACTGACCTTCCAATCGCACTTCATTTAGATCACGGTGCTGATTTTGATATTTGTAAATCTTGTATCGATGGTGGATTCACTTCAGTTATGATTGATGGTTCACATCATAGTTTCAAAGACAATATCGAATTAACTAAACGTGTTGTTGACTATGCACACAGTAAAGGCGTTGTAGTAGAAGGTGAATTAGGACAACTTGCAGGTATTGAAGATGATGTAAACGTATCCGCTGAAGATGCTTCCTATACGCAACCAGAACAAGTTGAAGAATTTGTTAAAAGCACTGGTGTGGATTCTTTAGCAATTGCAATCGGGACAAGTCATGGTGCTTTCAAATTTAAACCTGGTCAAAAACCAAAATTACGTTTTGATATTTTGGAAGAGATTGAATCCAGACTTCCTAATTTCCCAATCGTTCTACATGGTGCTTCTTCTGTCGTTCCAAAATATGTTGAAGCAATCAATAAAAACGGCGGTAATCTAGCAGATGCAATCGGCATCCCAGAAGACATGTTACGTCAAGCTGCTAAAATGGCAGTCTGCAAAATTAATATTGATTCTGATTTACGCCTTGCTTTAACTGCTGGTATTAGAGAACACTTATTCACAAATCCTTCTCACTTTGACCCAAGACAATATTTAACTCCAGCTAGAGCAAATATCAAAGAATTAGTTAAACATAAATTGGTACATGTTCTTGGCTGTAATGGTAAAGCTTAACCTAAAGAAAAATCTATAATCTCTTTATAAATTGTAAATGGTCTAAATCATCAATGATTTAGACCATTTACTTTTTCTTTTTTATAAAATAACAAAAATCACGCTGGATTATATTCAATAATGTTCAAAGCTGCTTCTTTATTTAAATCAATAATGACACCGGTATCTAATTTTACCAATGGTAATGCAGCATAATCCTTCGGATATTGAATAATTTGTCCCTTCGTTTTATCAGATAACAATATTGTGGAGCCAATAAAAGCCTGCTGGACATTCATTACGAATGGCATACATATTCTTGGATCCAAAATATCGAACATACCTTTCGTAATCATCACCAATGCCGAGAACGGCGTTTGCTTTAAAAAACCTTCTCTTTCTGTTGTAATATTATCATATGTATTTGCTACAGCCACTATTTTTGCATAATCATGAATATCATCACCTAACAAATTAAAAGGAAAACCAGTACCATCGACTTTTTCATGATGCTGTAACACAGCTCTCTTAACACCTTCAGATAAATTTGCATTATTTGATACAATTTTATTCCCCTCTATTGGATGCTGAATATAGATTTCTTTTTCCTCGTCAGACAAATTCTCAATATTCTTTTCAATTATTTTTTGATCCAACTGAGTTTTTCCAATATCGTGTAAAAAACCTGCAAAAATAACATCTTGGATAGCAGCTTCCTCATACTCTAGCCATTTAGCTAATACACCAGCTAAAATTGCAACGCGCAATGAATGATTATAAGTTGAATTATCCATAGATTTTAACTCATACAAATAATCAATAACACCACTTTGGCGTACCATGGGTACAATCGTATCATTTACTAACTTTTTCATCTTTTTCACTGGAACATCTTTATCATTTGCGATTTCTTTAAAAAGCTTTTCCACAACAATCAAAACTTCTTTATACTCCGCAACAAAGCCATTACTACGATTCAGCATAGATTGCACAAGCAATTCTCTAGGATTCAAATCATAATCATCTTTAATATACAGACTCTCTATACCTAAAAACTTCAATCTGGTAATATGTGCTTCTGATAAAAGCGTATTCTCCGCCAATACAACAATCATATTATCATTAATTATTGTACGCGCTAAAGTCATGCCTGGTCTAATTTCACTAATATTTATATTTCTCATAATTACACCCCTTACTACAATTATAAAAAAAAAATCACAATGTAGCACTCTTACTAAAGACCTATTTATTCGAATTATTTAAAAATTTTTATATAAATAAGCACTTTTCATGGAAAAAATACTTATTTTTCTCCCTCCCATTAGAATTATATCAAACGCAGCCTACAAAAAATACAAAAATTTCATAATTAAATCAACAAAAAATTGTAAACCAAAAACTTTTTGCTTACCTGAAAAAATCCATCCACCTTAAAATTATAATTGTACCAGAATAAAACTAGCACTTCCACATCTCAGGCTCTCTTCCTCGTAGTTGTAGCACTCTGTCAGTCTTGTTCTTCTGCGAATCTATTTCTGCACTACAACAAAAAAGCACTCACAAGCGTGAGTGCTTTTCAACTTAACCAGCAACTACCGACTTTCCCAGGGCGTTTCCACCCAAGTATCCTTGGCCTCTAAGTGCTTAACTACTGTGTTCGGTAGTGGAACAGGTGAATCCACTTAGATGCCCGACATGGCGATAGCACCACATCTGCGTCGTCACTCCTGCGATCCTTCGTTTCACGTACATGGAGTACTGTTCACCTCAGGTTCTCGTCCTTCCTAGCAGTTGCAGCACTCTCACCAGTCTTGTTCCTGCGAATCATTTTTATACAAAAAAAGCACTCACGTTTGTGAGTGCTTTCCATCTTAACCGGCAACTACCTATCCTCCCAGGGCGTTTCCACCCAAGTACTTTCGGCGTTTATAGGCTTAACTACTGTGTTCGGTATGGGAACAGGTGGATCCCTATAGCTGTCGTCACCAGATTCTTCAGAGTTATTCTCTGAAAACTATACAGAAGTTTTATTCTTGTATGAATTCTTGCATTTTAGTTTCTTTCTTCTCTAGACACCTTCTGGTGTCTGGCTTTTTTTAAGTCAAGCCCTCGACCTATTAGTACCAGTCAGCTGAACACATTACTGTACTTACACTCCTGGCCTATCAACCTTGTCTTCTTCAAGGGGTCTTACTAGATTACTCTATGAGAAACCTCATCTTAAGGCTGGTTTCACGCTTAGATGCTTTCAGCGTTTATCCTTTCCGAACGTAGCTACCCAACTGTACTCCTGGCGGAATAATTGGTACACCATTGGTTCGTCCACTCCGGTCCTCTCGTACTAGGAGCAGCTCCCTTCAAGTTTCTTACGCCCGCGATGGATAGGGACCGAACTGTCTCACGACGTTCTGAACCCAGCTCACGTACCACTTTAATGGGCGAACAGCCCAACCCTTGGGACCTACTTCAGCCCCAGGATGTGATGAGCCGACATCGAGGTGCCAAACCTCCCCGTCGATATGGACTCTTGGGAGAGATTAGCCTGTTATCCCCAGGGTAGCTTTTATCCGTTGAGCGATGGCCCTTCCACTCGGTACCACCGGATCACTAAGCCCGACTTTCGTCCCTGCTCGACCTGTCCGTCTCGCAGTCAAGCTCCCTTCTGCCTTTGCACTCTTCGCGCGATTTCTGTCCGCGCTGAGGGAACCTTTGGGCGCCTCCGTTACTCTTTCGGAGGCGACCGCCCCAGTCAAACTGCCCGCCTGACACTGTCTTGAATTTCGTTACTCTTACAGTTAGAATTCCAGTAAATGAAGGGTGGTATCCCAACAATGACTCCTACAAAACTTGCGTTCTATATTCTCAGTCTCCCACCTATCCTGTACATCATTTACCAAAATTCAATGTCAGGTTGCAGTAAAGCTCCATGGGGTCTTTCTGTCCAGTCGCGGGTAACCTGCATCTTCACAGGTATTTCAATTTCACCGGGTCCCTCGTTGAGACAGTGCCCAAGTCGTTACACCTTTCGTGCGGGTCGGAACTTACCCGACAAGGAATTTCGCTACCTTAGGACCGTTATAGTTACGGCCGCCGTTTACTGGGGCTTCAATTCACATCTTCGAATTACTTCTAAACGCTCCTCTTAACCTTCCAGCACCGGGCAGGTGTCAGCACCTATACGTCAGATTTCTCTTTAGCAGGCACCTGTGTTTGTGGTAAACAGTCGCTTGGGCCTCTCTTCTGTCGCCTTCAGTCGCTTTGCTCTGCTTGAGAGCTCACAACCAATGGCCATCCTTTTCCCGAAGTTACGGATGCATTTTGCCGAGTTCCTTAACGAGGGTTTTCCCGCGCACCTTAGGATTCTCTCCCCGCCTACCTGTGTCGGTTTGCGGTACGGGCACCTCTAATCTCGCTAGAAGCTTTTCTTGACAGCGTGGTCCATTCGATTTCTCTTCGGCCGAAGCCTCAGATACCCATCACTCCTCAGGTATTCAAGAGACGGATTTACCTGTCTCTCACCCTACAAGCTTAGACATACTATTCCATCAGTATGCTCGAACTTCCTTCTGTGTCACTCCATCACTCAAACAATTATTGGTGGTACTGGAATTTTTGCCAGTTGTCCATCGCCTACGCTCTTTGCCTCGGCTTAGGTCCCGACTTACCCTGAGTCGACGATCGTTGCTCAGGAAACCTTAGGCTTTCGGTGGAACAGATTCTCACTGTTCTTTTCGCTACTCATACCGGCATTCTCACTTCTATACTCTCCAGCACTCCTCACGGTATACCTTCTTCGTGTATAGAACGCTCCCCTACCCAAGATATATTTTTCAATATCTTGACGCGACTTCGGTTCTGTGCTTTAGCCCCGGACATCTTCGGCGCAAAACCTCTCGACCAGTGAGCTATTACGCACTCTTTAAATGGTGGCTGCTTCTGAGCCAACATCCTGGTTGTTTGTGAAGTTTTACATCCTTTGCCACTTAGCACAGCATTGGGGACCTTAGTCGGCGTTCTGGGCTGTTTCCCTCTTGACTACGGATCTTATCATTCGCAGTCTGACTCCCAAGCTATCAGTATAGCCATTCGCAGTTTGACTGGGTTCGGTAAGCTTTACGCCCCCTAGCCCGATCAGAGCTCTACCGTCTATACTTATCACTTGAGGCTAGCCCTAAAGCTATTTCGGGGAGAACCAGCTATCTCCGCGTTCGATTGGCATTTCACCCCTATCCACAACTCATCCCAAAACTTTTCAACGTTCACGGGTTCGGTCCTCCACGCAATTTTACCTGCGCTTCAACCTGGTCATGGATAGATCACTGCGGTTTCGGGTCTACAATATATAACTCTCGCCCTATTAAGACTCGCTTTCGCTTCGGCTCCGTATTTTCTACTTAACCTCGCTATATACTGTAACTCGCCGGTTCATTCTTCAATAGGCACGCTGTTGACCACATAAGGGTCTTCAACTGCTTGTAGACATACGGTTTCAGGTTCTATTTCACTCCCCTCCCGGGGTTCTTTTCACCTTTCCCTCACGGTACTATGCGCTATCGGTCGCCAAGGAGTATTTTGCCTTGGAGGGTGGTCCCCCCTGCTTCCCACAAGGTTCCTCGTGTCTCGTGGTACTCTGGATCCTGACCCTCAGATGCAGCTTTTTGCTTACAGGAGTTTTACCTTCTACGCTCGATCTTCCCAGATCGTTCAGCTAAGCCATTTCTGATTTATGTCAGTCCTCAACCCCAGTCAACCGAAGTTGGCTGGTTTGGGCTCTTCCCCGTTCGCTCGCCGCTACTTAGGGAATCTCAATTGATTACTTTTCCTCCGGGTACTTAGATGTTTCAGTTCCCCGGGTCTACCTCCTCATGCTCTCAGGCATGGGTAACAGTCCATTACGACTGCTGGGTTCCCCCATTCGGATATTCATGGATCAATGCCTACTTGCGGCTCCCCATGACTTTTCGCAGCTTATCGCGTCCTTCTTCGGCTCTTGGCGCCTAGGCATCCGCCGTATGCCCTTAGTAGCTTGACTTACGCATTCACCGGACTCGTCTATTTCTAGCCAGTCCTAGCTTTTGCTTTAAATCAATTTAGCCATTAAGTTTATACTTAAATGCTTAATTTTAATTTTGAATCCTAAAATGCTCGTTAATTCACTCTCTAAAATTTAGAGAGGTTTTCATACATTTTATTTTCTTCTGTGTAGTTTTCAAAGAACATCTTGAGATCATACTTTCGTATTCTCTCAAAACTAGACAATGTAGTGCCAAATGTGTCGACCTTGGATTACGAAAGTGCATTTAAACTTTCTTGTCTCCTTAGAAAGGAGGTGATCCAGCCGCACCTTCCGATACGGCTACCTTGTTACGACTTCACCCCAATCATCGGCCCCACCTTAGACGGCTGGCTCCTTACGGTTACCCCACCGGCTTTGGGTGTGACTGACTTTCGTGGTGTGACGGGCGGTGTGTACAAGGCCCGGGAACGTATTCACCGCAGTATGCTGACCTGCGATTACTAGCGATTCCGACTTCATGTAGGCGAGTTGCAGCCTACAATCCGAACTGAGAGCTTGTTTGTGGGTTTGGCTCCACCTCGCGGTCTTGCTTCCCTCTATTTAAGCCCATTGTAGTACGTGTGTAGCCCAGGACATAAGGGGCATGATGACTTGACGTCATCCCCGCCTTCCTCCGCGTTCTCCGCGGCAGTCTCCCATGAGTTCCCACCTTTACGTGCTGGCAACATAGGATAGGGGTTGCGCTCGTTGCGGGACTTAACCCAACATCTCACGACACGAGCTGACGACAGCCATGCACCACCTGTTTTCTTGTCTTCCGAAGAAGAGGAATATATCTCTATACTTTTCAATCAATGTCAAGTCCTGGTAAGGTTCTTCGCGTTGCGTCGAATTAAACCACATACTCCACCGCTTGTGCGGGCCCCCGTCAATTCCTTTGAGTTTCAACCTTGCGGCCGTACTCCCCAGGCGGGGTACTTATTGCGTTAACTCCGGCACAGAAGGGGTCGATACCTCCTACACCTAGTACCCATCGTTTACGGCTAGGACTACCGGGGTATCTAATCCCGTTCGCTCCCCTAGCTTTCGAGCCTCAGTGTCAGTTACAGTCCAGAAAGTCGCCTTCGCCACTGGTGTTCCTCCTAATATCTACGCATTTCACCGCTACACTAGGAATTCCACTTTCCTCTCCTGCACTCAAGAAATGTAGTTTCTATCCCATCACGGGGTTGAGCCCCGCACTTTTAAGATTGACTTACATTCCCACCTGCGCTCCCTTTACGCCCAATAATTCCGGACAACGCTTGCCACCTACGTATTACCGCGGCTGCTGGCACGTAGTTAGCCGTGGCTTTCTCGTTAAGTACCGTCATTATAAATCATTATTTACAATCTATACATTCGTCCTTAACAACAGAGCTTTACGATCCGAAAACCTTCTTCACTCACGCGGCGTTGCTCCGTCAGACTTTCGTCCATTGCGGAAGATTCCCCACTGCTGCCTCCCGTAGGAGTCTGGGCCGTGTCTCAGTCCCAGTGTGGCCGTTCATCCTCTCAGACCGGCTACTGATCGTTGCCTTGGTGAGCTTTTATCTCACCAACTAGCTAATCAGACGCAGACCCATCCTTTAGCGATAGCTTATATATAGAGGCCATCTTTTGTAAAAGAAACATGCGTTTCTTTTACAATATTCGGTATTAGCAGACCTTTCGATCTGTTGTCCCCATCTTAAGGGTAGGTTGTCTACGCGTTACTCACCCGTTCGCCACTAAATTACGCTCAACACCCAATTCTTATGGGTTGGCACTTTTTTATGCGTGGTGAATTCACTTCGTTCATTCACCGCATAAGCAGCTTAACATCCAACCTTTTATTAAGAAATCGGTGTTAAGCGTAATTCCGTTCGACTTGCATGTGTTAGGCACGCCGCCAGCGTTCGTCCTGAGCCAGGATCAAACTCTCCAATAAATTTATTATTAGAAAGCCTAAAAGGCTCAATTAATATCTTGTTTCTTTAATTAAAAGAAATTGTTTTTGTTTTGTGTTTATCTTACGATAGACACCGCACATCTGGCATTTATTACATCTACATTGTTTAGTTTTCAGAGAACACTTGCTGGCAAGCTTCGTTGTCAGCTCATTTATATTAACACAACGTTTAAGTTGTTGTCAACATCTTTTTTATCGCCGCGCTTTGTTCATCAGCGACTTGTATTATGTTACACGTTTTATTCGATTATGTCAACACTTTTTTAAAAGTTTTTTTAAACTTTTTCATAAAAAACTAATCAACTCTTCGCACGGCAATGTTTCAGCCCACTGAAACGCGCTCCTTGTTTTCGTTCTTCTATTGTATAGTTGTTTCTAATTATAGTATAGAGAGCAGCTTTACATAAGAAAACAATCCAACGAAGGCAATGAGATGAATCAGAGTCTATACGGAGTAAAACCGACTTATGTCTGACCGTAGGGAGTTTAAGTCGGTTTTGCGGTCTTAGCATTTGTACTACCTTAAGATTGATTCATCTCGCGCCGTCTTGTTTGTTTTCGTTGTGAAGTATCTGCTCTCGCATTAACTTATCCTTCTCCTCTCTTACAGACTGTAGCAGTACTTTAAGAGAATCTGATAATAATTCAAATTCATCACCTGTATGAAATTCTAATTTTTTTTGCAACTGCTCACGCTCTAGCTCTTGCTGCACATCAGCTGAAACCTCTTCAACCGCAGACGTTAATATATTCAGCGGCTTAGATATATGTTTCTCTAATTGCCATAAAATTGCAAAAGCAGAAAAAGAGAAAAGATGAACTGTCACAATCATGCTTACAATGAAATAATGCCAAGCCAAAGCAGTGTCCGCAATCAAATGATTTATAAATGCACCATATATCACTCCACCTACATACACGAACATTATAAAGGAAAAGATTAAAAATCTGTATACCACCTTTGTTTTTATCGGGAACTTGACTAAAGTACTATTTAATTTTACTGAGCTCTGACGAATTACAATTGGTTTTTGCGTAAATAATGTCAGCAGTACAAACATGATCATCCATAAACTAAATGCTATATTAGGATTACTTGTTTCTGAAAAAGCTATATACCCATTTCCAATACAGATAACACAGTATAGCAATATATCGTAATAACCAGCAGAACCAAGTTTTTTCTTATCGCCTTCAGGTATATATATCTTTACATTAGCTTGTGACGCTATTAGAAAAATTAAGCTTCCTAATATGACAGCTATATCAAAATTGTAAAGAAAACATAATAAGAAATCTCTACTATTTACTCCCACGCCACTAGACCCTGTGATCATAGCGAAAAATGAACTAACTGTAAATACACTAAGAAATACAATATAAACGAACTTAAAAAGACTCTTTATGTCACTTATCAAATAACGATCTTCAGGACGTACTTTTATCGTATGCCATAATTTATAAGGAATAAATGCATAAAAAAAGTTCGCAATTGCGCTAGTAATTGCAATATACAAATCATCGCCCAATACAAGATTCCCAACAAAACTACTTATAGCAATACCCGTCGCTGCTATTGGCCCCCAAAGAATGCCTAAGACCGGCGGCAAAAAAACAGCAATTTGAACTCCTGCATTTAAAATAAAAGAAAATACAAATTTAGAAAACAACATCGCTATTAAATAAAAGATACTACTTAAAATTATATGTTTCACATTCATCTTGCTAAAAATATTTTTAAAAAATGCTTTCATAAATACGCTCCGAATTATATCTATTTTCAATCTGCCTAAATTATATATCATACTAAAAAACAAAATTCCATGCTTCTATTACAACTTCATAATTTCAAATTCATTTTTATTAAATTTTATTTTCCCTTGATCTCTTAATTTGCTTAATTCTCTAGATAATGCACTACGATCAACACAAAGAAAATCTGCCAATTCATTGCGGGAAAATGGAATCATAAATTTATCACTTCCCGTTTTTTCCATTTCACTCAAAAAATAAGTTCTCAATTTTTCCCCAATCGTTCGTTGGGAAAGCAAATTCAATTTGTAATTTAATACGATATTTTTTTGTGCAATTATATTTAACATATTTTCAATTAATTTAGAGTGAAATTCACAACTGGAAGTACAACTTGTAATAATGCGCCGAAATCCAATAAATAGAATTTCACAATTTGTCATTGCAACAGTAGTCACCGGACTATTTAAAACTCCAGCACATGCTAATGTCTCAGCAAAAAGTTCTCCTTCTGTCAAGTGCGCAACAATACTTCTATTTCCTAACATATCTTCTTTTATCACTTGAACGGTTCCTTTTAGAATAATCCCAACCTCAGAAATAGGATCTCCCGCCATAAATATCATCGTGTCTTTTTTATATCTGCGTTCAACAGCACCAAGACAGTTCATCATTACCTCAATTTTTTCATTGTCCATATCACGAAATAAGCGTACTTTTCTTAAAAATTCTACATTTTTTTTCATAATGTCACACCTCCGTTGCAAATGCAACAGCCATTTTCGATTAATCATATTATACTCAAATTAGAAAATCAATACAAATTTATGGAGGTATAAAAATGTCTAATATGTTTTGCTTTCAATGTGAACAAACAATCAGTGGTACTGGTTGTCAGGGTGGTGCTGGTGCTTGCGGAAAAAAAGCAGATACGGCAAATTTACAAGATGATTTAACAAGCAGCCTGATCCATTTAGCAAAAATCGTTGAAACAAATGCTCCAACAGACAATACAAATAAAATTGTTCTTGAAGGTCTATTTACTACAATAACAAACGTTAATTTTAACAATTCATCTATAAAAGAACAAATTGAAAAAACTGAACAAGAAACTGCAAAATTTTCTTCCAACTGTTCATCTAATACACGGTATGACGTAAGTACACTATGGCAAGAACATGAAGATATTCGTTCCTTAAAATCGCTTATTTTATTTGGCATAAGAGGAACTGCCGCTTACGCTTATCATGCAATGATACTTGGCTATCAAGACGAAAAAGTCAATCACTTCTTTTATAAAGCGCTCCGCGCAATTCGTGAAGATTTATCTGCTGATGAATTATTGGCAATTGTTATGGAAACCGGTGAAGTCAATTTAAGCTGCATGGCAATGCTTGATAAAGCAAATACTGAAACTTATGGAAATCCTGAACCAACGACTGTTAGTCTAACGATTGAAAAAGGCCCTTTCATCGTTGTTACTGGTCATGATTTATATGATTTAGAACAACTACTAAAGCAAACCGAAGGTACAGGCATCAATATTTATACACATAGTGAAATGCTGCCAGCACATGCATATCCAAAATTAAAAGCTTATCCACATCTAAAAGGGAATTTCGGCACAGCATGGCAAAATCAACAAAATGAATTTGATCATATTCCTGCACCTATTTTATATACTACAAATTGTTTGATGCCAGTAAAAGACAGCTATTCTGATCGCGTGTTTACAACAGAAGTTGTCTCATATCCTGGAATAGTACATATTGCAACAAACGAGCATAAAAAAGATTTTACTCCCCTTATTCAAAAAGCGCTTACGCTTGGTGGTTATACAGAAGATAAAGTTATGACTGGTATCAATGGTGGTAAAACAGTCATGACCGGCTTCGCAAAAAACACAGTTTTATCTGTTGCCGACAAAGTAATTGATGCGGTAAAAGCCGGTGCAATTAAACATTTCTTCTTAGTTGGCGGGTGCGATGGCGCTAAAGTAGGTCGTAATTATTATACAGATTTTGTAAAACAAGCTCCGCAAGACAGCGTTATTTTGACTTTAGCCTGCGGCAAATACCGCTTCAACGATTTAGATCTTGGAACGATTGGTGGTTTACCTCGTATCATGGATATGGGACAATGCAACGATGCCTATAGTGCAATTCAAGTCGCAGTGGCTTTAGCCAATGCATTTGAATGTGAAGTAAATGATCTACCATTAACTCTAGTATTATCCTGGTATGAACAAAAAGCCGTTTGCATCTTGCTTACTTTACTTTCCTTAGGCATTAAAAACATCTACATCGGTCCATCCTTGCCTGCATTTGTTTCTCCAAATATTTTAAAAGTACTCGTTGAAAAATTCAATCTTACGCCAATTTCAACACCAGAAGAAGATTTGAAAAAAATTCTTGGCTAACAAAAAATAAGCGAATGATACTTCACTAAACGCTAAAAAAATCAACATTACCTTTTTGAGTAATGTTGATTTTTATTTTTATTATTTCTTTTCATATAACTTTTTTTCAATAATTCTGGCCGTCGGCGTATCAGCCAATCCTGCTTCGGATGTTTCACGCAAAGATTTCGGTAATGCCAAGCCAATCTTATACATCGCTTCAATCACCTCATCCACTGGAATTACGCTTTCTATGCCTGCTAATGCCATATCCGCTGCAACCATAGCATGTACGGACGCAAAGCCATTACGTTTTACACAGGGTACTTCTACTAAACCGGCTACAGGATCACAGACAAGCCCTAAAAGATTTTTTAATGCCAGAGCAACCGCCTGTCCAACTTGTTCAGGTGTCCCCTCTGCGAGTTCTACTAATGCAGCAGTTGCCATCGCGGCCGCTGAGCCGCATTCTGCCTGACATCCACCTTCAGCACCAGCAATTGAAGCATTTTGTGCAATGACCATACCAATGCCTGCAGCTGTAAATAACGCATCTATAATTTTATCTTCACTACAATTTTTCTGCTCTGCACCAGCTAATACTGCTGCTGGCAAGATTCCACAAGATCCCGCCGTAGGACACGCAACAATTTTCCCCATAACCGCATTGACTTCACCAACGGCCAATGCATAAGAAGCAACTTTAAGCGGTGTAACACCTGCATAAGGTTTAGCAGAATCGGTTGCATATGCATACATTTTCTTTGCATCGCCGCCTACTAGTCCGCTCGCAGATTTATCCTGATTCTGAATGCCACTTTCTACAGATTCGCGCATAACTTTCCAATTTTGTTTCATACGCTCCAATATCTTTTCAGTCGAAACCTGCGCCGTTTGTGCTTCATATTGTATAACAACGTCGTAGATCCCAATATTTTTCTCATTTGCAAGTGTAATTAACTCTTGAATATTTTTAAACTTTATCATATATGCCTCCGTCGTCCTTTATTAAATAGGTGGAATATGGAAAGATTTTGCTACTCCAGGCACCTCTTTTATTTCTTCCAGCACCTCTTCCGAAATTTGATCGTCAACTTCAATCATCATTAACGCTTCCGCACCTCTAGACTTACGAAAAACTCGCATAAATGCAATATTAATTTTATATTTGGCTAATATACTCGTCACCATTGTAATCATCCCAGGGCGATCATGATGAATACTAATTAATGTATGATATTGCCCAGTTAATTCAACATCATATCCGTCAATATTGGTAATTCGTATATTTCCCCCACCGATTGATGCTCCAACAACTCGTGTCATATGACCTGACTGCCCATACAAATAAATGACGGCAGTGTTTGGATGTGCATCACCTAAATCAATCGTATGAATCTCATATTTCAACCCTTTATGAAGCGCAATATTTAAAGACTCTTTAATTCTCTCATCATCTGTCGCAAATCCCATAATTCCAGCTACAATAGCCTTATCTGTACCATGTCCTTTATACGTTTGTGCAAAAGAGCCATGAAATTCAATGGTGGCTTGCGTCGGTTCTTCGCCCAAAATTTTCCGTGTCATTAAGCCAAGTCTAACAGCTCCTGCCGTATGAGAACTCGAAGGCCCAATCATAATTGGTCCAATAATATCAAAAACACCACGCATAAAAACGCTCCTTTTTCTTCTAATATCCTTATGTTAACCTCATTTTGTTTTTTAATCAAATTTATTTTATCTACTTATATATAATAAAAAGCTCTCCACAGAAATGAAGAGCTTTTTTTGTTATAACTTAAAATGCAAGGCGAAGAATATTTTTTACATCTTCCTCCGTTAATGTTTGCAACCTGCCAATTGTCCCACGCGCTGCGATCATTTTAGCAAGTTTCGGAATATCCTCTTCTTTGACACCCAATTGCTGAAGCTTAGTAGCACCTTGCCAGCTGCGGACTAAATTTCTAAATTTAATGACACCTTCCTCAATATCAATGCAATCGAAAATTGCGCGTGCAAAACGGTTAAATTGGTGTTCATTCGTTTCACACACATATTCCATCCAAGCAGGAAAAAGAACACCTAATGCCGCACCATGTGCAATTGAAGGATACAGTGAACTAATGCTATGTGACATATCATGACAAGCCCAATCACCGCCTTTTAAACCCGCGCCACTCATTCCATTCAATCCCATAGTAATAGCCCAGGCTAAATTTGCGCGTGCAATACTATCATCTTGTTTCAGTTTCAATTTACTCATTGCCTTTATAATACTTTTTAATAAAGCTTCATCAATACCAAGAACGGTTTCTTCCAATGTTCCCATAAAGTAATATTCCATGATATGTGCCATTGCGTCTAAGGCTCCATTTACAGTCTGATTCCATGGTAAACTATTTTGTACTGAAGGATCGATGATCGATACGGTTGGATAAAGACACGGATGTCCAGTACCATATTTCTTGCCTTCTTGCTCATTTGTGATGACCGCACTACAATTCATTTCTGAAGCAGTTGCTGATAATGTAAGTACCGTAAAAATAGGCAATGCCTTGCTTATTTTTTCTTCACGTTCAAAAACCTTCCAAATATCATGAGCAAACACACCTGCAGCGGTCACTTTACTCGTATCTATCACACTGCCGCCACCAACGGCAAGAATCGCTTCTACCTTTTCTTTTTTTGCTATTTCAATGGCTTCTCGAACCTTAGTCAGACAAGGATTGGCTTGTACACCCCAACATTCAACCCAAATAACGTTATGCTCTTGCAAGGAATTTATCACCATATCATAAACGCCATTTTGCTTGATTGAACCACCACCAGCAATCATTAATATTTTCTGATAGCCACGTTCGGCAATGAATGCACCAAGTTTTTTAATTTTATTTTCACCAAAAACAAGTCTCGTTGGATTGTAAAAATTATACTCAATCATAAAAACACCCCTTTGATCTATTCAACACAATTCCTTTATTTCTACAAATAAAGCATGAACTCCTTGCAGATGAAAATAAATTCCACTGGTTGCAATTGCAACAGCTATTACAAAACGTCTATAGTATACTTTAATCATAGTAAAGTTCCGTTAAAACAAACGAAAAGGAGATCTATATGCTAAGAAAAATTATTAAAATTGATACAGAAAAATGTAACGGTTGCGGACTTTGTGCAAAAGCTTGTCATGAAAGTGCCATTGCAATGATCAATGGTAAAGCCGTATTGATTCGAGATGATTATTGCGATGGTCTAGGCGATTGCTTACCTGTATGCCCGACAAATGCAATTCAATTTGAAGAACGAGAAGCCCTCCCCTATGATGAAATTGCCGTGAAAGAAAACATGAAAAATAAGACCACTCCACAAATACACCTCCAATCGAGTGTACAATCTGAGCTTAAACAATGGCCAGTACAAATTAAGCTCGTTCAGCCGAATGCCAAATTTTTTGATCAGTCCGACTTACTCATCGCAGCAGATTGTACAGCTTATGCCTATGCAAATTTCCATAACGATTTTATAAAAGGCAAAACTATTTTAATTGGTTGTCCTAAATTAGATATGGTAGATTACACTGAAAAATTAACAGAAATTTTCAAGCAGAATGTAATTCGTAGTATCACTGTCACACGAATGATTGTTCCTTGCTGCGGCGGCATTGAATTTGCTGTCAAAAAAGCAATTGAAAATAGCAATAAAAATCTACCATGTAAAATAGTCACAATTGATACCGATGGTACGATATTGAATAAAAATAGCAACTAGTCAAAAGCTAGCTGCTATTTTTATTTCCTTATATAACAAAATAATATAAACACTCTAAAAACCACCCAGAATATCATAACACTTCTACTGGAATTTTTATTCTATTATTATAATATACTAACCATGGGAGGTTTTATAAATGTTAGGTTTAAGCAAAGAAGAATTGGATATCCTTATCAACAATCTGGAACAAACAAAATATTTTAAAATCTACAATGAAGAAATCACCAAATATTACAACTTACTAAAACCAGATAACGCAAGTTCCAATGATATTACTGCCAGACTCAGCGAATTCACAAATATCTATTTAGATAAAATTGTAAAACCACTGATAACAGACCTTATAGAAGAAAATAATAAAAAAATAGAACAAGATATCCGCCAAGTCATCGCACAATATCTTCGTTAATATAGAAAATAATGTAGATAACCTACGAACATTTTCAATTTTATTTCTAAAAGAAGCCCCCGCAGTTGGAGTATCTTTAAACTGCGGGGCCTTCTTTTTCTCAATCGAATGAGCTTCAACTATCGTATGATCTTAAAACCGTCATTTTCCTCATAAATATCTATATCTCTAACCTCTAAATGATCCACTCTACAAAACATATTTCCTTCTTTAATCATAGATAATAGTTGATTTACATTTACTTCAGGTCCTTGGATTTCCATTGTTACAGTTCCATCCTCCATATTTTTCACCCAACCTGCCAGCGAATATTTTAATGCATTTGTTTGCACAAAATAACGAAAGCCAACACCTTGTACATGACCTGATGCAACAGCAAAAATTCTTACTATAGTATCGCTTTCCATTTATATGCCCCTTTCTATTTTAATTGATTGCAAATTTATCTTTATAATAGAGCCATTTTGTTGAATTTGCAATACAACGATATTTCAATATAAAAATAGAGAGTTGGAACTGAAAACATTCCAACTCTCTGTCTCTGTGCCTTATAAAATCATATGTGCAATAATATATCCACTACAGCACCCGACAAATACTCCAATTAATCCCGGAATTAAGAAACTATGATTGATAACAAATTTCCCAATCCTCGTTGTACCCGATCGATCGAATCCAATACAAGCTAAATCAGAAGGATAGGTAGGAATAACAAAATATCCATAGCAAGCCGAAATAAAAGATACGATAATAATTGGCTGAACGCCAACACTTAACGCCATTGGAACAATAATTGAAACTGCAGCTGCTTGTGAATTCACAAGTTTAGATGTCAACCAGATAACAATAGCATACGCCCAAGGATAAGTAGTTACGGTTTCTCCCAAAAATCCTTTTAGCATTACGATATGATTATTAAAAAATGTTTCTGACATCCAAGCAACACCATATACAGATACGATTGCGACCATGCCTGCTTTAAATACCGAACCATTGTTAACATCCTTCGCTTTTACCTTACATACCAGCATTATAATGCCTGCAATAAGCAGCATTAACATTTGAATCATAACAGTCATGGACAACGCAGCCGGAGGTTTCCCAGCAGCAGCTGCAAACTTTGGAACCAGATTAGGAAAACTACCAAAAATGGCAATAGCCGCAATACCTGCTAAAAAAATTCCCGTAGCAATATATGCTGTTTTGGGTAAACTTTTATGCATTAAACTTTCTGTATCACCATAAATATATGCTTTTTGCTCAGGATCAGCAATCCTTGCTTGAAATTCTGGATCGTTTGCCAGATCCTTACCACGCCGAACACTCCATATTGCAGCAGCGATAACCCCTATAAAGGTAGCTGGAATTGCAACCGAAAGCAACTGAATAATGCCATAATTTCCACCAGCATTCGCCATGAAGGCTACCATTGAAACAATCGCAACCGATGCTGGAGAAGCACAAACCCCCATCTGCGACGCCACAGACGCCACAGCCATCGGACGTTCCGGACGAATTCCCTGTCTTATTGCAATATCATAGATAATCGGAAACATCGTATATACCACATGTCCAGTACCACACAAAATTGTTAGAACCCATGTGGTCAACGGTGCAAGAATTGTAACATATTTGGGGTTACTGCGTAAAAATTTCTCTGCATATTTTAGCATTACAGTTAACCCTTCCGAAGCCTGCAAAAAACCGGCACAAGTAACAACTGCCATAATCGTTAACATTACATCAATTGGTGCTTTTCCAGGCTTATAACCAAAAATAAAAGTAAAGATAATTAGGCCTATGCCGCTTACAACTGCTAAACCCAAGCCCCCATGACGAACCCCAATTACTAAACAAGCTAACAAAGTTAAAAATCCTAATATAATTTCCATAGTAAACCTCCTATTGCTTTATGACATACTTTAAATACGAATAAATTAGAATATACAGAAAATTACAAAAACAACATTTTAATTAACTATAGCGAACAGGCGATACGTACTTTCATACCTTGCTTATCACTCATTATCGCCTGTCCCAAAAATCTATTTATCTAAAATCAATCAAGAAAGTCAACGTGTTTACATATTTCATTTACGACTACATCTTTACGCTTATTAAATGTTTGCTTATTTTGTTCGAATAAATTATTGCCGTGTGTGTCGATAGATACAATTAACGGCCCAAATTCCTTCACACGCATAACCCACATTGCTTCCGGCATTCCGAGATCCAGCCATTCTACCGCTTCTACTTCTTCTACACATTGTGCCGCAAGCACTGCACAGCCTCCTGGAAATACTGTATGGACAGCTTTACTTTCTTTACAGCCTGCTACCGTATTAGCGCCCATGCCGCCTTTACCTACAATCAATCTTAAACCTGTTTCCGCGATGAATTCACGCTCATATTTATCCATTCGCATACTTGTCGTTGGCCCGATTGAAATAACTTCGTACTTACCAGATTTACCTTCGATTTCTCTCATAATAGGGCCCGCATGAAAAATAGCTTTTCCCTTTAAATCCACTGGCAACTCACGTTTCTGCTTAATAAGTCTTTGATGCACGTCGTCACGGCTTGTAATCAAGTACCCATTTAAATATACGATATCACCAATTACTAAATCTTCTAAATCCTTAGCTTGGATTGGTGTCGTTAATACTTTTTTCATAATTGAACCCCCTTGTGAGACAACATTTCATAAGATAGATCTGCATGAATTCTGATTGACGAACGACGATGCGCCCAGCAGCCTGTAGAAAGTGCAACAGCAATCGTTGCTGGATGACGTGCGGCCTGTTCTATATTTACACCCATTACGGAATTTTCACCAGAAAGTCCGCCGGGTCCTAATTTAATCTCATTTAGCCCTTTCTCAATCATCTCTTCCAGCATAGCACCACGAGCATTACTATTTTTAGATCCAGCAGGTCTAAGCAATGCTTTTTTAGATAATTTAGCCGCAACTTCAACAGACCCGGCAATTCCAATTCCGACTAGAAGAGGTGGACATGCGTTAATTCCATACGAAGTAATTTGATCAAAAACAAATTTAATTGCTCCTTCATACCCTTCTAATGGCATGAGTACTTTTGCAGTTCCTGGTAAACTGCAACCGCCACCAGCCATGTACGCATACACTTTTATATCATCACGGTTAGGGATTATTTCCCAGTCAATCCAAGGTATTCTGGTTCCGACATTATTGCCTGTATTCTTTTCATCAAAAACTTCTACAGCATTTGGGCGCAGTGGCGCAAGTTTTGTTGCCTTTTCAACTGCTTCTCGTAAAGCATCTTTAAGCTCATCAATCAGAGGAAACTTGGTTCCAACTTCCACAAAAAATTGAATAACTCCAGTATCCTGACAGCAAGGTCTATCTAACTTTTCCGCCAATTCTAAATCTTCAAACATTGAATCATACACAACTTTTGCTAAATCACTATTTTCATCCTTACGGAGCTCTTTTAATCTATTTAAAATATCATCCGGTAAATGTTTACCTGTATACGCTGTAAACTTTGCTAATAAATCGGTTAGTTCTTGATATTGCCTTAACTTTTCCATAAAATTCCCTCCATGATTCATTTAACTCGTGTTGTACAACCACTAAACAAAGTATATAATACAAAATATGATATCTCCAATACTTTACGATTTATGATTTTGATAGGTTAAAAGTTATAGCACAGGAGGGCATACGCATGGGAAACCGCGAATTCACATATCTTACTAAAATTATTGAAACGGGGAATTTTTCTTTAGCCGCACAAAAACTATATATCGCTCAACCATCTTTAAGTCAATTTGTCAAACGGATTGAAAAAGAAATTGGGGCAGAATTATTTGATCGTACCACTAAACCGGTAACACTTACTTACGCAGGAAAAATCTATATGGATGCTGAACAAAAAATCCAGCAGATCAATCAATCTCGTCAACAACAAATCGATGATATTGATTTATTAAAAAAAGGACACGTAACAATCGGCAGTTCTCATTATCGAAGTTCCTATTTTTTAGATAAAGTTATACCTGTCGTAAAACAAAAGTATCCAGGCATTGAAATCAGTCTAGAAGAAGGCACAACAAAGCAGTTGGAAGAATATTCATTAAATGGAGTTACAGATTTTTCAATCGTACTCTCTCCCCTCTTTTATCCGGAATTAAATTATGAGCAAATTTTTCAAGAAGAGATTTTATTGGCAATCTCGTCTAATCATCCCATCAGCACCAAAGAAAACCTATCATATACCGCCCACTCCCAATACCCGATTGTAGATTTTTCAAAACTTGCAAATGAGCCATTTATTATCATAAAATCAGGTCAAAAAATGCGTAAATCTTTTTTTAACTTTTGTGAACAAGTTAAGATTTCACCTCCGATTATTCTAGAGTCCCAGAGCATGGTAGCTGCGCAAACTTTGGCTTCTGTGGGCGTCGGAGCTACGCTCGTGCCCGACTTATTAGCCAAATATAATACATTAGAAAATCCACCTTGCTATTTCTCCTTGCGGAACTATCTTCCCGATCGCCAGGTCATTATCGCTTATAGAAAAGATAAATATATTAGTAAAGCCGCAAACGCAGTTATCCAGATTATGAAAAATATAGCAAAACAACATTATACGATAAAATAATGAATTAAACCGCTCTATTCATAATCATCGGATTCTATTCGTTGGATCTATGGTAAAATAAAAGCTATGATTATCACAAAAGGAGTTTTCTATTTGAATTTCATCGAACAAATTGAATTATACCAACCAATAAATGAACAAGAGACCACTGATAAAGCTGCTATTTGTATGATGATACAAAACTTTCCAGACACAATTTTATTGCGAGATCATCCAATTGCACATCTAACCGCTTCTGGTTTTATCTTAAATACAACTTATGATAAAACACTCATGATTCATCATAATATTTATCAATCTTGGGGTTGGACGGGCGGACATGCCGATGGAACAGAAGATTTACTTCAAGTGGCATTAAAAGAGGCTCAAGAAGAAACTGGAATCACCTACATCAAACCACTTTTATCAGAGATTGCCTCCCTTGACATTTTGCCTGTCTTTAGCCATATAAAACGAGAAAAATTCATTAATACGCATTTACATCTTTCATGCGCATATTTGCTTGTCGCCGATGATCAAGAGCCTTTGCAGCATGAACCTAGCGAAAATAGTGGGGCAAGCTGGATTTCACTCAAAGACATCAATACCTATGTAACTGAGAAACATATGTTACCAATCTATCAAAAATTAATAAAAAAGGCTGAAATTATTTATGCAAAAAAACACAAATAAAACTCCACATAAATTTCTTTCTGAAATAGTTACCCCCCTGCTGATTTGGTACCATAGTCAAGCTAGAATTCTTCCCTGGCGTGAAAATCCACAGCCTTATTATGTATGGATTTCAGAAATCATGCTGCAACAAACACGTGTCGAAGCAGTAAAACCATATTTTGACCGCTTTATTGCTGCATTGCCCGAAATACAAGATTTAGCCGAAGTCCCCGAAGGAGATCTGCTCAAGCTTTGGGAAGGGCTAGGTTACTATAATCGGGCACGCAATCTACAAAAAGCCGCAAAGCAAATTCTTCATGAACATGGAGGGAAACTTCCTAATTCTTATGACGCGCTTCTAGAATTACCAGGTATCGGACGCTATACGGCAGGTGCCATTGCCTCTATTGCCTATAAAATTCCAGTTCCAGCGGTTGATGGCAATGTACTCCGTGTCATAACACGTCTATTGCTTAGCCGAGAAGATATTATGAAAGAAAAAACAAAAAGAATGATCGAAGGTTATTTACTAAAAATTATGCCTGCGCATACATCCGGTGATTTTAACCAAGCACTGATGGAACTTGGTGCCATGGTCTGCTTGCCTAAAGGCGCAGCAAAATGCCCGTTATGTCCTTTAAAACAACTTTGCTTGAGCTATGCCCAAGGCTGCACGGCTGAGATTCCTATAAAAACACCTAAAAAAGCACGCCGTCTTGAAACCTATACAATGCTTCGCCTGCAATATCAAGACAAAATAGCTTTTCAGCAGAGACCTGCACAAGGATTACTCGCTAATATGTGGGAACTGCCACATGCAGAAAGTCATCTTTCCATCAAAGAGATAAGAGAATACGCCGAAAAATTGCAGTTGCGAGTTAAAACCATACAATCGCTCCCTCCTGCAAAACATATTTTCACACATATTGAATGGCATATGATTGGTTATATTATTAACTTGAATGTATTACCAACGCAGGAAAAATGGCAATGGATCAGTCTAGAGCAGCTTGCAGAAAATTTTGCTGTACCAACAGCCTTTAAAAGTTACATCCAAAAATAAACTTACCTCCATAACAAAATAAATCTCTAGTAAAAATACTAGAGATTTATTTTTATGCAAATTTCTCGGGAGTGTCAAGAATTTTGTGTAACAAGATTAAAAGTGTTGTTCATATTTTTGAAAAATCGGCTGAATCCTAGTATCAATTGAAAGTTGGTTTCGAACCATAGACCAATTGAGAACTGGGCGATCATGCCATTTTTTATAAAGTTCTGTAACTCGTAAATACAATACTTTCAGTATGGCGTTTTCATTTGGAAACGCTCCTTTTTTTGTCACTTTTCGGAAACTTGAATTCACGCTTTCTATGGCATTTGTTGTGTACATAATCTTTCGCACTGCACTACCGTAATTAAAAAGCTGCTCTATATGTGAGAAATTCCGTTCCCATACGCTAACGGCTCCAGGATAGTTTGCCCACGCCACTTTAAATCGCTCAAATTCCGCAATTGCCGCTTTTAAACTTGAAGCTCCATATACTTTCTTTAACTGGGCTGTAAATCCCTTATAGTCCTTACTTGGAACATATTTTATAGAATTTCTTATTAAATGCACGATACATCTCTGTACATTTACGTCTTTAAATATTGCTTTAGCTCCATCTTCTAATCCGCTCAATCCATCCATACAGATGAATCCGATATCTTGTATTCCTCTAGCCTTGAGCTCATCGAAGATTTGCATCCAGGTATGCTTACTTTCATTTTCATTGATCCATAATCCTAAGATATCTTTATGACCATCCATGTTGTACCCAAGAATCGTATAAACTGCGCAACTCTTAACTTCATAATCTTTTCGAATTGTCACGTACATGCAGTCGACAAAAACAAATGGATAGAATGGATTTAAGGGACGTTTTTGCCATTGATCGAGCTCTTCTAATATTTTATCTGTGATGATTGAAATTTGTTCATGAGATATTTCAAAACCATAGATATCTTCAATCGTTGCGGCTATATCTCGTTGACTGAGTCCACGCGCATACATCGCTAAAACTTTTTGCTCAATGTCAGATACATTGGTTTTATGTTTGGGTATAATTTGTGGCTTAAAAGTCGCTTGACGATCACGCGGAACATCAATTGGAATAGAACCCAAAGAACTTTTAAGAGTTTTTTGTGAATACCCATTACGACGATTTGAGGATTCTTTTTCACCACGATCATTACTTGAATAACCAAGATGGTGATCTAATTCACCTTTTAGCATTGCTTGGAACATCGGTCCGAAAATATCTTTTAAGGCATTTTGCATATCTTCGACAGATTTTGGTTGATATTTTGCAATAATTTCTTGGGCAAGCTGTTCTTGTTCAGAGTTTTTTCTAGCCATTTTTTCGTCCTTTTCGTGTTTAATATTTTTTATTATCCAATATTAAAATAATCTGTGCAAGTTTTATACTTACACAGATTATTTTACACTCCCAATTTCTCGATCAAAACTTACTTATTCATTTTTATGAGTGCCTGTAATTTTCTTACATAGTTTAATAAAACAGCTCAGTTCATCCTCGGATAATGCATGTTCAATTACATCCATTGTTTTGTTTCTAAATTGCTCAGCATTTTTCAGAAACTCCTTACCACTTTGCGTAATTGTAATATCATAAATTCGACGATCATTTTCTCTTCTTTGCTGAAAAATATACTTTTTATCCAAAAGTCTTTTCGTTAACTTGGACATTCCAGCCTGAGAAATACCACGAATTTCAGTTAGCTCTTTCGTCGTTTTCATTCCTTGCTTATCCAAGATTTCCAATATAGTATATTGCGCCGTTGTTACTCCTTCTATATTAAATCGGTTCATGTTACGAATTATCATACATTGAAAAGGAATATAAGATTCTTCTAACGCTTTTCTTCTCATAACCGATCTCCTTTCTTATTATATTTCTCTAAATATATCTCTGCTATAGATGAGGTACACTTTATTCACTGTCTGTCCTAATATAATATACGGAACTCTAACTTCTTGCACCAACCAACATATCTTCCATGAATCTCTCTATCAATAAACAGCCTTTAGGGCATTTATATAGCCAAAGTATTATTTAATCAAGTTATATAGTATATCTTTTTAATTGTCTTTGCAAATGAAACTTCATTAAAATTATAACAAATTTATTAAAACTTCTTTCACACTAAAAAACCACAGGTTCATCACTATATCTAGCGAAACGACCTGTGGTTTGTCTCCTGCAGTTGCAAAGAGCACTTTATTTAATGAAAAAACCTCTACGACATTCTAACACTTTAGTATTAAACTTAAGCCAAATCTTCATTAATCTCTAGAGGTTCATCACTATCTAGCGCCCTATGAAGCTGCTCTGTATCAAGTTCTTTCTCTGTTCTAGAAATTACGACAGCGGCAACACCATTCCCAATCAAATTCGTAAGCGCTCTTGCTTCCGACATAAAACGATCAATCCCCAAAATTAGCGCAAGGCCAGCAACCGGAACGGTCGGAATAACCGATAAAGTTGCTGCTAATGTGATAAATCCACCACCAGTTACTGCAGCTGCACCTTTCGATGTTACCATTAAAACAGCCAGCATTGTAAGTTGTTCAACCAAAGTCAGATCTGTATTCGTCGCTTGCGCCACAAAGACAGCAGCCATCGTCAAATAAATTGATGTTCCATCTAAGTTAAAAGAATATCCAGTTGGAATAACTAAACCGACCACTGATTTTGAACAACCCAATTTTTCTAATTTATGCATCATGCGAGGCAAAACGGTTTCAGACGAAGATGTTCCAAGTACAATGAGAAGCTCCTCTTTAATATAATTAATAAATTTAACAATGCTAAAGCCTGTAAATCGGGCAATCCCACCAAGAACAAGGAAAATAAATAAGAAACACGTTAGATAAAAACTACCCATAAGTTTTGCCAAAGGTAAAAGAGATGCTAAACCGTATTTTCCAATCGTAAAAGCAATTGCACCAAATGCACCAATCGGAGCAACTTTCATAATAATAGAAACCACACGGAATAAAGCTAAAGAAATATTTTCAATCATCGCAACGGTTGGTTTTGCTCGTTCCCCAAGATATGATAATGCACAACCAAAAATAACTGAAAATAGTAAGACTTGCAGAATATCGCCTTTTGCAAAAGCATCTACTACGCTGTTGGGAATGATATTCATCATGAAATCAACTGTAGATTGCGATTGCGCTTTAGTTGCATATGCAGAAATAGATGCAGAATCCAGAGTGCTAGCATCTACATTCATTCCGGCACCGGGTTTGACTACATTTACAACTACCAATCCAATAAATAAAGCTACCGTAGAAACAATTTCAAAGTATAACATCGTTTTTCCGCCAACACGACCGACTTTTTTCATGTCATCCATTCCGGCAATACCTAAAACAACAGTACAAAATATAATTGGCGCAATAATCATTTTTATTAACTTAATAAACCCATCCCCAAAGGGTTTCATCGCGACTGCGATTGAGGGATAAAAATGACCGAGCAAAATACCAATCGCAATCGCAAACAACACTTGAACATAAAGAATTTTATAAAGTGGTTTTTTCATAGTTGTTCCTCCCTAATTTCAAATAAATAACTATAAATTTGAGAAAAACAGCCTTATTGGTGCAGCAGACTAAAAATCATGGCTTTTGCAAGTTTTTAGACAGTCATAACTTGGCTGTACTCACACGGCATTAAAGAATCAGAATATTCTTTATTAATAACTTACAGTCATGATAATAATGCCTATTTGTCATTATACAATAAACAAAATAAAATTACTAGTAGATTATATATATTTTATAATTATGATAACGTTATTAAAAGTTATGGCTAAATTAACTTCACATCTGTAGGAAATCTCATAATAAAACTTATCTTTTCAATAGAAATTTTTGATTTTGCATTTTATTTTCTGTTAATGAGCAGAAAAAAACAGCCTATCAATCATAGACTGTTCATTCATTTCTCCCGTAAAATTTTGCGATAGAAAATGATCAATTTAAATTTTACATCATCTTAATATCATCACCAGCAATAAGTTACAAAATATAATTCTATTAATTTACTAGATATTTTTTCAACCATTGTCGAAAAACCCCTAATTGTTTCGGTGTATAAAAATAATGCTCACCATTTTCCATTACTTCTAATGAACAGTGAAATCTATTTACAAAAGAAGATATCTCATCAAAATTACAAAGCTTATCTTCACTTCCGTAAAGAATTGTCGTAGGGCTCTCCCAGTTAACAATTGGATTTGTTTTAACATAACAATAGTAATCCCAGTATAAAGTTTGTCCCATAGGTGTAGGAATTTCTTGTTCAGCTCTTAATTTCTCCTCACTTATTTGTAACCATTTCATCATATCACGAAGGATACGATACATATCAACTACTGGTGACAAAAATAAACTTTGCTGTACAGAAAAATCTTTATACGCAAGCAGACTAAAGTACGCTCCCATGCTACAAGCAAACAAATGGATTTCCTTTGCATACTGCGCAGCAAACTTTCCTATATTATATAGCTCTAGCACACAATTTTGAACTTTGCACGGTGTAGCTTCATTTTTTCTATCACCATGCTGCGGCAAATCGAAACTAAGCACCTGATAGCCTAATGCAACAGCCTCTTCAGCGAGAATAACAATTGGGATATCTGACTTACTTGACATATTTCCATGTACGGCGATCATTACTTTTTCACTTTTTTCACCCCAAAGAAGTGCAGGTATATCTCCAATAAGCAAACTTTGTTTTATCATATTTCCTCCATCTGTTACAAAGGAAAAACCCTCCGTAAACAGCCTAAATATTTATCACTTATCATAAATTATTTTCCTCCTTTCTGCTGTATCGTGCATAAAACAATAAATCAAACTACGATTGACAACTTTTAATTTTATCATAATACAAAGATAAAATGGAAATATTCTCTATACGAAATTCAAATTATTGTTTGATTCTTTTATTTATCGGCTCCGAGAACAGGTTCCCCATTTTTCTTACAAACTTTATGCCAAATCATTTTTCGGCAACATAATTTTTCAACTTTGCTCAGAAACAAATTCATCCCAATCGCTAACGCTGCTGATAATATACTTCCCCACATAATTTTATTAATATTAAAACTCCGAAGACCATCAAATAAAATATTTCCTAACCCGCCCGCATTTATAAATGCAGCAATCGTCGCTATACCTATTGTTGAAATAATCGATAAACGTATTCCTGTAAATAAAGCATTTCGTGCTAGGGGAACCTGTATCTTAAGCAAAATCTGACGATCTGTCATTCCCATTCCTCTTGCAGCTTCAATTACAGAGGGATCTACTTCATGCAATCCTGAAACAAAATTACGCAATAATATATACTGGCTGTACATAACCATAACGATAATCGCTGTTATCTTTCCTAACCCCGTCAGCGGTATCAATATCGCAAAAAAAGCCAGACTTGGTATGGAATAGATAACCGAAAATAAATGTATAAATATTTTTTCTACAAACTTTGAATGTAAAGCAACTACTGTAAGAAAAGCAGCTAAAGGCAACGAAATCATCGTTGTAATTATAACGATTTCTAAGTGTTCCAATATAGCCATTCCTAATTTATCCGGATAATTTAACAAATACACCAACACTAGCATCACCTCACAAAACATTACCGTCTTTTTGACGAATCAATAAGTGATGATACAAAATCATCCGCTGGATCTCGCTTAATATTTTCAGGTGTGTCAATCTGACGTATTTTTCCTTCGTGCATAATCACCGTACGATCCCCCAATGCAAATGCCTCATGAATATCATGCGTAACCAGCACAAATGTATTATGTAATTTCTCATGAATACGTAAAAGTTCATTTTGTAGATTTATACGGGTAATTGCATCGACCGCACCAAAAGGTTCATCTAACAACATAATTTTAGGATCTGCAGCCATCGCTCTAGCAAGTCCGACCCTTTGCTGCTGTCCTCCTGATAACTGCACTGGATATCGCTGCATAAATATATCCGGTTTTAGTTCCACAAGTGATAACAGCTCTCTAACTCTATTCTCTATTTTCTCTTTATCCCATTTGAGAAGTTTTGGTACAGTGGCAATATTCTCGGCGATTGTCATATGGGGAAATAAGCCGACTTGCTGTATCACATACCCGATATGCCGTCTAAGATCAATCACATTTACAGTCGCAACATCTTCACCATATAGCTGAATTTCTCCTTCATTTGGTTCATATAAGCGGTTAATCATCTTCAAAAGTGTCGTCTTTCCACATCCGGATGACCCTAAAATCGTAACAAATTCACCTTCTTGTATCGATAAACTTACATGATCTACCGCATTATAACCAGCATTATTAAATTTTTTAACTACACTTTTAAATTCTATTGCCGTTTCAATCATATGATCCTCTTTTCAGTTATCTATTTTATCGAATCATAAAACTCTCTTGCTACCTTTTCAAATTCTTTCTTATCAACATCCACCTTTGCATTTAGTGCAGTAACCGTCTTTGTGTCCAATCGACTGTTTACCTTATTTAAAATCTCTGCAATATCAGGATGCTCTTTAATTACATTATCACGAACCACTGGAGCTAAATTATATGGCGGCCATACATGCTTATCATCCTCCAATAACTGGAATTTATCACTATTGACCAATTGTCCTTCTGTCGTATATGCAGGTCCAACATCGGCTTCCGCATTTTCAAGAACCTGATACTTTAGTCCATTGTCATATATTTTCGAAGACTTCCATTGAAACGTACCATATACTTTTTCCAGCGCAGGCATTCCATCTTCCCTTTGGTCAAACTCCCCCTGTGAGGCAAACCTAATTTCTTTCGCATACTTCTGTAAATCCGAGATCGTCACAATGCCAAACTTTCTAGCAACCTCTGTCCGAATCACCAAACCTTGCCCGTCATTTGCTTTTGCATATTGTAACCATATGAGATTAAACTGCTTTTGATATTCTTCTTTGACCGTCTGATAAACTACTTCCGGATCTGTCTTTAAATTTAATTTCAGTACAGATAACAACCCTGTTCCTGTATATTCCGGGTATAGATCTATTTCATTATGAATTAACGAGGTGTGAATGATCGAACCTGCAATATTTTGAACTCGTTTAACTTTATATCCAGCATTCTCCAATGCCAAAGCATACAATTCTCCTACTACCAAATTTTCCGTGAAATCTTTCGAACCTATACGGATTGTATTTATCTCACGCGCTTCGTTTGCACTATGATTCATTCCACATGCCGTTATAGACAAAAGTAGTACAGCCAATCCTACTGCAAACAACAATAGTTTTGATTTCAATGCACTCCCTACCTCCCTGCATACTTATACTTGCCCCATAATTTATCGATCATATCCAGTACTGTGCCTGCTGCAATCGATAACACCGCAACAGAAACTCCCCCGATCAAAAGCAGCTCTATTTTAAATAGACCTAACCCAGTAAAGATAATATCTCCCAACCCACCGGCTCCAATTTTCGATGCCAGTGTAGCACTTGCTATAATCTCAACCATCGCCGTCTTAATTCCTGTTAAAAGGAGCGGCATGGCCAAAGGAAAACGAACTTTGAACAATACCTGCCACTTTGTCATGCCCATTCCGTAAGCCGTTTCCAGTATGAAATCAGGAACTTCTCGTAATCCAGCAACGGTATTCATGAGAATTGGTGGTACTGCCAGTAATACCAACGCACACATTGCAGATTTAAAACCTACGCCCAAAACAGGCAATAGCATTACAAGAATAGCCAAACTCGGTATAATTCGCAGTACTTGAAAGATAGGAATCATTATTTTTTCGCACTTTCGATATTTATCGCAAATATACCCACAAAAAACTCCAACGATACTCGCAATCATCAGTGCCAGAAAGCTGATACTTATATGCCCCTTGACTAATACCAGATATGAAATGGTATTACTTCCAAAATAATTTATAATCTCTGTCCATACATTTTCATTCAAAATAAACTCCTTATACCTCTTGGATAAACTCCTTCTGCATTTATCTATATTCATTTAAGCAAAACTGTATAACAAAAATTCGCCCGGAAAACACTCTCCAGACGAATTTTTAATCTACTACTTTTATTATTTTAGTACTCTATTTTTAAAGCAACTTTCTTATTCACGCAGCTACTCGTTTTTCTTTATAAAAGGATCAACTTTCATTTTATAATCTTTCCGTAACTTCATTAAGATTCTCATAGCGTGCAATTTTAAAATCCAGTCTTTCTCTTATTGCTTTCATTTCTAAAATACGTTCATCAAGGCGTCGCCGTTCCTCTATTAAAAGTTGTTTTCTAGCTTCTTTTGTTTCATCACCTTTTTGTGAAAGCCTCACATATTCAATCAAAACTTCAACAGGCAAACCTGCGCTTCGCATACAACGAACAAATTCCACCCAACCACAACTGTGCTCGTCATAATCTCGAATACCACTTGATCTACGCGGAACAGGCGGAATAAGCCCCACCCGTTCATAATAACGCAAGGTATCTTGCGTCATACCATATTTTTCACTCACTTCTGAAATTGTCATTCTTCCTTCCTCCTATTGCACACTAATTGAACAAACCTATTTTTATTCCACCAAAGTAGACTATCCTTTTGCACATATTGTCATAAATTTAATCCTTTCTTTCTCTTACTGCTTAATATTCTGACTTTGACACTGTTTCACCTCTGTATTTGTGCCCTGGTCAACAATTTCTTGTGCCATGCGGGCATAATCTTCTCTAGATACACTATTATGAACCCCAATACAAACGAAACATATTAAAAAGTAGACCATCCCTATTAACAATAATGCAGTTACCATGCCCAATAATTTTCTCATAAAATCACCCTTAAACAAAAGCAATAATTTATGTCTCACTATAGAGGCTATCACTTAGAGTTAACTCTAAGTCAATACTTTTTTGAAACATTATGTACTATCTTTAGTTAACTGCCTCATATTTTACCATAAAACATTTAATTTAGGAAAATTATGCAAAACCTATTGACCTTGACTTAACTCAAAGTGTTAAACTTAAAGTTGAATAAATACTTCTCAAAATTAAATAAAAGGAGAAATTTTCATGGATTGGATTAACAACGCTTTAACACGTCGTAACTTTATTCGACTCGCAAGCGGTGCCGTCATCAGTATGACCGCCTTTACTACTGGTTGTTCAGCTGATAAGCTGAATCAAACTATGGGGAATGATAATCTGAATGGAAATAGAGGCAATTCTGGCAATGCAAAAGTTTTCTTTACAAACGACATGAGTGCTAAAGGTTTAATTAGCATCTACTCGCATATTAACCAAGGGATCACAGGAAATGTAGCAATTAAACTTCATACAGGTGAACCACATGGACCAAATCTTTTACCGATCGATCTTATTAAAGGTCTGCAGGCGACAATTCCCAATAGCACCATTGTAGAATGTAACGTACTCTATTCAAGCCCACGTCAAGTGACCGAAACGCACCGCAAAGTTATCAATACGAATGGATTCACTTTCTGTCCAGTAGATATTATGGATGCTGAAAAAGATATCATGTTATCAGTTCCAGTAATAAAAGAACGTATCAGCAAAGGACTCATAGAAAATCCTGAGAAACATATTACAGAAGTCCCTGTTGGCAGTCATCTGTTAAACTATGATTCTATGCTCGTTTATACACATTTCAAAGGACATGCTATGGGAGGATTCGGCGGCTCACTCAAAAACATTGGCATCGGAGTCGCTTCCAAAGAAGGAAAACATGTCATTCATGGTGATGGTTGGCCCATTGGCAAAGAATTTCTGGAGCGTATGGTTGAATCTGGCTTTGCTATAACAGATCATTTTGGCCAACATATTACCTATATTAACGTACTAAAAAATATGTCTGTTGACTGTGATTGCGATGCGCATGGTGCACCGCCAACTTGTAATGACATCGGAATTCTAGCCTCAACAGATATTCTTGCAATAGATCAGGCTTCTATTGACCTCGTTTACAAGCTACCCAAAGATCAACGCCATGATCTCGTAGAACGTATTGAATCACGCGAAGGATTACACCAGCTTGCATACATGGAATCACTCGGCATGGGATCAAGAAAATATGACTTAATTCAAATTTAAATTTTTATACCAAAAGGAAGTATCTCGCAAAACAGATACCTCCTTTTTGTTTATGTAAAAATTTTTGAAATAATATTTGCTCATAAAAATTGGGCTGTTATGAATTTCTTTGCTCATAACAGCCCAATTGCGATCACATTCACACTAAGTTTAGCAGTGTAAATAATTTATACAGAAATAACCTACTAGCTCGCTTTATCTAAAAGACCTCTATTTTGCATTTCTTCTCTGTACAGCTGATATGTACCTTCCTGAAGTTGTGCATAAGATTTATAAAAAATCCCAAAAAAGAGAATTGCCATCCACTTATTGTTATTCCGCTTCTTCTCTGCAATATTATAGAATTTAATCAATTGCTCATCAGTAACCTTACCTTTAGCAATTCTTGATTTAATCGCTTTTTGTGAAATTTTTCCTAACAAACGAACATATAAGCTAAAAATAAACATCACCACTGCGACAATAATAATGAGCAAAATAATTTGCTTCAATGTATCCATACCTATCCTCCTAGCTTATCTAAAATATGGTATATTTATACCATATTTTAGATAAGCAGTAAAGCAATTTAAGGCAATTAGGTATTAATATCTATAATAAAGAAATAAATTTTCTATAAATCCCCCTCCTCGTGTTCTTTCCGGCGTCGCCTATGTCGCATATACAGAATAAGAAGAACTACGGCAACTACTCCAAGAAACACAATGCTGAGTTCATGTCCAATCTGTGTTAGAAATCGCCAGCTCTCACCTAGCATCACACCTGCACCTAGCATTAATATTGTCCAAGGCAGCGATCCAAGAAAGGTATAAAAGATAAATTTCTTTAAATCCACATGCGCGAAACCTGCTGGCAGAGAAATAAAGGTGCGTACGATCGGCAGCATACGACTGAAAAATACTGCTTTTATCCCATATTTATCAAACCACCGTTGCGCAACATCGACATGAGATTTTTTCACTAATAAAAACTTACCATACCTGATAACAAAGGAATGCCCACCATAATGACCCACAGAATAAGCAAAAATTGATCCCGCCATTCCGCCAACCATACCAGCAACAAGTGCTCCTGTAAAATCCATCTGTCCTATAAATATCAGATACCCGGCAAACCCCAGAATGAGTTCACTTGGAATTGGAACACAAGCATTTTCAAGTCCCATTAAAGCAGCAACTGCTATATAACCCCATGCGTTAATAAAATTAATAAATATTTCTGTAAATTGTTCCATATGTTTATCCTTTCAATCGATTGCTTAATCACTTTATTCTGTACAGTTATTTCATCATCCCAACGCTACAAGTATCGCTCCAAGCGCAATCAAAGCTATGCCAAAGCCTCCTAAAACGCTGATTTTTTTCCCCTAATAAGATCACAGCAATAATCGTGGCAATTACAACACTTAACTTATCTATAGGTGCAACCTGCGATACATTACCAAATTTAAGAGCTAAAAAATAAAATAACCACGACAATGCGCCAGCAATGCCACTGAGCGCTATATACGTAATAGCTTTTCTATCAGCAATGATTTCGGGAATTTCCTTCAACGTTCCCTGGAAAACAACGACTAGAATCAAAAACGTCGCCATTATAACTGCTCTAATTGCTGTAGCAGCATTTGCATCGACTGATTGCAAACCAATTTTACCAAATACCGCCACAAGTGCCGCCGTGATAGCAGATAGCAACCCAAATACTAACCAAAGATTTTCCATATAAATCACCCCTATCAAGTACTATAATCATCAGATTGGCAAACGAATAATAAATGAACTACCTCGCCCCGAAGTACTTTCCACTTTTATTGTTCCACCATGAACATCTACAATCCACTTGGCAATAGATAATCCAAGCCCAGTACCACCTTCTTCACGCGATCTTGTCTTATCTACTCGGTAAAACCGTTCAAAAATCAATATTTTATCTTTCTCCGAAATTCCTTCTCCTGTATCATTTACAACAATTGTAACAAATGGTTTAGGACTCGTTGTTCGTGTAATCAGAACAGCAACTTCACCACCAGCAGGCGTATACTTAATTGCATTATCAATCAAAATCAAAAGTAGTTGGCTTATCCTTTCTCGATCAGCCATAATAAACACAACTTCTTCACTTTGCATTTTCAATTTAACTTCATTCACTGCCGCGAGTGGCTGCACTGAGCGAATAAGATCCTCCGCCATAGCAATCAGATCAAATTTTTCTTTTAGAATATTTTTTGTTCCCGCATCAGCACGTGCCAAAGTTAATAAATCTGTTACGAGTTTTGTCATTCTGCGAATCTCAACATTCATATCATCCAAAACTTGCGTAGAAAATGATGATAGCATTTGATCATCATCATTTCTCACTGCCTCCAAAGAAAGCTGGAGAACACTCAGGGGTGTACGCAATTCATGAGAAGCATCGGCGGCAAATTCACGCTGTCGAAAAAAAGCCTGTTTAATTGGTATGATCGCCTTTCCCGCTAATAAATGTCCAGCTAGAGCAGCAATAATTAAAAAAATTAAAGATACAAAAACCATGACAGCTAGTAACACTTTTAGCATTTGATAATAATCGCTAATATCTTCCCCCATAAAAACAGTGCCTAGTTCTTGATCTCCATCATATATCTTCATACTGCATAACATAACAACGACTCTATCGTCATTCGCAAGACGAAATTTTTTCAAGGCAACTTCTCCGTTAGCTTCCTTCCACTCATCTATAATACGCAACACACCACTTCGAATTGCATAAGCCGGCTCTTCAGCTGCAGCCATCTGTTGATCGGTATCAAAAACATAATAAAAAATCTTAGCACCATGATCATTACTCTCAGATTCCTTTGTCGGTAATTGAAAAAAAGCATCTTTTTCCTTGTATATCCCAACTTGTTCTCTAGCCTCTTCTTCTGTAAAGGATCGTAAATCATGCTTTTCTTCTTCATAAAGAACCCAAAGTAAACCTGCGGCACTCGTAATAATAAAAGCTATCATTAATAACATCATAACCATCGCATAACGCAGAGTTAATTGATTACGAATTTTTGCAAACATTTTTAACCTCCAACCTACAGCCAATATCCCTAAAACATTTATGCGGCAGTCAGCTCTTCAAATGCGTTAGTTTTCTCTGCGATAATTTTACGCCTCACAGTTCTGTCGATAGGGTGCTATGCAATTTTATTGTTTTAAGAGTAACTGCTCCCTCTTCTTTTCCCACCACATTACCAATGAAATAGAAAAACTTAACCAAGTCGCACCAGCAGCATATCCTGCTACGATATCACTAGGGTAATGAACCCCTAAGTAAATTCTGCTTATACCTATAGATGCTATAAGTATAACTGCCGCAACAGTCCCTACAATAATCCAGTGCCGCGATCGATTCCGAACAAGAAAAAAAGTCACCATTCCATAAAAACATAAAGATGTCATCGCATGGCCACTCGGAAAGCTAAACCCTGATGCAGCCACTATATGAAAAACTTCCGGTCGAGTACGTTCAAACGTATGTTTCAATATTTCATTTAAAACAGTTCCGCCTAGTAGACAAACAGCCAATCCTTTAAGCTCAATCCAACGTCGAAGAAACGCCAATACGGAAACTGTAATAAAAACTATACTTCCATAAAAGAAGCTGAAACCAAGGTTGGTTATTCTAATCATAATTAGATCTAACTCACTGGATGCAAAATAACGAATGCACCAAATAAATACGCTATCAAATACACCTGTCGATTGACGAAATATGGTTTGCCATGCCACTGCCATGAACAGACTTAACATCAATGCACTAAAAATAAGTGTTATTGCAATATAAAGGAATGGCCACTGATCTCTTATTTTCAATAGTCGGTCTTTAAAGCGTATAAAAAAAGGAAACCGACTTAGTATTCGAATAAACGTCCACAATAAATACGGTACCACAATAAGACCGCCAACAGAAAAAAGTATGACTCCAATAAGAACGACCGCCGTAAAAGAAAATTTTACAGGCGCAATAATCCATGGAGTCTTCGCCATGACATTCCCTGATTGATTTTTCAATTGCCCACCTAATATAATAATCTTCCCACGAATTTTCGCACTAGGCAAAACAGTCAAATCACCATCGACAATGATGACTTCCTCCGCAATTTCTCCTGCAACGACAGCATTAGCACTTGATACCAAAAGTCGTTCAATATACTGCTGTGGATTAATTTGAATATCTTGATGAGAAAAAACACTTGGTTGATCACGCTCTTTGCTATCGTCATCTGCAAGCGCCTGCATACTTGGCAAAAATATGAACACTAGGGCCATGATTAAGATTTTTATTCGCAAGAGCTCACCTCTTTTTCCTTACTACGATCATAATCATACCGCTCGACATATGAAAAACTTTCCACATAAATCACTCCATCATCTTACAACCTTTTTTACTATGACGTCAATGCGAGCAATTCAGAGTATGTGAACAATTTCATACAAAACATACTCCTTTATAAATTGTTACATAGATTTTGAACACTCAATTTATACCCAACCCCACGAACTGTCTGTATAATAACCACATTCTTAAAGGGCGTAAGTTTTCGCCTCAACAACCGGACGTAAGCATCCAAATTATTGGAAGATACTTCTGTTTCTAATCCCCATATTCGATCCAAAATAATTTCTCGAGGAATTACACTGTCCTGATTACGAACCAATAAATTAAGCAATTGAAACTCTCGACTAGTCAGTTGCACCTCAGTAGCTCCCTGTCTAATACAATGTGTCAGTCCATCAAAAATCAAATTACCAAATTGCATAATATCTTCTGTTAATTTTATATTACTGCGTCTAGCCAGAGCTCGAAGCCTAGCCAACAGCTCTGCAAACTCAAATGGCTTGACAATATAATCATCTGCACCAGTGTCTAAACCTAGCACTCGATCATCAACAGCATCTTTTGCAGTCAGCATTAAAACAGCCCCATTATAACCTTGTTTACGTAGCTGGTTGCAAACAGCAATGCCTGTTTGTCCTGGCATCATCCAATCTAAAATCACTACATCATAAGGATCGTAAAGCGCATATTCCAACGCCAAGTCTCCATTCACTACCCAATCAATTCGTATATCAGATTTCTCCAACATATGCTTGATCAACTTCCCCAGCTTAGTATCATCCTCGGCAAGCAACACTCTCATAAAGCCATCCTCCTTCCTCACTCTCTATAATATAGTGCTCCTGTAAAATCCATCTGACCTGTAAATATCAGATATCCAGAAATACCCAGAATAAATTCGCTTGGAATTGGTACACAAGCATTTTCAAGTCCCATTAATACCCCTATACGTCAATAAAATCAATGAAGGTTTCTGTAAGTGTCCCTATAAATCGCCTCGATCAAATATTATAATGATCAGATTGGCAAGCAAATAATAAATGAACTACCTCTCCCCAAAGTACTTTCCACTTTTATTGTTCCACCATGAACATCTACAATCCACTTGGCAATAGATAACCCAAGCCCAGTACCACCTTCTTCACGCGATCTTGACTTATCTACTCGGTAAAACCGTTCAAAAATCAATGTTTTATCTTTCTCCGAAATTCCTTCTCCTGTATCATTTACAACAATTGTAACAAATGGTTTAGGACTCGTTGTTCTTGTGATCAGAACAGTAACTTCACCACCAGCAGGAGTATACTTAATTGCATTATCAATCAAAATCAAAAGTAGTTGGTTTATCCTTTCTCGATCGGCCATAATAAACGCTACTTCTTCACCTTGCATTTTTAGTTTGACTTCATTCACTACTGCGAGTGGCTGTACTGAACGAATAAGAACCTCTGCCATAGCAATCAGATCAAATTTCTCTTTTAAAATATTCGTTGTGCCCGCATCCGCGCGTGCCAAAGTTAATAAGTCTGTTATGAGTTTTGTCATTCTGTGAATCTCACCATTCATATCCTCTAGAACTTGTGTAGAAAATGATGATAGCATCTGATCATCATCATTTCTCACTGCTTCCAAAGAAAGCTGGAGAACACTCAGAGGTGTACGCAATTCATGAGAAGCATCGGCGGTGAATTCACGCTGACGGGAAAAAGCCTGCTTAATCGGAGTCATTGCCTTCCTGGCCAACAAATGCTCGGCAAAAGCAGCGACGATCAGAAAAATAATTGAGACTAAAACCATAACGAAGAACAACATCTTTAATATTAGATATTCAACACTGACGTCTTCACCCATAAAAACGGCGCCTAGTTCTTGATCTCCATCATACATTTTTGTACTACACAACAGCACTACAGCTTGATCACCATTATCAAGACGAATTTTTCTAAAAGCAACGTCTCCGTCGTCTACATCCCAATCGCTTATAATACCTAATGCACCACTTCGAATTACATAGGCTGGCTCTTTAGCTGCAGTCATCTGTTGTTTGGTATCAAACACATAATAGAAAACATCCTCGTCATCCACGTTATTTTTAGTTTTCTTCGTCAACGACTCAAAATAAGTATCTTTTTCTTTGTACATTCTCACTTGCTCTCGGGCCTCTTCCTCCGCCAAAGAAAGTAGATCATGCTTTTCTTCTTGATACAATATCCAAAATACGCCTACCGAGCTCATGACAATAAAAGCCGCCATGAGCAGCATCATAACCGTCACATAATGCAAAGTTAATCGTTTACGGGTTTTCGTAAACATTTTTAAATCCCACCTTATAACCCAATCCCCTACTAAATTTCGTGTTGTATACTAACTTCTTCTCAATGATTATAAGCAAATTCTCTGATTGAAAGCAGCAATGCCAGTTTGTCCAGACAGCATCCAATCTAAATTTACTATATCATAAGGATTGTAAAGCGCATATTCCAATCCAAGTCTCCATTCAATACTCATTCAACGCAAACATTAGATTTCTCCGACACTGATCAACTTTCTCAGTTCAGTATCACCCTCGGCAAACAAGACTCTAATAAAGGCCTCTCCTGCCTCACGCTCTATAATATTATCATTTTATTATTGAATAATAAGACACACCCTCTATACGCTTTAGCAACTGATATCTATACGGATCTGCATTCAGCAGAAAATTTTCTCTTTGTTTATCAGGTACGACAACCAAACTATTAGAAGATTGCCATTGTTCTCCAAAATCAGTAAGTTCTTGTATTGGCATAGTATATTTGCTTGACCAGTCGAGTTCTTTTGACTGTGTTGAATCCACGACCTCCGACGAGGTGAGCTTAACTGCAATCTCGTCACTATAAAAAACTGCTGAAGTACTGTAAAACTGATACATTCCTATTTTTTCCGCACCAAGATAAATCATACTCTCTGCGATTTTTTTTCCTGAGCGATTTTCTGCTATAACAGGATATATAAAAACACAAAGTATAATATATATTCCCAGTTGCCACAAACAGATCAACTTGAAAATATCATCCGTGTTTTTTTTCCTCGCTTTCCACATACTAAATACCAAAAATGTTAACAAACTAATCATAACCATTTGAAAATTTGCCCCAGATAAATATCGGTAAGCGGCAAATACATAAACCACCCCAAGCAATAATACCGGAATTCCGATCCAATAGCAAATCGTCGCCACTCGCTCACTCTTTAGTATTTGCTCCAGGTGAACAGCAGTCAAAATTGCTATCGGAAAAAGAATGGGAAATGTATAAGTCAGATACTTGGTTGCCATCAGCGAATAAAAACCAAAGTAAGCAGCAATCCAAACAAAAAAGAATACATATAATGAAGAAGTTTGATGGAGCAATTTTTTTCCGCCCTGAATCAAAGATTTTATCGCTAAAGCAGACCAAGGCAACAAGCTGATTACAAATACAGCAAAATAATAATAGCTCACATTATCCTTAGGATGTTCGGAAACTGTTGCGCGAAGATAGTTATGCACACCGAAAAAAGTATCGATGAACGCAGTACCATGTAGGGCATACATAGTAACATACCACGGCAGAGCTACAACAGCAAATAAAAAGACTCCAGTTGGCAAAAACATTGCTTTGAGCTCTGCCCAATTACGCTGTGTCGCAATGAAAACAATGATTACCAAACCAGGCAGCAAAACACCAATCGGGCCCTTAGTCAATACAGCAAAAGCCATGCTAACATAAGCTGCAAGATACCACCACTTGCAACCATCCATTCTTACATATCCTAGATAAAAAAAGCCTAAAGCAGCGCAGTTAAATAAAAAAAACACCATATCCGTAATAATCAATTTTGCTAAAATCATATATTCAAAGGATGTTCCCATAATGATTACAGCTAAAATTGCTGTCTTCCGCGATGCAATTTTGCTCGTAAACCAATACAGCAGAACCAAACCTACAGAGGCAAAAAAAGCTGGCACTAACCGCGCTGCCCACGCGGAAAAACCAAAGAACTTAAAAGTTAAGGCTGTAAGCCAATAAAAAAATACAGGTTTATCAAACCATACATTACCATAAATTCTTGGTGATATCCAGTCCGCTGTCAATACCATCTCTTTCGCTGTCAACGCATAATTCGATTCTACCGGATCTGTAATAGGCATTGCCTGATTAAAAAACATATAAGCAAAAAACGAAAATAAAAATATACGCACATACATTTTGTTGGCACGCATAAACGAATTTACATTACTAAATACTTTCATTGTCATAGTCCCTTTCTGAGAGAATGTTCATTGTTTTCATAAAATAAAAGCATTACATCTTCTTGATCAACAAGTAGCCGAAGTTGACTCTGTATCGACGAGGGTAAACTTTCAAAGCTTGTCTTTTTCATAACAAAGTATGCTCTGCCTTTTTCACTAGAAAGAGCTGTTCTCAGCTGTTCCTCGCTAAATTCAAAACCTGCAATTCCCGTGTAATACATAAAGCCCGGTCGATAAAATTTTTCGATATATACTGGGGCTTGCCCACTGTATTGCTGTTGAAATTGATCAGCAAATGCTTTCACCGAAAAAGCAGGAGCAAGTATGGGCATACCCCACTTCATTAAAAACACTAGAAATATGATCATTCCTAATACCGTCGTAGTAAATACAGCACGGAAATTATGACGAAAGCTCTGAAATAGAACTAAAATCGCTACCCCACTTAAAATTATCGTTACCCCCTTGACAACGGATATCAAATTTACCGTTGTCCCTATTCCGGTAAATGACATGACAATACTCAAAACAGCAACAATGAGTCCCAAAAATCCTGCAAAAGAAATTAACGCCTTATATCGCTTTTCCGTCCATATTTTGTCAAAATAATAACCAATCAGTAATGCCAATGGAGGATATATTGGTAAGATATATGAAACGAGTTTTGTCTGTGATATCGAAAAAAATAAAAATATAACGAATATCCATATCTCTAAAAATATACAGACATTACGATACTGCCCCTTTTCTTTCATTGCTGAAAGAAAAGCCTGTACTAGACAGGCTGACCACGGGAAAAAACCTAGAAGTAATACAGGAATATAATAATACCAAACTGCACCAGACACGTGCTCTGGCTGCAAAAAACGAGTTACATTGTGAAAGCCCAAAAAAGTCTCAATAAACGTCATTCCATGAAGATAATACATTACGCCATACCAGGGCAAAGCAATCAAAGCAAAAACTACACTGCCACGAATAATTTTTATTGTCTTTATGCTATTGAAACTACCTGTTACCCCTAGATATAAACTAATAATTAGACCACAGAAAAAAATAGCGACCGGCCCTTTAGTCACGACTGCAAGTGCGGCTAATACGTACAGCAGATTATATTTTTGATGCAAAAACGATAACAAAGCCGCTGTCATAAAAAAGGTTAACGTCATATCAGTAACGGCTGCATTACCAAGATAAAAATATTCAAAACTAGTGACCAAAACCAATGCGCTAAGCAATCCAGCTCGTTCATTAAAAAGTTTTCGTCCTGATAAATAGACGAGAACAGCTCCACTTACAGCGAAAAAAGCCGATGGAACTCTAGCCGCAAACTCCCCTTGACCAAAAATAGAAAATGCCGCTGCCACGAGCCAATAATACATCGGAGGCTTATCATACCAAAACTCACCATAAATGCGCGGAGAAATAAAATCCTGAAATTGCAACATTTCTCTGGCCGTCTCAGCATATACAGGTTCATCAGGATCCAACAAGGGATGAATTCCCAAAAATGTAAACATGAGCATGCCACCTATACATAGAATCAATGAAATCGAGAGCCAAGTCTTTTTATTTTTCATTGTACCAATAGTCCCTTTCTATTCTATTTTCATTCTCATTACTCAAACGAAAATTTAGTGTTGATATGCTCTCAGCATCGAATAAAGACCTTCTTCTAACGTATACGTCGGATGCCAGTTCAGGTTACTAACTGCAGACTGATTATCTAATACCGAATGACGTATATCATTCTCACGCGGTGCCATGTTTGTCACTTCTGGCTGTTTTCCACAGACCCGGGATAACGTTTCAATCAGATCCCGAAGGCTAGTTTCTTGCACCGTGCTAATATTGCAACTCCGATTTGCTTCACGCGTAAATAATGCCTGATAATTTGCCATAGCAACATCCTTAACATAGATAAAATCCCGTGTCTGTTTTCCATCACCATATACAGTCAATCTCTGATCATGCATGAGTCTATTTAAAAATGTACTGATGACACCCCCTTCACCACTGTCACCTTGACGTTCTCCATAGACATTTGCATACCGCAGTGCGACATACTCTAACCCAAAGTTTTTCTGATATAAATTTAAATAATGTTCCCCAGTCAACTTACTCTCTGCATAGAAAGATACTGGATCCTTTTCACCTTCTTCAGTAATCGGCAATATTGGTGTATCACCATAAATAGCCGCACTTGATGCAAAAATGATCCTCTTTACGCCTGTCCATCGACTTGCTTCTAAAAGATTAACCAATCCACGAATATTTACATCACAGTCGTAATAAGGATTCTTTAAAGAATTTGAAACCATCGTTTGGGCAGCTTGATGAATAACATAATTAAACCCTGTGCACTCCATTAATTTTCTAAGATCTTTATCCCGGATATCCTTTTTTACAAAACTCGCTTTGGGATTGATATTTCTAAGAGATCCAGTACTCAAATTATCTAAAATAGTTACCTGTATATCAGATTGAACTAATAAATCTACAATGTGTGAGCCAATAAAGCCCGCGCCTCCTGTTACAAGAACTTTCATTTCACCTTCTCCTTCCATCATTACGCGCCCAAAAAATTCTGTCATATCTAATACTTCAAGCTATTTTCATCGTTATTTTTTTGAGAAATCACTTCAGTCCGACTATTCAGCTCAGACCGCACCCAATAGAGAGGTCTTTCCTTGACTTCCTCAAAAATACGACCGATATATTCACCAATGATACCCAAGCCCACCAATTGAATGCCCCCTAAGAGTAATATACTAGCGGCTATTGTAGCCCATCCTGGAACAGCATCGTTCGTAAACACTCTTGTATAAACTACATCCAAGGTTAATCCAAAACTTAAAATCCCGAAAATTAACCCTAGATAAAAAGCAAAGCGCAAAGGCAGCTTTGAATACGCTGTGATTCCGTCTAACGCAAAAGAAAACATTTTTTTAGGAGAAAATTTAGATCTGCCTGCAAAGCGCTCAGATGCCACAAATTCAATCTGCACTTGCCTATATCCCATGTCACCAATAATCCCCCGAATGAAACGAGCTTTTTCCTTAAAACAATGAAACGTCTGTACCACTTTCTTATCTATCAACCGAAAATCTGAGCCACCCGCTATAATATCAACACTGGACATAATATTGATTAAGCGATAAAACATAGCTGAAGTAAATTTCTTTAATCTAGAAACACCGATAGTATCAATTCGGACAGTCTGTACTATATCGAATCCTTCTTCCCATTTTTCCAGTAAATCTGGTAGTAATTCCGGCGGATGCTGCAAATCACCATCCATAGTAATTACTGCATCCCCTCTGGCATAATCAAGTCCGCAAGTTAATGCTACTTGGTGTCCAAAATTCCGGGCTAAAAAAATTGCTTTAACCTTTCCATCCTGTTGTGCCAATCGTTTAAGGATCATAGCAGTATCATCTTTTGAACCATCATCAATAAAAATCAGTTCGTATTCATACCTCAAAGAATCCATATATTTATTTACTTCCTGATAAAACATCTTCACATTCTCCTGTTCATTAAAAACAGGTACAACGATTGAGATCAGTTTCATTTTTTCTCTCCACCTTATCTACATGATTGCTAAACACATCAATTTCGACTTATTTTAATGAATCCAATCTCCCTTACAACGTATAAAAACCCGAATTTTTACAAACTTATCTATAAAAACAAACCATATGCTTGTCCCACAACATTTTTTTCTAACTGAGCTTAACAAGTTATTCTGAAAATACGATGAAAAAATCTACAGCCGATTTATTCACACCGCTTTTCCAAATCACCATAATTGATCATCTGTATTTCATTCCTTTTGATACAATCTAAAACTTTTTCATCTTTTAATGCCATCAGTTCTTCTCCCCAATGGTAGCTCCAAGGGAACAACTGCCCTAACGTAGCTGTTTCCTTCCCTGGATGTACCATGATTTCAGATATTCCATTTGGCAGCTCTTGCAAAATATGCGATAAAGATAATTGCGTCATAGCTCCACCTTCCAGCATTCCAAAAAAATGTTGTGGAAACACGAAACCCTCTCTTGCATAAACTCTTTGCGCCAAGAATGAACATCCAGTAAGAGCTGCTCTCGCAAAAAATCGATTTATATTATAGTCTCCCATTCCTATAAACCCTACAGGCTCCGCTGGTATTCTCATTCTGTCAACGCCAAACTCTCTGGCGACCCTGCAAATAATTTTTTGTATTCCCGGCAGGACATGCAAGTGTTGGTGGCTATCAATATGCGTTATTTTAATTCCTGTGCCCGCCACTTTCTGCATTTGGCATAAAAATTCCCATTCTATATGTTCGTTAGAGATTTGACCACTAACATATCTCTTAATAAATTGACTATAGTTAGGAAGAAAAGCTCCATCTTGTGTCAACAAGGTATGAATATCACTGCGTGCTACTGGATTTGCTCCAACCAGTGTTAAGTGCACACCAACACCAAGTTTTGAATGTTTCTCAATCAAATTAACGGCATGTTCAAAAGCGCCCCCGCCCGCCATAATTGATGTGCTTGTAACACAACCCGCAGTATAAGCCTCTACTATGCCTTCATTTATTAACTCATGCAATCCAAAATCATCTGCATTAATGATTAATTGCTTCATAAAATCACCTTCTCTTTAGTACAGAACATTGGTACGCTACTTTGGATAAGTCTAACGATTCAATCTGAAATTAAAATGAAAATCAAACTCTTTTCTACAAATAAAAAAACGCCAAGAATAAATTCTTGGCGTTTTTCCAATTGAGTTTCATCATATTATTAAATTTTATCGTCTCTCTATTCAAAAATCTAAAGTCTGCACGATTTTTAGAACTAGGCGGCTTTTCTTTTTTATTGAAATTCTTTGCCTCTTAAGAGTAGATGCAGGTTTTACCTCTTTATTATCAACCGAAGCTCCGATTTCAGACCTGTATGCTTTCTTCCTCGCAATCCCCTTTTATGCAAGATTGCAAATATAAGTCATCTAATAACTGCAGTCCAGCTTTGGTTTTAAATATTTTTTCCCGGATATTTCTTATCGAAGCGACGGGCATCTCATCTTCAAAAATATTAACGAGAAAATCTGCCTCAACCAAGATTTGATAATCTATGCTATCAATCGTATGATACGTGTGATGATGCGCAATCAACCAACAAATACGATCAATTGTAGCCCCATCAACCCCTATGTTCTCCAGCATTATCTTCGCCTCGGGCGGTCCTTCTATTTGTTGATAGTTTCCACTTGAGCTCTGATATTTTAGTTCACTATTTTTGATCCCAATATCATGAGTCAATGCAGCAATTTCGAGAATTTCTTGCTCAACATCATCCAGTTCTTCCTGGGCACCAATTAGTTTGGGAGTGTCAAGAATTTTGTGTAACAAGATTAAAAGTGTTGTTCATATTTTTGAAAAATCGGCTGAATCCTAGTATCAATTGAAAGTTGGTTTCGAACCATAGACCAATTGAGAACTGGGCGATCATGCCATTTTTTATAAAGTTCTGTAACTCGTAAATACAATACTTTCAATACGGCGTTTTCATTTGGAAACGCTCCTTTTTTTGTCACTTTTCGGAAACTTGAATTCACGCTTTCTATGGCATTTGTTGTGTACATAATCTTTCGCACTGCACTACCGTAATTAAAAAGCTGCTCTATATGTGAGAAATTCCGTTCCCATACGCTAACGGCTCCAGGATAGTTTGCCCACGCCACTTTAAATCGCTCAAATTCCGCAATTGCCGCTTTTAAACTTGAAGCTCCATATACTTTCTTTAACTGGGCTGTAAATCCCTTATAGTCCTTACTTGGAACATATTTTATAGAATTTCTTATTAAATGCACGATACATCTCTGTACATTTACGTCTTTAAATATTGCTTTAGCTCCATCTTCTAATCCGCTCAATCCATCCATACAGATGAATCCGATATCTTGTATTCCTCTAGCCTTGAGCTCATCGAAGATTTGCATCCAGGTATGCTTACTTTCATTTTCATTGATCCATAATCCTAAGATATCTTTATGACCATCCATGTTGTACCCAAGAATCGTATAAACTGCGCAACTCTTAACTTCATAATCTTTTCGAATTGTCACATACATGCAGTCGACAAAAACAAATGGATAGAATGCATTTAAGGGACGTTTTTGCCATTGATCGAGCTCTTCTAATATTTTATCTGTGATGATTGAAATTTGTTCATGAGATATTTCAAAACCATAGATATCTTCAATCGTTGCGGCTATATCTCGTTGACTGAGTCCACGCGCATACATCGCTAAAACTTTTTGCTCAATATCAGATACATTGGTTCTATGTTTGGGTATAATTTGTGGCTTAAAAGTCGCTTGACGATCACGCGGAACATCAATTGGAATAGAACCCAAAGAACTTTTAAGAGTTTTTTGTGAATACCCATTACGACGATTTGAGGATTCTTTTTCACCACGATCATTACTTGAATAACCAAGATGGTGATCTAATTCACCTTTTAGCATTGCTTGGAACATCGGTCCGAAAATATCTTTTAAGGCATTTTGCATATCTTCGACAGATTTTGGTTGATATTTTGCAATAATTTCTTGGGCAAGCTGTTCTTGTTCAGAGTTTTTTCTAGCCATTTTTTCGTCCTTTTCGTGTTTAATATTTTTTATTATCCAATATTAAAATAATCTGTGCAAGTTTTATACTTACACAGATTATTTTACACTCCCATTAGTTTTGCAAAACCATAGACTTTTAAAAAGTGGTTGAGCCTTTTAGGATCTCCTTGATAGTAAGAAACCATATCACTAAGAACAGCCTCAATACGATTCATGTTTACCTCCACACTTTATTCCTTTTCATTCACTATTATAATTCTTCTATTCATTTAACGAACATTTTTATAATTCCTATCAAACTGTGATAATCCTTCCTATCCTCCGCACCGCTGTATCACTTACATCACTATTTTCTACTCTTACCTGAAATATGTTCCATACTAATCTTTATAACTCTAGTAGCTTTACTTGCTTTTCGAATATATATTTTCCCTTCCTCAATATAATCTTTTGAATATTTATTTATGATTTCTGATAGAATCTTATCTTTTTCATTATCAAAAATCTCAATTGCTCTTCCAAATATAATGACACTTTCATACTTTGTACTAAATTTATCTGGTAAAGTTCGAGTTTGTCCAATTACACAAAAAGATACTTTATTATTTCTGACTATATTATCAAATTTCTGTCCAGCAGCAGCGCCATGAAAATAGATTGCATTATTCAAATATATATAACTTACCGGTACACCATAAGGATACCCATCATCACACATAGTTGATAAAATTCCATACGTATTATTTTCTAAAATTTGCTTAACTTCATCATCGTTTATTTTTCTGTCTTCTCTTCGCATTTCTCTAAACATAATAATTCCTCCACAATTTTATTCCTTCATTATCACTTTTGCATTATGAATAATTAATGTTTCACTGTACATCCAATTCATGAAAAATAAGCAACTCGAAAAATCGTTATGCATGAATATATTTTGAAATTTTCTCAAACTTTTCATCACTAATCCCAAGCTTTTTCTTGAATCTTTCATCTTCCATTCTTGCAACAATTATTTTATTGGGAGCTATTTTCCTTATAATATTTTTCATCTTAAAAATTGACTTGTCATCGTCGTTATAGCCTTTAATCAGAGTAACTTCAAAAATAAACTTTCCTCTATACTGCTGATTAAACGAACGCATATTTGAAATATATTCCGCTAGCGTATAGCCAGCAATCGGTCTTTGGATTTTTTGAAATTCTTCCTCAGTGATTACTTTTATCTCTCCGATAACTTCATCGCATTTATTCGCAATTTTTATATATTGTTCTCTACCTAATAAATACCCATTGGTAAGTAATCTTACAAGTACGCCTTTACTTTTAATAAAATCAATGATTTCACTAATTTTATCATGAATTAGAGCTTCACCTTTTGAATTAATGAAAACCAACTCTACGTTCGTATCTTCTATTCTCTTTTTCAACTCTGCTAGTGAATTATCTATATTATCAAATGACTTTTGAATATCAATCTTATGCTGCGATCTTCCTATTGGACAAAAGATACAATCAAAATTGCAATATTTTTCTGGAAGTATATTAACTTCCAATACCGTTCTTCCATCTTCAATATAAACATTTTTAAAAGTAAAATCAACCATTATATAAGCCTCCTAAACTTATTTCTTACGTATTTGTTATTAAATTTTCAAGGTTATTTTTTAAACAAATAAAAAAAGCCTAAGGAAATATTTTTAAAATATCTCCCAGGCTTTTATCCTTCCGTGTACACAGAAATTTCTATGCATTTTCTCTCGGACCAGCCAGCAATAAACTGCGGAACCCTAGAAAACTAAGTATATAGATTTCATAACTTACAAATCAAAATTATAAATATACTTTATCATAGCAATAGATGAAAATCAACTATAATACACATAAATAACATGTACTTTATGTATTATCTACATTACAAATATACTTAAGTCAAATTCCTAATTCTTTGTTCCTTTATGCAAATTACTTTCCCTGAAAAATCGGTGCACGTTTAGCTTTGAAAGCAGTTATCCCCTCTTGATGATCTGCAGTTTGCATGCAAATAGCTTGTAGATCCGCTTCATATTCCAAAGTACTTTCTAAATCGAGTTTATGACTACGATTGACCATAGATTTTATCATACTTAGAGCAATTGATGGACCATCTGACAATCGATTTGCAAATTCATAAACTGTATCTTTAAGCTCCGCATCACTAACAACTTTATTGACGATTCCTAAGCCATACGCAGTTTCGGCGTTAAGAATATCCGCTGTAAACATCAACTCTTTTGCCTTATGCATACCTACTACGCGTGGCAATAAATAAAGTCCACCGCAATCAGGCACTAATCCAACTTTAGCAAAACTCTGTGCAAAACGTGCAGACTGAGCACAAATCACTATATCACATGCTAGCGCTAAATTAAAACCTGCCCCAGCAGCAACACCATTGACCATGGCAATTACAGGTTTATCCATTTCCATAATGATTGATATAAGGTTTCCCGTTTTTTTTATAAAATCCCGGGCAGAAATTTGATCGGTAAGCGAGAGCAGGTAGTTTAAATCTCCGCCAGCACAAAAGGCCTTTCCTTGACCAGTTAATACCACGGCCTTAATCTCTTTGTCATCACTTGCCTGCGCAAGTGCCATTGTTATTCCGTCAATTAATTCTTGATTCATTGAATTCATTACTTCAGGACGATTAAGAATAATTGTAGCAATCTTTCCTTCCTTATCAAACAACACCGCATTTTCAGACATTATCATATTTCCTCCTCTAATCGTGAATATAAATAGAAATACTTTAATTCATATATAGATTTCCATACAAAGACAAAGACTCCTTTTAAAAATTTCTATTTATCAAAGGATTAAAAAATGAAGCAGACGCAAAAAGCACCTGCTTCATTTTTTAATCGTATACACTTATGTTTTGACTTCAATCTATAATGGTTTTATCGTAGGCTTAACGCTAGTTCCTTGCACCCCAGATGATTGATCTATAATAATTCTCGACATATGACTTGTTGGAATGAAAAGTGGCATACTTCCTGTTGCCACCTCTGAAAGCACAATAATACCGTATTCATTTCTATAAATATCGCCGGCAGCTTGATATGCCGGACCAATATTAATAGCTGCCTCTGTTCCGATCGTCAAATAATCACGTATTGCAGTCATCATATTCGTATCACAGCCCTTTGGCAAAGGAACAGGTGGAGCGAGATACGTGATAGAGTCCTCATAAACTGTGCCATCTCCTGTGTAAATAGCTGCTATTGACATAATCGGTATTACCTCAAATTGACTGCTGCCGTTTAATAAAATAAAAAGCCCCGCACCATCCGCAGCAGGTGATGTGTACAACTGAGAAGGAGTTCCTGTCACAACACTCAAATTTGTTGTATAAATACTCATTGTGCTGGCAGGATATAAGACAATCAATTGTTCAATCACATTAGCTAATTGAGCATTTCCAAAACATATAGAAGTGTATTCCATTCCATCGTTAAATCCGCTGGAAATCACTGAAAGAGACGCTTTTATTGGTACTAGCGACGAATAAAACACATTTGCCAGACTTGTGTTAACTAGAGATACCGAAACGGGAGGAACAGTTATATCTATAATCCCATTACCAGTAACCTCTCCGGTTTTTATAGGAGAATTTCCTTCAATAAAATCAGCTTGTGAGGATGAAAGAGCAAATCTAGGTCCACTTGTTGTTCCCGCTGTCTGTGTTACTACCGACCAAGTCATGATGTATCTACCTATTTCATTAAACGTTATGACACCCGTCGCGGTATCATAGCTTATATTTCCATTCGAAGACAGAATCGTATCGAAAACAACAGTTTCTTCCGCTATAACCATACCAGCAGCCGATCGATATATTTGCATATAAATATCACTCACTACCGTTCCTCCTTTACCGTGAATAAACGTATATAATATAGGAGTTTACCCTATATTATATACGTTTGCTTTTGAAGTCGTGACAATGTCTTCTGTATGACATAATAAGGCACATAGAAACAATCATCCACGCTTCCTTATTACTATACGTCAAAGGCTCAAATCATAGCATTTACTTGCAGTGGATTAGCAAATGGATTCGCTAGATAAATACTGAAGATATTAACAGAGAGAATCCTTAATTTAAGAATTATAACTGTATTCTATTATCAGATACTTAAATAATCGAATCATCTTAATGAAGCCTCACAAAAATAATGTTCTTTATGAGCGTTCTACTACCATACTTTTGTAAAACCTGCTGATTAGAACTTTACTATATCCTATGTCTTCTTTAAAATTAAAAAGGATTATCCTGAAATATAACTTTATCAAAGCACGAGCCCATTGTAGTCTATTCAAGTTAGAAAATTTTTACTTGACATTATTTTCTTATAGGATTTATAATTTGAATATAATTCAAATAATGAGGTACATGCAAATGGCTAGAACTCCGCAAGATCCACAAATCCGAATCAATGAAATTTTGGATACCGCCGATCATCTATTTTTCACTAAAGGTTATCAGACAACCACCATTAGCGACATCGCAAAAAAAATGAAGGTTGCACAAGGAATGCTGTATTACTACTTTAAATCAAAAGAAGAAATATTAGAAACACTACTTGACCGCCACGCCTCTTCCCTAATTTCAGAAATTCAAAATATAATTTCTCTTAACAATTCTCCATCAGAAAAAATATCCTTAACAATATCTAACGTACTGCGTAAAGCTAGTTATAAAGACGGATTACTTCTTAATATGCTGTATGACGACCAAAATTTGCATCTTAAGGTCAAACTATTTCGTCAACTCGAAATAACGCTCTCCCCTTGGTTGCTAAAAATCGTGGAAGAAGGAATCGCTAGTCGAACTTTTTACATAGAGCATCCTCCTACTGCTGTAATTTATATTCTAGTGATTATAGAATTCTTAAGCGAAGCGCTCTATAACAAAACTGCTGCTGATTTTCTGCCTTTTCGTTTAAAAATGGCGGAAGTACTGATTGAAAAAGCACTGGGTGCACAAGAAGATACAATCCATCTCACACTATAAAACAATAAGCAAAAAGACTAAAAAACTCCCGCCTCCAAACCTATTTTGGACCAGCGGTTTTTTTAGACAAATTAATTGAACATAATTCAATTAATTAAAAACATAAATAGTATATTATTCTAAATTTAGAAGGCAAAGGGGAAACATCATGAACTTACTACATTTCTTAGCAGAACTTCCTAAAAAGCAATTGTATTATATTTTAGCTGTCGTAATCGGCTTTTGTCTAATTGCAGGCGTTATCTTTCATGTGAATAATAAAACAAAAATCACCATTGAAGATCGCATCACTGTGCGCACACTTACGATTCACACAGCGGAAAACGCACAGGAATATACCTATGCCGGCGAAGTGCGTGGTCGCTTTGAAACTCAATTGGCATTCCAAGTGACAGGAAAAATTATCAAACGCAATGTAGAACTGGGCAGCAAAGTCAATGCAGGCGACACCTTAATGCAAATCGATGCCAAAGATATTCAACAAACAGTAAACAGTAATTCTGCCCAAATTGCTTCTGCCCAGTCACAGTTATCACTGGCAGAAAGCAATCTTACTCGCTATAGACAACTATTAGCCCAAGGCGCAATTAGTCAATCCATGTATGATCAATATGTAAATGCCTATAATGTAGCAGTTGCTGGTGTAAATCAAGCTTCATCACAATATACCCAAGGCGCTAACCAACTGGATTACACAGTCCTTAGAGCTGACAAGGCAGGAGTCGTATCCAGTATTACCGCCGAAACGGGACAAGTGGTTAGTGGCGGACAATCTGTTATTACGGTAGTCCAAGATGGCGAACAAGAAGTGGAGATCAATGTTCCAGAAAATCGAATCAAAGAACTGCATAATGCAGAGCAAATTAAAACGATCTTTTGGGCACTTCCGAATGTAACTGTAGACGGCAAAATAAGAGAAATTGCTCCTATGGCTGATCAAAATACGCGTACTTTTAAAGTGCGCATCAGTTTAATTAATCCACCACCAGAAGTAAAACTCGGTATGACAGCCTCCATTCAAGTAGCATACAGTTCTGCACAACAATCTGTGACGATTCCTCTAGCAGCCGTTTATCAAGATAGCACTACCCCTGCTGTTTGGATTGTAAAAGATGATGTGCTTACCTTACAGCCAATCACAACTGGTAAATTCGGCAATGGAACGATTGAAGTGCTCAGCGGTCTTAAGCAGGGTGATTGTATTGTAATTGCCGGCGTACATAAACTCAAAGAAGGTCAAAAAGTGAGAGCAGGCGGTGATTCCCTATGAAAAATTTCAACTTCGCTTCATGGGCACTACATCATAAACAATTTATTTATTTTTTCATCGCACTCTTTTTTATGACAGGCTTATTCTCTTATATGAACTTAGGGCGTATGGAAGATCCTGATTTCACCATTAAGCAAATGGTGGTTAGCGTAACTTGGCCGGGAGCCACCGCCCGTCAAATGGAAGAACAAGTCACCGACAAAGTAGAAAAGAAACTACAAGATTTACCCGGAATTGATCATTTAAACAGCTATTCTACCCCTGGACAAACGATTATTTACGTTAATTTAAAAGATACTGTACCTAAAAAAGAAATTCGTAGCAAATGGTTGGAAGCCCGCAATATGGTGAACGGCATGGCTGCCACTTTACCTACTGGGGTCCAAGCACCACAGTTTAACGACCGCTTTGATGAAGTTTATGGAATTGTCTATGCGCTTACCAGCGATGGCTATACATATGAAGAAATGCGAGAAAAAGCGGAAAAAATCCGTCGCGTTTTCTTGAACGTCCCTAGTGTAAAAAAAGTACAACTCTTAGGCACACAAACGGAAAACATTTATATTGAAATTGAAAATAACAAAATGGCTCAATTAGGAATTGACCCCGCACTAATTACCAGCACCTTACAGGCGCAAAATACTATGTCTGCCACTGGTATGCTGGAAACGGAAACAGATAACGTATACCTACGCATAACTGGAATGTTTGGACAACTAGAAGACCTTCGAACCACGCCTATTACAGCCAATGGACGAACATTTCGCCTAGGCGATATCGCCAAAATCACTCGTTCATATGCCGAACCAACAGATCCTAAATTTTTTTATAATGGGCAATCTGCCTTAGGGATTGCAATTGCCATGGAACCCGGGGAAAACATTCTCACTCTAGGAAGCAATTTAGATACAACCGTCGCAAAAATTAAGAAGGATCTACCAGCCGGGCTAGAGCTCAATCAGACCGTGAATCAACCTAAAATTGTCGAAAATTCGATTAATGAATTTGCAAAATCACTCTTAGAAGCGATTATCATTATATTCATTGTAAGTTTACTTAGTCTCGGCACACGTTCTGGCTTCGTCGTTGCCCTTTGCATTCCACTCGTTCTGGCTATCGTTTTTACGATTATGTATTTAATGAATATTGAATTGCATCGTGTATCGCTAGGCGCACTCATCATAGCTCTTGGCTTACTCGTCGACGATGCCATGATTGTTATTGAAATGATGGTTGTAAAATTGGAACAAGGACTAGATCGTTTGAGTGCCGCTGCCTATGCCTACAGCGCTACCGCTTTTCCTATGCTGACAGGAACGCTCATTACCTGTGCTGGTTTTATTCCTGTCGGGTTTGCCCAAGGCAGTGCCTCCGAATTTTGTGCTACTATTTTTTCAGTTATCACGATTGCCTTGATCACGTCTTGGGTTGTTGCCGCTATGGTAACGCCTCTTTTCGGCTACGTATTTATCAAAACTCCATTCAACGTAGCAGTTGATCAACATCACCAGATATACGACACAAAGTTATATCGCATATTTAAACAAACCTTAATTTATTGTCTAACCCATAGTAAAACTGTGCTAACCGTCACAGTCGTCTTATTTATTGCTTCTATCGGTCTATTGGGATCACTAAAAGAAGAATTCTTTCCTACCTCCACTCGGTCTGAGCTCATTGTACAGCTAAAATTACAAGATGGGGCTTCTCTAAAAAATACCGAAACAATTGCTAACGAGTTTGCCCAAAAACTAAAAAATGACACTTTGATCGATTACTATACCTACCATGTAGGTGAAGGAGCACCTCGTTTTGTCCTGACTTTTGATCCTACGTTCAATAAAACTAACTTCGCTGAATTTGTTATCGTGGCGAAAGATACTGACGCCCGTAACCAGCTACATACAAAACTAACGAAATTGTTAGATGAAGAGTTTCCTAGCGTACAAGTACACACAAAAGTAATCAGTACTGGTACCTCTGCCGATTATCCGGTTATGCTTCGCATAGAAGGCTATGAGCATGACAAAGTGCGCGAAATCGCTAAACAAGTCGAAGCGATCATAGCAGCTCGTCCCGACACCAGCAATGTCAACATGAACTGGAATGAAAAAAATAAAATTATGCATTTGTCAATTGATCAAGACAAAGCACGCAGTCTGGGTATTACTTCCCAAGCTTTAGCATCTACACTCCAAACCCAATTATCTGGGACGAGCATTACCGAATTTCGCGAAGCCGATAAAACCGTTCCATTAGTTTTTCGTTTTGATGCGGAGTCTAGAAATGACCTTTCGCAAATCAAAAACCTTTCGATTCACATCGGCAACGGTAAATATGTTCCACTCGATCAGATTGTTAAAATAAACTTCGAAGCTGAAGATGGACTCATTTATCGTCGCGATTTGACCCCAGCAATTACAGTGCGGGCAGAAACCAAAGCAGGTGTATCCGGTGATGATGTTACTCGACAAGTTTATGAAGATCTTCAAGAAGTACGCGATAATCTACCGCCTGGCTATAACATTAAATACGATGGGGCAACAGAAGAAAGCATCAAAGCTACGAAATTACTGCTTGCACCTATCCCAGCAATGATTATCATCATCATGATTCTTTTGATGTTACAGCTACAAAGTATCCCAAAAATGATCTTAACCTTATTCACAGCGCCGCTAGGTATCATTGGTGTTGCCGTTGGTCTCTTTTTAACGGGTAAACCTATGGGTTTTGTAGTACAACTTGGCATCTTAGCGTTATCCGGGATCATCATGCGTAACTCCGTGATTCTAATGGACCAAATTGATCAACATCTCGCTGCCGGTGAAAGCATATGGGATTCCATCATCAATGCTACAGTAACCCGTTTACGTCCTATTTTACTGACGGCAGCAGCCGCTATTTTAGCGATGATTCCTTTAGTCTCCAATCTATTTTGGGGGCCACTGGCTGTGGCTATTGGAGCTGGTCTGTTTGTCGCTACTGTATTAACGCTACTCGTTTTACCAGTTATGTATGCTGTCTTATATAAAGCAAAACCATCCGATGAAGCCACGCTCGATCTTATTTCATCAAACTAGAAACGATATGCCGTTGACAGCAGGACTATTAACTAAGGAGTGCTATGAATTAAAATAAACCAGAGCTTTTGAAGTCGTTCCATTTTCTTTCATACAACATTGTAAATAATTCAAATAAATTTACTAAAGTACCTTTTTTTTAAAAATACATGTCCGAAAACAACCAGATTTTTTTAGAAAAAATGTTATACTTAAGGAGAATGTAAAAAGGGGGCTATCCTAACGATGAAAATTGAAACGCAAGGCTGGTATTCAGCCTTCAAATCAAAAGATGCACGATTTGACGGACGGTTTTTTGTAGGCGTATCATCCACTGGAATTTATTGTCGCCCCATTTGCCGAGCAAAATTACCAAAAGCTGAAAATTGCACCTTCTACTCTACAGCTGCAGCAGCAGAACAAGCAGGATTCCGCCCTTGTCTTATCTGCCGCCCGGAACTTGCCCCTGGTACTTCGACCACCGATGCTACGAGGACACTTGTACATCGAGCAGCAAAACTCCTAGAAGAAAAGTGTGGAAGCGGACAGAATCTCAAAGAACTTGCCGAACATTTAGGATGCACAGATCGTCATTTACGCCGTGCATTTGCAAATGAATACAACGTATCGCCCGTGCAGTATTTACAAACCTGCAGATTGTTGCTTGCAAAAAATCTGCTTACAGATACAAACCTTTCGATACTTGAAGTTGCAATGACTGCTGGATTCGGCAGTTTACGACGATTCAATGCCCTATTCAAAGAAAAATATCGCCTTACCCCCACTGGCTTACGCCAACAAGCGCCAAGAAAAAAAAGTAAGGAAAATGATATAACGTTAGCCCTGAGTTACCGCCCTCCTTATCGCTGGCAGCAACTATTAGATTTTCTCACACAACGTGCTATTCCAGGTGTGGAAACAATAAAAAACGGCGAATATTTACGCTCTGTTCACTTCGTTACCGGTGAGCAGCAACAACATCTGTACGGTTGGATACGCGTGGGACATAAACCCACAAAAAATGCTTTAGCCGTCACTGTTTCTGCCACTCTTCTGCCTGTATTGCCGCAAGTATTGGCTAAAGTTCGTCATCTGTTTGATTTGCATTGTGATCCGGATGCAGTATATGAAGTTCTTGCATCTATGAATACAATTCGACCTGGCCTTTGTGTACAAGGTACACGCCTTCCAGGTTGTTTTGATTCATTTGAACTAGCGGTACGTGCAGTTTTAGGTCAGCAGATTACCGTTAAAGCCGCTAGTACCTTGGCTGCAAGAATAGTAAAGACCTATGGTACACCCATCCAAACCAATGTAGATGAACTAACACATACTTTCCCTTCACCTGCCTCTATCCTAGCTTTAGAGGGCTCCATTGCAAATCATCTAGGACCGCTGGGAATCACGACAGCGCGGGCAAATACAATTTTAAATTTGGCTCGTGCATTCGAACAAAATTCTATAGACTTGCATCTTTGCGCTCAACCGGAAATTGAGATGAAAAAGCTAATGGAAATTCCCGGTATCGGAGCCTGGACAGCGCATTATATAGCAATGCGAGCGATGGGATGGCCTGATGCTTTTTTGAATACAGATTATGGCATAAAAAAAGCGCTTATCCCTCACACGCCAAAAGAAATATTAGCGTTAGCGGAAGCGTGGCACCCTTGGAGAAGCTATGCGACAATCAATTTATGGAATTCTTTATAACGTATACACGAAGGAGGATATCATGTTTTATTCAACTCATTATCTCTCACCTGTCGGTTCACTCATGTTAGGTTGTGACGATAAAGACAACCTTATCGGTGTGTGGATGCAAGGTCAAAAATACTATGGTGGAACAGTAAATGAAGTCATGACGGAAAAAGATGATCTACCAATATTTAAGGCTGCAAAAAACTGGTTAGACAACTATTTTGCCGGTCAAAATCCCTCTATTACCGATCTGCCTCTAGCTCCCATAGGCGGAGAATTTCGCAGAGCAGTATGGAATGTTTTATGTGAAATTCCCTACGGTGAATATGTTACCTACGGCGATATCGCAAAGACGATAGCTTCAAACCTAGGAAGAAAAAACATGTCAAGCCAAGCAATCGGCGGTGCAGTAGGTCATAATCCAATTTCAATTATCATTCCCTGCCATCGTGTTGTAGGCGCAAATGGTAGTTTGACAGGATATGCAGGTGGTATACGCACGAAAATCAACCTACTTGAACATGAGGGCGCAGATCTATCTGGTTTATTTATCCCCACCAAAGGCACAGCCTTATAATATTCATGATCAGGAATATTTTGAAAAAAAGACCACTAACTTGGTGGTCTTTTATATTTTCCCCTAGAATACTATTGCAATCACACTCGTGTGAGGATCTTTCATTCATCTGTAAATCAATCTCCAACCGGATACCCTTGTGATTGTTTGAAGTAAATCATCTTCTATCCAAAATTTCAACGCAACCCAATTTTTTATATGCACCTTCATCAACAGCCTCCAGCCATTCATTTGAAGCACCCTCCGCCGGAACCTCCACCGCAAGATGGGCAAACCAGCTGTCTGATGCCGCACCATGCCAATGCTTGATCTCGGGAGAAATATTAACCACATCCCCCGGGTGCAGTTCCTGTGCTGGCTTACCCCATTCCTGATAATATCCTCGACCTGCAACTACCATCAAGATTTGTCCACCTTTATGGTGAATATGCCAATTATTTCGGCAGCCTGGTTCAAATGTAACATTCGCAATTGTAACCCCTGTAGTAGACAACATATTTAAATAGCTTTGACCGACAAAGTATTTTGCATATGTATCATTTTTTTCACCGATATCAAAAATCCCGTTGTAATTTTGTATGTTCATTACTAAATAACCTCCTTGTAAGAACCCATAATTTTACCGTCTACAGATGTCATCATATGACAAAAAATATAAGGTCTATCCATTTTTATTTTTTCTCCTTACTTGTAAGATTTTTAAAAATCGTGGCGTATTTATACACAGGTATCGGAAACCATTTATCAAAGTACATTTTTCTCTTCTAGATTGACTTAAATTCTATTGATTTATAAAGGTTCCGTTTAAAGCTCCCTTCAACTATACAACTTAGAGTTAACTTTAAGTCAATAACCTTTTCAATAATTTCTGAAAATCTACAAGGAGTTCAGATAGGTTATCTACAACAGGATCAACGTCTGAAATACTTTAGTACCTCTTCTGCTTGCAATATTATCCCCATATAATAAAAAAGGGGATGTGACAAAATGAGAAATCATTTTGTACACATCCTCTTTTTAATTCAATGAACAATACGGCTCTTTTGATTTACAACACTAAATAAAAAACAATATCACTATTCACAAAATCATCAAAAGACTAAAAATTGAGCAATTACTTTTATCCAGAGATTAGCAAGTAAATAATTAAATACACGATTACAGAGACAATCATGCATATGCTAAGCTCCATCTTTATTCTTCTTTGCTCCAAATTTACGATTTGATCGTGCCATTTAGCTATGTCATCCCCATTATTTTGATAAGCTCTTGGGTTAATTGATGCCAACCACTTACATATATCCCCATTCATATTATTAATCAAAAAGCCATCACTACTTACTGCGACTTGATAAAGAATATCTTTAAAAGATTCACCCATCAAATCATATTTTCGTCCATCAAAAACAGCCATTTTTGCCCCTAAGCAAATTTCTCTTTCTTTTACTAATTGCATTAAAACCTTAATTAGCACGTTCCCTGAAGCTAACCCATTCACCTCAAAAATTATCCTTTGAAAGGATTCCATTCTGACCATCCGTCGTATTATATCTGCTGAAAATCCTTTTTCACAATTCCATGAGTATGTTGTAATCCGTGAATTCATTTGAACAACTTGCGTGTTTCCCCACTCAGTTAAAACAACAAGAATTTTCTCATTTGGAAAAGCATTTTCAATCAGACTATTTATTAACGCAGTTTTTCCAGATCCAATAAACCCCTGAACAATATCAACAATTTTTGGCATTGGCTGAGCCCTTAACCAGTTCTAATAGTTTTTCAGAAAGCAAATTTTGTCCTATGAATACCGCCCGTCCAAACTTCAAGGGTTCTGTAGTATTACAATTCCATTTACCGTTAACATATTCAAAATGAATTCCATTTTTTTCTCCTGCAACAATTCCCTTTGCACGCAAAATCTTACCATATTGTCCTGTACTAATAGCGGCCAACACAATATTTAGAGATGAAATAGAAAAAACGCGTAACCCTTTCCATGAAAAATTATCAAATATATCCGCCGCTTCTGAATGGTGATTGCAAGTTCGGGAAGATACAGTTTTTTTTATAGTGAAACTAAGTTTTTTAGGTAAAATGTTATTTTCGTTCTTAATGATTTCTTCATATGGTTTCTCTTCTTGTAAAATTTCCTGGATATCTAGCTGTTCCCAAGAATTGCTTACGATTTTGGCCAATGAATTATGTTCCCGAATTAAATTTACAACCTCTTGAATTTTAGAAGATGAAATTTCTTGAGTTTTACTAAGGACTATGATTTTAGCATGATGAATTTGGTCTTTATAGAACTCGCCGAAATTTCTCAAATAATTTCGCACCTCATGTACGTCTACAACGGTTATCACATGATCTATAATTATCGTTTCCTTAAAACAGGGTTGCTGCACAACGTGCAATACTTCGGATAATTTTCCAATACCAGTTGGTTCAATCAAAATTCTCCCTGGCTTTATACTAGACATAGCCTGTTTCAAAACTTGTGTAAACTCACCTTTTAATGAGCAACATATACATCCAGAATAAATTTCTTTGATTTCGGCATTGTTATTCGACAGCAAGCTCCCGTCAATACCAGCCTTTCCATATTCATTTTCTAAGATGAATATTTTTTTGTTGTCCTTACATTCCTTTAACATTTTTAATATCAAAGTTGTTTTACCTGCTCCTAAAAACCCCGATACAATATCCAATGGTATCTTATGCCCCATTTTCCCCCTCCTAAAAACATAAGGTTAAATAGTAATAATATTATTAAATAATATTATTACTATTTAACCTTATGTCCAAAATGTGATAGTTATGACTAATAACAATCTACAGAATTTTACTAATTAAATTTAAGACTTTTCCTCACATCCCTCGCAATTAAACAATGCTTAGAAATGCAGAAAATACGAGTTTCAAGAAAAAATAAGGCCTACTTTTAAATCTAGAGTCATATTTAGAATAAGCAGCATTTAAAGCGTCACTTTTGTCATATTTGAGTTTTGAATCTAAAAAACTTCTTTTTCCTTTCTGGATAACTCGCAAAATATATGATCAAACTAACATAGACTAAGATAAAAAAGCAGAAACGCTCCACTTCCACTTTCTTTCTGTATAGTAAAGGTGATGTTATCATGTTTATTCCTAAGCAGGTCGTATTTGAAGAAAAAGCATTGAACTATCCAAAAGGTAAAGCCTTGCAAAAATTTTTCGAAGAAAAATCCATTCCTATTCACTATCAAAAAACTTCGCGCGTTACTTTAAACGGTGATCCACCAGCAAAATATCAACAGGGTAAAAACACATTGGTCATTGGAGTTAAAAAGATAAGTAAATTTCAGACATGCAAACCTTCCGCTCATTATCAACTTCCTTTAATTAGCGGGTGCATGGGCATGTGTGAATACTGTTATCTCAATACGCAGATGGGCAAACGTCCATATATTAAAATTTATGCAAATTCTGATGAAATACTTTCTAAGGCGGATGAATATATCGAGGCACGTTTACCAGAGATAACTATTTTTGAAGGCGCAGCTACTTCTGACCCACTGGCACTAGAGCCTTATACGCATGTACTTGAGGATGCAATACTTCATTTTGCTAAAACTAAGCAAGGTCGGTTTCGCTTCGTAAGCAAATATACGGATGTTGACAGCCTGCTACCGCTTGAACACAATAACCATACCGAAATTAGGCTAAGCCTAAATATCGAATCTATTATTAAATCCTATGAACATCGTACTTCTTCATTAAAGCAAAGAATAGCCGCACTTAAACGACTTGCCGAAGCTGGATATCCTACGGGAATTATTATCGCACCAGTATTTTGGAGTGAACAAAATAAGTCAGAATACCAATCCCTAATTGAACAAATCGGCAATTTATTAAACCGATTTCCTATTACGCTCGAAATAATCTCCCACCGTTATACTACAGCTGCTAAAAATAACATTCTTGAAATTTTTCCGGACACCGTTCTTCCAATGAACGAAGACGACCGAACCTTTAAATTCGGTCAATTTGGTTATGGAAAGTATGTTTATCCCAAAGAAACGCTTGCCGAATATAAAGAATTCTTTGCTCAAGAATTACGTAAGTATTTTGATGAGAAACAGATTTTATATATTATTTAACTGCATTGTCTAATTCATATGAATCCAAACCTAAATTATTGATGATTTGCCTCATTTAGCAAATAAAGAATGAATGATATCATATTCACTGCAAACACTACTTCGATTTACTTTTCAATAATATCAATTATTGCTTTCATGATATTGCACTGTATCATATAACGAGCATTTACTTATTTGTTGCGTTGAATGCTGTGTGATTTTTCCTTGAAAAGAAATGCAATTTCTCCCACTTCTTTTGGCGTGATATAAAGCCTTATCCGCTTGTTTATAAAGATCTATGACCAAATCTTGATTTTGAGGAATTCTTGTTGCAACACCTATGCTGACTGACAAAAACTCAAAAGGGCCATTATCTTTGACTGCTTTGATCTTTAAGTTGGCAATCGCTGCAGAAATTTGCTGCGCCATATTTAATATAGCAGTATCCTCGAGATCCGATAAAAAGATTAGAAATTCTTCACTGCCAATTCGTCCCACAATGTCGGTTTCTCTTTTACAACATCCTTTTATTCTTCCTGCAACCTGCTGCAATATGCAATCTCCTTCTAAATGCCCCAACGCATCATTATAACTTTTAAAGTAATCAATATCTATCATAAGTATCCCGACACGTTTATTATCTCGTTTTTGGCAGGCCCAAACTATTTTCAGTGCTTGTTCCAAACCATTACGATTGAGAAGCTGTGTCAGACTATCCGTAGCGACTTCAATTTTAAGTTGGTTTATTCTTTTTATATTGGCAATTGTAGACTGAATAAAAAACCTGCTAGTACTGCACGAAATTAAGAATACTCCTAAATTAGACAGGGTAAAAATCAAAAAACCTTTAGAAGGTATTTGGTTTAAAGAAAAAAAGACAAACAGGCTAATTTCTAACAACAGAAAAGAAATTACCGCTTGCCAAAAAGACATCACATATACCATCGCACAAATTAAAAGAAATATCGTGCAAACTATATATACCCGAAAAAAAACGAGTTCCATTCTAATTCCAGTAGAAAAGCGAGAGCTATTAACACAATACAAGTGAAAATCAGCATTTTTACCCGTTGCCGGTTATAGGCCGTTTTTGCATTGTTTACTTGTCTCATCATGTTATTTGTACTGTCTTCTATCATTCTTTAAACCTCCCCTGCACATAGTTTCTATCTTCAAATCAATTTTCTTCAGCATAGAAATTAACTCTAAGCCATTGATCGCTTAATTATTTAAAATATGTTCACCTGTTTTACTGTCATTTTATTATATGTACTATTTTTAATACATGTATAAATTATAAGACATAACCTATCATAAAATCAAGGGGGGATTTTGTGATAAGCTACGAACCATTTTGGAAAACACTCAAATTAAAAAATGTTACAACATACGCGCTGCGAGAAAAACATAATATAAGTCCTAATACTTTAACGCGCATGAAAAATAATAACTATCTTAGTCTGAGAACAATCGAAGATTTTTGTAAAATTTTAGATTGTCGTCTGGAAGATATCGTAGAGTACATTCCTGACAAAAATTAACTCACCGAATGAAAGAATTCTATTTCCATTCTTTTTCACTATCCACCAACATTTAATATAGAAAAAGGGATTGAGCCTTGTACATACAAAGTTCAATCCCTTTTCTTTAATAGCGCAATTTCATTATTAATTTAAGCTTATTTTCTTACCAAAGGAATTTTACTTTCACATGGAACACCAGTCTGACACTTTCCACACCCGTATCTAGGTGCAAATTTTTTAGCTGTCTTGTTTAAAAATTCAGAACAAGCAATATGATCTTTTCCCTTTATCAGTGAAATTGCCCCAGCAGGGCACTTTGCTGCACAAGCACCACATTGGGTACAATATTCGTACGTTCCCTGATAATTTCTTATATCAGATGTCAATTCTAAATCTGTAACCAAGCTGGTAAACCTCCCGGCCATACCTTTTGACGTAATAAATCCTTTTGAAAGTCCAAAAGTTCCTAGTCCACAAATGAAAGCAACATGCCGCTCTGACCAATTGCTGGTAAAAGATGCGTTTGGATGCTCTGACGCAGAATTGAAGGCAGATTTTGACCAAAATCTATCATCGAGCGATGGAACTATACTTTTATACCCTGCAGCCTGCAATATCGATTGCATATACATAATAAATTTATGAATAAATATATCCCCTTCAATACGAGCATGCAGCCATTCATCAGAAGGCCAAACTTTGTCTTTATTATTCGTAGTTTTAACGTCTCTGCTGAACGGGAAGAAAAAAGAAATCACGCTCTTAGCCCCTGGCAGCCATTGTTGCGGCAATAAAAAATGTTCACCAATCGCGGCGCTTTCTTTCAATTCAGCAAAGTAATGATCTGTAGCTAAGCCAACACCAAAAATCGGCGTTTCAAACATTTTCAAACCAGCTACCCGCGGTGTAATGGCAATTTTTTCTGCCACATAATTATATTCTGATGCTTCCACAAATTTTTCCGCACTGGCACAAATATCTGTCTTATTCATCATATCACCCTATTTTCTATATTTTAATTATTCGCGTTTGCAAAGATACTGTATATAAACTATACTGAATTATAATATATAAGTAAAATCGATAGTTATAATGAAATTGATTATAAATTATAATATCAGGTAGTGTAACAATGGATATTAAGCATCTAAAAACTTTTCTCATCGTACATAAGACAGGCAGCTTCAGTAAAGCTGCCAAACTCCTCAGATATGCTCAACCAACAGTTACTATGCATATTCAAATATTAGAAGATGAATTTAAGATAAAACTTTTTGAAAGGCTAGGCCATACAATTAAAATAACTAGTGAAGGAGAACAGTTACTCTATTACGCGGAAAAGATAATGACGTTTTCCAATGAAGCTAGTTCAATCTTTGCCGAAAAGAAAAATATAACAGGAAAAATTACAATAGGAGCCAATCAATCGTTTGGCGTTGCCCAACTACCAAGTATATTAGAATCGTTTATTGAAAAATATCCACAGGCAGATATTCGCTTAAAATTTGGCACGGTTCAAGAAATCCGTGAGCAAATACAAGAAAATGTAGTGGATGTAGCCTTCTTCCTAACAAAAAAAATACATTATCCCGATTTAATCATAGAAACATTATGTTCAGAATCAAGTGTAGTCGTTGTTGCTCCCAGTCATTCCTTCCGTCAAAAAAAGACCGTTGATTTTCATGATTTCCAAAGCGAAAATCTGATCATTACGCAGGCAAATTGCCTATATAGAGCTACGATTGACGAACTGTTACAAAAATCCGGAGTACAGCCGCGTTCCATTATTGAAATTAACAATGTACAGGCCATCAAACAATTGGTTATGAGTGGCTTGGGAATTACTATTTTGCCACGTACTACCGTGGAATATGAACTAACGCAAAATCACTTAGAAGAAGTTCCTTGGGAAGGCCCACCCATAAAGGTTTTTACTCAGATTGCATATCATAAAGATAAATGGATTTCGCCTAGCATTTTAAATTTTTTGGAAGAAACACGCAAAACCTATGCGGCAAAATCTATCTTGTAAATGATGCGCACTTTCGTTTTACTTGTTACCTTTGGCACATTCCCAAATAGCTTTGTTTTTTAGTGTGAAAATACCATTTTCTTTTGTTTTGGCGGAATTTATCATGGCTTGCGCCAATACTTCTGTCGGTAGAGACCTTTGCGAACGAAACAATCCCATTTTATTCAAAAACTGTATAACTTTCATCCCGATAATTTCATTTCTTCTATCACTATTTTTTCGGACTAACATAGGCGGTTTAAAAATTGACAACTTGGGAAACCTTAAACTCTTCACAGCTTCTTCCAACTGTCCTTTCATTCTTGGGTAATAGAAGAAAGCACTCGGCGAAGCATAACCAGAAGATACTAATACATAATGATTCACACTATTTTCGCGCGCCAATTTAGCAAACTGGTATTGATAGTCATAATCAATTTTCCATTGATTCGCTTTACTGCCTGCAACTTTAAGGGTAGTCCCCAAACATGAGAACAAAACATCACCTTTCACTAAACTTCCCCATTGTTCTGGTTTGTCAAAATCAATAACATTTATCCTTAACTTTTTATGTTCAAGCCCTGGGTCTCGCCTAACAAAAATATCTACCGAATGAAAAAAATTATCTTTTAACAATAAATCCAGCAAATCTTTACCTGTCGCTCCCGTCGCCCCTACTAATACTGCGTGCATTTTCTCTCCTCCTTCACAACGTATACTGATATACTATCCCACTTAGTTATCTATTATAAAATAGCTTACATTCGCATCTCTATAGCTTACTTGATTTTTATACAAAATAATGAGTCCTTATCTCAAATTTATATTCAAGAAACTAGAAACAGAAACCTGCTAATAAAAACCATTGATTTTTATTAGCAGGTTTCTGTACTCATTTATGATCTATCATAAATACTTATTCTTTCATAGACGATCGAAAATTTAGAATAACCATTACAGTTTTAAAAATGTTTTGATTATAGAGTTGATAAAAACTTTATGTTACCTGTTCACCAATTCATCAGTACTAGCAGTAACTGCAACACTTAAAGGTACAAATTTAATACGATCTCCAAATTCGAGTATTATGATCTCTTTCTTATCATGGTAACGGGTTCCCCACCGATTCCCCAATTGTCAGTATCGACCTCATCAATCACGACAACCGTAGTTTTTGGATTTTTTCCTAGCACATCTACCAAGAGTTGCGTCGCGCCCTGAATCAATTGCGCTTTTTGTTCAGTCGTTGCGCCTTCCTTGGTAATCTTTATGTTTACGTATGGCATTCATTTTCACCTACTTTCTTCTTATTTTTAATGTCATCAACACGAATAATGCAAGTATTAAAATCATAACAGCAAAAATACTAGGCGCTAAAATATTGAACTGATTTTGAAGATATGCAGCGACAATAGGTCCTATAATTTGTCCCAAAGCATATACCGTTGTTAATTCTCCAATCGCTTGCATTTGGGCTTTAGGTTGCAATTGTTGCGCCAAAGTTATAGAAAGACTGGTTATGCCCATAAAAGTTCCGCCAAATAACGCACCTCCAATTAATGTACTGAGTTGATTTGGCAAAATAACTGGCAGTAGGATTCCCATCGCTTGCAGAGCAAAAGCCAGTATAAGGCTTACTTTTATATTTGTTTTTTTAGCAAGCAGTGCCCAAAGATAGGTCGATGGAATTGCTGCCAAGCCAATGAGCACCCAACTTTGATTGGCAATATGGCTAAGCTCGGGCATTGAATTTATCATTTGCACAATAAATGTGGCTGTTATGATATATCCGATCCCCTCTAGTCCGTAACTCAGCAGAAGAACATACCACTGATAATCTCTTATAAAGCAATTGCGAGATTGTGATTTTCCTGTCTCTCCAGTTTTATCGTATATCACTTTCGATAACGTATACCACGCAACGATGCCAAATAAACTGCCTCCCAGTGCCAATCCATACCATGAAATCGTCCAATCGCCAAAAGCATCAAAAATCGGAACAAAGATCCCAGTAAATGCAATTCCGATACCAACCCCGCTATATAGATACCCTGCCCAATCATTTCGCCCTTGCCCTAAAGTAACACTCGAAGCAACAACGAATAAAATTGCGCTAAGAAATCCAGCAAACAGTCTTAGAAATGCCCAAAGGAAATTATTTAATGTCAATGGCATAGCAACCAGTAAGAGCAAACTGACAAGGATTCCTCCACCTAAGCAAACTCTTAAATGACGTCTTATCCACTCAGTTCTTGAAATATAAGCACCAAGCAAGTACCCCAAATAATTCATCGAAGCCATGACCGCAATATCCCATTCAGTTACACCAATATCCCTTTGCATTAACGGAATAATGGGTGTAAATCCAAATCTTGAAATTCCCATTGCTAAACTCAAGGTACAAATTCCACCCACAAGAATAGCAAGATTATAACCCGTCTTCGATTTGTCCGCCCCCTTTTCGCGAAAATATAAACTTTTTGTATAATTTTACATAAAAACATCCATCAGCAGAAGCGAATAATATCTATGATAGCTATCGTATTTATCTATAGGCATATCTATGTCCACCTTTACACAATTTATAACTACACGAATTAAAGCACATTGTCGAAGCTAAACTTAGCATAACACTCGTACCACAGTTTTACATACGCTCAGCTATCTAGAAGATAGTGCTTATCTCGCTAGTCACAATATTATTTATATGTTATGATAGTTCCATTACAATAAACGATTACCCTTATGAATAGAGAACGTTTTTAACTATAGGTAGAGGTGAAATAAAAATGGATTTAGACGATATAAAAGTATTTCGTGAAGTAGCATTACGCGGTTCCATGACACAAGCAGCCGAAGCGCTGGGATATGCACAATCCAGTGTAACTGCGCGCATCCGAAAGCTGGAAGCAGAATTAAAAGTAGATTTGTTTTACCGCAATGCAAAGGGGGTTCAAATTACACCTTCAGGTCAAATCTTCAAAGAACAAGGACTAAAGATTTCTCGACTCATCGAAGAGTTACATCATCAATTACGCCCAACTGAAATTCCCAGTGGTCTATTACGTATCGGCGCCATGGAAACAACAGCCGCGATTCGGCTACCCTCGTTGTTAAAAAAATATCATTCCTTATATGATAAGGTTGAACTTTCACTGCAAACAGGCTCCACTGAATATTTAATGAATCAAGTTCTAAATTACAAACTTGATCTGGCTTTTGTCGCATCAACTGTCAACCACCCTGAAATCATCGAAACGGAAAGCTTCGATGAAGAAATGGTTCTGATTACCGAAAAAAAAGAAAATACCCAAGATATCTTGGATATTTTAAAAAATAGGACAATCTTGGTTTTTCGATCCGGCTGTTCTTACCGCTCATTGCTTGAGCGATATTTGCAGGAGAGTACCTTGATACCGTTAAGGCAGTTTGAATTTGGTTCTTTGGAAGCTATTATCGGTGGTGTGTCTGCGGGTATCGGCATCTCCCTATTGCCTAAATCAGTTATAGAAGATAAACTGCGGTCAGGCACCCTATCCGCTTATGAATTACCACCCCATCTTCGGAAGTGTACAACCATGCTGATCCGAAGAAAAGATATCATTCCAACGGCGGCAATAACCAAGTTTGTAGATTTAATAAAAGCTGAATGTTAAACAAACTCCACAAATATGAAATAGCCTTTTCTCTTAGCGCCCTATGAAACAAAGAACCATCCTTTTTAGAAACGAGAATTTTAACTCTCACTTTCATTTTTTCCACGCATAAACAGTTTGGAGAATTCCTTCAATACGAATGGAACTAAACTAAACAGGATTACCAATCCCCAGTCTCCTGCAGAAAGCATTTGTACTTTAAACGCACTTGCAAGGAATGGCACTGATATAACTACAAATTGTAATATAAACCCGATTACAATGGCAGCGATCAAGAATCTATTAGAGAACAGTCCAATTTGGAAAATTGACTTGGTAGAGTTTCTCATCGCTAAGGAAAAGAATAATTGGGAGCCGGCAAGAACTACAAAGGCCATCGTCCTAGCATAGGTTAATACTTCTTCCGGTATATTTCTTGATCCCAAACTATAACCATATTCCTGTAAGCCAAAATAGAACGCAGCAAGCGTAAGACTGCCAATTAGGACTCCGCCAAGTACCGCTCTAAATCCGGCACCGTGTGCAAAAAATCCTTCTTTGGGATTACGCGGCTTTTTCCTCATAACATCTTCATCGCCAGGATCTACACCCAAAGCAATCGCCGGCAAGGTATCGGTAATTAAGTTAATCCATAATAGCTGTGTAGCTATGAGCGGTATAGGCCAGTAAAAGAGTACAGCAATAAATATAGCAATCACTTCGCCCAAGTTGCAGGAAAGCAGAAATATGACTGACTTCTTTATATTGTTATAAATGTTCCGCCCCTCTTCTATCGCATGAACAATCGTAGTAAAGTTGTCATCCGTAAGAATCATATCACTGGCGCCCTTAGAAACATCCGTACCTGTAATCCCCATGGCAACACCGATATCAGCATTCTTTAAGGAAGGCGCATCATTAACTCCATCGCCAGTCATCGAAACAACATTTCCATGAATCTGATAAGCTTTAACAATCTTAACCTTATGCTCCGGCGATACTCTGGCAAATACTCGATAATCGTTAATTCGGCTTATAAATTCCTCATCCGATAATTCATCTAATTCGGCACCGGTTATACTTTGTTCTAAAGATGTCGCAATTCCCAATTCCTTCGCTATAGCTACTGCTGTATTCTTATGATCTCCGGTTATCATGATCGGCGTAATACCGGCACGCTTAGCTTTCATTATAGAATCCTTAACTTCCAGTCTAGGAGGATCAATCATTCCAACTATCCCAATAACAGTTAAGTCCGTTTCCATTTCATCTGGATGAATCATAGAATCGCTGTTTTTAAACGCTGTGCCTAGCACCCGCAGTGCACTATCAGACATTTCTTCAGCAATCCGCAAGTAGTTTTTTTTCATCTCTTCCGTTAAAGGAACAACCCTACCATTTACTAAAGCAGTCGATGATATTTTTAAAATATTATCAATCGCGCCTTTTGTGTGAATCCGATAGGCACTTTCTTCCTCATTTAGCGTAGACATTAATTTTCTGTCGGAATCAAAAGGATTTTCGCCAACTCGTGTGTACGCGGCATGCAGCGTTTTTCTGGTCAGGTTATATTTATCACCAAGTACGATTAAAGCAACTTCCGTGGGGTCACCTGTACTTTCTTCATTCTCATAAGTTGCATCCGAACACAGTACAAAGGATTTGATCAACGCCTGTTCGTCTTGCGTGGGCTCCAATCCCTTACCTTCAGCAGGGACATCTTTTAAATTATCTAACGTATAAAGTTTCACAACCGTCATCTTGTTCTGCGTAAGCGTTCCTGTTTTATCTGAACAGATGATGTTTACAGAACCAAGTGACTCAACAGCCGGCAGCTTTTTTACAATCGCATTGATTTTGGACATTCTGGTAACGCCAAGTGCAAGAACAATGGCAACGATCGCGGGAAGTCCTTCTGGAATCGCAGCAACAGCTAAACTAATCGCTGTTATGAACATCTCAAATAAATCTCTCTTCTGGAACAGGGCTATGACAAAGATTAGCGCACATATCCCCATAGCGATTAAGCCTAACGCTTTTCCCAGCTCACCAAGCCTCTTTTGCAACGGCGTCATTTCCTCAATTTCTTCATCAAGTATCGTCGCAATTTTACCTATTTCCGTATCCATCGCGGTTGCTATAACAACCCCTTCACCTCGGCCATAAGTGACCAGCGTCGACATAAATGCCATATTGGTTTTATCGCCAATTGGTGTTTTTGGGTCTTCGTGTACATCATTTGCGTTCTTTTCTGACGGGACGGATTCGCCTGTAAGCGATGATTCTTCTATTTTCAAATTGGCACTATCTATCAGTCTAAGATCTGCGGATACAAATCTGCCAGCGTCAAGAATGACAATATCACCAGGGACAATTTCTTCAGAATTGATTTCCTTTACTTCACCATCACGTCTTACAAGTGCTCTCGGTGTAGTCATTTCCTGCAGGGCTTCTATAGCCTTTTCCGCTTTGTACTCTTGAAAAACACCGATAACAGCATTTAAAACGACTACTAAAAGAATAATAATTGCGTCTACATATTCGCCAATATACACAGTTATAACTGCTGCCCCCAACAGAACATAAATTAACATATCCTGAAGCTGGGCAAAAAATAGAGCTATCAAACTTTTCTTCGGTTTGCCCTTCAGCTTATTTTCCCCATATTTCACAAGTCTTGCTTGCGCTTCTTCCGTAGTCAACCCAACAGTCGGATTGACATTATATTCATTAAGAGCTTGTTCCTGTGATTTTGCAAACCACATGCGCATCATTCCTTTCAATTGATATATACATACAAATGGCTAAGCCCAAATACATAAGGCTTAGCTTGATCATACTAATGCAAAGTAGTTTACCCACGATCATGAGGGTTATGTATAATGCAAGCTTCGACTCACGAGAATGTTTCCAGCGATTTAACTACCGATTTTTCACATCATTAGATCAATTACTTTGATCCCTGGGTCAGTTTATAGCTTATATCAATTAAATTGTAGATTTCGTTTTTAGGAAAAGAGCTTTCCAAAACAATGGACAACCAATGTTCCTTGTTCATATGATATGCAGGTAAAATTCCTTCTTCATTCCTGAGAAATTCTCTCATGTCTGGATCGCATTTCACGTTTAATATGTCTATCATCTCCTCCTCGCCTAAACCAATTTTAGATTTTGGAATATTCATAATAAGACCATACCACTTCCCAGATACTTCGTGTTGGAGCACAGCATAATTGGGCTGTTTCATCCATTTATAAATCGGTGTAGTATTAAATTTATATTTTACATAGGAAAAAATATCTTTTCTATTCATTATAATAACCACACAACCCCTTTTTCTCCATATAACTCTATTGTATTGGAGAATGTTCTAAAAATACCAAAACAAATAAACGTAATGATTTTTATTGTCTTAAAAAATTCCTATTAAGTAACTATAATTATTTATATATTTCCCTAAAAAAACAAAATTCCCTTTCATAATTTTCTATTTACCGCTAAAATTTCTCTATAAAAATCGCCTAGAAATAGAATTTCTAAGCGATTTCTCGGCTTCATTTTATGGAAATATTTTGGATTTTATTTTCTTCAACAAACTACCTAAACAAGCAGAACCGTGAGCTTAGCCCTCGCCATTCAAATAACTTTAGCAATCAACTGAACAAGATTAAAATACTTTCCGCCCTCAGCCTCCATCATTTTGATGTCCTCGGTGACAACGGGATGATAACCGGTCTGCCATTCTTTCCACGCCTGTTGACAGCAAACCATTTCGCGGCTGTCCAGCATTTCAATACCTACGGTATTCTCCCACAAATCTTTCCACCAATCAAGCGAGTGCAGGGTTCTTTCCATCTCGCTATTCCAAAACGGTCGCATATCATCGGGAACGTTTTTCCCAAATTCATACTTTAAGCCGGGAATCGCCACGGCAATATAACCGCCTTTTTTCACAAAAGGAATCAGCGACGGGAGCATTTCCGCTGTATCACCGAAATAATGGTAAGCATCCACAGTAAACAACAGGTCAAAATATCCGTTTGCAAAAGGCAATCCTTTGGTCGCATCTACTGAAATTGGAACAGCTTTATTATCAATCCCGATGGATTTAAAGCGCTCATAATTTTCAGTCGGTGAAATCCACAAATCGGCAGCGAAAACTTTCGCGCCGTATTTTTGTGTCAACAAGAGTGTAGAGAGACCACACCCACAACCAAGATCAAGTATACACATATTTTCATCGATATTTAAGTACGACGCCAATTCCTCTGCTACCCGCATAGCATTAGGCCCCATCATGGCAGTTTTCAAAAATTCCATATTACTCTGACTGGAAACAAATTGATCTGTAAAAGTATACATAAGCTTCTTCCTCCGCTAATTCTTTATCTTGTTATTATAAATCCATTGTATTAGTTCTATTATTACAATGCACCCTACAAGATAATTCAGAAACAAAAAAGCGACACAGCAAAATTACCATGTCGCTTCCACTTTAGCGCTGACTTTTTAATTCAGCCAATATTTTATAAATAGTTTTTGGGGATAAATAATTGCAGCTTGCAAGATCCTCAACCGAAATTCCGTCTTGATGCTGGGAAAAAATCCACTCGTTGCGTTCCTGAAGATATTGCCTGCTGTTTTTTACTTCACCCCACTGTTTTTTATTTTCTGTCTTGCGTGGAATATAAATATATTCACCATCAATATATTGCTGCATTTTTTCTAACAAATCGGCTGGAAATACACGAATTGCGTTCTTGTAGCCCATTATGCGCCTCCTAAAATTGTACTTTTAGGATGGAGCAAAGGCTATCTCACATCATGTTTGTTATGCGATAGCCTCTGCTCCGCATAACACCGAATCCAAATAATATAGAATGATAAGTCATTCTCCCTTCTAAAATATTTTATTTTTTTGCAAAACCTTCAAAATAAATCACTAGACCTCCTCTTTGCGTCTATAAACTTTCGAGGAACAGTCTGCCTTGTGTTTATCTTCACCTTATATATAGCTCACTTTCGTCAGATGAATTTATATCAATATTTTATCATATTTATTCATTTAAAGAATATTTAAATGAAGCTCACATAACTTGCCGCCACTTTGTCTTTTATTTGCGTATTTATGATTTATGGTACATGTAAGAATTCGTTAAAGGCAGTTCATTATTTAACCCTTTTGTAAAGAGCAATTGATAAACATCAAGACCCGATGTCCGAAAGGCAGCAGCACAACCTTGTAAATAAAGTGACCACATGCGAATGAAACGTTCATCAAACATTTCACGAATCGTATCTAAGCGTCTTGAAAAATTATCATACCACGCATCTAACGTCTTCGCATAATGCATACGTAAACTTTCTGCATGTATTAGATGAAAATCATATTGCGGCAATAGCCAGATGGTTTCACGCAGCGATGGTGCGTAACCTTCAGGGAAAATATATTTTTCCATCCATGTATTCGTAGCATCCTCAAACATCCCAGTAATACTATGTAGCAAAGATATGCCCCCGGGCACCAAGAGCTCGTTGACCTTATTCATATAGCAGCCCAAATTTCCTTTTCCGACATGCTCAAACATGCCTACGCTTACAATCTTTTCAAATTGATATTGTGTAGAATCCAGTTCTTGATAATTCATCAATTTAACTTGCAACTGATCTTCCAAGCCTAATTTTTTTATCCGTTCAGTTACTGCAGCAAATTGTTCGGTACTCAATGTAATACCTGTAGCCTTCACATTATATTGCTGTGCGGCTTTGATAATCAGCCAACCCCAGCCACAACCAATATCTAATAATCTTTCACCAGGCTTAAGGTTCAATTTTTTAAGAATATGATCGATTTTTTGCAATTGAGCCTGTTCCAAGGAATCCTCTGGTGTCTTAAAATATGCGCAGGAATAACTCATTGTCTTGTCGAGCCAAAGTGAAAAAAAATCATTCCCCAAATCATAATGATGATGAATATTTTGCTTCTGCATTCTACAATTATTCGCATTGCTTTTAACGTGATGATGCTCTTTTAATTGCTCTGGCTTTGTGTTAAGTGCAATCACATGCATAATATCATCCATCGATCCTTCGAAATCGATAATTCCATTCATATAAGCTTCCCCCATAGCTAAAATCACATCTGTACTATTAAATTTTAAGGGAGGCTCTTTATGAAAAATTATTTTAAAAGATGGAGAAGCATCACCATAGCTTTCTTCCTCTCCATCCCAAAATCGAATGGAAAATCCACCTTTTTTCCACTGTTTTAAAGTTAGTTTTAAAGCCATTTTCATTAGCACCGCTATCAGTCCTCTCCATTCGTATCAACAACAAGGTTAGAAATTAGTTTACGCCTGTTATTAAAACTATATTCAAAAGAAAATCTATCTCCACTTTCGCTGTTCATTTTAATCATTTCGATTATGAATGTCGTAAAATGTAAAATAAAGATTTCTCCATGCTCAAATTATACACAAAATAGACATATTCGTAAAATTCATGAAACGAATCTATGATATTCGTTTCATCTATATGTAAATTTGGAATAAAATTACGTGTTGAAGCAAATACAAAGCACAAAATACTGTCTTCTTTAGCCATTTTATTCATTGCTTTCAATTGAATTATGAAAACCGGATCTGTCGTACGTTATCGTATTATTTTTTATCGCATTGCTAATAATAATCCAAGGTAATCTATCGTTAGTAACCATTGATCAAGATTTGATTTAATCAACAGAACGCTTTCAATTTATACTTTTCAGGAGGCATTATGAATAACAAACGTACTTTTTCTGCAGGTTATTTTTTATTAGCCCTAATACTCACTTGGATTTTCAATGATTATATATATAAACCACTTGTCATTCGCGAAATGGAAGTCGGATATAATGTATTTATTCAAAACTTGAATGAAGATAAAATCTCAGAGGTTGTTTTGTCAGGTGATCGTATTATCTATACTTTAAAAGCCACTGAAGATCAAAAGGAAAATTTGGCTAATGTAGTCCCGGTAAATGACCCCGATTTAATTGATCGGCTTATTGCAGCGGGAGTTTCTTTCTCGGCGCAGCAGCAAACCCAAAGCTTGCTTTCATCGATACTTGGCTGGATTCTACCTTTACTTCCCTTACTTGTACTCTGGTATTTTCTTTTTAAACGAATGGGCGGTGCAGGCTCCAATGCTATGTCTTTAGGGCAAAGTAAAGCCAAGGAAATTCAAGGCGAAATGATCGGCATAAAATTTAAGGATGTAGGCGGCGTCGGTGAAGCTGAGATTGAACTTCGTGAAATTATAGAGTACTTAGTAAATCCTGAGAAATTTACCCATATGGGTGCAAAACTTCCCAAAGGCGTTCTGCTTGCAGGGCCTCCAGGTACTGGCAAAACTTTGCTTGCCAAAGCTACTGCGGGTGAAGCAGGCGTTCCTTTTTTCTTTTTAACAGGCTCAAGTTTTGTTGAAATGTTTGTTGGCGTGGGTGCTGCAAGAGTCCGCGATTTATTCGAACAAGCGCAGAAAAAGGCTCCCTGCATTATCTTTATTGATGAAATCGATGCAATTGGGCAGGCGCGGACAAGCATCGGTCGGGTCGGCGGCAATAGCGAACAAGAAAATACGTTGAATCAACTACTTGCCGAAATGGATGGCTTTAAATCTAACTCTGGCGTCGTAATTATGGCCGCTACAAATCGGCCTGAAATTCTCGATCCGGCGTTAATACGTCCAGGCCGTTTTGATCGTCAAATTCAAGTAACATTGCCTACTGAACCAGGCCGACTTGAAATACTAACCATCCATACGAGAGAGATGCCGCTTGATTCTGATATCAGCCTAGAACGTCTAGCCAAAATTACCGCAGGCTTCTCGGGAGCAGAGCTGGCTAATATAGCGAACGAGGCATCATTGCTTGCAATACGCCGTGCTTCAAAAACAATCACAATGCATGATTTTGATTTGGCGATTGAACGTATTGTGGCAGGTCTTCAACGGAAAATACCGCTTTCCGAAGATATCCGTAAAAAAGTAGCCTATCACGAAGTAGGGCATGCCCTTACTGCCTACTATCTGCCCGGAACAGATCCGGTTCATAAAATTAGTATTATCCCAACGGTCAAAGGTGCTCTAGGCTATACCATGCAAATGCCTGAAGAAGACCGTTATCTGATCGGTGAAAATGTACTTCGATCTCGAATGGCTGTAATGCTTGGCGGTCGGGCGGCAGAACTTATCATATTTAAAGAAGCCACCACAGGTGCTTCTAATGATTTAGAACGAGCAACCGAAATGGCGCGACGTATGGTTACCGAATTTGGGATGTCCAAAAAACTTGGTCCGGTCAGACTTGCATCATCTACAGGCTCTTACTTACAAAGCGGGGTAAGCTCTAGAAATGACTTAAGCACCGTAACAGTTGCCTCGATTGATGAAGAAATTGGCGATCTCTTAACACAAGCACAAGAAACAGCTACGAAAATCTTAACCGATCATTTAGAAGTACTGCATCATATTTCACAATTTCTCCAAGATAAAGAAGTCATATCTGGGGATGAACTTGCTGATATTGTAAAATCGATGCAATAAACTAAATCTAGGAGAGCATTGTTCGTAATACATTCAGCGAACAACACGCTCCTAGATTTAATTAGCAAAATTTTTGTATATTTCTATAGCCTAAATTTCTTATTTAATTTTTGGGATATCTCTAGCATATATTCAAAATTTTATTTTGATTGTTAATTCCTTGTACGGTGCACAGCATGACGTCTCTATGTCATACTAAGTCGCTCCCTAGATATTATATTTCGGCATTGACAGTATAAAATATATGTTTTATGATAAACATATAGAAGGTGCTACCGATAAACGGTTAGTTCCCATTATACGATTAAAAGATTAACCGCAAAGTTGGTAGCTGGGCGGTTAATCTTTTTTTATGGTAAAAACCAAGATGATAAAAAGTAACAACGTTAAATTTACATCATTCATGGCATCACCCCCATTCCTCCAAAAGCATGGACACTGAATGGGAACTAACCGCCTATCGTTATCGTAGCACCTGTCCTGATTATAACAAAATTTCCTTTTATCTACAATAAAAAACACTCGCAAAAAGCTAGAGTTGGTACCCAGTCTATAAGATGCTAAAATAAATATTTTAGTCTACGGTTAACTGACTCTATATCAAACCTCTTATACGGCTGACTTTCTGCCCATAATTTCATATGTTCATATTCTTCACGAGTAGGATCGTTCATAACTTCTACAAACTCTTCATACCCGCCTTCCCCTCCAACATCCTCTGGCGGCGCATCTCCTTTTCCGTCTAAGCAATATGCATAAATTTTATCGTAGTCAAAAATTACATTCTCAACTTTTATGTTATGCTCCCAACCATCGCCAAAGTCATACCTATAATTAATAACCTTATATCTAGGCAGATACTCCTCTATTTTTATATTATTCCCAAGAAGCATCGGGGTAGTTCCCTGATATTCAAAGTCTTCTTCATTTTCTACTATATGAACAAAAGGTTTATCGCCATCCAAAATAATAAAATCATGCAAGTGATACTCTTTCCAATCAAAAATTACTTGCATCACCTTATGTAATTCGCTAAAAGTAAAATTTAACGGTACCACTACTTTACGCCATACGTTAAAATTCTCCAAATTCATCATCACTTTTAATTCCAAAGCCCTGCATTTTATTGCAGGAAAATGAAAGATATCACTCAATTGCTCATAAAAAAGTTCATGTGGATGCTTGTACTCGCCATCACAATCAATAAGAGTAAATCGATTTGCCTTTTTTGAGACCAAAAACTGCACTACATGCTCTTCTATATAAAGATCACGAAAGATTTCAGCTGCTTCACAGCCTTTATTTAATCTTGCAACCATAGTTCTGTTTTGGGTCTTGGAAAATAAAATCTCACTAGACTTGTCCAAGTACTGCTCTATGGCTTCCGGGTTCATACCATCATTTAAAAACATTTGCCTCATCGCCGATATGATGAGCTCTTTTATATTTTTTAACTCCTTTGCCTTTACTCCATAGAGAATGACATGATATCGACAAGCATCATTTACAAAGACAATTGTTTTCTTTCTATTTACTCGTAATATATTGGCATGCCAAGAAAAAAGAGGATTTTCAACCTGAAGTAAAGTTGGCTTAATTCCTAATTCCTCCTGCAATTTTTTTGTACAGCTTATAATCATACTTGATCACCTCATTAGTGTACAGCTTATTTTATATCTACTAACTTTTCCTGTATTGCTTTTATATCATCTTCGTCTTCTGTTATAGCCGCCCTTTCTCCATACATTTTACATATTAAAGAATCATAACTTTCCATATTAAATAAAACCACCAAGTGGTTTAATGTGGCATCTTACTATAGATGACTCGATTATCTAAATTATACCAAAAAACCACCTAAGAAGCATCTCAGGTGGTTCAAATCTATAAACTCTTATTGCAAACAAAATCACTTTATCTTTAACTCCGTGTCGATGCCCAAGTTAATGTTTCCAGAAGCAGATGAACTACATCGAAAAAACCTTGTCGATAATGTATGTCCATTCCACTGATTAACATACAATTATATTTATCATCAAGCTGGATCAAAGTTTGCTGCAGCTCCGCAGGTAATGCACTTTGTAGTTTTTCCTCATATGCAAGGACTTTTTTATTCCTGTGGTACTTTTACAAAAAAGTAAATCTCCCCAAGCGTCCAAACTAAGGCGTAAACTTTTTTACTTACTTTTATTGGGGGGCTAACCGCTTATCGGTAAGACCTCTACATATATTTACTATACCCATAGCATCAATAAATATCAATATTAATTTCAAAAATGTAACTTCTGTAAATTTGTTTGATGGTTTTAAAGTCACAGCAAGTATTTTCAGGATTATCTGAATTACCTTTTAAGATGCAAATTTGTAGACAAAAGAACCGTCACTCAGTCTATTTAATTTTTTGGATATATCTACCATATATCCAAAATTTTATTTTGATGGTTCATTCCTTGTACGGTGTACAGCATGACGTCTCTATGTCATACTAAGTCGCTCCCTAGATATTATATTTCGGCATTGACAGTATAAATTATATGTTTTATGATAAACATATAGAAGGTGCTACCGATAAACGGTTAGCTCCCGTTATAGGATTAAAAGATTAACCGCTATGTTTGGTTGCAGGGCGGTTAATCTTTTTTTATGGTAAAAACCAAGATGATAAAAAGTAACAACGTTAAATTTACATCATTCATGGCATCACCCCCATTCCTCCAAAAGCATGGACATTGAATGGGAACTAACCGCCTATCGTTATCGTAGCACCTGTCCTGATTATAACAAAATTTCCTTTTATCTACAATAAAAAATACTTGCAGAAATGGTTTCTATAATTCAGCTTAGGTATTTGTGATAATTTTACCTCTGCATCCTAGGTAATTTAAATTTATAAACTCTTTTTGTAATCATAGTCTTCTATATAAATTACTCAACATCAGAAGGTATTGGCTTTAAACTTTGTTCAACAAGTTCCTGTGCCATACGAGCATACTCCTCTTTAGATATATTGTTATCACTTGCTATGCCAAACAGCCAAAACAGTGAATAAACTATACTCCCCCAAAAAATAATAGCAACTATGCTACATATTCTTTTCACAAAATCATTCTTCTTTCTAAATTATATTTTATCAATCATTTCAAAAAGAATTTCCAATTTTCAACCTATTAATTTGGAGCTATAGCAGAGTGTTTGTTTCCCAAAAAGTGCGTTAATGCTGTGATAATTTGAAAACCAACTCCAAGGATACAAACTCCTGTCCACCCTGACAGCCCCCAAAAATATGATCCTAAAAACGAACCTATTGCTCCACCAATAAAATAAAATGCCATATAAACACCATTATTTCGACTGCGCAGAGCGGCATCCAGTGTATTAATTTTTGCCTGATTGGCTATTTGGGCGGTTTGGACACCTATACTTAACAGAATAATTCCCAAAACAAGTCCCCACATTTGATATCCTATCATCCAGAAACACATAACCCCCACCATGGAAAGACTAATCCCTATTGTTAACGTGAAATAATCCCCCTTTTTGTCTACAACCCGTCCTGCTACAGAGGCAGCTAAAGCACCAACTGCACCAATAAGTCCAAGCATTCCGGCCATTTGCGCGCCTAAATTATACACAGGAGATTTCAATAGAAAGGAAAGCGTCGTCCAGAAAGCGCTGAAAGACGCAAACATCATCGCACCGATCAAAGAAGAACTTCTTAATATAGATTGATTGCGCAGGATACTCCCCAAAGATGCAATCAATTTACCATAACTCATAGCTGCGTTAGGAGCGGACTGGGGTAGGTAAAAATAGAAAATAATAATTAGTATTCCTATCATTACAGCAGCGATCAGATAGACCACTTGCCAGCCATAATATGTTCCAATAACTCCACTAAAAGTGCGTGACAGCTGCATTCCAATTAACACGCCGGACATTACAGTACCAATTACGCGACCTCTGGAAGCGGGATTTGCCAAATGCGCTGCTAATGTTACAAGTACCATTTGGGCAATAGACGTGATGCCAACAAATAAAGAACCAATGGTGAACCATATAATATTTGTGGCAAACGAAAGCTCCAGTAATGCTGCCATCGAGCAAAGGAGCATAACGATAATTAATGAACGCTGGTTTACTATGTCACCCAACGGCACAATAAAAATCAATCCAATTGCAAAACCAATTTGAATAATCGTTGCCGGAATTCCGATAACGGTCGACGAGACATGAAAATAGGTCGAAAGATTGGATAGCAAAGGTTGCGCATAATATAAATTTGCTGCACAAATTGCGCTAGCAATTGACATCAAAAGAATCAAGAATTGATTTAGTTCTATTTTTTCAGAAGGTTTCTTTTTTATTTGGTTCATTTTAATCCTCCAATATATCTAACCCATATCCCTATGTATTTGTTTTTCTTACTTTGTTCCAAAAAACCACTCCTTTTCTCTATCTACTATTGCATGTTAATATCAAATCTCTTAGCTACCACTAAGCGACTTGATATCATTATAGCCTGTTAATTGCAATATATGGTATACTATTTATATCAACTTCTTGCCTAATACTATCATTTAGATTAAGTATTTTCTGAGTATACTGTTCAAATATAATAAAAACAGGATCTGATAAAGGAGCTAATTAATGTCGGATTATATAGAGTTAACACCCCTGAAAGATACAAGTACAAAACAACATGAACTAGCCAGACTTATTAAGCATTTTACTGGTAGTGATGGAGACCTTGAAACTAAAATTCCAGCCCTTCATCTCATTTGTGATTCAAATATTGCAAGGCCTATATGTCATATTCAAAAACCTTCCTTATGTATAGTCGCTCAGGGAGAAAAGATCGTGATGCTTGGTTCGGAAAGTTATCGTTATGGCGTCTCTGATTATCTTGCTGTATCTGTAGGTGTACCAATTACCGGAAGAGTGACCATGGCATCGCGTGAATTTCCCTATTTGGCACTCCGGCTGGATTTAGACCAAAATCTTATTTTTGACATTATGAAAGAAACCGATCTTCTGCCAAATAAAATAAAAAGATCCAGCCGCAGTTTGTTTTTGGGCAAAATGCCTTTTAATCTTCTTGATGCAGTAGTAAGGCTTGTTCAACTCCTGGAAAACCCAAAAGATATCCCTATACTCGCCCCATTAATCATCCGTGAGATTCTCTATAGAGTTCTCTGTGATGAACAGGGGGATTCTTTGAAATTAATTGCTATGGCAGACAGCAATTTCTGTCGTATTGCAAAAGTAACCAAGTATATTTTAAAAAATTACGACAAGAATTTGCGTATTGATGACATGGCTGTGATTGCAAATATGAGTTCTGCGTCATTGCATCGTCATTTTAAGGACATAACTGCCCTGAGTCCACTACAGTACCAAAAGCAAATCCGACTACAGGAAGCAAGACGTTTATTACTGTCGGAATCATTTGAAGCTGCAACTGTCGCATATCAAGTTGGTTATGACAGTCCTTCTCAGTTCAGCAGAGAATATTTACGAATGTTCGGATTACCTCCCATTGCTGATATTAAACGGTTTCAGCTAGCTTTATCGCATAATACTTAATATGGTCTTTCTATAACATTGATAATGTTTTTTACTTTTTAAAATCGAGTAGGGCAACCCATTTCTAGGTTGCCCTCTAATCAAACTGCAAGTGCCCTACTAAGACATCCAGCTTACTAATTGTAGTTTTATAACAAATGATAAATAGGAATAGATCGTTTATGAAATGCTCTTGACCTTAACTAGATTGATGGACAAATTCAAAGTGACGGCTTCACTTCTCTTTTAAAGGAGTCGAATTCGCCCCCCTTAAAACTATTATTATATAAAAAGTCCCATAAGCCTAAAAATTCTATTGTGTCTTTACTTCGCATTCAATTCTTGATAACGGCTTTAGGTTAATTACTTTTGTATCGGGCGATATCAGTTAGGGATATAAATTCATCTTGAAAATTTTCTGTATATACCGCAATATCCATACCTTTGGTATGAATTATTTCCTTTAGTTATTATAAACTGTTCGGAAATTCCGAACAGTTTATAATAAATTGACGCTTACTTTCTTCTTATCTCTTTGTCGGCTTGGCATGATAATCTAGGTTTATCAAGACGAAAAAAAAACGTCATCTTATATACAAAATATAATGTTGAGATAATCAGTTTTCGCTAATTACCTCAACATTTATTATAGAACCATTATTTGTTTTAGACAAAAAGAACGGATTTTGCTATCTCCTGCTATATTGATATAGTTATTTTAATTTGTTTAAAAATTGAAGCCTGCCGTAGTAATATGCGGCAGGCCTCTTTCATTCTCAGCTAAACTTTAAATCGATTCACTTCATTTTGCAATTCTTGTGCTAAATTTGCTAAAGACTGACTGGCTGTAGACATTTCGTGAACGGAAGCGGATTGTTCTTCCGTGGCAGCAGATACACTTTGTGCCTCTGCTGAGGTAGATCTGCTAACCTGATGAATATTTTTAGTGGATTCATCAATCTTCATAATTCCATTGACGATTTTCCCAACAGAATCCTGCGCTAATTTTGCCTTCTCATTTACCAATACAACCATTTCATTAATTTCTTTAAAGATGCTTCCGGCATGAGTCACGATTTCGGTACCGCGTTTTACTTCATCGGTACCACTTTGCATCACATCGACCGCTTGCGCTGTATCCTCCTGAATCTTGTGAATAAGCTCTGCGATATGTTTTGCCGCTTCTTGTGACTGTTCAGCAAGCTTCCTTACTTCTTCTGCTACAACAGCAAAGCCTTTTCCTTGCTCTCCGGCCCGTGCGGCTTCAATTGCTGCGTTTAACGCTAATAAATTTGTTTGTCCTGCAATCCCAGAAATCGTATCTACAATAGTACCAATTTCTTTCGAACGCTCCCCTAGCGATTCAACTACGTTTGCCGATAATCCTACAACAGATTCGATACTAACCATTTGTTTCTCTGCACTTAAAATAGCTTGATTTCCTGACTCGGCTTTTTCCGCAGCATCAGCAGCCTTCACAAATACTTGATCCGAGTTACTGATCAATTCACGAATATTTTCATTTATACCTGCAACTTCTTTTGTTACAGTATCAATTGCGGCTACCTGATGATCAGCACCTTCTGCCACATTTGTAATGGAAACAGCAACTTGTTGTGTTACCTGAGATGACTGTTCGGAGCTTGCAGTTAATTCTTCACTGGCAGCAGCGACTTGTTCCGCAGAATGGCTGACTTGTTTAAGCAAGGTTCTTAATGTTGTCCGCATTTTAAGAAGAGAATTGCCCAATCTGCCGATTTCATCCTTACTTGTAATTTGATATTTTTCATTTTCTCTAAAATCACCTTGAGCAAGTTGCTCTGAAAGCTTGGTCATACCTTGCATTGCACTTGTAATCTTTAAAATAACCCATAAGATAATTCCACAAAGCAGTAGAGCAATTATACCTGTAGCCAGAGCAAAGATCTCCGCCATTGTACGCGTTGCCGCAAACATTTCGTCATAGTCCATTGAAAGGCCAAGAATCCATCCACTATTGCCGACCGGAACTCCACCTGTAATTTTTTCAGCTCCTTCAAATTGCGTGATTTCTACTACAGTATCACCCGTTGAAACGCGTTCAAAGAATCCGGCAAAAGCAGCATTGGCCACATCTTTTATATTATCTTCACTCTTGAATTTTGGATGTATAATATAAGACCCATCCCGTGCAACTAAAAATACATAGCCGGACTCTCCTACTTTAAGACTTTGCACCTTTTTCAAAAGTTCCGTCAAATTTACATCATTACAAACTGCACCTTTCAATTTTCCATCAATGCCCATAATGCGTTGCCCAATACTTACGACCGTATTGCCATCTGCACTTTTATATACTTCCGTATAAAAAGGTTTGTCCTCTTTACTGCTGCCCTTATACCAGTCACGCTGACGAACATCAAATCCAGCCGGAACGGTGTAATCCTCACTGTTTACATAGGCACCGTCTTCCAAACCAACAAAGACGCTTAGCGTCGTTTTATTTGCACCATCTTTGGTTAGATGTGCCAAATTACGAATCTCATCTAACGTTAAATTTTGTTTTCCAATCATGACAGCTAAATGTTTGACTTGGCTTTCCTCTTGCTTTAATTCGTTATTAAGCTGTTCACTATAGGCAAGCATCATGTTTCGATTCGTTTCCATAACTTGTTCTTCCAACTGTTGTTTTGAAGCATAATAACCGTATAAACTCAACAAGCTCACTAAAAATATAACCGGAATCAAAATCAACAGTAGCATTTTAGTTTTTAAATTCACAATATTCTCCCCTTCCTATTTTATACAATATTTAAAGTTTTTTTACGATATATTCTTTTACTGGATAGGTTACACTAAGTGACTTGATGTCATTTTACTCTCTTTATTGCAATATACGATATACTATTTATATCAACTTCTTGCCTAATACTATCATTTAGATTAAGCATTATCTGAGTATATTGCAATGAACTAGCCAGACTTATTAAGCGTTTTTCTGGTAGTGATGAAGACCATGAAACGAAAATTTCATACCTTCATCTTATTTGTGATTCAAATATTGCAGTGCCTATATGTCATATTCAAAAACCGTCCTTATGTATAGTTGCTCAAGGAGAAAAGATCGTGATGCTCGGTTCGGAAAGTTATCGGTATAGCGTTTCTGATTATCTTGCTCAAATCAATAAAAAGTTAGCAAGAATGAACTCTTTTTTCATGTTTTTTTACTTTCACCCATTAGGTGAAAAAAGATAAGGCGTATAAAACTTAAATTTATTGGCATTGTAGCGAATTTTTAAATTTACGTGAATAGACAAACAGACCCGTCACCTTTGGCTTAATTGCAAATATGAGTTCTGCATCATTGCATCGTCATTTTAAGGACATTACTGCCCTAAGCCCACTACAGTATCAAAAGCAAATCCGACTACAGGAAGCAAGACGTTTATTACTGTCGGAATCATTTGAATACGCAACTGCCGGATATAAAGTCGGTTATGACAGTCCTTCACAATTCAGCAGGGAGTCTTTACGAATGTTCGGATTACCTCCCATTGCTGATATTAAACGGTTTCAGCTAGCTTTATCGCATAATACTTAAAATGGTCTTTTTATAATATTGGTAATGTTTTTTACTATTTAAAATAAATTAGGACAACCCATTTCTAGGTTGCCCTCTAATCAAACTGCAAGTGCCCTACTAAGGCATACAGCCTACAAATTGTAGTTTTATAACGAATGATAATAAATAGGAACAGATTGTGTATGAAATGCGATTGACCTTGACCAGATTTAATGAACAAATCCAAAGTTCCGGCTTCGCTTGTCTATGTAAGTTTCGGAACCGCTTCTTTCACTACCGACTCTTAAGGTGATCGGCAACAATGGCGCCCTTATTTTATTCTGATTCCGCTCCCTAAATATTATATTTCGTTATTGACAGAATAAATTATATGTTTTATGATAAACATATAAAAGGTGCTACCGATAAACGGTTAGCTCCCGTTATACGATTAGAAGATTAACCGCACATGTTGAGAGCAGGGCGGTTAATCTTTTTTTATGGCAAAAACCAAGATGATAAAAAATAACAGAGTTAAATTTGTATCATTCATGGCATCACCCCCATTCCTCCGTAAAACACGGATACCGAACGGAAACTAACCGCCTATCGTTATCGTAGCACCTGTCCTGATTATAACAAACTTTCCTTTTATCGACAATAAAAAAATACTCTCAAGAATGGTTCCTATAATTCAACTCAGGTACATGCATCTTATGTTGAATTGTCCTTAGAAGCATTCTGTTTCTCCATCTGGCAGTTAGTGGATGCAGTCTATTCCTTGCATTCCACCTTTTTCTTGGCAGTCTTATCGACTTCTTTAATTGTTTGCAGCTATGCTTCTTCAATCGCTCCGTTGCCCAGCAACGAAACTGCGTAGCAACCTGTGATCTTACTCGATACCCCAAAGAAATAATCATGTCAAGGTTATAGTAAGCCATATTATAAGTCTTTCCGTTAGTATCAACTGTTCGGAAATTCCGAACAGTTGAATGCTTTTTCATCGACTTAACCTCCTTTAAAAATCTAACGATTTACTTTGTTTATCTCACTCATTCACAGTATTTCACATTGATAGAACAGAGCCTGTTCTTCAGATAGACTGGCTATTCTGGTAGCAATGAGGTTTTTCTTTATCATTAACTCCGTGTCGGTGCCCAAGTTAAGGTCTCCAGCATTAGATGAACTGCATCGGAAAAACCTTGTCGATAGTGTACGTCCATTCCACTGATGAGCATACAGTTATATTCATCATCAAGCTGGATCAAAGTTTGTTGCAGCTCCACAGGTAATGCATTTTGGAGTTTTTTCTGATATGCAAGGACTTTTTGATTGGCATGATAGTATTCACTAGAATATTTATCTAAATCTAACTCCTTCAAATTTTCATGTTCCATCGTCGCAGCCAAGAAATCAAACACACTCTTCCTCATAATAACGATCCCTCCAACTATATTTTAGTTTTCAATTATGATGAAAGCTAAGTCTCGAGCTTCGTTGATCGTTCATTCTGTCCATTGGTTTTTGTGGCGAAGATGACGCCTCGCCACGCGTTTTTGAGGTTGCCTAAATTCAGCCTTTTGCGACCTTGTTTTCCTAATACCAATTTATATCTCCCCCATCCTCATTCTGTAGGAGATTTCTTCTATCTGCCTGTTCAGATAGAAGAAATCAATCTACAGTTTGTCTCAGGGGAAATCAAAAAAGCGCATGCGAGGGTTTATCCAACCTACACATGCGCTTTGCTATATCATGATTGCATGCAGACGCTAAGCTTCCTGCCAAAACTCCAATCGTATTATACCGAACATACCATCTCCCTTGTCACCAAAGAAAAAGCACGGTATAATAAATTGTCGTCGTAGACAGCTAGCTGTTACGTGTAGGTGCTGATCCACCTGCTCGTGCCTAAGAGTGTACCACCACTCCTAGGACACGGCGACTTTTTTAATTTCCACCTATTTCTAATTATATTACACTTTTTAGGGATTGCAAGTAAAAATAGGATGAAACATGATTTTTTTGTAGAATCATGTTTTTTGTTGTGGGTTTTTAAATTTATCATCAGCATGATAATCCCTTTTGGTTAGGATAATATAAAAGATACCCTATCGAGGAAAACTGGATTGGAGAATACGTAGGTAATACATTTTTTGCATATGAGGAAATTCTTATTTTGACCAACTACACTATAATTTTTCCAAGTGCTACTATCAAACAGCAGGCAATCAATTTTCTCCCTAAAAAAGTGTGAAGCCTATGAATGAGACAAACACAACCTTGTTGCTTTTTATTATTTTCGTGATACCTCTACAAAAAAAGTAAAGCGCCCCAATAATTCAAAATAATACAAAAAGAACTATCACTCAGTCTATAAATTGTTGAATCACCATATTTTTATGGTATAATATTTTTAAATACATATAATTATATAATAACATGGAAGGTAGGTATGAATATGAAACGTATTTTTGATAGCGAAAAAGGTATTGATATGCTCATTAACGAATATACACGAAAATCAGGCGTAAAAATCGGAAAGTTGTTCAACAATGCCATTTATCACTGGTTTTTTCCAACGGCAGAGCCTCTACGATTAGAAGCTAGTTTTATCCTACAACAGGAAGAAGCTGGGCAGCTCGACCAATGGACGATAAAGCAAAGCATATCCCGAGGTGTTACGTGGCTAGGTAAATACCCAGTTGAAAATTGTACTATTCTAAGGAGCATTCTTTTACATTTCACTTGTACACCTTGGTCAGTAACACAAGAAGATAATCGAAACGACTATGTAAGAGAAATGTTCAGTCAGGCAGAAGCCAAATTAAAAGAATGTGACTCAAATTACAATTATTGTAATACATGTCTGGGCAACTTTGGAGAAGATATTTGCGACCATTGGGACAAGGTTTGGAATGAAAAAATTATGTATGATGTTATCTCTTATATCGCTTTTGGAGAAGAAGTTCAAAAAGAGTTTACATGGTATGAGGCAATCTCTATCTTGCAAGAAATTGAAATTGTGGCAAACGAAAAATATGGTGTAAAATAAGACATATATATTTTTTCAAATTGATTTTTGGGCCAAAGAACTGTACCCTAATACCGACGATTTCAGTGGATTGATACAAGACTGAGGTCAAAAGAGAAAATTAGAAAATCTATTATAATCAGTCTGACACTGCTTTAAACTGAATAGGCGCTAGCTGAGCACAACATGACTCTAAAAGGACGATTCTGGTGATTCACAGCTTAATTGTTTAAGCAAAAACTAATCATTAGAACCGTCCTTTTATTTCTTGATATTAGCCTCTTAGCAACGAAATGGTTGAATCATTCATACCTGACTATCCCCTCTATATTCAACTACTTCTACACCAGCACTCGTTAACAGATCATACAGCGTTCCAATGCTTTGATGCTCTTGTTGAGTATTTCCTCGCCGCGTCTGCCTGCGATCACAAAACGTGAAATAAACTTTCTTCTTAGCCCTAGATAAAGCAACAAAAAATGCACATGTATCTTCATGGGTTTGCGTACGAAAACTCCAGAAAGCGCCATCTTCCAGGCCAATAAATACGACTATATCGTATTCAAGACCTTTGCTTTTATGGATTGTCATAATTGGAATAGTATTTTTCCCAACGAAATTGTCTATTGTCTGCGCCCATTCACATGAAACACGGTAACCATCAGAGAGAATTACAGAAGCCTTATTAAGTAGGTTTTCGTACCAGCGATCTCTTTTATATTGTGGAAATTGGCTCTTAATAGCACTCTCACCCATGAAACTGACAATCAGACTTAATATATACCGTATCACTGCGGAAGAACAGGTTTCCATTGTAATATTGCCGAGTTCATCCCTAAGTGTCTGAAGAAAAGCAGCCAACTGTATCTCAATCTCTATACTTTTTCCTGTCTTTTCCTCATGTTGGCAACCACGAAGTTCTAATAATAAATCAACAGTCGCCTGCCAGTCTGCGGGCATGCGTTCCGTGGTCACCAGTCTTAAAAACTGCAAAATGATCTGGATCAAAGGTTCTGCTAACAAGTCTTGCATATCAGACTCTACCCGGGATTTTTGACCGACAAGACTTAATTGATTAATTACTTCTCTTGCATAAACATCGACCTGTTGCTTTGCTAAAATCACTATTTTTCTTGGGTCTACATGATCAAGAGATATCCATTCATAAATCTGCCTGGCTAGCACCTCTGCTTCCTGTATATGACTATCAAACAAATAAATTTCACATATCCCATCATTTGCTTCCCACCCCTCAGCCGCTACGGCTGGAACTGCTTCAGGGTCAAGATGTTGAAAAAGTGCTGCTTGAATATTCACTAGCACAGGTGCAGATCGATGATTTTTTATTAAGTCTAACCTTTGAGCTTGAAAGTCATTACAGTACGTTGAGAATACATTAGGTAAGGCTCCCGCCCACCCCATAATTCTTTGTTTGGTATCACCAACAGCCGTAAAAACCGCCTGTGAATTATGGAAGGCAGTTTTTAATAAGTCATATTGAATGTATGTAGTATCCTGAAATTCGTCCAAAAATACATGGCTATACGTCATTTGCAATGCCTTAACAAGCAAAGGATTTTGCGTTAGCAGATACTCAGCTAAACGGCTGATCATTGGGAAAGTTAACCGTGAGGAATCAGGACTACGCAGCCACTTTTGCCATATTTCCCTTATAGCCCACTGCTCTAAAGTAGTGTTATTATTCAACGGCAGCTTTCTAACGCAAATATTATTTAATACCCTTTGAGCTTGTATTTCATAGATATTACGACCAGACCAAGTAGGCGGTAAAACGAGCTCGTGAATTGCTTCTTGCATCTGATCTCTGGTTGGAAAAATGATCTCGTAATTTCTTGAAGGTTTATAGTCTATTGGCAGTGCATTTAAAAACTTATCAAGTAATGACTTTGCAAAAGCGTCAAAGGTATAGGAATCGAAACGCTGTGCCAGCGCCTTACCGCAGCGCTTTTCAACCCGCTCTGCCAAATTAGTGGCCGCATCTTTTTTAAAACTGATTGCCAGAATTCGTTTTGGTGGTTTGCAGGTATTCGTCTGAAGTAAAAAACAAGCTCGTTGGGCAAGCAGTTCCGTCTTCCCGGCCCCCGGGCCAGCAACCACTACCGCATTAAAATTACTACGAACAGCGGCCTCCGCATTCGGCTCAAGAATAATACCATCGGATGGAATCCAGCTTTCGGGACTTATTGGCGTTGACATTTTTAACGCCTCCCAAGTTTATTGACGACAGTATTCATTAATGCCGTAATAGGTTCAGGCAGATTGCATTCTAGCGACCAGTCCTCTATTTCTTTTAACGCAAGCAAATGAGTTACTGGCTTCCCACGACCAAGGAACAAGTAATTATACCAAATAAACAGTTCCTTATCTTCCGCACTGTATGTATAACCAGTACATTTTTCATTCTTCAAAGTTGCCTTTATCGCCGTGTTTATTTTCTCTAAAAATGCCGGTTCTGTCCTGTTAGGAATTCTAGGACCGGTCCCTTCCGTAGCACTCTGATAGATTGTCGGAAATGTTGAAAGCATCATAAAATCAATATCCAAGGGCGTTGAGAAAAATACCCCATATTTCCGTAACCATTTTACAAACTTATCCATTAATTCTAAACGTTCTGGGTCCAATGGCCATAAATGCATTCCTTCTAAGTCTTCATTCGTAAAAGCAATTGTACTCCCATCTTCAAATTCAGTATTAGTCAACTCTGTTATGGGAACACCAACTTCATTGAGTTGCTTTATCGCATACTTAATCCGGCCCCATCCACCTCCATCTCTTTCCCTATCCAGGTCAAGAATTGTGAGATGCGGAATGTTAAGCTGACTTAAAAGACGCCAGAAATGGTTAACATGCCGTCCCCCTAACGGTACTATTGAAATAAAACTTCGGTCGATAGGAGTGTTCATAACTTCAAGAGTCTTTGCCAGAATTAATTCTTCACTATCTCCTTCGCCTAAAATTACAAGCTTCGCGAAATACAACTCCGGATACGCTTTGACTGCCTCTTTAATATATTTGAACGCTTCTGATATAGCTGGAGGGAGTGTGATGGTTTTAACACAAGTTCGCATTTGCGGATTCAACATTCGGAAATAGAGAATATTTTCAGGTTCCACGCGTTGTAACACTGCAGGCGTATGTGACGATATGATCACTTGTGCATTAGACTGGCTGGAAACATTTTTTAGCAAGCCAATCACCCGGCCAAGAAGATGAGGGGCCAAATGGTTTTCCGGCTCTTCAAGAGCCATGATCGTTAATACAGGTATGGAGGTACAGTCAATTTCAATCCCTGATTCGGCTGTCATACTTGTATAATCAGCTTCTAATTTCAACAAAGCTGAAACTAGCGCAATATAAAACAAGGAACGTAGACCATCACCCAATTGATCAATTGTATAGCTTTTTTCCTCAGGAGTAGGCCGAAAGTAAACTTCAACCCTCTTTAATACTTTTTCTAACTCCGTTGCCGAGAAACCAAGCCCTGCATCCGAGTATTTGATATCATCGTGAAACTCTTTCCACTGAGCTTTTATTAAATTTTCGACAGTTTGAACCCCAGGCTGACTGGTAAAGAGTCCATTGACTTCTTCACTTTTTGCTTTTAGTGTATCGGTAAGATCAGAAGTCCATTTTACTGCCTTAAAAAAACGATATAAAATTGTGCCTGAGTCATGTTTTAACTGAGTTCGCGGATCACGCATGGCAGGAACATAAAAGGCTTGGATTAGCGAGCGCTGATGAGGTTTGACCGGTATTCTATTCTCATCAGTAATAGTCTCACCTTCAGCAACCGTAATGAATTCAAGTTTAGGATCAATATCACCGTCAGGCGTGTTGCCTCGCTGCCAAGTTGCCGAAAGCCTGATCCTAACATATGGGGCTTGTCCTTGTCCGTTAACAACCATTTGATGAAATAATTGAGGAATGCATCCCATTCCTGATCCAGCTGTATTTTGCAATTCAGCAAATTCTATTACTGCTTCAAGATAAAGTGCAGCCTCAGTAAGATCTTCCGGATTGACTCCAGGCGGAACATGAAAATCGGCACGCACGAGTTCGCGGTCTTTTGCATATACACCAAAAAGTTTTATTAGTGCCTGCATAGCTGTGGTCTTTCCTGCGCTATTATTGCCAATAAGGATAGACATATCTTTCAAAGGAATAATGGTTTCTTCTTCTCCAAAGGACCGAAAATTAGACACCTTGAGCTTCGTAATTTGCATTTACATACACCTCTAACTTTCTACTGCTCTTCTTACTTTAAAAATAGCCCTAAACAACAATGATTAGCACAATCCCTTACCACCACTAAACGGATTATCCGCTATGGCTTATACCTAACCTTTATCTCTAGAACTTTTTTTGATGATTGTTTATATTGTTTGTGGGCTGCAATATTTTCTTAAGATCATACTCTTCTTGAATTTCCTCTACCCAAGGTTTTAATTTACTTTTATCAAAATCAACAATAGGAACTTTATAGCATATCGGCTTTTCAAACATATAAACAATTTCTTCTTTTACCTCTATTATTAAAGCTTGATCAAAGCATATGATAGTTTTATCAACACTATCACTTGGAATAATGAATAGATTCTTATTTGGTTTTTTACCCAAAAAGTGTTTTATAGTTTCCATTGCATGAAATTCTTTTTTATCATATAAGATGACTACTTTTTTCTTTTCCGAAATTCTTTCTATTTCACTAAAAACTTCAGGATTTAACATGCTATTTATTCTATTAGTATAAATAAACAAACGATCAAATCTAAATTCATCACTATGAGTGAAATAATCAATATACTCTTTATCAACCAATGCGTAACGTCTATTCCCAAATAAACTAAGATCAACGTCGGCTACATTAGCTTTATCATACAACTCGGCCTTTACCTTTTTCGCCACATCATTAAGTGCTTGATCTAACTGACTCGGATAAGCTGATAGTTTCTTTACAAAATCTCGGCTTTTTTCAAAGAAATTTTCTAAACATGGATGAATTTCACCTTTGAGTTGCCTATATAAACAGTTTGAGTATGTATCATTAGCATCTGTCGTAAATTGAATTTGAAGCTCCACTGAATCATCACTTTTATAAAGAACTACTTCATTTGCAAGATATACTAACTTCCGATATGAAATATCTACTATTTTATACAGCTCTTTCGTAATTCCCTTTCTTCCATACGCGCTGTCGTTTTCTTGCTGTACTTGATACACTTGATTAATAGAAGAATAATTCGTATCTAAAAATGATTTATTAACAGCAATCTCTTCTGCTAAACATACCGATGATTTTCCAGCACTTGCTGTTTTAACATTGCTACCATCACTAATCTCTCCTGTAATCAGATTCACCATTACTTTGTTTAAATTTTTCCTTTTTATTTCGATTAATTTTTTAGATTTTAATACTTCTTTTCCTTTTTTGGTGATTCCTAAAATATTTGCAGATACACTAATATAGTCTCCTGAAACCATATCCACAACAGCTTCCTTTACCGTATCAAAAGAAACACCAAGAATACGAGCAATCGAACTTATTTCTTTCACTTCTATTTCAACTAACTTAAGAATTGTTTCAAAAAATAGGTTTAGTTCCGAAATATCATGAATTAAACATTCTATTCCAATTTCCATATGGGGAATTAAAATTTCTTGTGTTTTGATGCAAAAAAAACCATTAACTTCCTTAGGTATTTGACTCTTAATTGTATTTAATATTTTCTCCACAGCCACACCCCCTAAATTTCTGAGATTCTACATGAGTCATTTTCCATAATATAATTAATAATTTCCGGAAATTTATTTTGAGAAATTTTACTATTATTTAGAAACTTATGATCACCAACTATAATGAGCAACGATTGGGCCCTAGAAAATGCTACATTAAGCCTTGCTTCTGATTTAAGAAAACCAATTTTATATGGATTTTCGCTACTTCTTACAGTTGAATAAATAATAATTTCTTTTTGGCTCCCTTGAAAAGCATCTACTGTATCGACTTCAATATGTAAGTTTTGGTACCTTTGCTGCTTGATCATATTAGCTAATGCATACTTTTGTGCACTATACGCAGTAATTACAGCTACTTTAGCAGTTTTATTTAGTGATCTGTCCAAATAAGCCAATTTTTCTTTTATTATCATTACTTCTAAATCATTTCGATAAGTCTGCCTCGGTTCAACCCCTTGTCTTTTTTCAAATTTTTCTTTCGATGGCCTAGTAGATGTACTTAACCACTCAATCGCAATATCAGAATATTCAGGAATACCCGTTAACCTTTTTTCTCTTTCCACACCATTTTGAATATCATTATCATAAAAAATTTTACTAATTAAAGCACCAATAATTGGATGCATTCGATACTGTACGGTTAATCTATGTTTATTTTCTTCCGGAAATATTTCATACAGCCTTTCAAACATTCCCATTGATAAAGTTTGTATGTCAAGGACATCTTTATTTTTATTAATAATATCAGTATCTAAAACAGGCGGAAGTTGTTTGTGATCTCCAACCATAATAATTTTATCTGCTTTATTAAAAGATACTGCTAGCTCAGGGAACGTGGCTTTAGCAGCTTCATCAATAATCAGATAATCAAATTCCGCATTTTTTATAACTCTATTCGATATAAACCCTGTACAGGTTCCAGCAATAATAGTTGTGGTTTTTATAATATATAAATCCACTTCTTCACATTGAGGTAATTGTTCCATCCATTGTCGCTGTATTTCTAAAGTTTGTCTTAACTTTTCTTTTGTTATTGTTTGAGTCTTACTTTTCAGGTTGGTAATAATCTCTTTATCAATTTTTTCACTTTCAAAATCTACAATCTGCATTTTCTCGTATTCCGCATAATACGCATCGAATTCTTCTTCACTAATCTGCAAATTATTGCATATATCAGCAGAAACTTCTATACACTTTTTTCTAACATTATTTATCCATTTTTCTTTCACATAGTTTATTCCATACTCTTCTCGAATATCTTCATTTAATTTTTCATCTCGTCCAATTCTTATAAGGTTGGGGCGTGTATTAGATTGTTCTATTAAATCATCGAGCATTTTATCAACAGCAGGATGTGATTGTGATACTAATAATATTTTTTTCTCTGGAAGCTCCGGATTTCTATCATTTTCATGTAATATCTGTCGAATAATTTCAATAATAACATTAGTTTTACCAGTTCCAGGAGGTCCTTGAATAAGCGAAAGCGATTCTGAATTTAAGACTTTCTTTACAGAAGCCCGCTGAGACATATCCAATCTATCATTGAAAAATTTAAAATTATCTTCAAGAATTTTAACACCTGGATTTTCCACACCAGAAATAATCCTTTTTAGATTAAATGGACACGAATAATCTTCTTTTTCAATCGTATCAAGGGCATCCATTTGCCGTTGTACATTTGCCATATCCTTCCTGTAATCTAAACATATGGAACCTTTATAGGGCAGCCGCGGTTGCTTTTTATCAAAGCGTATTTTAAGTACTACGTGATCTCGATCAAAATAATCATCTTCATAATGACCAATAACCTGCAGGCTAACTTTCTTTTTTCCTCTAGAAGGTTTTTCATATACAAATAAATGTTCTTTAGTTAATGGTTCGTCTCCTAAAAATACACTTTTACTCAATGAAAATGTTAATATCCCGTCCTTCGAAATAACCGATTCATACGAAAATCTTATTATGTTTTTTTCTATACTTTTTTTTGTTAAATCAAGAAGTTCTCTCCATGCACCATATTTTGATCTATATTCAGAGTCAACATTATTCTTCGACATATATTCATCATAATAGTCGTCGATAATATTTTTCACTTCAATGTTGTTATTTCTACTTTGACGATGAATCCATTTCGGATCAACAACTTGAACTTTCGCTGTAATTTCTGCAAATTTATTTTTTTTGCTTTCTCTTTGAATTGGGACAAGCTTTCTAAAAGCGCATACATTAAATGCATTTAAATCGGCATTATAAATACATTCCATTAAATAGTTTAACCCTAAAAATTGGTATATATCATTATTGTTTTTAAATGCATAAAGTTCAGTAAAATTTTGACTGATATACTCCGTGTCTGTAAATCTAGCACGTTGCGGGAGCAAATTCTGCTTTTTCAAATAACTAAATTTTTCAGAATCCATTGTAATATTAATCTGTTGATTTATATCTAAAAATCTGCTAAATAAATTTGAAAGGTCACTTTTTAAATCAAAAATATCTTTATACCGTTCTTCTGGATTTTCAAAAACTATTTTTTTAAGAACAGACTTTAAATCGATATCAATTCCAGATGTTTTATCTAACACATTTTGAAAATCACTTGCAAGTGGAGGCTCATTTCCAGTAAATAAATAATACGCGACAGCACCAATTGAGTATAAGTCGCTTTTTTCTGTAGCATTTTCACTATGTAAATGAACTTCTGGAGCTGAATATAGATTTGTGCCCATTTTATAAACTGTCGAACAACTTACCATTTCTTTAATCTTACATATTCCAAAATCGATTACCTTAACTTCTTTTTGATCCGTTATCATAATATTATTAGGATTGATATCCCTATGAATTATTCCATTTGAATGAGCTACTTCAATAGCAGTCAAAAGCTGATTAAGAATATTAAACTTATCTTTAGAAGATAACTTTATTAAATTTGTTTTAAATAAAGTTTCACCAAAAATACGTTCTAAAAATATACATCCTACCCTTTCATTTGTAGTCCTTACTTTCATATTTTTATGTGAGAGTATTTTTACAATCTTGGAACAATTATTCAATTTATATAAAGCTTGAACTTCTCTTGTAAATATAGCTTGATATAGCGGTTGATCTATACCAAATATTGTCTTCCTCACGAAATAATTTTCTGCATTTTCTTCCTGCATTAAATCTACTCTTGAATTTGTTTCTCCTCTATCACTAAGCACTCTTATTAGTTTTAAAGAATCATAATTAGCCATAGTACTCCCCCATATCCAACTAGTTCACATCATCTTATTTATTCAAATATATTGTAAGCTCAATAACATCTCAAAAAACTATTTTTTATAGAAATACAAAAGCAATCCTTAACAACATAATTTTAAAAATCTATTTTGATTCTCCAAAACGCCTATCCGAATTTTGAGTTCATTATCATCCTTGCAAAATCTACTTTTAAATAAAGTTCCTTTTTTCCAACAAATTAAATTTCTTTATCTCGCTTCTTTTGTTTTTGTACATGATAAAAATCACTTAATCAGCTTCTGTTGGTGTTTCAAATCCACTATCAGCCAGCTATCTAATCACATAGAAGATAATTATTTGTAAAACCCGATAACCGTTCCAATATCAATCATTGAATTATAATAGTTTGAGCTAATTGAGGGCTTTTATAACAAAATCACTCTTACCTATTCCTCCACCACAAACGATAATGATTAAAGCATATTTTCTTTTTCATTCATATTGTCACAATTTGTTTAAAATCTCAGGCATCTTATTTTTATTTTGTATATATACAAAGTAACGACGTTATTATATAAATTTTTTATATTAAAAAAGTATAATCCACCTATAAAATTCCATACAAAGACAGAAATTCCTTTAAAAGTCCTATATTTTCCTTAAAAGGATATTAGCTAAAACAAAAAATCCGCCTAGAAATATATCTATAGGCGAATTCTTAACTTACTTCTATGAAATTATTACTACTTTTCCTATTTCTTTTCTAACAACGCCACACACTCAATATGACTTGTCTCACTAAACATATCGACTGGCTGTATCTCTTTAGCTACATATCCAAATTCCGCTAATATCGCGATATCTCTTGCCAGTGATGCTGGGTTGCAGGATACGTAGACGATGTGTCTTGGGGTCATGTGGGCGAAGTTTTCTAAGACGGCTTTGTCACAGCCGGCGCGGGGTGGGTCTACGACGATGACATCGGGGTGAATGCCTAGTTTATATAGTTCGGGCATTACGTCGGTTGCATCGCCTACGAGGAACTCGGTGTTGGTTACATTATTGTTTTCGGCATTTTTATTGGCATCTTTAATTGCGGCTTCGATGATTTCGATACCGTATACTTTTTTCGCTTTCTTTGCTAAGAATAGGGTAATCATACCTGTCCCACAATAGGTGTCGATTACGGTTTCTTTTGTCCATTAATTGTAGACAAAAGGAACTGCACTGCACACCGTCAGACTGTGTGAAAAGTCGTATAAATAAATACACAAAACAACAAATATGATAAAATATAGATATAAATTTGCAAAAGAAGGTGGATTTATGAACTATATAAAAGGTCAAGATAGAATACAAGGACTACTATTCCCCGAAAGTTTAGATGATTATATTGGAGAAGATAATGCCGTTCGAGTAATAGAAGCATATGTAGAACAACTCGATATGGTCAAACTTAACTTTAAGAAAGCAATTTGTTCTGCCACGGGAAGACCACCATACAATCCTAAAGACCTTCTGAAACTTTATATCTATGGATACCTTAATCGAGTACGCTCATCTAGAAGACTTGAACATGAATCCATAAGAAATATTGAAGTCATATGGCTTTTAAAGAAATTAAAGCCTGATTTTAAAACAATCGCAGATTTTAGAAAAGATAATAAAAAAGCCTTAAAATTGATCTTTAGAGAGTTTAATAAACTCTGTGATAATTGGGGTTTATTTGGCAAAGAACTCGTTGCGATTGATGGAACAAAAATTCGTGCTTGTAATTCAAAACGAAACAACTTTAACAGCAAAAAGCTCGAAAAAAATATAAAATATATTGATGAAAAAATAGAGAAGTATTTACAAGAATTAGACGAAACAGATCTAGCTGAAACTTGTGATAAAAAACCTACAGATCAAGAAATAAAGAAAAAAGTTCAAGAACTTAAGAATCGCAAAGAAAAATATGAAAGTTACCAAGATAAATTACATAAAACCGGCAACAATGAAATTTCCACCACTGATCCCGATGCACGACTTATGTGCAATAACAATAATAATGTAGATGTAAGTTACAATGTACAGACAACAGTAGATGCAAAACACAAATTAGTTGCAGATTTTAAAACAACACAGCATCCAAATGATTTAGGAGAACTAGATAATATGTCGCTCAGAGCAAAAAAGTTATTTGGTGGAAAGGATTTTGAAGTTTTAGCCGACAAAGGCTATTATAAAGCGAGTGACTTAAAAAAATGCGTAGAAAAAGGAATAACCCCTTATGTAGCTAAGCAAACCTACTCCAATGGGACGGGCGATAAAGAATTTTACACGGACAAATTTCAATATGATAAAGAGCAGAATATCTATATTTGCCCAGCAGGTAAAGAACTTTATTTAGGAAGAAAACGTACACAAAAAGATAAAGGTGTTTATGGGTACGAATACAAAAATTATGAAGCCTGCCAAAACTGTGAATACAAGGAACGATGTACAAAAAGTAAAAAAGGGCGAACACTCTGTCGCCATGTTGACCAAGATTTTTTAGATACAATAAATTTAGGAATGGAATTAAACAAAGAAAAATACAAACAAAGGCAAATGATTGTAGAACATCCATTTGGCACGATAAAAAGAAGCTGGGGAGCCTACTATTTTCTCACGAAAAGAAAGGCTTCAGTCAGTGCAGAGATCTCTTTGACTTTTTTAGCGTATAACTTAAAACGAGTAATGAATATACTTGGAATTGGGGAATTATTGAAAATGTTAAAAGAAAAGCAGCAAATAGTACTAGAATAAAGGTACTGTTTGCTGCTTTTGTTATACCATTTAAAGGGAAATAAAGGGAGTGTCAAGAATTTTGTGTAACAAGATTAAAAGTGTTGTTCATATTTTTGAAAAATCGGCTGAATCCTAGTATCAATTGAAAGTTGGTTTCGAACCATAGACCAATTGAGAACTGGGCGATCATGCCATTTTTATAAAGTTCTGTAACTCGTAAATACAATACTTTCAGTATGGCGTTTTCATTTGGAAACGCTCCTTTTTTTGTCACTTTTCGGAAACTTGAATTCACGCTTTCTATGGCATTTGTTGTGTACATAATCTTTCGCACTGCACTACCGTAATTAAAAAGCTGCTCTATATGTGAGAAATTCCGTTCCCATACGCTAACGGCTCCAGGATAGTTTGCCCACGCCACTTTAAATCGCTCAAATTCCGCAATTGCCGCTTTTAAACTTGAAGCTCCATATACTTTCTTTAACTGGGCTGTAAATCCCTTATAGTCCTTACTTGGAACATATTTTATAGAATTTCTTATTAAATGCACGATACATCTCTGTACATTTACGTCTTTAAATATTGCTTTAGCTCCATCTTCTAATCCGCTCAATCCATCCATACAGATGAATCCGATATCTTGTATTCCTCTAGCCTTGAGCTCATCGAAGATTTGCATCCAGGTATGCTTACTTTCATTTTCATTGATCCATAATCCTAAGATATCTTTATGACCATCCATGTTGTACCCAAGAATCGTATAAACTGCGCAACTCTTAACTTCATAATCTTTTCGAATTGTCACGTACATGCAGTCGACAAAAACAAATGGATAGAATGGATTTAAGGGACGTTTTTGCCATTGATCGAGCTCTTCTAATATTTTATCTGTGATGATTGAAATTTGTTCATGAGATATTTCAAAACCATAGATATCTTCAATCGTTGCGGCTATATCTCGTTGACTGAGTCCACGCGCATACATCGCTAAAACTTTTTGCTCAATGTCAGATACATTGGTTTTATGTTTGGGTATAATTTGTGGCTTAAAAGTCGCTTGACGATCACGCGGAACATCAATTGGAATAGAACCCAAAGAACTTTTAAGAGTTTTTTGTGAATACCCATTACGACGATTTGAGGATTCTTTTTCACCACGATCATTACTTGAATAACCAAGATGGTGATCTAATTCACCTTTTAGCATTGCTTGGAACATCGGTCCGAAAATATCTTTTAAGGCATTTTGCATATCTTCGACAGATTTTGGTTGATATTTTGCAATAATTTCTTGGGCAAGCTGTTCTTGTTCAGAGTTTTTTCTAGCCATTTTTTCGTCCTTTTCGTGTTTAATATTTTTTATTATCCAATATTAAAATAATCTGTGCAAGTTTTATACTTACACAGATTATTTTACACTCCCGAAATAAAGGCTTTGATGATGGAAAATCTGGTATTTCGACTTTAGGAAAATAAGTGGTAATTGTGTTTTCACACAGTCTGCCGTCACTCAGTCTCTAAAGAACATTCGTGTTTCACCTAAATCATTGGCGACCTTTCCATAACGTTCAACCGCTGCATTATAATTGTCGATTGCATTTTTTCTTAACTTTGCATTAAACATGTGATTACCTTCCCTCATAGCTTATTACCGTAGTAGAGTTTTAATCTCCTTTGCTCGAGCCAAACTTAAGAGCCTTACCTATATACCATTTAAAGCAATATTGCTTTAAATGCATCGCTCATTAATTTTTGTCGCTTATCTATAAAATCTTCAAAGTGAGATAGTTCAAAAGAAGAATCACTCGGCATATATTTAGCATTCTCACTATTAGCTATAACCTTAATCCAATCTACTAAAGGTGTCGCATTTTTCCTCTCATTCTCGCGCCCTTCTAATAATTGTAGATTCGCCAATGTATTTCTTCTGCGCCTCCATTCATCTTTTCTAACATCATCAATAACTGAGCCATCAGGAAGCTTAAGGCTTGCAATCTTACTTTCTTCAAAACCAGCATATGGATGCATGTGATCTTGATGAAACCCTTTCTGGCTGTATTTTAAATTTGGATAAAGTAAGGATAATAACATAAACGTATATGCACCAATTTCATATGTATCAAACATTGCATCTATTTCTTCAGAGGTATAGCGCAATGTTCTTTCACCGGTAAAGCGTACATTTAGCAAATTACCCATCTTAAACGAATCTTTTGGAGCTGCTTTCAAAGCTTCTCGTATACTTGTAAGGGCTGAGTTTGTAGCAGCACCAAACACCTGTCTTACCTGCGATATAACTATATACTTTCTTAACTCAGACTTACTTTCATCATCAAAATTTCCACTTTTAAAACGATAATAAACCATTGGCGATATAGCCACATAGGATATAATATTTTCTGAATTAAATCCAAATTCATTAAGTAAATCTACTGTGTCCTTAATAGCTTTACGAATGTTTTCCCAATTGATTTTTATCTTCAATACGCTTTCCTTCTTGAATGTCTCAACTTTAAGAGTAACGGACATATCAAGGACATATAGGCATGTACGCATAATAAAATCATTGGAAAACTTATACCCTTCACCAATCTTATTAATTTCTGCAAGTAGTTTATCTATTTCATCTCTAGCTTTGTCCCAATGCGAAACAATGGTAGAGAACAACAAATCACTCTTCGATAAAACTGTACCACCAGAATTAACACGAACGAATATATCGAGTACACTGTCGATAGAGTCTGTTTGAACTTCAAAATAGTTAATTATTTCGTCACCAACAAGTCTGGTATGCAATAAAGATATATTTTTCATTGCAACTTTATCCGAAGCCCAGCCGTTTGGAATAATTAAATCTGTTACAAGCTCATCCTGAGAATACTTTAATATATCTTTAACCAAATACCATAGCTTATCATCTTTTTGCTTTTTAGCTTCTTCTCGTGTCAGAAATTTAAACTCGTAAGAAATATCTTCTTCATCAGTTCTCTGACTATGTAGGTCTAAATACAATTCTTTTATAGGGAATGCATCATCATTTTTCCAACGTTTGTTTGGTAACTTCCTACTCATACTACCTTGCAAAGCTATATATAGCGAGGTTAATCTCTGCTGACCATCAAGAACAGCCCATATTGGTTCCTCATTACTTCCAATAGGAAATGGCTGTGGAGCAGATGGATTTTTATAGACATCTCTTTCATGAAAATCCTTTATAAACTCGTACATTGAATACTCTTTTTTATTAATGATTGACTTTCTAACCTTCCAGAAAAGAAAGGTTCCTATCGGATAGCCAAGCATGATAGAATCCATTAACCGTGTTATTTGATCATCATCCCATACATATTTTCTTTGTATTGCCGGAAGATAAATCTTGCGACTATTTATTTCTTCGATTACAGCTCTTATATTTTTCTTCTCATATGCCATAAGTTTCTCTCCAATTTCCCTTTATTTTGTTTTTTCTTTCCGTAGTTCTTCGGGAAGTAATCCTTCCCAAGTTGCCAAACATACTGATCAATTAACTTCAAGTTATATTTATCTAAGCCATAACAAGGTGATGGTTCTGTTTGTCTAAAATTTTATACTAAACAAAATATATCTTAATCTATAATTTTCCATACAAAGACAAAAACTCCTTCAAAAGTCCTATATTTTTCTTAGAAGCATACTATTTAAAATAAAAAATTCGCCTAGAAACATATCTCTAGGCGATTTCTTCACTTACTTCTATGAAATTATTACTACATTTCCTACTTCTTCTCCAACAACGCCACACACTCCACATGACTTGTCTCACTGAACATATCAACTGGTTGTATCTCTTTCGCAACATACCCAAATTCCGCCAATATCGCGATATCTCTTGCCAGTGATGCTGGGTTGCAGGATACGTAGACGATGCGTCTTGGGGTCATGTGGGCGAAGTTTTCTAGGACGGCTTTGTCACAGCCGGCGCGGGGTGGGTCTACGACGATGACGTCGGGGTGAATGCCTAGTTTGTATAGCTCGGGCATCACATCGGTTGCATCGCCTACGAGGAACTCGGTGTTGGTTACATTGTTATTTTCAGCATTTTTATTGGCATCTTTAATTGCGGCTTCGATGATTTCGATACCGTATACTTTTTTCGCTTTCTTTGCTAAGAATAGGGTAATCGTACCTGTCCCACAATAGGTGTCGATTACGGTTTCTTTGCCCGTGAGCTGTGCATATTCTACAGCTTTGTTATAAAGGACTTCAGCTTGTTTCGTATTGACTTGGAAGAAAGAACGTGCGGATATGTTAAACGTAAAGTCGCCCAATTTATCCGTGATCGTTAGTTCACCCCAAAGTTTTAAGGTTCTTTTCCCCATGATTATGTTTGTATTCTTCATGTTGATATTTTGCATGATACTAACGAGTCCTGGGATATTGTTACGTAATTCAGCGATGATTTTCTCTTGTTTAGGTAAAACGTCCGTGCTAGTCACTAAAACGACCATAACTTCGCCATTGGTACCAACACGGCCAATGACATGACGCAGGACACCGCGGCCGGTTTTTTCATCGTACGTACTGATATTTAATCTTTTCACCACACCACGAACTGCATTGGCAATGGTATTGTTGGCTTCGTTTTGAATCAAGCAATTTTTTGTATCGATAATCGCATGTGTTCCTTGTGCGTAACAACCAATTATGACATCATTCTCTTTTCTGGCAATCGGGAACTGCATCTTATTACGATAATTCCAAGGATTTTCTGCACCAAGGGTTGGATGAATCACAACGTTTTCCTGCTTGCCAATGCGCTCTATTGCATCAACAACTTGTTGATGTTTTACTTTCAATTGAGCTTCATAATTTAAATGCTGGATTTGGCAACCACCACATTGATGGTAAATCTCACATTTTGGTTCTACACGATCCGGACTCGCTTTTACTATATTCAGCATTTTTCCTTTTGCATAACTTTTCTTTACTTCCGTGATCACAACTTCTACTTGTTCCCCGACTAACGCAAAAGGAATAAACACCGTAAAATCTTTATATTTACCAACACCCTCACAACTATGCCCCATGCTAACGATGTCCACAACGTATTTTTGCCCTCTAATCACTGGTATTTCAATTTTCAATCTAGCCTCTCCAATCGTATGTTAAAAGTTTCTGCTTTTCATAAATTATTATTATATCACTTATTATGTAATAGTTCGACTGAAATATTATGATTCTCGCAAAATAAATGAAAATGCGGTAGTTTTTATTTTCGTCGTCCCCGGCCTTTTCCGGAAAAATACGTTCCGAAGGATGAAAAATGACTGGCTTACGTTAAGAAATTCGCTTGTCTGAGCGAAGCGAGTTTGCGAATTTTAGTAAGTCAGTCATTTTTCAAGTATTTTGGAGGTGTGAGGCCTAGACTTTTTCGCCCTTTTGTGGCGATGACAAAAGGGCACCTGTGTATCTATGACTATACTAAGCTGTTTAGCAATAAAATCTTAATGTAATCCTACAGCCCTATTTTCATAATATCTCTACAATAAATCTTGCAACCTCTTGCGATGCATTCAACGGCAATCGAATTTTATCCGCAGAGAACTCCATCTGATCGGTAATCACTGCCACTAATTCCGATTGCTTGCTAATCAAAGACTCCGTTACCCCAGCTCTTGCTATTTCTAACACCGGGAATATTCCCTTGCTCCGACTTTCGATAAGAATCAAATCGACATTCTGTATAAGGGCGATCACGTTTTCCAAGCTTTCTTTTTCTTTCGTCTGTTGAATGATTGCATACTTATCTGGTGAGACAATGGCGATTGCTTCTGCGCCCGCCTTCGTAAACTGCCACGTATCCTTGCCTTCCTTGTCCATCTCAAAACCATGACCGTCACTTTTCACAACAGCAACGCGAAATCCTAATGTTTTGAGTTCTGGAATCAGCTTTGTAATAAATGTAGTTTTTCCCGTACCGGATTGACTGGCTACAATGGATACAAGCGGTATTCTACGTTTTCGATTGGCAGCTTTCGCTTGTGCAATCAGAAATTCTTTTGGTGTATTCACATTAAAGAAGTTTTCTTCTGCATCATTGAATGCTACAAATTTCGTAGCTACCCGCTCTAACAATTTCATGATCTTACGTTCCTGATCGATTAAAAGTAGTTTTTCGATTGGTTTGATACAGTCTTTACTATAAATCGCCATGAGCGGCTGATGTTTTCCATCCTTCATCGGCACAATTGCTTGATAGTCTTGCTTGCTATACTGCTCCAGTTCTTTAACTAAGGAAAAATCAATAAATGGCATATCACAAGGGATGACCAAGTTATATTGTGACTGGTTATAGATCAAGCCAGCATGGATACCGGAAAGCGGCCCCATCTGACTGTAAATATCAGAAATGACTTCTACATCTAAGAATTCAAACTTCTCTGGTTGATTCGTTACGATAACAATCTCATGAAATTTTGCTTGTTTTGCTTTTTCTAAAATATGTTCAATAAATGTTTTTTCCTGCCACTCCAAAAAAGCCTTGTCGCGCCCCATACGACTGCTTTTCCCACCGGCAAGGATAATCAAACCAAAATTCATATGATAACAACTCCCCAATGCATCCTATACCATACTAAAAATAATTTCTGCTTTACCTGTAAGTTTATATTCACCCATATTGGCAGGAATAAACATACTTTCGCCTTTTGTTAATGTATAGGATTGATCTAAATATTCCAAAGTTAAATCGCCATCTAAAACAAGAATAGACTGAAATGAACTTTCATCGGCAAGCAAGCTGCATTGTTTCTTTATTTTTAAATGATACACCGTGAAATATTCGCATTTCGCCAATAACGCCATATCGTAGTCAGCAAAGAAATGCATTTCTGCCATTGCTTCGGTGGGTTTGGTTGGCGGCATCAGCTTTGTTACCTCCATCGCCTTGTCTACATGAAGCTGACGCGGTTTTCCATCGGTGCCAACTCTGCCATAGTCATAAATGCGATAGGTTGTATTCGAATTTTGCTGAATTTCGGCAATCACGATGCCTTTGCCTATCGCATGCAATGTCCCCGCATCGATAAAGAACACATCGCCTTTTTTTACCGGCACTTCATTACATACTTCGAGTAAGGTATTGCTTTCAATTCTTTGTTTAAATTCTTCTTTGGAAATTTGCTCTTTAAAGCCATAGAGTAGGCTTGCACCTTCTACGCAGTCAACGATATACCACATTTCCGTTTTGCCGTATTCGCCCTCTACTTTTAGCGCATATTCATTTTCCGGATGCACTTGTACGGATAAATTATCTGCCGCATCAATGAGCTTGATTAAGATTGGGAAGTAAGAAAAGTGTAAACCATTATTTCCCAGGACATGCTTTCCTACTTTTTCTATGTACTCTGGCAATGACATGCCTTGATATTCGCCATTGAGTATCACACTGGAACCAGCTTTATGACAGGAGAGTTCCCAGCTTTCTGCCACTTTTTCTAAGTCTGTTTGCTTATGAAACTCATGTTTTAATTTATTGCCACCCCAGAGATAATCTTTTAATGGGGCTTGTAGTTTTAATGGATATAGCATCTTAGCCTCCTGTAAAGTACGACTTTAATTTACATTTATTATAGCACAGAAGATGGTAACCATAAATGTTTGAGAAATACGTTGTCATTTAAAAATCTATTTGGAAATTCGAATGTTACTGCAAATACGAAGTGATGCTTTTGTCATTGCCACAAAAGTATCAAAAAGTCTAGGCCTAAATCCTACAAAATACTTGAAAACTGACCGACTTACTAAAATCCTTAACTCGCTTCGCTCAGACAAACGGATTTCTTAACGTAAGTCGGTCAGTTTTCATCCTTCGGAACGTATTTTTCCGGAAAAGGCCGAAGGCAACGACGAAAGGGACTGTTGCAATTTTATTGCAACAGTCCCTAAGTTATAAACAAAATATCTTATCGTTAGCCCTTCGTACCACTTATAAACTAGCACGAAGATTGGTCGCCGGTTGGTGAGAAGTATGCAGATGCAAGGCGCAGGAAGGGGCTGCGAAGGAGTCGTACTCGTGTACGTCGACGAGCAGCACCTTCCTGCAACGCCGCAAATGCGTGCTTATCGCCAGCCAGCGGCCGATCTGTCCCTATTATGCATTATGGCGTCATGCATCCAACTTATCTTTAAGCATCTGATTAACCATAGCTGGGTTTGCTTTCCCCTTGCTTTGTTTCATGATTTGTCCTACCAAGAAACCGATGGATTTTGCATTGCCAGCTTTATAATCTTCCACTGGTTTTGGATTCGCAGCGATCACGCTGTCTACGATGCCTTCAATTTCTTTCGTATCGGTAATTTGGACTAATCCTTTTTCTTTTACGATTTTTTCTGGAGCATCGCCAGTTTTCCACATTTCTTCAAATACAGTTTTTGCAATTTTACTGGAGATCGTACCTTTGCTGATTAAGTTAACCAATTCAGCTAATCTTTCAGCTGTTACTGGGCTCTCTTCAATGGATTTACCTTCACCATTCAAGTTTTTCGCTAAGTCGCCCATGATCCAGTTCGCAACTAATTTTGCATCGGCTTTTTGTGCAATCGCAGCATCAAAGTATTCCGCCATTTGACGTGTTGTCGTAATGATCGCCGCATCATATTCAGATAAGCCGCAATCTGTCATGAGGCGTTTTTTACGAGCATCGGGAAGTTCTGGTAACGCTGCCCGAATTGCTTCGATCTGTTCATCGGAAGTGATGATTGGTACAAGATCCGGTTCAGGTAAATAGCGATAGTCATTGGCTTCTTCTTTTGTACGCATCGAAACCGTCATACCTTTTGCTTCATCCCAAGTACGCGTTTCTTGGATAATACGACCGCCATCATCAAGGATTTCTGTTTGGCGATCAATTTCATAAGCAAGTGCGCTTTCAATCATCTTGAACGAGTTGAGGTTTTTCATTTCGGCTTTCGTTCCCAGTTTGGTCGTACCAGTTTTTCTTAGTGATACGTTAACGTCAGCACGAAGATTACCTTCTTCCATTTTACAATGAGAAACATCAATATATTCTAAGATGGATTTGATTTTTTCCATATAAGCGCGTGCTTCTTCAGGGCCAGACATATCCGGTTCGGAAACAATTTCGATTAATGGCACGCCTGTGCGGTTGTAGTCAACGCATGCAGAGGAAGAATCGTTAATAGTTGTCCCTGAATGAACCAATTTACCAGCATCTTCTTCCATGTGGATTCTGGTGATGCGGATACGCTTGGTTTGACCGTTCACTTCAATATCTAAATACCCATGTTCTGCAATCGGTAAATCGAATTGAGAAGTTTGGAAATTTTTGGGTAGATCCGGATAGTAATAATTTTTACGATCAAATTTACTAAATTTATTAATTTTGCAATTGAGTGCAAGACCTGCTTTAATTGCAAATTCAACTACTTTTTCATTAATTACCGGCAATACGCCCGGCAATCCTAAACAAACCGGGCATACATGGGTGTTTTGCTCGCCGCCGAACTTGGTCGGGCAGCCACAAAATATTTTTGTATTGGTTTTTAATTCACTATGGACTTCAAGTCCAACGACTGTTTCGTAACTCATGCTTTAGCCTCCCGCAATGGTGCAATGCTCTTGTGAAACTCATTGTTTTGTTCAAATGTATAAGCAGTGCGGATTAGAGTCTCTTCATCTAGTGGTTTCCCGATAATCTGCAAACCAATTGGCATACCATCATCGCTAAAGCCACATGGTACAGAAATCCCCGGTACACCTGATAAATTCACAGGAACCGTGCAAACATCTTGTAAATACATTTTCATTGGATCGCTTACCATATCGCCAATTTTATAGGCTGGCGTTGGCGCGATTGGCGTAACAAGTACGTCTACTTTTTCAAAAGCTTTATCAAAATCTTGCTTCACCAAAGTACGAACTCTTAATGCTTGCAGATAATACGCATCATAGTAGCCAGCACTTAATGCATAAGTACCAAGCATAATACGACGTTTTACTTCTTGTCCAAATTTTTCACTGCGTGTTTTCTTAAACATGTCGACTATATCGGTTCCCTCTACACGTGCACCATAGCTCACACCATCATAACGTGCGAGATTGGAACTTGCTTCTGCTGTCGCAATTAAATAGTAAGCGGATATCGCATATTCTGTATGCGGCATAGAAACTTCTACAATTTCTGCCCCCAGATCTTCTAATTGCTTGATTGCCGCGCGCACTGCTTTTTCTACGTCCGCGTCCATACCCGCAACAAAGTATTCTTTTGGCAGGCCAATTTTTAAACCTTTTACATCTTTCTTTAAAGATTTTGTATAGTCTGGTACTTCAGCATCAATGGAAGTAGAGTCGTTTTTATCATAACCGGCGATGATATTCATTACATGTGCACAGTCCGTCACATCGCGGGTGATCGGCCCAATTTGATCTAGGGATGATGCAAAGGCAACAAGACCAAAACGAGAAACGCGGCCATAGGTAGGTTTCAACCCAACAAGACCACAGAAAGACGCTGGTTGGCGAATCGATCCGCCCGTATCAGAACCAAGTGACCATATTGCAGTCCCCGCAGCAACTGCAGCAGCGGAACCACCACTGGAACCACCTGGTACGCAATCAAGATTCCAAGGATTGCGCGTAGGATAAAAAGCAGAATTCTCCGTAGAACCGCCCATGGCGAATTCATCAAGATTCGCTTTACCGAGGATTACGGGACTTGCAGCATTTAATTTTTCAACAACCGTAGCATTGTAAGGTGGTACAAAATTTTCTAGCATTTTAGATGCACAAGTCGTTTTAACGCCTTTTGTACAAATATTATCTTTTACAGCCCCAGGAATCCCTTCTAAGAAGGAAATTTCTTCACCGCGGGCAATTTTTTCATCGACAGCTTTTGCTTTTTCAAGCGCGGCTTCTCTTGTTTGTGTTATGTAAGCGTTCACTTCACCTTCCACTTCGTCCATACGAGCAAAAAGGTCATTTGTGAGTTCTACCGCTGTAATTTCTTTATTCATTAACATGTCATGAAGCACATGTGCTGGTTTGTTAAATAACTTCACTGGTGTTCCTCCTAACCTTCCATAATTTTTGGCACTTTAAAGTAACCATTTTCTTGTTCCGGTGCATTGGATAATGCCAATTCACGATCAAGGGAAGGTTTTACTTCGTCGGCACGGAAAACATTTTTTAATGGTAATACGTGAGCAGTTGGCTGAACACCCTCCGTATTCAGACTCGTCAAAACATCTGCATATTCTAAAAATGCATTTAACTGTCCAGTATACGTTTCTACTTCTGATTCTGGAATTTCAAGGCGTGACAACAATGCCACATTTTCAACGTCTTTACGTGTAATTTTCATTTTTTCACCATCCAGTTTTACTCTATACTTTGCCTTAAACAAGGCAATCTGTACTATGACAATTTTACCCTTTATTTTATCATATTCATAACCTTGTGTAAAATTTGCGTCTTAAAGCATGGATCGTTGCTTTTGATTATTGCTCTTGTGGCAACAATGCTTTAAATTGTTCTTCATCGAGAACCGCGATACCAAGTTTTTCTGCTTTTTCTAATTTGCTGCCCGCTTCTTCACCGGCCAATACGTAGGTTGTTTTCTTACTGACGGAGCCTGCGACTTTACCACCCAAAGATTCTATGATATCCGAGGCTTGTTTCCGCGTCAGCGTTGGCAATGTACCCGTTAGTACAAATGTCATTTCAGCAAAAATCTGCTCTTTCGCATTCTCTTTTTTATCTTCCGTTAATTTAACACCGACTTGACGCAGCTCTTCGATTAAGGACAAATGCGCTCGTTCTGTAAAATACGCAGCAATACTTTGCGCAATTTTATCACCGATATCGTCCAGTTCGATCAGTGTTTCCATATCGCATTCTTTCAACGTATCAACATCCCCAAAATATCTCGCTAAAGTCGTCGCGGCTTTAATCCCAACGAAACGAATTCCAAGGCCAAATAGAACACGCCCAAGGCCTGCTTGTTTACTTCGCTCAATAGAACTGAGCAAATTATTGGCGGATTTTTCGCCCATCCGTTCTAGTTGCACAAGCTGTTCCTTGGTCAAGCGATACAAATCAGCAACATTCGTAAGCAGCTTTGCTTCTAATAGGCTGGTAATCACAGCAGGCCCCAGCCCTTCGATATTCATTGCATCACGCGACACAAAATGAATTAATCCTTCCCGAATCAATGCCGGGCAAGTGGCATTCGTACAACGATAAGCCGCTTCAGATTCAATTCGTTTTGCAAGACTGCCGCATTCAGGGCAGGTAGACGGCATAACAAACGGCTCTTCTTTGCCGGTACGTTTTTCAGTTAATACGCTGATGACTTCGGGAATAATTTCGCCGGCTTTATGAATGACTACGGTATCACCAATGCGGATATCTTTTTCCTTGATGTAATCCTCATTATGCAGCGTCGCTCTGCTAATCGTCGATCCTGCAAGCAATACAGGTGTCAGATCGGCAGTCGGAGTAAGTACGCCGGTACGCCCAACGCGAACCGCAATATTTTCAATGACGGTTGTTGTTTGCTCCGGCGGAAATTTATAGGCAATTGCCCAGCGCGGATCTTTCGCTGTAGCGCCTAAAATTTCTTGTTTCTCTATACTGTTAACCTTCAGTACCATACCATCAATGGCAAAAGATAAATCATGACGTTTATCCGCCCAGCTCGCACAATAGGCAACGGCTGCATCCACATCCGTAAATTTTTTATATAAGGTATTGACCTTAAACCCCAGCGCTTGCAAAAATTCCAGCGTTTCCATATGTGTCGTAATCGCTGCACCTTCGTGCGCACCAATTCCATATAAAATTGCATCTAAAGAACGTTTTGCCGCCTGTTTCGGATCAAGCTGCCGAAGCGAGCCGGCTGCTGCATTTCTAGGATTGGCAAATAAAGGTTCACCCATTTCTTCACGCTCTTCATTTAACCGCAAAAATTCTTTATTCGGCATATAAACTTCACCGCGCACTTCAAGAAAGGACGGAATGCCAAACGAATTTTCCTTTAGTTCTAATGGAATGGATTTGATCGTTCTAATGTTGGCTGTAACATCTTCGCCGACGGTACCATCCCCCCGTGTCGCCGCACTGATCAGAATACCATTTTCATAGACAAGATTGATTGCAAGGCCGTCGATTTTATGCTCTACGACATATTCAATTTCTTCATTGGTTTCTAACCCGTTCTGTACACGTTGATGAAAGGCAAATAACTCTGCACCGGAAAAAACATTGCCAAGGCTGCGCATCGGGGTAAAGTGCGTTACTTTTTTAAATCCGGCTGCCGGCGGTGCCCCAACACGTTGTGTAGGGGACTGCGGTGTAACGAGTTCCGGATACTTCGCCTCAAGATCCTTTAGCCGATTAAATAAAGCATCATACGCATAATCTTCAATCTCAGGGTTATCAAGCACATGATAACGATGCATATGATATTTAATTTTTTCACGCAAGATCGCAATTTCATCTTCTGCTGCACGCTGGTCTGCCATTTTATCGCTCATACATATCTCCTTCATGTAGATAGAATGGACGCATTATTTCGCCCGCTTTTATCCAATATATTTATGCCTTTGTAATCGGTGCATATTTTTGCATCAGCGATTTAATACCTTGATCAGGGAATGCGATTTGCAATTCGACTTCTTCACCGCTTCCTTTTACCGATACCACTGTGCCAATGCCCCATTTTCCATGTTTCGCTTTGTCGCCAGCACGCCAAGAGACGTTGTTATCTGGTTTAATCACTGGTCCTGCCGTTCTGATTTGCGGTGCTGTCTGCATCTGGTTCGTTGGTCTGAAACTACTGCTATAGCCAATTTGATTGTTATTGGAATTGGTAAATCCATAACTATTGGCCCGAACGACAAGCCGTTCCAAATATGGATCAGGAATTTCACTTAAAAACCGAGATTGCGGATAGCAAAGTGTTTTTCCATAAATCGTCCGCATTTTTGCATTTGTTAAATAGAGTTTCCGTCGTGCACGCGTAATCCCCACATAACATGTCCGACGTTCTTCTTCAATTTCGGTTTCGTTCATTAACGTTCTCGAATGCGGGAATAACCCTTCTTCCATGCCGGCGATAAACACGATCGGGAATTCCAACCCTTTCGCCGAGTGAAGTGTCATCATTGTGACACGGTCATCTTCAAGTTCTGCATTATCTATATCAGAAACAAGTGCAACATTGCTTAAGAAATTTTCTAAGTTTGGCACTTCACCACTTTTTGCAAAATCCTTAGCTACACTCAATAATTCTTTTAAGTTTTCAATCCGCGTTTCATTTTCCGGCTTCTTTTCCTCTTCTAATTCTGCTAAATAACCAGAATCCTGCATGACTTTCTCAATCAATTCCTTCACGGAAAGATTATTTTGGTACGCCATCATCGTAAAAATAAATTCACCGAATAATTCCAAAGGTTTTTTAACTCGATTGGTCAGCCCCGGTACAAGTTCCGGATTCGATACGACGTCAAATAAGGACATATCGTTTTGCAGAGCAAAATCATTGAGTTTGCCAATTGTCGCATCGCCAAGACCGCGTTTTGGTACGTTAATGATACGCATTAAACTTACGGTATCAGCCGGGTTAAAGATCACGCGTAGATAGGCAAGGATATCCTTGATTTCTTTGCGATCGTAGAACTTTAATCCGCCTACCATCGTATAGGGAATGCCAGCACGCATGAAACCTTCTTCCAATACGCGGGACTGCGAATTTGTCCGATATAAAACAGCAACATCGCCATAGGAAACATTGAAAATAGTTTTCTGTTTTAAAATTGTCGTAGCAATAAATTGTGCTTCATCACGTTCATCGTTCGCCAAATAGCAGGTGATTTTTTCACCGGTCGTATTTTCCGTCCACAATTCTTTCGGTTTGCGGTCAATATTATTTTCAATGACTGCGTTTGCTGCCGCTAAAATATTTTTCGTTGAACGATAATTTTGCTCTAATTTAATGACTGCCGACTCTGGATAGTCATTTTCAAAGTCCATGATATTTCTAATATCGGCACCCCGCCAGCCATAAATACTCTGATCGGCATCACCGACGACACAAAGATTCCGATACTTTGCTGCCAGCAATTTGGCTAATAAATATTGCGCTGTATTCGTATCTTGATATTCATCAATTAATATGTACTTAAATCGTGTTTGATATTTTTGTAAAATATCTTCGTGCTCTTGCAAGAGCACAACCGTAATCATCAATAAGTCATCAAAATCAAGGGCATTATTGCTGTGTAATTTTTTTTGATAAAGTTTATAGACTTCGGCAATCTTCTCCATAAAGAAGGAATCGGCATCATGTTCAAATTCCCGTACGCCTTTTAAAGAATTTTTCGCGTTGGAAATTGCGGATTGAATACCACTTGGCGTATATTGTTTCTCATCTAAATTCAATTCTTTTAAGCAAGATTTGATGACGGTTTGTGAATCACTAGAATCATAAATAATAAAATTGCGTTTATAACCATCGATCGCCTCAATTTCACGTCGTAAAAACCGCGCACAAAAAGAGTGAAACGTACTAAGCCAAACATCGTTCGCCTTACTGCCAATCAGGCGATCTACACGTTCACGCATTTCGGCCGCAGCCTTGTTCGTAAATGTAATCGCTAAAATATTATACGGTGCCACATCGTGATCTAATAGATTGGCAATTTTACAAGTGAGTACTTTGGTTTTGCCTGATCCAGCACCTGCCATAATGAGTAAAGGTCCTTTAGTATGTTCTACAGCCTGCTTCTGTGCGGCATTTAGTCCTTCAAAAATATTCAATGTTCTCCTCCATATTCTTTCTCTCCTCACAGTGATTTATTTCTATACTGTATACCATGAGGAATACTTAACCTCTGAAAACTAAAAAGCCTCCAGAGGTTAAGAAAATCTATTGATTTTTTTAATTTATACATGTTGATAAAATTATTTTTCTGCAGCTTCAACCATTGGCGGGATAATCTGTTTTTTCCGGGACATTACCCCTGGTAAACTGATTAGATGTTCATCATCTGATTTACCAAATGCCTCAACTATAATTGATTTTGGTTTACCTGTAAACAACAATTCTGTGCCTTCAGCAATGATGTCAGTGATCATCAGTAAGCTCATATCATAGCCTTCATTTTTACAGATACTTTCCATACACGCTAGAAGCTGATCCTTCAAAACAAGTACTTCTGCTGTATCCATAACGGATATCTGACTGACAATCATCCGATATTCGCCGATTTGAAATTCTTTCAAATCATTTTTCGCAATTTCAACCGGTGTCATTGTACCGACATCAGAACCGGCTTTAAGCACAGCCATTCCATGCTCCATGATATCAACACTCGCAATGCGGGCTAATTTTTCCGCTGCTTCTCGATCCACCGGTGTACAAGTTGGCGACTTAAACAGTACGGTATCGGAAATGATTGCCGATAATAAAAGCCCCGCAATGTTGGCTGGAATTTCTACATTCCGCTGCCAATACATATTGGCAATAATTGTTGCAGTACAACCGACCGGTTCTTGGCGAGTAAAGATCGGCTCACTGGTTTGAATCCCACCTAAACGGTGATGATCAATGATTTCAAGAATTTTTGCTTCTTCGATGCCCTCTACCGCTTGTGTTCGTTCATTGTGATCCACTAAGATGACTCTTTCACGTTCAGGAATAATCAATTGATCACGGCTTACGACACCGACGAGTCTGCCCTTTTCCACAACCGGATAATTTCTAAATTGAGTGGATTCCATAACTTCTTTGATATCACTCAATAAATCGGTCGGTTTAAAGCTTGTAATACTTTTTTGCATAATCATGCTGACCGGAATACATTGATTTACCAATCTTGCACATGTATAAGTATCATGCGGAGAACTAATAATGAGTAAGTTTCTTTCTTCCGCCAGCGTTAAAACATTACCAGGAACTTCACTCGCTCCTGTTACAATAAGGCAAGCAATCTTTTGATCCAAACAGGTAAGCATCGACCCGTCATTCCGATCCCCGATTAATACAACGTCACCTGTTTTGACAATTTCACGAATTGTAGCTTCACTGCCCGCTGCGATTCTAACATTTCCGGTGATTTTTTTATCTAAATTGCCTGCATTGAGTACTTCTCCATCAATGACATCGACAATAGCACTTAAAGTAACTTCAGCTTCTGCTAAGTTTTGCATACTTAATTCATTAAAATAACGTTTTGCTAAATCACTTACTGTCACAATCCCGGTCAGTTTTTTATTCTTCCCTACAACCGGTACAGATTTAACATTATTCCCACGCATTACTTCTCCTAAGGTGCGCAGTGTATCAGTTTCTTTGACCACTACCTTGCAGTCTAAAATTACATCTTTTACACGTGGGTATAAATCTGTAATCAGTTTTGGCGTCTCGATTTTAAATGTTTCCAACACATATTTCGTTTCTGAATTAATCTTCCCCGCTCTTGCAGGTTCGACGTTCTCGCCTAATGCTCTTTTTAAATACGCATATCCAATGGCAGAACAGATAGAATCTGTATCAGGATTGCGATGACCAATTGTATAAATGGGTTTACTTCCTTTCATATGTACCTCCAAGTTGTTAATCAGTTATTTATAAAATTATATAAAAACTTTCCAAGTAACATCATAAAATGCGTTTACTTATCATTATACGACATTTCGGCTTACTTAGAAAAGACCAATCATTATATTATTGTCAAAAAATTTATAAATTTAAACATTTGTCACTTTTATTTTATATCTGTCATGCTCTATAATAAAAATAAATTCCATTAGATAGTCGAGGTGCTTTATGAAGATCCACTTACCACAAACACATTTTAGCCGTTTAATGCGGGCAATTGTAGAATTCAATTTGATCGAAGAAGGCGATAACATCCTGATTGGTTTATCCGGCGGCAAAGATAGCACTTTCTTGACGTATGCGCTCGCTGTTATGCGTGACCGTTTGCCAAAAAACTTTACACTTGCCGCGATTACCATAGATCCAATGTTTACTGAGGATTTTGACAGTACACCAATCGCTGAATTTTGTAAGAAATTATCGATCCCGTTCTATACACAAGCCGTTGACATTGCCGGCACAATCGAGGAGCAAAATGGAAAAGATCCTTGTTTTACTTGTGCTTTTTTCCGCCGCGGCGCGATCAATCGCTTTGCGAAAGAACATGGCTTCAACAAAATTGCTTATGCACATCATAATGATGATGCCGTCGAGACTTTTTTAATGAGCCTGCTCTATTCTGGTCAACTAAAAACATTTCTACCAAAAACATATCTTGACCGCACAGATTTAACTGTCATTCGACCGCTGGTATATTTTAGAGAGGAAGAAGTCCGTGATACGATCTCCATTCATGGCTTCAGTCCTATTGATAGCCCGTGTCCGATCAATGGCAAAACCAAACGGCAAGAAGTCAAAGAACTGATTGCCACATTAAGCAAAGAGAATCCAATGCTATATTCACACTTAGCCGCCGGCATGCGCGATAACGCCGTTATCGAACTTTGGCCGGACACACAAAATCGTGAACAGATGAAAGAAAAATATACTACATTTATGTATCCCCAGAAAAATTTATAAAAACAGTATAAAAGCTCTATTGAAAAATTATCTTTTATCATATTTAAAAGGATATTGTAGTTATTTCTAGAACAATGAGTAAAATATAAATTATTTTTAAATACATATACAAATTACAGCCTATACACCATATTTCATTCTGAAGGGATTGAGTAATTTGAACAAACTATTTCTATTCATGCAAACACTAGATCGTAAAACCAAACTAAAAACAAAACTTACTTTCGGATTTGCTGCCATAGCACTCATTCCATTGTTCATCATCATTATTTTTAATGGGATTTTATCTTACAACGCTGAAATTGAAGCTACACATACACTAAATCAAACAGCCGCTGTAAATGCTGCCAAAGAAATTGATGATATGTTACTCAATAGAATTAATCTGCTGCATTCCATGGCAAAACTTCAAAAGATGCAGGAAATGAAGCCAGATGAAATCATTCCTCTATTGCAATCTTTTAAAACGAGTTTCCCGGATATCAGCAATATGTTTGTCTGTGATATCAATGGACAGCAAATTGCCAGAGATGCCGGAGAAAACCAAAACGTCAGCGACCGTTCTTATATCAAACCGATCTTATCCGGTGCAAAAGCAATATCGGTAAGTGACGTGGTTTCTTCTAAATACTCCAATAAATCAATTTTCATCCTATCCGTTCCGATCAAGAACAGTCAAGATAAAGTGATTGGCTCACTCTCGGCAACCATGGATTTAAGCCTTTTAAAGTTTATCGTCTCATCGTCTACACAAAATCAACTAAGTCAGGCATTTTTAGCTGATTCACAGGGCAATTTGATTATGCACTCAAACGAGGAAACCGCGAAATCACTAACAAATATAAGCAGTCTAGCCCCCGTTTCAAACGCAATGATTAAAAACACAGGCGCGGTTCGTTATACCACGGCTGAAGGCAGTGATATGATCGCCGGCTATGCACCGATCAATCAATCCAACTGGTCATTTGTCGTAGAAACAGATAAAAATAACGCCATTTCCAATTCACGTAAACAGTTGACTTTTTCACTCTTTACTTGTCTCGTCACTGCAATTTTTGTTGTACTGATTGCTTTTGGTTTAACAAAAATATTAACCAAACCGATTAAGGGCTTAGCAAAGCAAACTAAACTGGTTGCAAACGGAGATTTAACCCAAACAATTACAGTGCATGCGGAAGATGAAATCGGCGAATTAAGCCATGCCTATAATAATATGATTCAACAATTAAAACTTTTAACGACCAAAATTCAATCCAGCGCCGAGAAAGTAAACGCAGCGAGTGATGGTCTCACCTTAAGCAGTGAAGAAGTAGCGCAAGGTGTAGCGAATGCAGCAGAAGCAATCTCTCTGGTAGCGGCAAACGCACAATCACAAATGACACATGTAGATAACACAAATCAATTAATCAACAATATTTCTGCACATATTCATAATGTAACAGAAAATGTGAAGTCTGTATCAACGCAGACTGCTGCTGCAACGCAAACGATTGCCAACGGAAATATCTCGATTGAAAAAGCCATTGCGCAAATGAATAACATCCAGTCTACGGTAACCGGATCTACCAAGCGCGCAAACCAATTAGGAGAAAAATCGATCCGTATTGGACAGATCATTGATACGATCTCTAACATTGCGTCACAGACCAACTTACTCGCTTTAAATGCTGCTATAGAAGCAGCCAGAGCCGGCGAACAAGGACGCGGATTTTCAGTGGTTGCTGAAGAGGTACGCAAACTGGCTGAACAATCACAAGAAGCCGCACATGAAATTACAGGGCTTATCAATGATATTCAAACTGAAACTGACACTGTGGTCTCTGGTATGAAAGAGGAAACACTGCAAGCCGAAATCGGTACGCAAGTCGTAAACGAAGCAGGCGTTGCATTCCAAGATATCGCAAAAGTAATTGCTGCCACTACGGAAAAAATCATTGAAATCTCAAAGAAGGTTGAAGACATTGAATCCGAACGGACAAAAATCGTTACTGCAATCAATGAGATTGAGCATATGAGTAAGCAAAACTCTGAACAAACCCAAAGCATTTCAGCAACTACAGAAGAACAATCTGCAACGATGCAGGAAATCTCCGCATCGAGCAATGAATTATCCAAACTGGCACAAGCGCTAATCGAAGAAGTAAATAAATTTAAAGTTTAAATAAAAAATCCACCGAAGATTTCGGTGGATTTTTTACTTTAATAATGCAGATGCAAAAACCAATTCAATCCCCTGTTCCTCAAGTTCAGGAATGGATTCGCGAATCGCTTGCGCCGTATTTAAACGCGCATGACCGATCGTAATCGCGCTGCCACTTTTCAAAGCAATCTGCGCAGCTTGGCGTATTTGCTTTTTTATTGCAGCGACATCATTTTGATTATCTAAAAAAATTTCATTTTCACCTGTCTTTATACCCATCGACTTTGCCACATCATATGCAACGGAGCTTCCAATCGTTTTACTATCGATAAAAAATAATCTTTTGTTCATAAGCTCACGCAGCACGACCTGCATGACACGTTGATTAGACGTCGCCTTCGATCCCTGATGATTATTTACGCCGATGATATGCGGTACCGCTTCCGTTAGTTCATCAACCATAGCTTTAATCTCAGCATCGGTCATTTTAACCTCAATTGTTTTCTCTTCTACTTTCGCAGAATCACTAAGCGCTTCCATCGGTAAATGCAAGATAATCTGTCTGCCGCTTTTATAACCACGATTTGCAGCCTCTATGCTATAGGTTTGATTTGGCAAAACTGCGAAGGTCAGAGGACGTTCAATCATTTCATATGCGGCAATCGGCTCCTTGGCATAACCAAAATCGTCAATTACAAATGCCAATTTTGCTTTTTTGGCTCTCGTATCTTTAGAAACAAGCGGTTGATCAGTCAGCGATTTCTCTTCTAACACATATAATGTATCTGAAATAATCGTTACCTTGTCGCCGTCAAGTTCATCCTCTATCCCAATATCCAAACGTATAGCCGTATGATTGTTATATTGATCCGTTTGTGTCTGTAGTATTTTCGCACCAATTTCATTTAACCTTTTTCCAAGACGTGCTTTTAACTCATCTACAGCTCCGTTTGCAACCGAAACCGGAATTTTACGTGTATGCCATGAAATGGATCCTTCTATATTTTTTCGTTTTACTGTTTTATCCATTTGTACTGTATCAAGTGTCGTTGCTCCCTTTTCCTGTATTACTTGATCAACAGTCCCATGTATTTGTTTTGTTTTCTCAGTAAAATTAATATTCGTACCTGCTCCAGTTTTCTCCACTACATAATTCGGTATTTTTTCCATCGATTTATCTTGCTGTTTATTTTGAACACCAAATACATACCCCACAACAAATAAAAGACCAATTCCCAACAAAATCCATACTCGTTTTTTACTCTTTTGTTTCTTATCTGGATTTTTCTGTCTTTTGGGTGTTACTTTTTTATTTCTTCCTTTATTCATCCTACATCAACACCCCTATATATCAATTTAAATTGCGGAAAAGCGAAAAATTTTTCCTGCTGAAAATCTATCACGGCAGTACGAATAAGTCGGCTATATATCAATACATATCAAACATACGCTGTATGACCTCTGCATCCTTTGTTTTCGTTAATGCTAGAGCCAAGAGGATACGCGCTTTTTGCGGATTTAGCGTATCTGCTTTTATAAAATTAAATTCTTCCCATTTTTGATTCGAACGAGTCACACGTCCGCTGCCACTGCGTGAACTTCGTACAACAACGATCCCTTCTTTTGCTGCATCCAGTAAACCTTCCTCGGCATTGCAATGAATGCTGCCATTGCCCATCCCAGCATAGACAATTCCCTTTACACCAGCATTGATCAGTGCATCAATCAAAAACCGATTCTGATTCGCATGGGCATATACGATTTCTACTCTTGGCAAATTCGTAAGATTTTCTAAAGAGAATTCACTCTTTATCGTATGATTTCGCATTGGCGTACGATAAAAAATGGGCTGCCCATTGCTGATACAACCTAAGATTCCAAACGCAGGCGATTGAAAAGTATGTACACTGGAAGTATTGGTTTTCGTCACATCGCGCGCACCGTGTATTTCATCGTTGATTGCAACTAATACACCTTTCCCCGCTGATTCTTTACAAATTGCAACTTTAACTGCATTGAGCAAATTCAACGGACCATCTGCACTGATAGCCGTTGCCGGGCGCATCGCACCAACAAGAACAACTGGCTTCGCATGTTTTACAACTAAATTTAACAAATATGCCGTTTCTTCCAATGTATCCGTCCCATGCGTAATAACGATACCATCTATTGATGCATCTCTAAGTAAAGTATTCACTTTCTCAGCTAATTGAAACCAGATTTCGTCCGTCATATTACAACTATCTATATCACAAATTTGTTCGCCTTGTACATCTGCATATAAATTAATCTGTGGAACTGCCTCAAGTAAAGTCTCTATTTTCAATGCGCCAGCTTGATAACTTGTCATGTCCGTATCATTTGCCGCACTTCCGGCAATCGTTCCACCCGTTGCTAAAATCAGTATTTTTGGTAATTTATGCATAACTAAACAACCTCTTTCATAAAAATACAAAGTTTTTCTCATTTTACTATGATTCATAAATGAACGCAAATAAAAAGACTCCAAGCAAACTATGGACAGATAGGCAGCGGGTCGGGGATAAGCACGCATCTGCGTCGTTACAGCAAGGTGCTGCTCGCCCTAGTACAGAAGTACGACTCCTTCACACCGCCTTACTGCGCCTAGCATCTGAGCACTTCTCACCAACCGGCAACCTATCTTCGTACTAGTTTATAAGTGGTACGAATTTCGTTATTTTCTAAATTATTAGCATAAATATATGATTTGTCTAGAATCTGAAAAATCCACCGATTAAATCGGTGGATTTTCATTATTTTGATAGTTTATCCATAATCATGAGGACTTCTGCGATCTTTTCTTCTTCTTTGCCTTCTTCGAAGGACTGTTTCACGCAGTTTTCCAAATGTCCATGAATAATCTCTTTATTCACAGAGTTGAGCAAAGATCGTGTAGCTAAGATCTGGTTAAACACATCAATGCAATATCGATCTTCTTCTACCATTTTTATAATACCGTCAATTTGACCTCGTGCCGTCTTTAAAAGACGACTTACTTTTTTACGATCAGCTTTCATAGACGCTCCTCCAAATAACTATTGAATAGAGACTACTTGATAGTCGGCATCCACAATCGTCTGTTTTAATACTTCATCCGAAATATCTTCGGAAAGCACCAAAGTCGCTGATTTCTTTTCTAAATCTACCGTAACTTGTTCTACGCCATTGAGTTCGCCTAAAATTGTTTCTACATTTTTTTTGCAATGATTACACATCATACCTTCAATGATAATAACTTTTTTCATTTTTTCTACTTCCTTTTCTTTTTCATTTATTTCTATATAACCACTTGTTTGCAGAGTTTTCTCTTTTAGTTTATAAGGTTGAAATAACTTCAATCTCAGTGCATTTGACACCACACTAACAGAGCTCAAACTCATTGCAGCTGCAGCAAACATAGGATTTAACTTCCATCCCAAGATTGTGTAAAAAATACCGACAGCCAGTGGAATCCCGATTACATTATAGAAAAATGCCCAAAATAAATTCATTTTGATATTTTTTATAACAGCTTTACTCAGTTCAATTGCCGTAAATACATCAAGCAAATCACTTTTCATTAATACAATGTCAGCAGATTCGATTGCAATATCAGTCCCTGAACCGATCGCGATACCCACATCAGCCCTTGCCAATGCCGGAGCATCGTTGATCCCATCACCAACCATAGCGACTTTTTTACCTTGCTCTTGTAAATTACGAATTGCCATTTCTTTATCCTGCGGTAAGACTTCAGCAATGACACTTGAAACGTTCACTTGTTTCTGAATTGCTTCTGCAGTGCGCTGATGGTCGCCGGTCAGCATAACCACTTCTATCCCATGATCTACTAAACGCTGAATTGCTTCCTTGCTGGTCGGTTTCACTGTGTCAGCCACAGCAATAATCCCCAATACTGCACCCGCATCATTTGCAAAGTAAAGCGGCGTTTTTCCATCTGCGGCTAAAGCATCACCACTTTGTACAAATCCATCTAATATCACTTGATTTTTTTGCATAAATTTTGCATTTCCTGCAAAGTATTTTACGCCATCTATCTCACCTTGAATACCTTGCCCTGATACGGCTTGAAAATCATCAACACTTAAAATTTCAGTGCCCTTGGTCTCCCCATATTCTACAATTGCAACCGACAATGGATGTTCTGACTGTTTCTCCAGCGAAGCCGCAACCTGCAATAATTTTTCTTCACTGATATTTGAAGTACAAACGACATCGGTTACCTTTGGCTTTCCTTCTGTAATTGTTCCTGTCTTATCTAAAACTACCGTATCTACATTATGGGTGATCTCCAGACTCTCTGCTGATTTAATTAAGATCCCGTGCTCCGCGCCTTTCCCTGTACCAACCATGATCGCAACGGGTGTTGCCAAGCCGAGCGCACACGGACAAGAAATAACTAAAACGGCAATTCCTATTGACAATGCAAAATCAAAGCTCGCACCTAACAAAAACCAAACGATCGCTGCAAGCAGTGCGATGGAAATAACCACTGGCACAAAAATCCCACTGATCTTATCCGCTAATTTTGCAATCGGCGCTTTGCTCGAGCTTGCATCTTCGACGAGTTGAATAATCTGTGCAAGCGTTGTATCGTTTCCAACTTTCGTAGCCTTTACTTCTAATGCACCAATTTTATTCATCGTTGCTGCAATTACAGCATCCCCTTTTTTCTTTTCTACAGGAATACTTTCTCCAGTAATTGCAGACTGATCAATAAAAGAGCTCCCCTTGATCACCAGACCATCTACCGGAATATTCTGTCCCGGTTTTACAAGTACAATATCTCCAACGATCACTTCATCTACGGAAACTTCGACTTCTTGGTTATCCCGTAAAACAGTTGCCGTTTTAGGCGCAAGATTCATCAGCTTAGTAATTGCTTCAGAAGTTTTTCCTTTTGATTTCGTTTCTAATAGTTTTCCAAAAGTGATCAGGGTCAATATCATTGCCGCTGATTCAAAATACAAATCCATTCTGTAACGATCTACTAACGCCGTATCACCATGTCCTAAACCATACCCTATAGAATAAATAGCAAAAATACCATATATAAGCGCTGCTGACGATCCAATTGCAATAAGCGCATCCATATTCGGTGTCCCTTTAAACAAGGTCTTAAAGCCATTGGAAAAATACTTACGATTCACATATACAATCGGGAGTGTTAATAAAAATTGTGTGAACACAAAACCGAGTGCATTTTCTGTTCCATGAAAAAATGCCGGAGATGGTAATGAAAACATATGTGCCATCGCGATATACATTAATGGAATCGAAAAAGCGACCGACAAAAAGAAACGGAATTTCATTTGTGCGATTTCTGTTTGTACCTGATTCTGTGCATCTTTCCCTTTATTATCCTTGTTTACAGCACCCGGGGCATTTACAGTCGCACCATAACCGGCCGCAATAACTGCACCGCAGATCTGTTTTTCAGTTACTAAATCTTCATTATAAGAAACTTGCATATGATTCGCAAGTAAGTTTACGGTCACTTCTTCTACGCCTTGCAATTTACGTACACTTTTTTCTACGTGCGCAGAACACGCCGAACATGTCATGCCCGTAATATCAAATTTCGTCTTCAAATTTTTTGCTCCTTTCAAAATTCAAAAGTATGCGTAATTTGTTTGCTAGCTAGCATATCCCAAAACACGATTCCGCATTCTACCACCCCACCAGGGTGGTGTATATTTATATGATAATCATTCCCATGAAAATTGTCAATAGAAAATATAAATACCCTGACACATCCATATTTAGTATTACCATCTTGTTTTAAAAAATTAAAGGGCTTTTTCATCCTTCGGAGCGTGTTTTTACGGAAAGGCCAGATACGCAAAGACTAAGGGGATGCCGCATTTTTNTGAACCGTTGGCATCATGAGCATATAAATGATAAACGTATTCTGCGCATTGACCGTAAATTACACATCCAGTCAAATATTAAACACCGGCAAAACTGTTGTACTCGCCGGGCACCTGATCCAGCTTACACAGCAGAAAACATTCTAAACCGGCAATTCCATGCTGATGCACCAAATGAAAAGTGGCTGACTGATGTGACGGAATTTAAATATTGTATAGGTCCGATTATCCATAAGCTCTACCTGAGTGCTATATTGGATTTATATGATCGCCGGATTGTGTCATATGTACTAAGCGACCACAACAATAACAAGTTGGTCTTTAACACTTTTGATGAAGCTGTAAAAAACAATCCACAGGCACATCCATTATTTCACAGTGACCGTGGATTTCAGTATACCAGCCGCAGTTTTCATAGCAGACTGATAGAACATGAGATGACACAAAGTATGTCTCGAGTTGGTCATTGCATAGATAATGGACCGATGGAAGGATTTTGGGGCGTATTGAAGCGTGAAATGTATTATGGTCATAAATTTGCAAGGAAACAAGACCTGATGCATGCAATTAGCAGCTATATTCACTATTACAATTTTGAACGTTTGCAGCGTCGATTAAATGTGATGACTCCCTACGAATATTATGAACATTATAGCGCTGCATAAAAAATAGCCCATCCTTACGATGAGCTACAAAAAATTCTTATATTTTTTGACTGCCCTCTTGACGGGGTGCACACCATTTAATGCAGCATCCCCCTTCATCATTTTCCCGAAAAAATAAGTTCATTTATAAACTAGTAGACAGATAGGTAGCCGACCCGCTGCCTATCTGTCCTTATTCTATCTAAATTTAAGATTCAGATTGTTTCTTTACACCATTTTTAATTTCTAAATCGTAATCTTTATTATTAAAAATGCGTTTTCTCGTTGGATCGAATTGGTCGTTTACAATACTGCGTGCAGGATCGTAATCAGCCGTCTTAATTTCCATAAGATCCAGCACAGTATGAATCATATCATCTGTCATATATGGTCTGCTTAAAGCGTTTTCAATACTTGCAATTTTATCTGGGTACTTTTCCTTAAACTTATCAGAAGCCCACATAATCATAGGAATCTCAATCATATGCCGATTTGGATTTTCTTCTATATGCCCTGAGAAATTGGATTCATCATAAACCGCTTCTCCATGATCTGATACATAAATGACAAGTGTTTCATCATCTTTAAACCGATTGATGATTTCATTGACAACGTAATCATTGTAATAAATCGCATTATCATATTGTGCAACAATCGTTTTTTTCTCATCATTCACATCTAGCGGTATATCATCTTTATTAAATTTAGAAAACGCGTAAGGAAAGCGATTATAATATAATCCATGTGCTCCCATTAAATGAATGACAAAGAAATTTTTATCTTCACGTTCTTGCAGGGAACGATCTATCAATGGAAATAACTCTCCATCCACTACCCCATAATCTTCACGTGAATCCCGAATTCGTGTAAATTCATGTTTTTTACTATGCTGTGCAAAAATCTGCGCAACATTGCCCCATATACCAGAACTTTCTTGGTTAGACAGCCAAAATGTTTTATATCCGGCAGCATTCATAAGGTCTACGACATTATTATATTCATACCAATCTTTATCCGATTCAAAATTGCAAAATGTAAGCAGTTTGCTTAATACTGCAATGGTCGTTGAATGTGGACTAATTACATCTTTAAACGTGTACAGATTATTTTCATCCTGTAATTTCTGTAAATTTGGCGTATTTGGCAAATTATAACCATACAGCCCCATATGATTGCGGTTTGTAGATTCACCTAAAATGAATACAACATTTTTAATTTTACTATTGTTCTCTGTCAGCTCGATTTTATCATTTAATCTAGAGGTTAAATTATTATAAGCTTCAATATTTTTCATTGCGACCTGCGCAGATGCATACGCTCTTTGGATCGGTAGATATTGATGATCTGTAAAAAACTCACCATAAACAGATACCATACGAATCATATAAATAAAGCCCAACGCCAAGACCCCAATGACAACTTTGTTGGGTTTCGTATGATTTATTTTGCCCAATCTAAAACTTTTCTTTTTTAGGAAATAAAGAATTGCCAAAATTCCAAAAACGCCAATACATTCTTTAACGCCAACATACATTTCAAAAAATTCTACAGCTTCTCTATAATTCGTCTCGAAAATAGAATTAATAATCCCTGTTCCAATTAAAATACTATAATTGTACATTGCAAAAAATTCTACAATAAAGATAACGCCTGTAATCGCCAAGATTACAGCTTTGACCATATTTTTCAAAACAGGATTATACAAAATCTGTACAAAAGCTGCAACACCGAACGCCGCAAAAAATAAGCTAAACCCATAACTAATCATGACTTCTATTTTATCTTCGGCAATCAAAGACCATGCCATCGTCGTAAAATTCAGTAAAAACAAAGTAATGATAAACCCCATGTTTTCATGAAAAATATTCTGAACTGCGCTCGCAAGTTTTTGTAACTTCATTTTAATCATATAGCTATACACAAATTCACCCACTATCAATAATATACGAAATATAAAATCACACTTTAACATATAAATATTATCTTAAAATGTGCATTTCGGCAATATGAAAATGAAAAAATTTTAATAAAATGCAAGCAAAGCAACAGTTATGGTAAAAATAACAAAAACCAGCATCGCTTTTAAAAACGATTTCTGGTTTTTTAGGAATTATTTACCTACACTCGCAGCATAAATTGCAAATTGATCTTCACCATCTATTTTTAAACATTGGTTGACTTTTTCATCATCGAAATGTGCAATTGCACAAGTTCCATAATGAATTGTCTGCGCTGCCAGATATAAATTTTGACAAACATGTCCGGCATCCAAATGTAAATAGCGATACGCTCGCGCACCATAAGCATATGTCATACGCTCTGCCATAGCCGTCCATATGAAAGAAACCGAACTTGTCGGAATCATTTTCTGATTCATAAAAGCTGCTGTCAGTTGGTCTTTTATACCTTCTGTTACATCAACCGCTATCAATGCATGTTCAAGCGCTAAAAAGCGATACAAGCCAGCCTCTACTCCGTCTACCTGATTGATCAGCAAATAGGTTTCAAACGCATGTCGCGCTCCCGCCGACGGCACGTTGCGCAACGTTGATTTGCCTGTCGGTGCTACCATTTTTACACCTTGTGTACACCATAGCAAATAGGATAGATCTTTAAGTGAAAGATTGGTTTGATGATATTGACGAACACTCGTCCGCAGCTCTATCAATTCTAAAAAATTGACTTGTTTATCTTCTAATAAGTCTGGCTCCGGCAAATGAATCCGTTTTATCGAATCATCCGCTGACAGTTCAATCGGCGGCTGCGGCAGTCCTTTTGCCCGATCAGTTGGCGATAGAATATCACATCTGGTTTTTTCCATAAACTCTATTCCAATAGATTTTCCCATTAAACACGCCCCATTTATTCTTGTTTTGTAAATTGGTGATACGCACCACCACTTCTGCGATTTTGCAATTCTCCAAGCAATTCGCTCGGCGATATATTATGAAAAGCTAATAATACTAAACAATGATACCAAAGATCACTCATTTCGTAAAGAATTTCTTCTTTGCTCATGTTTTTTGAAGCGATAATCGTCTCTGCCGCTTCCTCACCTATTTTCTTTAAGATTTTATCCTGCCCCTGCTCAAATAAAAAGTTGGTGTAGGAGCCTTCCTTAGGATGAAGTTTACGATCATTTATTACATTATAAAGATCATGCAGAATGGTCGATACAGAATTTTTATATACTTGATTTGTATCAAATAGTGCAGCCATGTGACTTTCAAATTCGCCAAGTCTGCGATTAAAGCAAGAATATGTCCCTGTATGGCAGGCTGCGCCTTTTTGCTCAACCTTGACTAACAACGTGTCACAATCACAATCATACGAAATTTCTTTCACAATCTGAATGTTACCCGAAGTCTCGCCTTTTTGCCATAAACCTTTACGACTGCGACTATAAAACCAAGTTAATCCGGTTTCCACCGTTTTTTCCAAAGATTCTTTGTTCATATAAGCAAGCATCAGCACTTGTCCTGCTTCATCCTGAATGATTGCCGGCACTAAACCGTGTTCATCAAATTGAATCGTATCGAAATTCATATTCTAACCCCCAAACCGCGACATTTTAAATATTCTTTTACCTGCCGAACCGTAAATTTTCCATAATGAAAAACAGATGCGGCAAGCACAGCATCCGCCTTGCCACTCGTTAATACTTCGTAAAAATGCTCCAATTCTCCTGCACCACCAGAGGCAATGACGGGGACATGCACTGCTTCTGATACTGTACGTGTAAGTAAAATATCATAACCATCTTTTGTACCATCACAGTCCATACTCGTTAAAAGAATTTCCCCTGCACCTAAGTGAACAGCTTCTTTTACCCATTCTATACAATCAATACCCGTCGGTGTTCGTCCGCCATTGATATATACTTCCCATTTCTGCTCACCGCATCGCCGTGTATCAACAGCAAGTACGACACATTGACGGCCAAATTTTTCGGCACCTTCAGCAATTAAACTAGGATTCTTGACGGCAGCTGTGTTCAAAGATATCTTGTCTGCCCCAACTTTTAATAGCTTGCGAATATCTTCGACACTACGAATTCCCCCACCCACTGTAAAGGGAATAAACACCTGCGAAGCACAATCTGCAACAACCTCTACAATCGTTTTACGTTGTTCATTAGAAGCAGTAATATCGAGCAAAATGAGTTCGTCAGCAAGTTCTCTATCATAAACTGCTGCAAGTTCTGCTGGATCTCCCGCATCACGCAGACCAACAAAATTTGTTCCCTTTACTACACGGCCATCTTTTACATCAAGGCATGGAATAATTCTTTTTGTATACATCTTTATTCCCCTTTGCCACTTTTAATGCTTCTCTTAGATCAAGAGAATTCGTATAAATTGCTTTTCCTACAATTACACCTTCTACACCATCGGATTCCACTTTTTTGAGGTCAAGGATGTCTTGTATCGACCGCACCCCACCAGAAGCAATGACTTTAACACCACTGATCTTGGCAACGTTTGCCGTCTCTTCAGTATTCACACCACGCAATGTACCATCACGAGAAATATCAGTATATACAATGCGTGTCACACCAACTGCCGCCATTTTTTTTGCAAGTTTCTCTGCTTCTATTCCCCCGGAAACGGCCCAGCCGTCTACAGCTACAACTCCATCTCTCGCGTCAATGCCAACCACAACTTTATCCTGAAATTTTTCACAAGCCTCTTTTACCAGTGCTGGATTTTGCACGGCAACCGAACCTAAAATCACACGATTCACGCCTAACTTGAGCACGTTTTCAATATCTTGCATCGTCCGAATTCCCCCGCCCAATTGAATGGGAATTTGCACATTTTCAAGAATTGCCTGAATCGCTGGCAAATTCACAGATTTCTTCGCAACTGCCCCATCCAAGTCAACGATATGCAAAAATTCAGCGCCAAGCATTGCCCATTTTTTCGCCATAACCGTTGGATCATCAGCGAAAATAGTTTCTTGATCAAAACGCCCTTCTGTCAACCGTACACATTTACCATCACGAATATCTATTGCAGGAAAAATAATCATCGAACAAACTCCTTACTATCATAATTAAAGACGAATAAAATTTTCTAAAATTTTAAGCCCTACACAACTCGATTTTTCTGGATGGAATTGCATTGCTTGCACATTTTTTTTGCCAACCGCCGCAGTTATTTTTTCTCCATACACGGTAAAAGCAGTTACAATATCTGGTTCACTCGGCACCGCATGAAAACTATGCACAAAATAAACATATGGATTTTGCGGCAGACAATCTAGTAATGGAGTTTTTCTTTCCATTTGCAGTTGGTTCCAGCCCATATGTGGAATCTTAAAACCCGGAGCCGTTATTTTCTTTACCATTCCCTTCAAAATACCCAAACCTTTTATGCCCGGAGCCTCTTCACTCCCCTCAAACAGCACTTGCAACCCCAGACAAATACCTAAAAACGGCTTACCGGCGTCTGCTGATTCCATAATGATTGGTATCAATCCCGATGTCTCTAAATTTTTCATACAGTCGCCAAAAGCACCCACGCCTGGTAAAACGACCTTATCTGCCCTGGCAATGCACGCTGCATCACGTGTAACAACAACATCCGCACCAAGTTTTACAAAAGCTTTCTCTACACTAAATAGATTTCCCATCCCATAATCTATAATTGCAATCATTGCTTATCCTCCCATAAAGACAGACCTGTTTCAAATATTGTTAGACGAAATCACACAAAAAATCATAGCATTCCCTTCGTTGACATGACGCCTTTAATACGCGGATCTTTTTCGCAAGCCTCACCTAAAGCTCTTCCAAGCGCTTTAAATATTGCCTCTACAATATGATGTGAATTCTTGCCATGCAAAAGTTTTACATGCAAGGTAATGCCAGCATGATTTACAAACGCGCGTAAAAATTCTTCTGTCAGTTCACTATCGTACGTCCCGATCATCGGTGTTAATGGTTGCTTAACATCATAAATCAGATATGCACGTCCACTCAAATCTAAAGATACCATAGCTAAAGCTTCATCCATTGGTACGAAACTAGTGCCATAACGTTTTATTCCCTGTTTATCGCCAACTGCTTCTTGAAAGGCCTGCCCTAAACAAATTCCTATATCCTCCACGGTATGATGCCCATCAATTTGCAAATCACCTGTACAACTGACGACCATATCAAACAAACCATGTCTACTTAGGAGAATTAACATATGATCAAAAAATCCAATCCCAGTAGCAATCTGTGAACTTCCTTCACCATCAAGATTGACCTTTACCTTAATATCTGTTTCAGCTGTTTTTCGTGCTATTTCTGCCTCTCGCATGATGCCTAGCCCCTTTCAATAAAGTCTTTTAGCACCTTAACCCAAGTATCATTTTCTTCACGAGTTCCCACTGTAATACGCAAACAATTTTCCAGACGCGGCGCATCGCCAAAACTCCTGATACCGATTTTCAAATTTTCTAAGTGTGCATTTAATGCAGCAGCATTTGCATATTTGATTAAGATGAAATTCGTATCTGAAGGATATACTGTAATCCCTGCTAATTTCGACAACTGCTCTGCCATGCGTTTACGTTCCGCAACATACATCTGGATACGTGGTACAAATTCATCACGCATTTGATATACAATTGCCGCAGTTGCCAGGGTCAAGGTATTGATATGATATGGCATACAAGATTTGCTTACCATTTGTATGATTTCTTCATTTGCCAACATATAGCCAATACGCGCTGCCGCCAATCCGTACGCCTTTGAAAAAGTACGAGCAATGATGATATTTGGATATTTTTCAAGTAACTGAACGGCTGATATTCCATGAAACTCCACATAAGCCTCATCAATCGCTAACGGACAATCTGTATTCTTGGCAATCCTTTCAATGTCCATTAATGGAATCGCATTCCCGGTTGGATTATTAGGCGTACATAAAACCACTAATTTTGCCTGATTTTCTTTGGCTGCTGTTATGATTTTTTCTGGATCTAACGTATAATCTTCTTCCAATTCTACGGGGATCGCAATGGCTTCACTTAGGTGTGCATAAATTTTATACATAGAAAAAGATGGTACTGGAAACACTATACTTCGATCAGGTCCTCCAAAAGCAAAAAATAATTTCTCTAAAATTTCACTGGAACCATTGCCGAGTAAAATATTTTGCGGTTTCACCTGGAAATTTTGTGCAAGAAGATCTTTTAAATCATCACTTTCAGTATCGGGATACCGATTAAAAGCGATGCTTGCCAATCGGTTTACTACACGTTCTTCTACCAATGGCGGCAAATTTAAATTACTTTCATTCGCATTTAATTTGATGTTCCAATCTTGTTCTGATACATCATAGGTTGGCAATTCATTTAATCCTACTCTATATTTCATTTACTTAACCTCTCATTCTAATTGCATTTGCATGTGCTTGTAGTCCTTCGGCCTCCGCCATGCGTATAATATCTTCTTTAACCGCAGCTAGAGCCGGTGCAGTATAAGAAATAATACTCGTACGTTTCATAAACGTTTCCACATTTAATACCGAATAAAAACGTGCTGTACCGCCTGTTGGTAAAACATGATTCGGCCCAGCAAAATAATCGCCCAAAGGCTCCGGAGAATATGGACCTAAAAAAACAGCGCCGGCATGACGAATATAGGGTAACAAAGAAAATGGCTCCGCTGTCAAAATTTCTAAATGCTCTGGAGCAGAAATATTCGCCAGTTGTATTGCTTGCATAAGATCTTTTGCTACAATAATAATTCCATTATGATCTAAAGAAGTACGCGCAATGTCTTGTCGCGGCAATTTCGCAAGTTGCTTTTCTACTGCACTTTCCACCGCTTTTGCAAGCGCCAAGCTATCCGTAATCACAATACTTGTAGCGAGCGGATCATGTTCAGCCTGACTTAGCATATCAGCTGCGACATAATCTACATTCGCCGTTTGATCCGCCACAATTAAAATCTCACTTGGTCCGGCAAGCATATCGATATCACAATGACCATATACGGCTTTCTTCGCAAGTGTTACAAAAATATTCCCCGGGCCAGTAATCTTATCTACTTTTGGCACTGTCTCAGTCCCAAAAGCCAATGCCGCAATTGCCTGTGCACCGCCTATTTTTAAAACTTTTGATACCCCAGCTTCACGGGCTGCCATTAAAACGTATGGATTGACTTTGCCGGCAGCGTCTGGAGGAACTGCCATCACAATCTCTTTTACGCCCGCAACAGCTGCCGGAACCGCATTCATAATCACAGATGACGGATACGCCGCCGTACCACCGGGTACATAAATGCCTACTCTGTCCAAAGGAATACAAGATTGTCCCAGCATTGCTCCATGCTCACGATACGTCAGCCAAGATTTTGGCTTTTGTTCAACATGATATTTCCGAACATTATTCGCAGCTTTTTTTATAGAAGTCATTACATCTATATCCACCAATTTTTCGGCTTCTGCGAATTCTTCTGCTGTAACGAAGAATGATGTATTGTTGAAATCCACACCATCCACTAATTTTGTGTATCGAATGATCGCAGCATCGCCCTCTTTACGAACAGCTTGCACAATTTCGTTGACAATTTCAGCAGCAGACAAATCTTTACCAAATAAAATTTTATTTTTTTCTCTCACACGATCACTTAATGCAACTTCATCAAAAGCCGGCTTTTGGAGCAATTTTGCTATTTCATCCTCTGTGAAGAATGCAGTATCCACCAATCTCATTTTGTCCCCTCGCTTTCCACAATCAATCGTAAATCTTCCACCATTTGATGAATGCGATCAAATTTCATTTTAAAGCTGACTCGATTTGCAATAAAGCGTGCAGTTGCATCTGAAATTTGCGCAATTTCAATTAGATTATTTTCTTTTAATGTACGACCAGTTTCTACGATATCTACAATAATTTCAGCAAGTCCGACCATCGGTCCAAGTTCAATTGATCCATTGAGTTTAATAAATTCCATTTGAATTCCTTTACTCTGGAAAAAACGCTCTGCGATCTTAGGAAATTTTGTAGCTACACGCATATGCGCATAATCACTTAATTTTTCCTTCAACAATGCTTTGGGCACGGCAACCATCAATCGGCAAAATCCATATTTCAAATCTGACAGCTCATATACATTTTTACCTTCTTCTAATAAAATATCTTTGCCTATAATGCCAATATCTGCAGCACCATATTCAACATAAGTCGGTAAATCCACTGTTTTTGTTATAATAAATTTTATCTTTTTTTCTTCATTTACAATGACTAATTTACGTGATTTCTCGCTTAAACCTTCAGCCGTGTATCCAATCTTGGCTAAAATATCTGCTGATGGCTGAAATAATTTTCCCTTAGGCAAGGCAACGGTTAAGTAATCCATATCATTCGAAGTCATGAGAAACCTCCTATAAAATTCATCACTTTAACTATTTAAAGTGATGATATGTTACTATATTAGCATTCATCAATAGATTCGTCAACCTATTTGTAGGGATTTTCAGCTATATGTAGAATAGTATATAGTGCGTAATAAAAAACCATTGCGCATGAAAAACAATAGATAAAGGGAGATATTCATCATGCCTTCACTAAATATCCTTGTAGTGCAGCGATTAAGCGATAAGCAAAAGAACCTGATCCAAGAAGCTGGGCTGGATATCAACGTAACAGAATGTAACAAATATGAAGCCATCAATTATATTGAAGATACGGATATATTAATTACTTGGGGACAGCATGACATCCGCGATTTACTGCCAAAAGCCAAGCGCCTTAAATGGGTGCATGCACTCAGCGCTGGTGTAGATCAATTACTTTCACCAGAACTCGTAAGCTCTGATATTATCCTGACGAACTCACGCGGTATTCATGGAATACCAATGGCAGAACACGTTTTAGCTATGATGTTGACTTTCACACGAAATCTACAGCGAATTTATGAGAATCAAAAATCAAAAATTTGGCAGCATCAGGTATCTTTAGAAGAACTTTATGATAAGACGATTGCAATCGTCGGTCTTGGAAGTATCGGCCGCGAAATTGCCAAACGTGCGAAATGTCTCGGAATGAAAGTCATTGCTACGAAACGCACAATGACGCAGGAAATTTTTGTTGACAAACTCTACACGATGGATCAATTGCCACATTTATTATCGTCTGCCGACTTTGTTGTCGTGACCTTACCGCTGACACAGGAAACGAAAGAATTGTTTTCGATTGAAACTTTTCGGAATATGAAAAAATCAGCTTACTTTATCAATGTTGCCCGCGGCGCAATCGTAAATGAAGCTGATTTAATTACAGCCCTGCAAACCGGAATCATCAAAGGAGCTGCTCTGGATGTATTTGCACAAGAACCGCTTCCGGAAGATTCTCCGCTTTGGACTCTAGATAATCTTATGATTACACCACATATTGCAGCAAATTCACCATATTATCTTGACCGGGCAATTAAATTATTTATCGAAAATCTCAATAAATTTAATAATGATTCAGAAATGCTTAATATCATTAATAAACAAGCTGGATATTAATTTGCATCATCTGCGTCACGTAAGATCACAAGCTCCAACGGATCATCATCTGTTGGAGCTTCATGATGTTTGGAAACAAGTTCTGCTAGATCCATTAAACCAATGGCTTTAAGTTTCTCTTTACTAATCTTTGGATGATAAAAATAGATATAGAACGCATGCCGCAGATTGTCTATTTTGTTTCCCTTGCCATGCTTCCCCCATTTTTCTGACCAATGGGGGGCAAATTTATATGCCACTACCGTTATAATTTTATCTAAAGTGCTCACGTCTCCACGTACTTTCCCTACATCATGCAATAAAGACAGTTTGATTAACTTTTCTCTATTAAGATCAGGGATTTTTTTTGCGAATTGAATTGCCGTATAAGCAACATTGAGCGCATGCCTTTGATCAGGCAGATTCATTGACCAGAATAATTTTTGTTCATTTTCTTCTAAATGCTTTTGAATAAACTGTTTGTCTTCTGTATAGATTTCAGCAGTCATTGCTGAAACAACTTGCCTTATTCGTTTTAGCATTTTATTTATCCTATATATATCAACGTTTGATACCCTTTGGCATGTTGATATTTTTCGGCTTCATCTTTTTGTTGTGCCCACAATGCCACTTCTACCGACTTGCCTTCAGCCCGCATTTTTTTTGCCTTTTTAATAGCTTCCAATTCGTGACCTGCCTGCCAAGCAATATAAAGATCTTTTTTGATCGTCGCTTTTGGAAGCTGTTGACGTTCTAGTGCCAGCATAACTCTTTCAATGCCCAGTGCGAATCCAGTAGCAGGACAAGCAGTTCCGAAGTCGGATAACATATGATCATATCGGCCGCCGCCGCATAAAGGGAACCCTAGACCCGGCGTATAAACTTCAAAGACCATCCCTGTGTAATAATTAAAGTCACGAATCACACCTAAATCAAAATTTACATAGGACTCAAGTTCATAGCCTTTTAATACTTCATAAATTTCTGTTAAATGATCTAAAGCCCGTTTACTTTGTTCATTGCAAACCATCGAATAAGCTTGTTTCAACATGTCTTCTTTTCCATGTAATAACGGAATGCGTTTTAAAAGTTCTTTCGCCTGACTTGTTAACGCTGTCTGATCCAGCATTGCTCCAAGCCCAACCAAATCACGCGTTACCATAGCTTGTTTGATTGCTTGCTGCTTTTCTGCAGCTATATTAAGTTCTTCCATGACGCCATGAATGAATTCTACCTGTCCCAAACTGACCTGAAAATTTTTAAGACCGGCTTGTAAAAGCAGTTCAATAGACAATGCTATCACTTCAGCATCGGCACTTGCATTCTCTGCACCCATTAATTCGACACCAGCTTGATAGAACTCACATTGGCGTCCCGTTTGTGCTTGTTCATAACGGTAGACATTTGTAATATAGGATAATTTAAGTGGGAATTTTTCCTCGTGCAACCGACTTGCCGCGACTCTGGCAATCGGCGTAGTCATATCATGCCGAAGTGCCAATGTGCGATTATTTTTATCAAAAAATTTAAACATTTGTGGTTCCACATCTCGCCCATTGCCAATCGTAAGCACATCTAGATATTCAATCGTTGGGGTAACCACTTCATCATAACCCCATTTTACAAAAGTTTCTGCGATTTTCGCTTCAATTGCCCGCTTACAAGCTGCTTCATGCGGTAAAAAATCTCTTGTTCCATAGGGAATCTGCAATACAAATTCATTGCTGCTCATTTTAAAACTCCTATCCTTTTTCAGCTTCGCTTAACCGTTCTAATATGACTTTGTATCCATCCGCACCATAATGCAGGCAACGTTTTACACGGCTAATTGTTGCCGTACTCGCACCAGTACGTGCAACAATATCATCATAAGTGTGACCGTCACGCAGCATTTTTGCCACTTCCAGCCGTTGCGCTAACGATTTAATTTCACTAATTGTACATATATCTTCAAAAAATTGATAGCATTCTTCTGTATCTTTCAATAATAATACTGCCTGAAATAGTTGATCGGTTAATTCATCTTTTAATTTTGGATTTGAAGACAATTCAAACACTCCTAACAATTTGATTTATTATATAAGGTATTCTGCTTATTTCATTATTTTCCTTCTTTATTTCTTTTATTCTTTAACTTGTGAAAATACGAAAATAAAAATAATCTGCCTCTATAAAAAAGAGACAGATTATTTTTATTTTGTTCTAATTTTTATATTGACTTTCATCCCCGATTTAAAAGTATGATCCGTATCAGCCGGTAATGAAATTTTAACTGGCAGGCCTTGCATAGATTCTTCGTCTTGTGGCATTTCAGATGCAATTTCAAAAATTGTTCCTTTAAAACTTTCACCTGGATATGCTTCAATATCATAATCAACATATTGGCCAAGTTTTATTTTTTCTATTTGCTTCTCGTCCACTTGTACTTCAACCCATACATTATTTGTTTCCCCAATCGTAAAAATTGGCTGTCCTGCTTCTATGTCTTCTCCAGCGTTCACGTTGGTAAAATTCACCGTGCCAGCCACAGGTGCTAGGACAGGTGTAATTTGTTCGCCTTCTTTCGAAGCCTTTAATGCAGACTCTGCCTGCTCCAATTGGAACTGTGCCAATTTTAATAATTGTGCATGATCTTGACTTCTGTTGGTCTGCGCAAAATTTTCCTGTGGCATGCTCTGGGTCTGTTGCGCCGCATTGAGTGCCTCTTGGGCAGCTTGATAAGCACGGTCTGCATTATTTCGCTGCACTGCACTAATCGCACCAATCGCAAATAATTTATCCATTCGTTCTTTATTAGAAGCCGCCTTGTCTAAGGCAGCCTGTGCTGCATCTGTATCGCCTCGATTACTCGCGGCTGGTGCAGCTGAAGCTGTCGTTTGGCCTGGTCTGGTTAGCAGTTCATTATACCGCAGTTTTGCTGTTTCGACTGCAGTCTCCAATTGTTTTATTTGTTCTGGGGATGTCTTTATTTTTATCTTAGCTAAAGTTTGCCCCGCTTCTACCATATCGCCGTCGTTTACAACGATTTCCGTGACTTGTCCGGCTACTTTCACGCTTGCGTTCACACCGACGCCTTTAACAATGGCATTATGAATTAATAAATACCCATGACTCTGCTGCCACCACCAAACTGTTCCACTGCATACAATCGTAAGTAGCAATACAGTTAAAAATCCGTATCTAACCATCTTATTGACTTTATCGCTAATATCAATTTCCACTTAAAATTTTGCCCCCTGTAACTCTATACTATTACACCTTATGTTTTTTTTGGCGATTGTATAGCTATCCCAAATAAAAATGTATTCGCTATCTTTTGCGCTGTTACCTCCATATCATCCCCAACTAAATCTTGAAATACAATCGCAATAATAGCACTAAACAAACCATATGCAGCCAATTTCGTATTGCATTCATGAATTGAATTTTGTTCTATGCCCTGTGTTAGTACGACTTCCAGTAAATTTATCGTATCTTCAAAATTTTTCTTATATTTTTCATGCTGGTCTTTATCAAGTTCCGAACAGCCAGCTTCTCCAAAAGCACGCATTTCATGCAATAACACGCGCCATAGATCAGCATTTTTTGAATAGAATTCCAAAAATACTTTCGTCATAATCGCTATCTTTTCAATCGCCAACAGATCACTGGCAACAATCTCTTCAATTTTTTTATGAAATGGGTCACTATGTTCTTTAACCAGAGTATAAAAAAGCTGTTCTTTATTCACAAAATAATTATATACAGTTCCTTTTCCTGTATCAGCTAAAGCAATAATTTCATCAACAGTTGCCCGATGGAATCCCTTCCTAGAGAAAACGATATAGGCAGCATCTAAAATATGTTGTCTTTTATTACGTGGATCACTCATATGTCTCTTATTCGGATTCGACTTTTTCATTACTAAAACTCCTTGTATTATGTATCCTTTTCATTATAGGAATTCCCCTATATACTGTCAATCTTATTTCTGTTTTTAGCAAACCTCTCGAATGACCCGTTCACTATTTTTGTGCCAAATCTTATCTAATTCAGCTGCGGTAAAACCATTTTCTTGCAAAGCATCTCGTAATTTATCCATATGTCCAATATGTACGATATCAAAATTCGGTGCTGTTCCATCAAAATCCGTACCAATTGCCAAGACATCAATTCCGCCCACTTTATAGATTTGTTTTACATGCCGAATCATATCTTCGATGCGACTCGTCGGGCTTTCTCCTAGAAAGGCTGCTGCAAAGTTTAACCCTATGACACCACCATGTTCGGCAATCTTTCGTATCATATCATCTGTTAAATTACGCGGATGATTGGTGATCGCCCGACTATTAGAATGCGATGCAATAAAAGGTGCTTTTGAAAGGATTGCTACGTCATAGAAGCCTTGATCGGAAAGATGCGATACATCAATTAACATCCCCAAACGATTCATCTCTGCAACTACGCATTTACCGAATTCAGTCAAGCCTTGCTTTTGATACTGCCATTCAAAATTCGGATAACCAATTTCATTCGGATAATTCCAGGTTAACGTCATTAAGCGCACACCTAAACGATAGAAATTACGCAAATTCGCAAGCTCGCCTTTGATGACGCCACCTTCTTCGATGGTTAAAAAAGCTGAAATTTTCCCATTCGCTTTGTTGGTCATCATCTCATTGTAATTTTTGGCTACTGCGATATCTGCCGAATTTAAATCAAGCTCAGAATAAAATTTATCTAGCATACGCATTGCCGTTTCAAATGGATTCACCACTGCATTTTTATCAATATATAAAGCAAAAAATTGTGCCAAAGAGCCACTCTGCTTCAATTTTTCTATATCTACACATAAATGATTTCTCTTCAAGCTTTCAGTTTTGTCTTTATTTAGCAAAACTGAGATCGTATCACAATGTAAGTCAATGAGCATTACAATCCCTCCATCCAGATAAAATCATTATATCACTCTACCATGTAAATATAATACCTTATTTTATCATTATAAAATATTACCATTTTTATATTCAAAATGAAGTGCTTGCAATTTCCAACTTTACTACATTGTATCTATTTCGTTTCTTTACTGTCAAAATACACAACAAAAGAGGTTACGAAGTATTCTTATATAGATACTTCGTAACCTCTTTTAGAAAGAACAACGCTTTAATAAATGTCGAACCGTTTAAGCAAATACGCTTTTCAATTTGCCAAAGACTTCTTTATGGGCACCAATTTTTTCTTCACTACCCAACACACAAAGGTAATTTTCTTTCATACAGGCTTCAATTAGATCGGCTAAATTTACGATATCTTTTTGTCGTGTTGCCAAAATTTGATCCCGCTCTTTTTGAATATCTTCCTGTGTAATGCTTCGAATAAAGCATTCCGCAGCAATTTCACCTTTCATTTGCGCAGTCAATGGTGCATCTAAATTACTCATTGTTCCAATAATATACTTCGTCATTTCTCGTTCACTGACCTCAAAATTACGCAAATAATCAGCAGTTTTATTGTACACATCAATGGTTTCTACTAGGTTTGGATCACGATAGGAACCAAACACCATATTCCCATTGCGTCTAAATTGGGTGAAGGCTCCATAAGCCCCGCCCTGAACACGAATTTTATTCCACATATAGTCGTAACGCAGAATCGTCTCTAATACTTTTAAACTGCCAGTATATTTAAATCCAAGTTTACCAAAATTCGCGCCTTTCGCAACATATTGAATTTTACTGGAAGTCATCAATCCTTCATTTAGCTTATTTACTTCAAATTGATAGCTTTGCTTTGCTGCTTCGTTTACCGCCAACACATTTAAAAGCCCCGTGAAAGCAGATTCAAACGCTTGATAATTTTCCTCTTCCAAAGTAACACTTGTCAGTATCGTATTCTTATTGAAGATCAGCGTTGTCAATTGCGCAAATTTTTCTTTCATTTCTGCGAATTTTGTTTCATAGTTTTTATCTAAATCTACGATAAATTCATAGAAAGAAAGAAGTCCTTGTTCATTGTATTTTCCCGCTGGTGAAAAATAAGATAATATACGACTGGCTACCACTTGTTGGGCATTTCGGAGCAAATACATTTCAAGCGCTGATTTCGTTTGCTCAATCAATTCTTTTATCCGTTTTTTATCATCAAATTTACTCTTGCTGATAATTTCTGCAATTAAATTACACAGCTCTGGTAGCTTTTGTACTAAAGCTTTTGCTTTGATTTTAAATTTAGGATAATATGCATCCATATCATCACTCGTCGTATAAGCGATCACATCAAATCCAATTCCACCGGTGCTAATATTGATCTCGTTGGCAAGCTCGCCATACGTATATTTAGCAGTATCGACCTTGCCAAGTAATTCAGCAAATAGATAAGCATATGGTAATAGAGCCTGCGGCACAACTGCAGCATCAAAATACAAATTCAAATAAGCAATTTGATTTGTCACAATTGGATGCAATAAGACTTTACAATCTTGGATTGTTTTTTCCGTCAAAATCAATTGCTCTGATTTTTTTTCAATATCCTTTAACTCCAATAATGGAATAGATGCAAGTACCTCCGGAGAATCCGGTGTTTCTTGGCGTTTACGCAGTTTTCTTGTCATTTCTATCAGTTCTTCCATCTGCTTTTCTGATAAATCCGCTTTATACGCTGCGAGCCGTGTACGAACTTCTTTTGCTTTTTCTTCCCCTAGGCCTTGTTTCGGTTTTAAGGTCACCAAAGTCACGTGCTGATTCCCCAACAAACGCTCTTGAATCACTTTTTCAAAATAATTTGTAGTCAATGCCGCTTTAATATGATTTAAAGCTTCTTCATAGGCTAAATAAAGCAATGGACTTTCATCGTACAACCAGCTGTGCATCAATTTAATATTATAAATTAAACCTTTTGGACTTTGACCGAAATCAGCTTCCCGCAGTCTAAATTCCAATAAATTAATCGATGCTTCAATCAATTTTTTATCAATGCCATCTCGTACTAGATCTTCTAGCGTCTGACGGATGATCTGCTCAAATTTCTCTTTATTTTTTTCATCTGCGCCACTCGCTATAATACTGAATGTTGGCTGTAAAACACCATCGCCAAAAGAGCTTAATACATCTTTTCCAATACCGGCATCGACTAAAGCTTTCTTCAATGGCGCAGCCTGTGTACGCAGCAAAAAGTGCTCTAAAATTTGCATAGCAAGCATAATTTCACTTTCATTTGCCTTACCCACAATACAATTCCAACTTAAGAAAGTTTTATCGGCGGTCTGTTCATTTGGCGAAATCGGATAATACTCTGTTACATCTTTTTTATCCTGAAATAAAGCTTGTTCCTGAATGCTGGAATCTATAGAAATTTTATCAAAATCTTTTAAATACGCATCATTAAGGAATGCCAATTTTTCTAAAATATCAAGATCACCATATAAGTAAATATAACTATTGGATGGATGATAGTATTTTTTATGAAACGCTAAAAACATTTCCTGTGTGAGATCCGGAATTACTTCTGGATCTCCGCCAGATTCAAACCCATACGTTGTATCTGGAAACAACGAAGTAATGATCTCTTTATCTAAGATTGCCTCTGGGGAAGAAAACGCGCCTTTCATTTCATTATATACAACGCCTTTATACTTTAACTCAGCATCACGCTCTTCTGCTTCATAATGCCAGCCTTCCTGCATCAAGATTTCAGGACATTCATACATGCATGGATAAAAGACTGCATCCAAGTAAACATCCATTAGATTTTGAAAATCTTTGTCATTCCGGCTTGCAACAGGATACATGGTTTTATCGGAAAATGTCATTGCATTTAAATACGTATTTAACGATCCTTTTACGAGTTCGACAAACGGCTCGCGCATTGGAAACTTTCTCGAACCACATAATACGGAATGTTCAACTATATGTGCTACTCCTGTACTATCAGTAGGGGGTGTACGGAACGTAATTGAAAAAACTTTATTATCATCCTCATTTTTCATAAACAGTAGCCGCGCACCACTTTTCTCATGGTAAAACATATTGACTACTGCATTTATTTCTTTTACTTCTTTTGTTTCAAGTAACTTAAATCCATGATAAACATGACCAATTTCTAACGACATTGTGGTCCTCCTCTACGATATCCATCTTTTTTCTCTAAAGTTAATATATACGATACGATATATACTTATCCCAATTATACTATAATTTCATTGTGCTGACGAATTCTTCCTAAATTTTTTGTCTACAAGAAGTTGTTGCCTACACGAGCACTACTTCGAGCTACAAAGGAATTTGTTAAATTTCGAATCTAAATAGCCCCCTTTTTTCCACACAATCCTATTGGAGGGCTATAGAAACCTCGTCTAACATCATAGGAATAGATTCCAATCCATAACCGGATAAATACCATGTCCCTGGATCAAGATAAATGATTTTACCATTTTTGCCGGCCTTTGTTCCCTTCACTAGATCGTTATCAAGTGTTTTTGAAGCTAGATTCGTGCCACCAATTACAACCGTACGATCAACGACAAACAGACTATCTGGATTCTTTTCAGCAATATATTCAAATCCTATCTCCATACCATGTTTACTTACTGCAATCGCAGAATCGACAGGCTTTATTTCAAGCAAATCATGAATTAACCCAAAACGAGAACCGGGCCCGTAAGCGCTTAATCTGCCATCATTTGTCATAACAATCAAACTGTTGCTGTTTCCTTTTTCTGCGATCGACCTCACCTCAGAAACCTTTGTTTTAATTTCCGCTAATTTTTTCTCAACCTCTGCTTTCTTGCCAAACATTTCGCCAATCAACAGATTTTGTTTTTCAACCTCATCCCAATATTTCGTGTAATCTACATCCACATAAATTGTAGGTGCAATTGCGGAGAACTCTTTATATAAATCCGCTTGACGCCCACTGATGATGATAAGATCCGGCTTAAATTCATTTACAGCCTCGACATTTGGTTCCTTTACATCCCCTGCATCCTTATAAGAAGAAGCTTTATACTTCTTGAGATAAGGAGGAAGATCCTTTTGTGGTATCATAAGCTCAGGTTGTACCCCTAAAAAATCCAGCGAATCCAGTACACTATAATCCAATACAACTACGCGCTTTGGATTGAGCGGAACTTCTGCAGCACCCAATTTATGTGTCACAGATATCGTCGGACCTTTTTTAGCGACATTCGAAGACTCTGTTGCACTTGCACCTGTGCACCCCGTTAATAAAGCTCCCATCATGCAGATAGACAAAATAAATACAGCTACTTTTTTCATCATAACCTCCTCAGAATCTTTTATTTTTTTGCAAATTTGTTTTAAATAAAACATTAAGTATAGTAAACACAAATATCATTTCCCTTTACCTTGCTGATATCGATCTGCATATCATAAATCTCTGCCAGTACTTGAGAATTGATAATTTCATGCACACTCCCGTTTTTGATTAATTTTCCCTTACGCAAAGCTAGAATATCATCTGCATAGCAGGAAACAAAATTGATATCATGAATCACAATAATAATCGTCTTGCCAAGTTCATCTACTAATTTTCGCAAGATCTTCATCAATTGTACCGAGTGCTTCATATCCAAATTATTCAACGGTTCATCGAGAAAAATATACTTTGTATCCTGTGCAATTACCATTGAAATATAGGCCATCTGCCGCTGCCCGCCGCTTAGCTGGTCCAAATATCTGTCCTGCATATCCAAAATACCAGTATATTCCAGCGCTTCATCAATTTTTAAGCGATCTTGCGCATTAAGATTCCCCTTCGAGTAAGGATACCGACCAAAACTTACAAGTTCACGAATAGTAAGCCGCAAATTAATATGGTTCGTCTGCCGAAGGACAGAGATTTTTTTTGCCAATGCCTCTTGATCCCATTGTCGCAGTTCTATATCATCGATTTTAATCGTACCGTCATCCATCTTTAAAAGTCGGCTTATCATAGAAAGCAAGGTACTCTTTCCTGCACCATTACTTCCAATAAATGCGGTAAGGTGTCCCTCTTGCAATTTAGCAGAAACAGCATCTACCACCGCCTTACCACCATATAATTTCGTAGCCTCTTTTATCTCAATCATTTTTACTCTCCTTCAACAAAATAAAGACAAAATAGATGCCTCCGATAAAGTTAAGAATAACACTAAGCGTCGTCTTACCATTAAACACATGTTCTACCATAACCTGACCTACAGGAAGCGCAATAACTCCCATCAACACAGCCCCTAAAATGATATAGCAATGCCGATACGTCTTTAATAATTCTCGAGACAGACTCACGAGCAAAATGCCTAGAAAAGTAATCGGCCCAACAAGTACCGTGGACACAGACACCATTGCAGCAATAATCAACATCGTACGCCGCACAAAGCGATGATAATCAATACCAAGACTAATACCAGTCTCTCGTCCAAGACCAAGCACATCAAACGCTGAAATATCTTTTCTTGAAATGATAAAAAGCATAGCCACAATCACGAAAGAAATCACCAAAAGATTTTCATCTACATTTTTAAAATTAGCAAATAATTTTCCTTGGAGAATCGCAAACTCATTTGGATCAATCATTAACTGCAGAAAAGAAGCAATCCCCGAGAAAAACGTCCCCATAATCATTCCAACCAATACCAATGTATAAACATTGCGGCTCTCTTCCTTAAACACGATCTTGTAAATTATCAAAGAAGCAATCATCATCGCAACTACAGACAAAATAAATTGCAGAGAATTATCCAGCAACACAAGTTTTTTTGCTCCAAATAAAAAAACAATACAAGACTGAATAAACACATATAAAGAATCCAGCCCCATAACACTCGGTGTTAAAATTTTATTTTCTGTAATTGTTTGAAACACAACAGAAGAATATCCAACACATACACTGACCAATGCCATAGCTGCAATCTTTCGCAAACGACGTGGAAAATTAAAATCAAAATTACCTGCATTCAATCCTTGAAAAAGGAAAAAAGCCACTGCACACAAAGCAAAAATCGCCAGGACGATCAAAATTTTCATCGCCCGTTTATCTGTTTTCGTGACATCCAAATGACCTTCACTCATACGTCCTTTACAAAGCTCCATTTTTCTGCCCCCTCAGCACCATCCAAAGAAAAATCGCACTGCCAATGACACTGATCATCATACCAATTGAGATTTCGTAAGGATAAATGATAATCCTTCCCATAATATCGCATAAAAGCACAAAATTCGCGCCCAATAAAGCTGTATCCAACAAACTATTTTTTAAGTTATCGCCCCGAATCATACTTACAAGATTCGGTACAATTAAATCCAAAAATGGCAGCGCACCAACGGTAACGGTTACTACAGAAGTAATCATCGCGACCACAATAAGACCAAAATTGACAACTTTATCATGATTTAGACCAAGATTTTGTGAAAATGATTTTCCCATGCCTGCAATTGTAAATTGATCGGCAAACAGATATCCGAGAATTAAAAATGGAATACCGATATACAGAAGCTCATATCGCCCTTTAAGAATCAACGCAAAGTTTCCCTGCAGCCAAGAGGCCATATTTTGTACCAAATCATAACGATATGCAAAATAGGTGGCGATTGCATACACTACATTACCAAACATCAAACCAATCAATGGCGTTAAAATTTGATTTTTGACCTTAATTTTTTCCAATAGTTTTATGAATAAGAACGAACCAACTAAACAACATAAAAAAGCTACGATCATTTTTACCAAAGGGCTTGCATTACTAAAAAACAACATTGCAATTAAAATTCCCAGCCGCGCCCAATCAATCGTTCCCACAGTAGTCGGTGAAACAAACTTATTTTTCATGATCGTTTGCAGAATTAAACCAGTAATACTCACACTACACCCCACGACAATAATACTAACGAGCCTTGGCAATCTACTAATGAGCAGTACCTGTACATCCTCAAAATTTAGACGTAAAAAATCAATATTCTTAACACCAACAAATATAGACACTATAGAAAGAAAACATAAACTAACTAACAAACAATATTTCATATGTATAACATTTGGTCTAAATTGGTACAACAACATACACTTCCTCACCAGAATCCAAGATAATGCCAATGTATCATCAAATCAGAATTCCCCATAAAATCAATCGCTTAAGTGATTAAAGTAAAAAAGAGATCAACCAAGTTGATCTCTTATCCAATATACGTCTATAAGTATATCCTCCGAGACAGCACAAATCTAATTATCATTTAGAATGATAATCATTATTAATATACTGATATTATAACTTTTCCACATTATCTATGTCAACTGAATAGAATTTATCAATTAAAAGGCGAAGGGACAGTGTCCGAATTTTAGCTGCAGTGCACTTCGTCACTTTGTCCTGTGGACTCCAGTATAGGAAAAGAGGAATCCACTTTATAATTTGGTGAGATCCTATAAGAAAGCTTTCTCTAAATAACTACTTTGGAACAAAATTAGCTGTAAGAAGATTTAAGTATATTTTTCATAATATTTTTAAATTGTGCTCTTGTTTCCAGCATCTAATTTTCACCATAATGTCCACTATTCTTAGTTGTAATAAATTTTCCATTAAACTCGCGATTAAAAGTCTACGATTCGGCGTTTAAACCAAAATTATTTTTCCTCAATCAATATCCCTATATTTCTTAGTTGCTCTTTCATATTCCAATTTAATGGTCGTAATTCTTTACAAAACCACTTTCCCCCGGATTCTATCCATCGCTTTCTATAACAAAGCATATTTTTCTCATCTGTATCTTCATATCCAAATTCAACACCACAACAATCGCAAATATCAAATGATGGTATTTTCCCATTTTCTCCACGTGGTGGTTCAGCCAAGTCAGGATACCCGCATACATAGCATATATACTTAGTCATTTGATTTCACCTTGCCTTATGTATAAATTAATAGCTACAATTTACTCTATTTCAATAGTTTAAATTATTAGCTTGCCCATGTATATTAGCATTAAGCTAGTGATATATCCTAATAACATTGTCTTTCTTCAGATATTATTCTTTGCTAATACGACACGTACCGGCCTCATTTCGATAAAACAGTATAATTCCTGTGGTAAGTATATGTTATTTTGAGAATGATTGTCAATATCACAACGGAATAAAATATTAAATTGTTCAGCAGATAAAAAAATAAGCGAAGCATGTCAATCACGACATGCTTCGCTTATTTAGGAAGCTCATATTTATGGGAGCACTATTATTTTATGACCATGAGAATTGCAGAATTACATAAAGAATAATAGCAATCGCAATTGAAAATTTTATCACTACGCCTAAGATTTGACCTTTAATTACACTGATAGCCACTCGCCATGCTTGGTCCGCATTATTGGTTTTTCGATATTCAGCTAAATAGCTACCACCGAAACCACCACATAAAGCACCAATAAAAGAGCCAACTAAAGGTAAAATCATCGTGCCAATGATTCCACCCAGAATCGTACCTAAGACAGCTACGCCTAACGCCATTTTGGAGGCTTTTTCTCTTCTCGCCCAAAGGACACCTAAAAACGTTTCAAATAATTCACCAATTAAAATTACGACAAAAATAGTCGCTAATTCTCCTATTCCAATATGAACAAAATTATCATATAACGCATAGATGAGCGTTGTCACAAAAATAATCGTATTCCCTGGCAGACCGATCAGTATCATGCATAAACCAATGCCTAAGATAAGAATAATAGCAATATTGATTAGGATTAGCTCCATCTTAATACCACTCCTTACTTTAGTAAAAACGCTTTTACGTATACAAAAAAAGAATCACAATAGAAGCGTATCGCTCCTATTATTTGTGATTCTTTCATTTTTTATTTCAATCTTGCAATTGCACGATATGCAATATCTTTACGAAAATGTTTTTTGCTAAAATCTATTTTCTGAACTGCCTGATAAGCGCGATCTACTGCTTGTTCAATGTTTGCAGCAGTTGCCGTAACGCCAATTACCCGTCCGCCATTTGTGACAATGCCAGCATCTGTCTTTGCTGTACCGGCATGAAACACTACAGCACCATCGGCCTCAGCAGCATCCATCCCTGTAATCACGTCACCTTTTTTGTAATCGGCAGGATAGCCGCCAGCTGCCATAACCACACATACTGCAGCTTCTTTCTTCCAAGCGATGTCTGCTTCAGCAAGTTTACCATCAATGCAGGCAAGCATAATTTCAGCTAAATCGCCTTCAAGCAACGGCAAGACAACCTGCGTTTCAGGATCACCGAATCGTGCATTATATTCAATGACCTTCGGTCCGTCTGCAGTGATCATTAACCCCGCATATAAACAACCGACATACGTTCTGCCCTCTGCTGCCATGGCTTGAATCGTTGGTTCCAATATCTCTTTTTGCACTTTTTGTAATATTTCTTCTGTCACCACTGGTGCAGGTGCATAAGTTCCCATACCACCAGTATTCGGCCCTTGATCATTATCATAAGCACGTTTGTGATCCTGTGAAGAAATCATCGGTACAATTGTTTTACCATCTGTAAATGTAAGTAAAGATGCTTCCTCACCTACCAGACATTCTTCAATTACAACACGACTGCCTGCTTCGCCAAACGTTTGATCACACATAATACTGTCAACCGCGTCTAATGCTTCTGCCAATGTAGCGGCAACGATAACACCCTTACCGGCTGCAAGACCATCTGCCTTAATTACAATGGGTGCACCTTGCTCCTTCACATAGGCTCTCGCCGCTTCTGCTTCTGTAAATACTTCAAACTTAGCCGTTGGTATATGATATTTTTTCATTAACCATTTCGAAAATGCTTTAGACCCTTCGATTTCAGCCGCAATTTTCGTTGGACCAAATGCTTTTAATCCAGCTTCCTCAAATGCGTCAACAACACCATTCGCGAGCGGAAGCTCAGGTCCTACTACAGTTAAATCGATTTTATGTTCTTTGGCAAAGGCAACCAATGCCTCATTATCAGAAATAGAAATATCGGAATCACAGATTGCGATTTTTTCCATTCCAGGGTTTCCGGGAATCGCATACATTTTCTCAACATGTTTACTCTGCGAAAGTTTCCAAGCCAATGTATGTTCACGACCGCCGCCGCCAATCACTAGAATACGCACGCTAACATCACTCCTTCTACTCAAAATTAAGACGCACGAAAACTCCCAAAAGAAAGATGGAAAGACTTAATGTTTAAAATGTCTCATATCCGTAAACACCATTGTAATTCCGTGTTCATTCGCAGCATCAATCGATTCTTGATCACGAATCGAACCGCCCGGTTGAATGATTGCTGTAATGCCAGCTTTTACCGCAGTATCTACCGTATCCCGAAATGGCAAATACGCATCGGAAGAGAGCACAGCTCCTTTTGATTTATCCCCTGCCTGTTCAAGTGCAATTGCCGCTGAGCCAACACGATTCATCTGCCCTGCACCAACACCATAGGTTTGGTCATTGCCTGCGATCACGATTGCATTTGACTTCACATGCTTAACAACTTTCCAAGCAAACAGCATTTGTTTCCATTCTTCCTCCGTAGGCTGCCGTTTGGTTGCAACTTTCATATCCGCCCTTTTTGCATCCATAGTATCCGCATTTTGCAGAAGCATTCCACCCGATACTTTTTTTGTATCCATACGTACTTCTTCAAGATTTGGAACAGGCAAAGTCAATAATCTGATGTTTTTCTTGGCGCTTAAGATCGTAAACGCAGCTTCATCAAACGCTGGTGCAATAATAACTTCAAGGAACAACTGGCTCATTTGCTGCGCAGTTGCCTGATCTACGGTGCGATTCAATGCTACAATACCGCCAAAAGCAGAAACAGGATCTGCTTCATAAGCTTTTTGATAAGCTTCGGAAATTACTTTTCCGATTCCGGTTCCACATGGATTTGTATGTTTTATAATGGCAACTGCAGGTTGGTCAAATTCTGCAACAATATGATAAGCGGCTTCAATGTCCACGATATTATTAAAAGAAAGTTCCTTGCCATGCAATTGTTTTGCATTTGCAATTCCGGTTGTTGCATTTACTTCACGATAAAAAGCAGCATTTTGATGCGGATTTTCACCATATCGTAAATCTTGCACTTTTTCTAAGACGATATGCGCTTGATTCGGGAATTCACCTTCCCCTAATTGTTTTGCTAAATATTGATGAATACATGCATCATATTCTGCTGTGTGTCCAAAAGCTTCTTTTGCAAGCGCCATACGCAAAGTGCGGTCAATCCCGTCTTCACTTACGATTGCATCTGCAATTTCATCATAGCGTTTTGGATTAACAACAACAGTGACATATTGAAAGTTTTTCGCTGCGGCGCGAATCATTGCCGGACCGCCGATATCAATATTTTCAATTGCTTCTTCCTGGCTAACACCAGATTTTGAAATTGTTTGGCGGAATGGATATAAATTTACGACCACCATATCAATTCCAGTAATCTTATGTTTTTCCATAGCAGCAATATGTTCTTCATTATCACGAATTGCAAGAATTCCGCCATGTATGTATGGATTCAAAGTTTTTACACGCCCATCCATAATTTCTGGAAATCCTGTTACATCACTTACATACGTAACAGGAATACCAGCCGCACGCAAAGTTTTCATTGTACCGCCAGTCGAAATAATATCCACACCGGCAGCATGAAGCTTTTGGGCAAATTCTACAATTCCAGTTTTATCAGATACGCTGATCAGCGCACGTTTCATTTTCATTCTTACCATAACCACCTATACATTATTTTTTGATTATTACGTGACGCCCCTGCACCTCTAGTTTTCCATCTAAATAAAGCGCAATCGCTTTTGGGTATAACACATGTTCTATTTCTAGAACACGTGCCGCTAAAGAGTCTTCCGTATCATCATCCAATACAGGTACGGATTGTTGCAAAATAATCGGACCGCTATCCATCCCCTCATCGACAAAGTGAATGGTACACCCCGACACTTTCGCTCGATAAGCAAGTACATCACGATGTGCATGCGCACCAGGAAAAGCCGGCAATAGGGATGGATGAATGTTCATAATTTTATCTTTAAAAGCTTGTACAAAAAAGGGACTTAAAATACGCATAAAGCCAGCTAAAATAACCAAATCAATCTGATGTTTTTTTAATTCCGCCACTAATGCCTGTTCAAAACTTTCACGAGAAGCATAGGTCTTGCGATTTATGCATACGGCACAAATTCCAGCTTCACGCGCACGATCTAGAGCCTTGGCTTCAGGTTTATCCGTGATCACTACGCCAATTTCAGCTTTAATTTGTCCCGCTTGCATTGCATTTATAATAGATTGCAGGTTACTGCCACGTCCAGAGGCTACTACACCTAACCTTCGTGTATCAGCCATTGAATACTCCACCTTTTATGACAACTTCCTGACTGCCTTCTACCACTTTACCAATCATAAAATATGTTTCGTTATTTGCTTGTAAATGTGCCTGCATTTTTTGTGCTTCATCAGGACGAACAACAAGTACCATGCCGATTCCCATATTAAATGTACGATACATTTCTGGCCAAGCGACATTGCCCCACTCTTTCAGCAAATTGAAAATTTCTGGTCTATCCCATGCAGTTGAATCAATTTCAACGCCACAGTTTTTTGGCAAAACACGAGGAATATTATCATAAAATCCACCGCCAGTGATATGAACCATCCCGTTTATGTGAAACTTTTCGATCAAAGGCAGGCAAACTTTCGGATAAAGACGTGTTGGTGTCAAAAGTTCCTCACCAATCGTTTTACCTAATGCTTCAATATGTTCATCACCCTTAAAGTTTTTCACATCAAAACATATTTTGCGAACCAAGGAATACCCGTTTGAATGTACACCGCTTGAAGGCAGCCCAATTAAAACATCCCCAGGTTGAATCTCTTTACCCGTAATAATATTCGCTTTATCTACAACTCCGACAGCAAATCCAGCAATATCATATTCACCATCTGGGTAAAAGCCTGCCATTTCAGCCGTTTCACCGCCAATTAGCGCACAGCCTGATTCTTTACAAGCACCAGCAACGCCTTTCACTACAGCAGCTACTTTTTCTGGCTCTAATTTACCAACTGCTAAATAATCTAAAAAATACAAAGGTTCTGCCCCTTGCACCAAGATATCATTTACACACATTGCAACAGCGTCTTGCCCAATCGTATCATGTTTATCTAACATAAAGGCTAAACGAAGTTTTGTACCAACGCCATCTGTTCCAGATACCAAAACCGGTTCTTTATATTTGCCGCTGTTTAATGCAAATAAGCCGCCAAAACCACCTAAATCTCCTAAAACTTCTGGACGATAGGTAGATTTTACACTTTCCTTTATAAGTTCAACTGAATAGTTTCCGGCATCAATATCAACACCTGCATCACGATACGTAAGTTGTTGTTCGGACTTGTTTTTTATAGTCATCGAGAGCCTCCATTTTCGCAACTTTTCTAAGAGCCACATTATCCATAACAATTTTGTTATGGATAATGTGGACTATCATTTATTTTATTTATTTAGCATTTTTGCTCGAATACATATTTATCTGAACCATCAATATCTATGGATGGCGTATCACCAGGATAAGCACTATTAAAACATGCATAGCACATGTCTTCACAATTTACTTTAGATACACATTTTTTCAAGCCTTCAATCGACAAGAAATGTAGAGAGTCTGCGCCTATATATGCACGGATTTCATCCACCGTTTTAGATGCAGCAATTAATTCTTTACGAGCAGAAGTATCTATGCCATAGAAACAAGGATACCCGATCGGGGGAGAACTAATGCACATATGAACCGCAGTTGCGCCAGCAGATTTTAACATGCGAACAATTTTACCGCTTGTCGTTCCACGCACAATGGAATCATCGACCAAGATAACAGATTTACCATTCACCACGGACTTAATTGCATTCAATTTTAATCGAACACTCGTATCTCGTTTCTTTTGCGTTGGTTGAATAAACGTACGCCCAATATAACGATTTTTTAGCAGTCCCTCTTTAAAAGGAATGCCTGCTTCATAAGCAAAGCCCGTTGCCGCAGTTGTACCGGAATCCGGAACAGAGATTACGATATCTGCTTTAAATCCGCTTTCTCTCGCAAGTACTTTTCCCATTTCAAAACGAGCTTCATGAACACTTTGTCCATCAATTACGCTGTCCGGACGAGCAAAATAAATATATTCAAATACGCAAGAAGCACGTTTCGTTACTTCTGCAAATTGATAAGATTTTAACCCATGCTCATCAATTACAACCATTTCACCTGGTTCTATATCACGAATAAATTCCGCACCAACTGTATCAAGTGCACAAGATTCTGAGGAAAGCACCCAAGAGTCGCCCATTTTCCCAACGCAAAGCGGTCTAAAACCTTGCGGGTCACGCGCACCAATGAGTTTCGATTCTGTCATAATCGTCAGGCAATACGCCCCTTTAATTTGAACTAAACTTTCCATGATCTTCTCTTCTATCGTTGATTTTCGCGATCTTGCAATTAAATTGACAAAAACTTCACTGTCAATAGAAGTCTGAAAAACGGTTCCTTGTTCTTCTAAATCACGTCTGATTTCAGTCGCATTTGTAAGATTGCCATTATGCGCTAAACTGATTTTCCCACCAGAATAGTTTACTAATAATGGCTGCGTATTTGCTAATAAGCTAGAGCCTGTTGTTGAATAACGAACATGACCAATTGCGATATACTGATTATCCATATGTGGAATCTGATGGCGAAACACTTCATTTACAAGTCCCATGCCACGTGTTACGTCCATCCAAGAACCATCTGTAATTGCGATACCGGCACTTTCTTGTCCTCTATGCTGCAGCGCATAAAGCCCCAAATACGTATGCATCGCAACATCTTCTTCGCGAGAATAAATACCAAATACACCGCATTCTTCTTTCAACTTATCTTGTTCTAAGTCTATGATCATCTAACCTCTCCTGTTAATCTGTGTAATACTTCTTTATACGCATCTTCAACATTGCCTAAGTCACGACGGAATCTATCTTTATCTAATTTTTCATGCGTTACAGTATCCCAGAAACGACAATTATCTGGAGATATTTCATCACCTAAAATTACTTTTCCTTTATACATACCAAATTCTAATTTAAAATCGATTAATTCAATATTTTTTGTTGCAAGATATTTGGATAAGATTTCATTCACTTGAAGCCCCATCTGTTCTAACGCATCAATCTGTTCTTGTGTAGCAAGGCCTAATGCCTTAATGTGGAAATGATTGATCATCGGATCATTTAAATCATCACGTTTGTAATAAAGTTCGACAATTGGAGTTGACATTTTGGTGCCTTCTTCTAAACCAAGGCGAGTTGCCAAACTGCCAGCGGCAATATTTCTCATCACAACTTCTAATGGGATAATATCCAATTTCTTTACTAACATCTCACGGTCACTTGGCATACTAATGTAATGATTTTCAATACCGTTTTTTGTTAACAATTCAAAGAAAAATGCAGAAATTTTATTATTCATGATTCCTTTTTCAAGAATCTTGCCTTTTTTTGCACCATTACCTGCTGTTGCATCATCTTTATAATACACCAATAATTCATCTGGGTTTTCAGTTGCAAACATTTGTTTTGCTTTGCCTTCATATAATGGTTTCTTTTCCATGAGTAATAGCCTCCCCAATTTTCAATTAAAATTTTATAAAATATGAATGAACTCCACTACCTATAATTGCGCAGCTACCTTAGCCGCTTTTTGCTCAACCTCTTCTGCCATCTGCTTACGATGCGCCGCTAATTTAGCTTGAAGTTCAGGAGCATTGACAGCTAAGATCTGCGTTGCAAAAATTGCCGCATTTTTAGCACCATTTACTGCCATAGTAGCAACAGGAATGCCAGATGGCATTTGTACTGTACTTAAAAGTGCATCCAGGCCATTTAACGATGTAGCATTAATTGGTACACCAATGACAGGCAATGTCGTTAAACTTGCTATAACGCCCCCTAAGTGAGCGGCTGCACCGGCAGCTGATATAAAAACACCAATCCCACGTTCACTTGCAGAAGTTACATAATCATGTACTTTTGCCGGCGTGCGATGTGCGGAAGCAACTACGACTTCACTTTCTATGCCAAATTGTTTTAGAAGTTCTGCTGCCGGTTTTAAAATCGGCCAATCAGAATCACTTCCCATGATAATGGCTACTTTCATTTGTCAATCATCTCTCCTAACTTGCGCTGAATAAATATATTTCACTTGACATAAATCAAGTAAAGCAACAAATTTAAATTATGTAAATAATTTATAATTTATGGACTAAAATACCATTTGCTTCTGATAACTCATTCGACTCCGACATGATGCCGGAGTCGAATGAGACATATAGTTTTAACTTACAAAGTATTTGGGGAAATAATTTTACAGCCGAAATAAAAATTAGCCTATAAACACATCTTGTTTACGGCACTATTGATACTCGACTGCAATCGACAAGCTTGACTTTCTAAACAGTTCATATTTATCTTTTCAAACTATATAAAATTTATTCAATTACTCTATAATAATAGCAAATTTTTTAAAAGGCTGTCAACGAATTTTGCATTATTTTGTTTACATGTGTACAACATAATATTTAACTTGGATTTAAATTGAAAATTTTCTTATTAAAGGAGTAATATGGAATGATCATTCGTTTCGGTTATGTGGCAATGGCACTTAATATTTTAGATGGTTCACCAAATAAAACAATTACACATACAAATCTTATGAAACTGCATGAACAAAAAGATCGTTTGGCAAGATTAAGAAGAATTACAAAAACAAATTTGGAGTGTCTGCTACGCGTTCTAAAATATAACGCCTTTAGCAACATTCACGTTTTCCGAATTACTTCTAAATTAATACCTTTAGCAACACATCCTGTAACAGCAGATTGGGACTATATCGGAGAATTCAAAGATGAATTGACCAATATAGGGAAGTATATTCATCAAAACAATATGCGTGTAAGTGCGCATCCCGATCATTTTACATTACTGAATACGCCTAATGAAACAGTTTTTCAAACAAGCGTTGCAACACTTACTTACCACGCTAAATTATTTCAAACGATGGGATTAGATGATTCTGCAAAACTCGTGCTTCATATTGGCGGTCTATACGGGGACAAACCTTCCGCACTAAAACGCTTTCATATGAATTTCGAAAAACTTCCTGATTCTATAAAAAATAGAATCATCATCGAAAATGACGACAAAGTTTTTACAGCAGAAGATGCTTTACAAATGTCCACCCTAATAAATGCGCCTGTAGTATTTGACGTACATCATCACAACTGCTGCAATACCGGGGAATCTCTTGAGGCTTTATGGCCAAGACTAATAAAAACCTGGCGTGGCTCTACCCCCAAAGTTCACTTTTCCAGCCCTAGAAGTGAAAAAAGCTTTCGGGCACATGCAGACTTTATTGAAGCGCAAGAATTTTATGCATTTGTGCAGCAAGTAAAAATTTTCAACTGCGATTTTGATGTGATGATCGAGGCCAAGCAAAAAGATATCGCATTATTTAAATTAATGACCGACTTAAAAGATATTTTTAAAATTCGCATAATAGATGACGCTACAATTGAAATCTAACGATCTGTAACCAATCATTTTTATCCAACAACTTTTCCCCGAATCAACAAAATAAAGGATGCTGTAAATTAATACAACATCCCCATCTAAGATACGTAGCAGCTTTTGTTATGTATCTTATTTTTATTTAATTTTATTTAGAATATCCACTAACTCATCTGCATTTGGTTCATCTGCATTCGGAATAACAATTTCTTGTTCACCCATTTTTACGATACCATGTTCAACATAAGCCTCTGGAATTGTGTCATTGTTACGGTATACTGCTGCGAGATTTCCAGCAACTAAATAACTCCGCTCCATCCCACTCATCGAATCATTGGCTGTCGTCTGCATAAATACACTGTCTCTTATTTTAATGACGCTGTCTTCAACCAGAACATGGGATTTACTGTATTCGGTTAACTTCTTGGCATAATTATCGCGCCGAGCCTGATTTGTAGGATGATCAGACGGTGAAAATATTTCTCCAACAAAATTTGTTGAGGATTCGCCCATTTTTTCAATTACTTTTTGCCAAGTAGCTGCACCCGCACCAGGGTTATATCCAGCCTGTACAGCATAATCAAACGCGAGGTTGTCAGCTTCCCATTCTTGTGGCTTTGTAATTCCGTTTGCTGTCGCATAATTTCCTATTACATTGGTGAGTAGCTGCGAAGCATTATCTTGATTTTGTGCTTTATACAACTGCGTTAAAACATTCAATGGCACTGACTTTTGATAGCCCTTAATCGGGTGCCCTTTTTGCCCATGCGCCATCTCATGGGCTACAACAACAGCGACTTCATCTTCATTATGATTTAATAAGGTAAACAGACCTTTATTTACACTAAGGTTATGCCCAATCGTACAAAAAGCATTAAAGGTTGTTTGGGGATTAACAAAATAGTTATATGGTTTTTCAAGAACTGATGCATCCGTCTGCGCAATAGAGGAAGAAAGTCTCGTCACAACATCTTCCAGGATTTCATTTAATTCTGGATCGTCACTTACGCCTTCTTTTTCTTTGATCTGCTCGAAATATTTATCTCTACCATCATTATCATAATATTTTAGCTGCCGATTGAAATACTCATACTGAACAGCTGTACCAAGCAAAACTTCTGTTATACTCGCGGCTTCAACTTTGGGTGAAAGCCCTGCACTTAAAGGTACCAAAAGGCAACATGCCATGATCCCTATTCTTACAATAAATTGTTTGTAAGAAAACTCCTTCTTCATCCTTTTCCTGCACCCCTTTATGCGCTATACCTTCATAATAAACTCGTATTTATTTTATACACAATATTATTTCTCAAAAAAATTGCAAAATCCTGCTTTATTTGTAAAACTAATGTCAGATACCATAAATTACATTCTAACTATATCATAATCGCAAATATGATCGCATGCATTCATCCAATACATTCCTTTTGATAGACACGATATTTTCAAACTCTATTTATAATACCAGATAGAATACGTTAATGAGAAAAGTTACGCACTTTTTTCGCCGTGGTTTATTATGGTTTCATCGGCTTCATGATGAAAGTCTAAAATTTTATTCACAATATCTATATTTTCTTTTCCATAAATAATCATAAATTTGTTTTCACTGTTTTGACGTTTCCATGTGATCTCCATCCAATATTCTCCCGCAGCAATATCACTGGGCATCCATGCTTCTTTACACATGATTTCAACTTCTTGAATACAATTCATATAATGTAACATAATATCCTCCTAAAATTCATCATTTTCAGAATATTCATTTCTTTTTATATTATAACCACAAAAAATAAAACTATAATTTAGATTTTCAATTAACGATATATATCATACTATTATATATATTTATTATAAAATTCGTTAAAATCACGCAAAATCCTTCCATCCATTTTTTTAAATTATAAAGAAAATAGAGCATCCATTAGCGATGCTCTTCCAGACTGTAGACAAATCCTATATTTATATTGATAGCTTAGAAACCACCGAAATTTGTTCCACTTATAAACTAGTACAAAGATAGGTTGCCGGTTGGTGAAAAGTGCTTAGATGCTAGGCACAGTAAGGGGTTGTGAAGGAGTCGTACTTCTGTACGTCGACGAGCAGCAACTTGCTGTAACGACGCAGATGAGTGCTTTTCACCGACCCGCTGCCTATCTGTCCACAGTTTGTCTACACGCTGAAAGAGCATCCATCACAGATGCTCTTCAATATCCTCTCGCCAAATAAAGGCTTCACCATTTTCTATTTGACCAATATACTTTGCCGAATTTAGGGCATAAATTCCATCATCGCTTGTATAAGCAATTGCATTGCCACTTACATCGTATACATAATTGCCATTAATCCAAGCAACATGCTGCCCATTGGTACTAAAAACAGGTTGCATATCTTTCACCCCTATATATCTTATGTCATCATAGTGCAAACGGTTTATTTGACCTCGATAAATAGTAAAATTTCTTTTATATCCAGTTTCAAATGCTCACAAATGTGACAATCAGAAATAACTAAAACAAGCAGGGAAACTAGAAAATCTAGTCTCCCTGCTCCATACTGTAAACAAAATAAAATGTTTATCGACAAGCATCACATGGCAGCAACAACGCAGATGCGTGTTTCTCACCTCTAATTTTCAATTGCTTTATTACTTACAGTTAATGCAACTAAAACCGAAGCTACAGCTGCTGCAATCAAGAACATAAATGCCATATCAAATGCCCCCTGGTTTGCATCAATGAGATACCCCATTGCAAACGGTGATATAAAGCCGGCAACCTGACCACCAAAATTAACCGTTCCAGAACTAGCGCCCATAATTTCTGGGGGAATTGCATCGATAACCAATCCCCAAAAAGCTGCAAACGCTAAAAACATAAATAAAGAAGAAATGCACTGAAACACCACAGCCCAATCTGCAGAAGTTACACTATAGGTAAAATACAAAAAAACTGCTGCAATCAATGTATTAGGAATAAAGAGCCATTTTCGAGACCCTTTAAACCGATCGGATAAGTATCCTCCAATCAGCATACCCACTGTGCCAACAAAAAACGGTAATGATCCAAGAATACCCGTTTTTATGATAGAAAAGCCGCGAACTTTCATTAAATAAGATGGCAGCCATGAAACAAATCCCCAAAAAGTAATATCAAATAAGAACCAGATCAGCACCATCTGCCATAATATCCGCATCTTCAAAAATTCTTTAAACTGTATATTTACTTTTGGTTTATTTTCCTTTTCAGCAGGACTGTCATCCAACTCTCTTAATTCAGCCTCTGTGATATGCGGATGATGAAGTGGATTGTCTTTAATGTACCAAAAAATCAATAAGCTAATTAAAATACCTGGTATGCCCAAACCAATAAAAACCATTCTCCAACCGAAAGCGGCGATAATACTTGCTGCTACTAACGAGGCAATCGCTGGGCCTAATGTATTAACCGAGGCTTGGATCGCAGTTGCAGTAGCTCTTTCACGTGAAGGAAAATACGTAGCAATTGTTTTCCATGATGAACCAGGAAAGCATCCCTCTCCCACACCAAATACAAATCGACAAAGTAACAAAATGGGATAGGAAAAAACCATACCTGTAAGACTTGTAAAGATAGACCACCAAGCAATCGCAAAGGCCATGATTCTTTTAGGTCCAAATCTATCGGCCAACATTCCACCTGGTATTTGAAATAAAGCATAACCGGCAAAAAAGGCGCTTAAAATCATTCCTTGTGAAGCTGCATCTAATTGGAATTCTTCACCGATAAATGGTAAAGCTACACTGACTACCATTCGATCTAAAAAAGAAAATAACCATCCTAACCAGAGTATACTTAAAACAGAGTATCTTACCCTCCAACGAGATTGTTTCTTCTGTGAAATAGAGTGTGCGTCCATGTCAATTCCTCCTACTTAAAATTGTAGCAATCATAACTGTATAATGAACACGTATATTCTCTTTACATTAATCTCGCTCACCTTGATAAATATCAAGGGCAGCCTGGACGGCACAACCTACATGAAGGTTTGCTTTATGTCTTAATAACACGGCTTCTAATGCGCCAAGAACATGCAAAATATTTTTCTTTCTGCAACTATACCCCATCGTACCAATACGCCATATTTTTCCTTTCAATGGACCAAATGAACTTGCAATCTCAATTTCAAAATCTTGTAATAACATAGACCGAACAGATTCTCCGTCAATGCCTTCCGGAATTTCAACGGATGTAACTACAGGCAATTTATTCGCTCCATCACCATATAAGTTAAGTCCCATTGCTTTCAGCCCAGCGATAAGTGCTTTTTCATGGAATTTATGTCTGGTAAATCTGTTTTCAAGACCTTCTTCCAATACAATTCTTAGGCCTTCACGCAATGCATAGATCATAGAAGTGGCTTCTGTATGATGATTTAAGCGAACAGGGCTCCAATAATCCATCAATTGACTAAGATCAAAATAATTGCTACGGATTAAACGAGTTTGGACAACATTTCCTGCGGCTGGATCTACTAAACCTTGTTCCACTTTTTTACGCTGCAATAGGATTTTTTCCACTCTGTCATTAAACGTGATCGGTGCCATCCCCGAAGGTACAGATAAACATTTTTGTGTACCGCCAATCGCTGCATCAATGTTCCATTCATCTACTTTTACAGCAGTTCCGCCCAGCGTTGCAACAGCATCTACTACAAATAATATATCTAAAGCCCGACAAGCAGCTCCGATTTCTGCCAATGGCTGCATGCAGCCGGTTGAGGTTTCACCATGCACCATAGCAACAATTTTAGGCTTCACTTTTTTAATTTCTTCAATCACAACTTCTGGTGAAAAAACTTGTCCCCAAGTCGTTTCTATCGTCACAACCTCTGCACCATATCTTTGTGCGATTTCCACAAACAGATGCCCAAATCTACCATAAATCGGAACTAGCACTACATCACCAGGTTCAATTAAACTGGCAAGTACAGCTTCAAGTCCTGCCCGAGAAGTCCCGTCAATCGGAAAAGCCCATTTATTTTTCGTTTGAAAAACTTCTCTTAACATCTCCATTGTTTGATTCATAATATTCGTAAATTCTGGATCGAATTGTCCTACGATCGGCGTACACATGGCTCTAAGCACACGTGGGTCCGCCTCAACAGGTCCTGGTGTCATAATAGTACGCAATGTAACGTTAAGATCTTTATACATGTATCATATCCCTTTCTACTGCCGATTGGCTCTATTTTAATGCTTGCATAATGCAGCACAATTTTCTAATTGAAAACCATTCTCTATGAAATTCTTTATCAAAGTCAAAAATCCTCTATACCGCAGGATAACCACCCATGAAAGCGGGTGGCTCCAAACTGCAGACAAAATAAAATATTTTGTCGATGAATCGATAAAACTAACTCCGTTCCACTTATAAACTGGCACGAAGATAGGCCGCCGGTTGGTGAGAAGTGTTCAGATGCTAGGCACAGTAGGTGTTCCGAAGGAGTCGTACTTCATGTACGTCGACGAGCAGCACCTTACTGTAACGACGCAGATGAGCGCTTATCACCGACCCGCGATCTGTCTGTCCACGATTTTTTTATCTCAGCTTAAGCAGATAATTGTTCCATCACCCTCAGTGACTGCTTTATGGGCATTTTCTAAAGATGTAATAATGGCTTCTCTGCCTTTTCCCGCTCTAATAAATTTAATTGCCGCTTCGACTTTTGGCAACATAGAACCCGGCGCAAAATGTCCTTCTTTTATATATTGTTCAGCTTCATCTACAGTGATCCGCGACAACCATTTTTGATTCGGTTTGCCAAAATGAATCGCAACACGAGGTACTGCAGTCAAAACAATAAACGTATCCGCATCGATAACATCAGCAAGCTTCGCGGCCGCCTTATCTTTATCAATGACCGCATCTACACTGTGAAGCATACCATTTTCCTGATACACAGGAATTCCGCCGCCGCCGCAGGCAATCACAAGATCGCCATTTTCCATCAGGCAGCGAATCGTTCCTTTTTCTTTAATATCAATCGGTTCTGGTGATGGAACAACACGCCGAAATCCTCTTCCTGAATCCTCAACAAAGGTATAGCCGCGTTCTTTTTCTATCTCTTTTGCTGTTTCTTCTGAATAGAAAAGTCCAACTGGTTTCGTCGGATGCTCAAAAGCTGCATCGTGCGGATCGACAATCACTTGCGTAATTGCTGTTGAAACATGTGTCGTCATCCCTTGTTCAACGAACATATTTTGCAAAGCATTTTGTAAATGAAATCCAATATACCCTTGACTCATCGCCGCACATTCAGCAAATGGCATCGCGGAAACTTTTGAATTCTCTTTATATGCAAGTTCAAACGCCAAATTAATCATGCCAACTTGCGGTCCGTTCCCATGGACAATAACGATTTTATAGCCATCTTTAACGAGACTGACAATATGTTTTCCAGCAGCCATCACTGCTTCTTTTTGCTCAATCGGAGTGTTGCCCAGCGCATTTCCGCCTAAAGCAATTACGACTTGTTTGCCCATTTCGATTCTCCTCTTTATCTATCTTACCTGTCTTCGACAAATTTAAAGTATTGCATCACGATTACAATCTTTTGAATAGACATATGCAAAAGATTCATCGCGTCCCACAGCATAGCAAGCCTGTAAACAATACGCGCCCATAAAAATATAGTCACCTTTTTTCACTGGAATCCATTCATTATCCAGATTATACATGCCTTGTCCGCTCAGGCAATAAGCACCATGTTCTTGCACATGGGTTTCAATATAGCCATGTGATGCACCCGGTTTAAAACTAAGAATATGAAAATTACAGTCAAAAGCCAAATCTTTTGGTAAAAAGTCTTTGACTAAAACATCCTCCATACCCTCATAAATTGTCCATTCCATATCTTCTGTATTTCCTGTAACAACATACGGCTGAGTTCCTTCTAATCGTGTATAACGGCGTTTATACATAAACGCTTTTACTTCCTTACCGCTTTTGTTCTGAAAATAAAGTTTCGTACCTGGCGGGCAGTAAATAAAGCCCCCTTTAGCCAAGGAATAGGACGCTTCATCAGCTTTCACTTCCAAACTGCCTTCTATTAAATAGAATAAAGTTTCGATATCTGCCTCGCCAAAGCCTAATTCATTCTTTCCAACGGCGTGAATCGTAACAAGATAATCTACGAAACTAGCGCCCAGTTTTGGCGATCCGAGAATCGTAACATCACAATTTTCAAAACCGGGAATCACATTTTTCACTAAACCATCCGGCTCAAGCACTGCATAATTTTTCTTAACGATGGATCGATTGAGTAAAAGGTCTTTTCTATATCCGACAACATCATTCAGATAACTCACGCGGAAGCACCTTCTTTATCTAGACTCTTTGTTCTGGAGTTCGTCATATAGAATACAACTGCACCAATGAGTAATAAAATAGCCCCAAGATAAAAGCCCCACACGCCTGAACCAGTTTGATCCATGATATACCCCGTAAGAGCAGGAGCTACAACAGAAGATGACATTCCGAAGAAATTAAAAGTTCCCAATGTTGTTGCCATCGTTTTCTTATCAGCTTGGTCAGACACATAGGAAATCAAAACTGGATCTACGGCCATTTTTCCTAAGAAACCGTATAAAAGTAAAACAACAACGAGGCTTGTTGTATCCGGTACAAACATAGAAACTGCGATCAAGACAAAAGCAGCAATTTCAAGGAAAAGAATAATCGCCGCTTTCTTGCCACGTTTTTTATCTGACAAGTTGGCAAAATATAAAGCACCCGGTACAGCAGTCACAGCAATCATCGATACAGTAAGACCGATCATACCACCTGTAATACCACGTTCAGCTTCAAGAAATTTTGGCAGCCAAGTTACGATCATATAGTAGGCATAGCAAGTTGTGAAATACAAGAAATAGCAAGTGACCAAAGAAGGACGGAACATTGAACCTTTAGATTCTTCTACCACCTCAGCAGATGCTTCTGCTTTATTGCTCGCCGTTGCAGCTGAAGGTGCAACTTTACTTGGTTCAATGATAACAAAGAAGAACCATAAAACAAGGAAGATCAACAGACACCCAGAAATAATCACCATAGTCTGCCATGGCAATCCCATCGTTTTAACGAAATAACTTGATCCCGTCATACCAAGAATCATCCCAAGTGCAGAGCCACTGTTTACAATTGCAGTTTGTAAACCTTTCTTTTCCTGCGGTACATGTTGTGATGTCAAGGAAAAAGCAGATCCATAATACGTTCCGCAACCAACACCGGCTAATACCGCTCCGATATAAATCGGCATAATGGATGTTGCCGACGCAATACTGAAAACACCAGCAGCAAAAATGATAAAACCGGGAATCAAGACTTTCTTCTGCCCAAATTTATCAACTAAATAACCAGACGGAATCTGTAGTGCCGTGTAACCAAAAAAATAACATGATGCAATAATACCCATAGCAGCGTTTGTTTGTTGTCCTATTGTAGCTTGAATTTCCGGATAAATCGGCGAAAGCATCGCTCTGTAAATCCAGATAATTGTCCAGCCCATGCAGAACGTAAATACGAGTCGTTTCCAATAGTTTTCCGGATATGATTTTGTTAAGGCTTGTGTGTTCATAAAAAACATCCTTTCATACTTATATTAATAAGCAAGTTCGTGTAGCGTATAAGCCAGCGTTTTAATTCCTTCACGAAGATCTTCGACTTTCGTGTCCTCGGCTGGATTATGGCTAATCCCCTTGATACTTGGAACAAAGATCATGCCTGTAGGAACACGCGGTGCAAATATTTGTGAATCATGACCGGCACCACTATGCATTACTTTATAGTTCATTTTCTTCTCTTGGCAAACGCGTTCAACAATTGCAACAACTTCTTTGTCCATGGATACAGGTTTTTCATTCATCCAATTATCGATCTCAATTGCAATGCCGCTTTTTTCAGCGATTTCTTTCATATCAGCTTCAAGTGCCGTTGTGAAAGCTTGCAGAAGTGTTTCATCTGTATGCCGGCAATCCATCGTAAATAAAGTCTCACCGGGAACAACATTCACTGTATTCGGTTTTGGTACAACTTTACCAAAGGTCAAGACCAATGGATCCCCTACAGCTTTTGCCTTATCAATCGAATGCGTTATGATGCGTGCCATACATTCAACGGTGTCCTTGCGATATCGCATGAGTGTCGTACCCGCATGGTTAGCTTCACCTTTGAGCGTAATATTATAGCGTTTCTGCCCAACAATTGAGTTTACTACGCCAACTGTGTAATTTTCCTCTTCAAGGAAATTTCCTTGTTCGATATGCAGTTCAATAAAAGCTTCAATATCTGTACGTTCTTTATGACTCTCAATAAAATCAAAACCACATTTACGCATAGCTTCCACGAAACCGATACCATCCGCATCTTTGATCGACTCGACTTCTTCTTTTTTTGCCAGACCAAAAATGTTTTTACTGCCCCAGAAAACATACGGGAAGCGAGAGCCTTCTTCCTCTGCCATCGAAATAATTTGAATACTTTTTTTCGGTTTACCGAAATTTTCAAGCAAATGTTTTACTGCAAGATACCCACCGAAGATTCCAAGTTGCCCATCCAGCTTTCCACCTTTGACAACGGTATCCACATGAGAACCTGTAGCGATTGTCTTTTCAGGAAACTCCGTTCCTTTTAACGTAGCGTATAGATTGCCTACACCGTCAAAATGACATTCCATTCCTAATTTTTCAAAACGCGCTTTCAAATCGTTTTGTGCCTTTAACCAACTTGGAGAATACAAAAGCCGTGTCGTGCCTGGTCCTTGTTCGTCACTAATTGAAGATAACCATTCCATTGTCTCTTGAACTTCATTCAACATAATGTCCATGCATTATCCCTCCCATTGATGTATTAAAAAATTTAATCCTAGTAAAAATCCAAACAAGGTATCACTTCCTGATGTATGTCCGAATGACTTGACTTGTTCTACCTTTTTTTGTATTTGCTCTGTTTCTCCATGATCTAATAACTTTACAAGCTGTATACAAGATTCACTCACATACCCTTGCAATAACGCATTAAGATATGCCACACTTATCATCGTCGTCGATTCATTGGTAACCGCAAATGCAAGCATTTGTTTCCACTGAGGGAAGTCCCCAAATAAGTGAATGCATAGCGTAAATCCCAGGAGAATATCATCGCCACTAGGCGTCAATCCTTTACCTCTGCCAGTAAAAAATCTTATGATGTCCAAATTTAAATTTAAATCGGCTTTATCAGACGTTGATAACAAAACTACATATTTCTTCGTTTTCTCATTCAACTCAATGCCAATTGATTGTTCAAACTGTATATTGGTTAGGTATTTATATAATGCAGTATCAGAAATTTTTTCAGCCTTACATTTTATTTGAGGAATTTTCAAATCAATTTCTTCTGCTTCTTCACTAGAAATTTTTATAATTTCCGCAAAACTATAAAAAATGAAATGATCCTCTTTCCGGATTACCATATCATCAATTTTCACAGTTTTAAGTATATGCAGCAATTTTTCTTCTTCTATATTGAATCCAAATGCAGATAACGGCGTTCCGCTGCGGCCGATATAAATCAGACGATCCTCAAATTGCAAATTCAGCCCTTGATTAAATTTACTGTGCACTTTACCAACGCAGTAATCCTTTAAATAGAAAGGCAATAGATTACTCTTTGCCTTTCTATTTTGCTGTTGTTTAGTCTTCTTCAACATAAATTCCTAGTTTTTTAGCATAAGCAACAATTGCTTTCTCAAAACAAGCAAGCGGTGCACGTACAGTTCCTGCTCCAATCTGACCTACGCCAGCATTTTTATGCGCAATTCCTGTGTTAATCAATGGCTCGATGCCAGTTTCCACTACTTTTCTTGCATCAATGCCTAAGCAAGCACCTTTGAAATCCCAAGTAGGAATACTCCAATTGGAGTTATTTGCAATACAAATCTTATCCATATCATTCGAAACTTTTAATGCATCATCAAAACCGCCTGCGCCGACAAACCTGGTAACGCCGGGCGCAGCTACCATTGCCATACCACCGACACCAACTGTTTCTGTGATTGCGCTGTCGCCGATATCCGGATTCGCATCCGTCTCTGCATACCCTGTAAAATATAAACCATTTGGTGTATTAACCGGTGCAGTAAACCATTCATCCCCCATACCGCTGATGCGTACACCAAAATTTTCTCCATTTCTCGACATGGTCGTAACGACCGTACCACGCGTAACCTTTCTTGCACAATCGACGATGGATTTACCTGCTGCCATCATAATATTTAAGAAGAATTGATCTGTATCTGCCAAGAATTTTATTACGCTGTACTTCTCTTTCTCGTCTATATCAAGTTCTACGATGAATGGGGTGATTTCTTTCAAGAAGATCAACGAAGCTGCTATATTTCTTTGATGGAACTCGTCACCCATTGTAATTGCTTTTGCAATGAGAACGTTGATGTTTAATCCACCTTCTTTTCGTTGTAACGCTTTAGACAATACCGGCGCCAAAGAATCTCTCATCCATTTTAATCTGGTAATTACTTCTTCGGAATAAGCACCGAATCTAAGCACTTTGCCGATTCCCTCATTCATGATGCAATAAGCAACTGAACCATCCAGCTTGTTATTCACAACGAATACCGGCATATTCCCTGAAGTGATGCCGCCCATAGGACCTACTGCATTTACATGGTGGCATGGCGTAAATTTGACTGCTCCACTTTCTAGTAAAGCCTTCGCACTCGCTTCATCTTCGGCCCAGCCTTCAAACAACACTGCACCAATACAAGATCCTTTCATCGGACCCGTCATATTTTTATATTCAATTGGCGGACCTGCGTGAAGCAACACTTTATCATTTAAAGCTTCAATCACTGATTTTGCCGGAACTACGTCAACCAAGAAAGGCTGTGAGCTCTTCATTTTGTCAATGACTTCTTGATTGCTTTGTTCTATTTCTTCCATCTTAGAAAGTTGATTCAAAATTTTAATCAGTTTTTTATTTCCACCTGCCGCTGGTTTCCAATCGTACTGTACGGTACTTCCACCATATGCCAAAATAGATTCTGTAAAACTGCTAAGTCCGATATTTACAATACGAGGTTTAGAGTTTAAAAGATCCATGATGCTTTCGCTGGCTTTTGGTAAGGCTTTCTTTTCTACTTTTCTTTCTACTACGTATTTGTCAGCTTCTTTAACTTCTATTCCCTTTAATTTGAGGGCAAGTCTAACTGCTTTTGCATTACTTTGGGCCACCAATACACCGGCTTCTTGCAATGTTTTTATTGATTTTTGATAACTTTGTGGATCATATTCCGTTCCGCAGACCGTTGCAACAAAATGAAGCTCTCTTCCATCATTTTTTGCAGTTTCTATAGCTCCTTTAATAGCTTCTGATAACACACCGGCCATATCAGGATGCGAACCATACCCTAATACGCAATCAAAGAGGATAACACCCGTATTGGCATCTTTTGCATATTCTTTGATTTTATTGATTCTAACTTCTGGATCAATCATCGGATGTGGCTTTCCTTGCGTATAGATATCATCGCCTAAATCCATGACTTCATATCCATTTGTGTTCAGTATATAGCCTTCTTTTTTTGATAATTTTCCAAGTTCGAGTGCCTCGGCGATCAACATGCCTGCTTCAGCAGCAAGCGTACCGCCTGAATACAAGCCTTTTACCGTTTTTTCTGTAGGCAACGGATTTTTCACTTCATATTCGATTGCTTCCATATAATTCGGTTTTACCGGTAAGTTTTGCGCAAGATCCACCGCAATCATCGCAGCTTCTTCCAAGGTATGTGCTAAATACACATTGCCTTCATGCTGCTCCGGTTTCTCACCCAAGAATATCGCGACTACAGGCTTGCTGACATTTTGTAATAACTCTACAATTTCATTTCTAACTGCCGGTGCCGGAGGTTTGGAAATAACAACGATTACATCCGTAGGATCATGTTGTTCAAGACCTAAAATTACATCACGAACGGTCGTCGCATTAACTGCTTCACTTAAATCACGTCCACCTGTTCCGATCGCATGAACAACGCCACCCCCAAGTCGGTCAATGATTGTAGTTACTTCCTGAATTCCCGTACCGGAAGCGCCAACAATACCAATATTGCCTGGTCTTACTACATTGGTAAACGCGATCGGAATACTGGAGATGATGCCTGTTCCACAGTCAGGCCCCATCAATAAAAGTCCTTTTTCATGTGCTTTTTTCTTAAGTCTGACTTCATCTTCTATAGAAATATTATCGGTAAAGGAAAATACATGTAAACCTTGGTCAAGCGCTTTTTCAATCTCATCGGCTGCATATTCGCCTGGAATAGAAAATAATGCTACATTGGCATCCGGCAATTCTTCAATCGCCGCTTCGATGCTTGTTACACTTTCAACGCTGTTTTTCTTTTTCTTAACCGCTAGGTCATTTAAAAATTTATCTGTCTCAGCCAAAACATTCTCAACATTTTTTTCATCCGCTGTTTCTAAGACAATGATCATATCACTTGGTGCTGCGCTTTCAGCCTCAACGGTAAGAAGTCCACTATTTTTAAGAATATCCTTATTGGCATCAGTTCCCATCATAATTGAACATTTTGTGATACCATGCAGGGTATTAATTGAATTTGTAAGTAACATAAGATTGATCGAATCTTGATAATTATTTTTCTTAATTACCGTATATAGCATTTCCAAGTCTCCTTTATTATGTTAATATTGTGTTAAATCTAAAATCATCGTCATTATATCATGATTTTTTTTCATTATCATTGGTATAAAACTTATAAAAAATACGTTTTTTTTATACATAATGGAGAAAGGAGTATGGCTTTGAACATCAAAGATTTATTAAAAATGAATTCCTTTCAAAAAGCAAAATTGCTAGCTGGTAAAAATCAACTTTTAAATGAAATAACAGGTGTCAACATACTTGAGGCAACGGATATAACAAATTGGGGACGCTCTGGTGAAGTGATTATTACCAGTTTTTTTGCCTTGCAAAATTTGAATGATCATGAATTAGGTGCATTCTTCGAAAAGCTCCATAATTTAGAAATCAGTGCAATTATAATGAAAATTGACCGGTTGGTTTCTCAGATACCAAACATCATCATTGATCTTTGTAACAAGCACTTGATTCCATTAATCCAGATAAATAAAGATGTTAAGTATGAATCCATCATTCTTGAGATTTTAGGACCTATCATCAACAATAATGTAAACCTTCTAAATAAGTATTATGAAGTGCACAGTGAATTAACCAGCCTGGCATTAAAAATGCCTTCTATGGACAAAATTTTAGCTGAATTTAAAAAAATGATCTTGCGTGATGTAAGCCTGATCAATGCAACAAAAGGAACGGAAATTACGACAAACGCGCAGCTTTCAACGATAACAATACTCAGTACAAGTGAAGTTGCTACAAAAGATTACATGCATTTTGAATATGAACGTAAAAAAGTCATGTATCATCATACCAATCCTAAAATTACTGGCAATCAACTCCGCGTCCGTATCCCGCATTTAGGCTATTACGATTATGAATTAGTTATTCATGAACTATTAGAACAAATTAGTCCGGAAGATTTTATGGTCATAGAAAATGCCGTTAAATTTTTACAACTAGAATTATTGAGGAATTATGTAATCTCGCAAAATTTATTTCATCAAAAAAATAATATTATCAATGATCTTCTGAATGGACGTTTGTATGAAAAAAAAGATGTCGACGAAGTTTTAGAATCCCTGAATTTACATCGTTATGCTATGTATCAAATCACATTGGTAAGTTTGCAGCAGCGTGATGAGAGTAAAATTCTAAGTGCGAATTTTATTTCTAAAACACTAAGACAAATTAGAATAAAGTTCAAATCCTGCTTCCGCGATATTGTGTTTCTCGAAAAATTAGATCGCGTCGTATTTATTCTCAACCTAAATCATAGCCAATCCGGCTTTACTACAGACGTGATTGAAAAAATAATGAATGACTTAACGGAGCACAACTTATTTAAAGAATTCTATTATTATGTAAGCATTAGCTCCAAGGTAGAAAAAGCAAGCATTTTTAACGCGAACCGCGAAGTTTTAGATACCCAAAAAGTTCTGCGATTATTTCATAACACCAATAAAATACTGCCTTATGAAGAACTGGGAATCTACAAGCTTTTCCTAGATCCAAAAAGTCTGGACAATCTCAAAAGTTTTATATCACCAAAAACAATTCGTTTTAGAAATGAATATCCATTATTATTTGAAACACTAAAAACATTTCTAGATACCAATCAAAGCTATAATCTGACATCTGAGAAACTTTTTCTTCATCCAAAAACAGTAAGATACAGAATTGAAAAAATAAAGAACTTATTAAATATAGATTTTTTAAATCCGGAAGAACTACTCCAAATTCAAATATCTTCAAGAATATTTAAATTAATTGACGGGAGAAAACTTAGTGAATAAACCCGAAACTTTTAGTTTTACAACGAAAGAGAATATAAACTTAAACATGGATTTATATAAGGCAGAAAAGAACCGTAAAAATATAACTGTTCTCTATTTCCATGGTGGTGGATTGCTTTATGGAACGAGAGATGATCTGCCGGAAGTTTATATCCATATGTATTTGGAAGCAGGTTATGATCTGCTGGCTTTAGATTATCCATTCGCCCCGGAAGCCAATTTAAAACTAATTTTAGATTCTTCTTTTGCTGCACTTGCTTATTACCTGGAAAACAAAACTATACGGCTTGGACTCACCAATCAGCATTACATTTTATTTGGCAGATCAGCAGGCGCTTATCTCTGTTTTATGCTCTATACTTTATTACTACAAAACAAAGCCGTTTTACCGTTGGCAATCATAAGTTTATATGGTTATACACGACTTGACGAAATTGAATTTTCTACACCGAGTAAGCACTATAACAAACTAGGCACCATTTCGGATGCCGCCATAGAAAAAATCATTGCGGATTCCCCCATTACTTACGGGCCAATGCATCTACGTTTTTCACTTTATATTAAAGCGCGTCAAGATGGGACATGGATAAACCTGCTTTGTGGCAAAGAAAGTTCTGCAGCCTATTCATTGGATGAAGAACAATTGAAACTTCTGCCCCCCACCCTATTAGCTGCGGCAACATTAGATCCTGATGTTCCTTTCAGAATAAGCAAAGCACTTAGCAAACGTATCCCAAACGCACACCTTATCACAGTTTATAAAGATGTGCATGACTTCGACCGAAATCTAGAAGATCCCGAAGGAAAATCAACCTATGCAAAAATCATACAGTGGCTAGAAAATTTCCAAGCTTAAAAACGAAAAAAAGGGAATGGCAGCATCGTTACATGCACCATTCCCTTTTTCACGTTCATTTTATACTACACTTTAAATTTATATACTTCATTTTGAAGCGCTTGCGCAGCTTGCAATAAAACCTGACTGGCAGCAGCAATTTCTTGCATAGATGCGGATTGTTCTTCTGTTGCAGCAGATACCATTTCAGCCTCCGTTGTAACCTTTTTGCTCATCTCGTCAATTCTGCTCATTGCATCCACGATCTGTTGACTGCCGTTCGATAATTGATCCGTAGCTGCAGAAAAACCTTTTACTTTCTCTGAAACCTGTGAAATCAACAGTACAATTTCCTGGAATGCTTTTCCGGCACTATCAACTACATCAGCACCTTTTTTAACTTCTCTGGTACCATCATTCATCGTAATAACGGCTTGATCCGTATCGTTTTGAATTTCATTAATTAAGCTTGCAATTTGTTTAGCCGCGGCTTGTGACTGTTCAGCAAGTTTTCTTACCTCATCGGCTACTACAGCAAAGCCTCTTCCTTGCTCCCCAGCACGTGCAGCTTCAATCGCTGCATTCAAGGCTAAAAGATTTGTCTGTCCTGCAATACCCGAAATTGTATCGACGATTTGACCAATTTCTTTTGAACGGTCACCTAACTTTTCGACCACTTGCGCCGAAGTAATGACCGTTTGCTCAATTTGTGCCATCTGCTGGATAGCCTCTTCAATTGTTTTTCCACCAGCAGCAGCTTTTTCGGTCGCGTTTGTGGACTCCTTGAATACCAATTTTGTTGTAACAGCTGCTTGCTCAATATTTTGGGACATATCTTTTATTGTACTAGAAGTATCATTGATTGCATTCAATTGCAATTCTACACTATGTGCAACATCTGTAATGGAACCAGCCACTTGCGTAGACGCCTGCGCCGATTCATTAGAGCTCGCAGAAAGCTGTTCACTTGATGCCGACAATTGCTCACCAGTCTGTTGCATCTGTTTAAGGAAAGCACGCAGAGAATCACTCATTTTATTAAAACTTATGCTCAACTTACCAAATTCATCTTGAGATACAATTGGAATATTGACGCGCAAATCGCCATTGCTAATCTGTTCTGAAGCATTGACCAATATTTGCAATGGTCTTGTAATAGATCTCGTAACAAAATATGTAATCACGCTGCCAATCACAACAAAGAGCAATACAACACTCAAAGTTCCTATTAAAATCGGTCTTGCAGCGGCAATAATTTCAGACTCAGCCATCGTGCTACCAATCAACCATCCCGTTTGTTCATTGGTTGTAAGAAATGCCAATCTTTTTTGACCGTCTGCTTCATAATGCATAATCCCTTTTTTCTGCTTCATCATTTCTTCAAAAATAGCGCCTTCTGCTTTCGTTCCCGGTTTCAGCGTCGGATGTACCAATACATTGCCGTTTTTATCTAAAATATATGCATAGCCTTCTTTACCAACCTTAATTCCATTTGTAATTCTGGCTAACTCTTGCAGAGAAAGGCTGATAGAAACGACACCATGCTGATCACTTACCGTTTGTGATATTGTAACTACAACTTGTCCGCTATTGCTAGAAATATAAGGATTAATCACGGTTGGTTTATTTCTATTCTCAGATGCCATTGTATACCATGGGCGTTTTCTTGGATCATAACCCGCTGGATTTACAGCACTCGCCGGAGAATTCATATACACGCCCTTATCCGTACCAACAGAAGCAAGCTCTACGTCTGCATGTGTCTTTTTATAAGCATCCAACATCGTTCTAATCATTGGATCCTCATCGCCTTGTGTAGCACCTACGCCACCAAGTGCAATCCTTGAAGCCATAAAATCCACATTTTTTTGCGTATCAACGATCACTTGATTTAATATATGATCCAACATAACTACACTTTCGTTTGCATTCCCCAGCATCGTTTCTTCAACTCTATCGTATGCAGTTTTATAGGCAAACCACCCAATACATAAACTAGGGATCAATAAAATTACGGCAAAAGCTAAAATTAATTTCGTTTTAATACCAAAACCATTCTTTTGTAAAGTAAGCATATTCCTCATCCTTTTCCTTAAGTTTGACTATCATACTTGCTTAAGACAAAAGTAAAGGATCTCACAATCTATTGAGACCCTTTACACGCTACCTCTTTATCTCATTTCTCTGAAGCAAATGCACTTTTCCCATCGTAACGGTTATAATGCACATCGTCGCTTACAAGATAATCATATATTTCTTTTACAATTGGAATTCCGTTCTTCTCATACGCTTCTGCTTTATCTTCAGAAGATTCGCCCGGTACCATAACTTTATCAAAGCCAGCTGCAGGACGAAGACCATGAAGTTCGTCTACCATCTTGCGTACATTATTTTTTAATGCCTCAGCCGAGGAGAAATAATCTGGATTGATCACTAAATGAATCTGTCCCAGACCGCGTCCAGCTGAAAGATCCGCATACATCGAACTAACATGTTGTCCAAATGGAACACCAAGTAAAGATCCGCATAAAATATCTACCATCATCATAAGTCCATAACCTTTTGGACCTGCAATCGCTAAAAGGCCGCCAACTGCAAATGGATCTGTCGTAGGATGCCCCTCTTTATCAACAGCCCAAGTTTCAGGAATTGCTTTGTTTTTTGCCCTAGAATCTAAAATTTTCCCCCAAGCACCAACCGTAGTGGCCATATCAAATACAATTGGAGCATGTCCAGCACAAGGTACGGCAAATCCAATCGGATTTGTTCCAAAATATGGATCTGCAGATCCATATGGCACGACCATAGGATCAGATTGACACATTGACATCGCAATCATATTTTCTTCTGTAGCCATTCTAAGAAAATAGGAAAGTGTTCCGCAATGACCTAGATTACGCATACCAACAAGGCCAATTCCATTTTCTTTGGCCATTTGAATCGCCTCAAGCATCCCATTTTTCGCTACAACCATGCCGATTGCATTATCACCTTCATAAATCCCTGTGCACGGTCCTGTCTTTTTAAAAGAAAAATCAGGTTTTACATTACTACCGCCCTTAGAAATCCGCTCTGAATAATATTCCACACGTACTGCTCCATGTGAGTGTACGCCTCTACTATCTGCATAGGTAAGGTGATTTGCAAGTTCTTGTGCATGATCTTCTGGTAAACCAGCTTTCATCACCTTACGCTTAATCAACTTATGCAAATCTTCTTTGTCTACTAATACAATCTCTTGCTCACTCATAATAACTAACACTCCTTTTGACCTATTACCATACAAAATTTTCTAAGACTTTACTTTTATCGCATTTCTTCTTTTATTTTACTTCTCTTTGTTTCTTTTTTCATCATCCCTATAGGATAATTTGCATGCTTCGATTTATCTATTTTAAATAAATATGGCTAATACTATGCAAAATATAAGATAAACAAAATTCGAATCTTCCTCTTTTAAGCATCTAAATTATTCTATAAAACGTAGTTTAGTAAAAATTTAGATACGGAAAATTAAAAGGAGGATGCTGCAATCTTATTACAACATCCCCATGGTAAAAACCTTTTATAAAATTCTTAAACAAATATATTGTTTTAACATCTTGCCTGCCCCAAACTTTCACTATGCGTCATCAAATAGACACCAGCGAAAATTGCCAATGCTCCACCGATTTCCACCATACTGATCATTTCTCCCAAAAACGCAACGCCGCCGATCATACCTACAAGCGGCATAATATTTGTAAAAATAGAAGTCAGACTAGGGCCAGCATTTTTTACGCCACCATTCCAAAATATCTGCGCTAAAACGCCGCCAAACACAACAGTGTAGAGAAAAGAAGCCAATGAAACTGGTGCAAATACCGGAACACTTACTTGGTGTGTCAACAGTCCATAACATAATGTAAGTACCGATGCACTCAAACCAGACCAGGCAGTGACCGCCATAACAGATATATGTTTCATCACCCGAACTCCCAGTAAAGAATAAATCGTCCAGGAAAATTGGCTGATAAAAAACAATATATCTCCATAAGCAAAATCCAGTCCTAAAATAATATTTAAAGAGCCATGACTTATAATCGTTATGACACCAGCAAAAGAAATAACGATACCCAGCCATGCGAAAACATTGAGCCGTTCCCGCAAAAATACAGCTGCCATCAACGCTGTAACTACAGGTGTAGTAGCTGCTATCAACGTACAATTTATAACCGTTGAATATTGCAGTCCAGTGAACTGCGCTACATTATTAATAAACAAGCTGAATCCCATGAAAATAAATGGCAGCCAGCACTCTTGCGGCGGTATCAATCCCGGATCGTGCCGTAAGTAAAGCACTGCGAACACGATAATACTAAACAAGAAAAATCGGCCACAAGTAATCATAACCGGCGACCAGTCATGAACTAAAAATTTTATGAAGATCGGTTGAATTCCCCAAATCAAAACCGCCGTCAGCAACAATGCATATGTCTTATTATTCCCATCCATTTATACGTCCCCTTGTACTATGTTATGTAATGATTCAACTAAAAGATACCGCTCATCCTATACCCTATGTTATTTTACTGGAACTTCACGCCCCAACCATTCTTTTTATAATTTACCGTGTTATTTTGATACACTATATTTAAAATTTATTGAATTTAAGTTCCATTTGATATTTTATAAAATTATGGTTATAATAAATGTATAAATAAGGTGCTACCGATAAGCGGTCAGCCCCAACATAAGTAGGTAAAAAGTAAGCCGCCTTAGTTTGGTCACTGGGGGCGGCTTACTTTTTTTGTAAAATTACCACAAGAATGATAAAAAGTACCAAGGTCACATTCGTCTCATTCATGGGCATACCCCCTTTCGGGGGCAAGTTTAACCGCCTACCGTTTTATGGCAACACCTATAAACATATTATAGCAAAATACGCCAATAAGTAAAGGACTGGGATTTTTTGAACAGACCCCCATAAGTTAGACCTAAAAATCTAATTTAAGGGGGTCTGTTTTTTCATGGCAAAGTATAGTTTTGAACTTAAGCAAAAGGTTGTCCAGGCATACTTATCTGGCGAAGGTGGATACAAATATTTGGCAAAAAAATATTCGATAGTGAATGAGGTTATGGTAAGGAAATGGGTAAATGCTTATCAAAAAATGGGTTCTGATGGATTAATGAGATCTCGAAAAAATAAAACTTATTCTTTTGATTTTAAACTTCATATGGTAGAGTCATATTTAACAACAGAAGTTTCATATCAGGAGTTAGCTTTGAGTGTCGGAATGAATAATCCTACACTGCTTGCCAGATGGGTAAATGATTTTAGAATTGCTGGTCCTGATGCTTTGAAACTTAAAACGAAGGAGCGTCGTTCAAAAGTGGAAAATGATCTGACCCCAAAAAGTTAGACAAAAAATAAATTATGCAACTAATGAGGATTGAAGCCTGTATTGAACAGGACTCAGTCCTTTTAATTTACTCTTAATTCGTTTAGTATTATAGTAATCTATATATTTTTCTAATTCAACTTTAAATTCCTCTATAGAACTAAATTTTCTCAAATATAAAAGCTCTGACTTAAGTAACCCAAAGAAATTTTCCATAATTGAATTGTCCAAGCAGTTTCCTTTTCGAGACATACTTTGGATTATCCCTTTCTCTCTAAGCCTTTTTTGATAATGTTTGTGTTGATATTGCCATCCTTGATCAGAATGAAATATAAGATTTGTATTATTTGGAATCTTTGCAAAAGCTTTATCTAGCATATCCATCACTTGTCCTAATACAGGCCTTTGACTAATGTTATAACTTATGACTTCGCTATTATACATATCCAAAATCGGTGACAGATATAATTTAGTGCCAAATAACGAAAATTCCGTTACATCTGTTGTCCACTTCTGATTTGGTGCATCAGTTTTAAAATTTCTCTGGATAAGGTTGGGGGCAATTCTCCCAGTTTCACCCTTATAAGAACGATATTTCTTGAGTCTTACCATACATTTAATTTTCAACACTTTCATTAAACGTTGCACTGTTTTATGATTGATTTTATGCCCTCTATTTATTAATTCGGTTGTGATTCTAAGATATCCATATCTACCTTGATTTTCATGATAAATAGCTATGATTTGATCTTTTATTATTTTATATTTATCAGGTTCATTTGATTTTTTCAAATAATAATAGTATGTGCTGCGTGGAATCTTAACTAGTTCTAATAATGCTGTCAGCTTATATTTGTGCCTTAATTCCGTTATGACAGCTACTTTATCGGTTTCTCCGATTTTTCCCGCTTTTGAATTAAGGCATTCAATTTTTTTAGGTATTCATTCTCCATGCGAAGTCTCTGGACTTCTAATAAAAGATCTTCATTCTTTTCAATGTTTTTACTTTGTTTTTTTATTCCCATTTTACTTGATCTTCCTCTGCGTTCTTCATACAGAGCATCTTTGCCTTTCTCATAGTAAATACGCTCCCATGTGCTTATGGATGGATGAGATGGAATATTAAAATGTGCAGCAGTTTGGCGAATTGATGTACCTGTATTATGCATATATTCTACGACAGAAACCTTAAAATCACCAGTATAAGTTCTATGAGTTGTACAAAGACCATCAATGCCATGTTCTTTATACGCTGCTACCCATTTTTGAATATCTCCTCTATTCACATGATACTCATTAGAAAGTGATTTGAGTCCAATATCACCTTTTAGATAACGTTGCACTATTTTCATCTTTAATTCTGTAGTATATATTCTCTTTGGCATAAAAATACCCCTTTCATTAGACTTTTTTGTCTAACAAAAGGGGTTCACTTCAGTTGGTAGCTAGGGGCGGTTACTTTTTTTTGTATAAGTACCACAAGAACAATAAAAAGCAACAATGTTACATTCGTCTCATTCATGGGCATACCCCCTTTCGGGGGCAATATTAACCGCCTACCGTTTTATGGTAACACCTATAGACATATTATAACAAAATACATCAATAAGTAAAGGACTAAGACATCTTTAATCATTAATAGGTAATTCTACAAGACCAAATTCCCAAGGAACTTTTATTCCTTGTTTTTCAGCTTCTTCATTCAATTTGATATGTTCATTAATCATTTCATCCGTATAGCCAAGCTCTTTTGCTTTACTTATGAATTCTTCTTTTTCCACTCGTCATACTCCCTGTACATACATTTAAATACTTATGTATTCTAAATTTACTCTCCTGTTAAAAGAGCCCAACGATCGGCAGCGCTGTATGAATCGGAGTTTTCACCTAACAAATATAACCCCTCCGCATGATCCAAAATAGTTTGTTTCGTTTCCTCAGACAAATCTATAAAATCTAGTAACCACCTTGCATCCAATACCCAGTCAATTTCATTCCGTTGTAACCATTCTTCTCCACACTTATCAAAATGCCAATTTCCAGTATCCTCATTCCAATTATTCACCTTCATTAAATGCGCCATAGCAACCTTAAATCTGCCTTTAATATTAGCTCGTCCAAAATGTTTGACCTCATGACAAGCTGGACACAATGCAATCGTCCTAATTAGAGTTTGTACCCCAGTCTCAATATCGTATTTCCACACCTCATGACACTCAACTGGATGATTAGGACCTTTTCCACCGCAAATTTCACAAGTGTAATTTGCTGCCATAAAAGTTTTTCGTTTAACGTTTTCCCATTCTTCCTTTGTTAATTCTGATCGTAAATTTTTATACCAAGCAGTTTCAGGTACAAGCTCAATTAACAACAACCACTTGCCAAATTTTTCAATATTCAATTCATCTGGTATATACCACTTTCTAGCTTGAGCATTCCACTTAGCTCCAAGCGCTTTTGCTTCATCTTTTTGATGAAAAGGTACATTTAAAAACAACATATGCATTCCACCTCTACATGTTTTTCGACTTTATTTCACATAAAAAATTGTAATTTAAACTACTATAAATACTATTTTTTAGATACACTATATACCTTTATGATAAATTAACAATAATGTATAGAATCACCCCGTCGTAATTTATCCACATGAAAATTAATTTTAACTATATCATCGTCACTAACATTCCAATGTTTCCCCAATGAATCAACTACATATATTTCAAGAAGTAATTCATTCCTTTTAGCCATTTCAGCAATTGTTGTTTTATGAATTTCTCTATGAGTTTTTGATTCATCTAACATCACTGGCAAATTAACTGGACAAATAGAAATTTCAGACTTCGTTGTTTTCCCACCAATATTTTCTATATTTATAGGCTTCTTGCCCGCATTAACCATTTTTACAACAAGAATATTTTCCACCCTTAATTGACCTTGGATTAAGGTACTTAACTGAAGCCGATATTTTTAACCTTGCCTTACTTTGTCGCCACTGATAAATATTTCAACAAATTGAACTAACCCCTGAAAAAGCACCAATAATTGCTAAAACATCCGTAATTGACATTTAAGTATCACCCCCTCTTTCTTTGACAAATAATCACTTGACATCATGGATTGATGCCTCTGCGAACTTAATAGCATTTTTGTAACTGTTCTCTGCAGCTTTTTCCCCTGAAATCAACAAATTTATTTCTTCCAATATCTTATATTCAATCAAATTAATTGCAATCGTCAATGAACCAAGCGGACTATACTTTTTCACATAAATCAATTCATCTTTTTTTAAAACATTACTTAAGTGTTCAATAGATCCTTTATCGTCACGCCAATCTTGAATATTACTTTTTTTAGAAGCTTCAATAAAACGGTATGTTACACGACCTTGAAACGCTCTATAGGTCCAAAATAAAAACCATAATTTTTCACCTATAAACGGTCTATGTACTTCCAAATTATTTTTAGATAATTCTCTAAGAACAATTTCGATTTCATCTAAATCTACTATTGGGTGATTCTTGAGTTCCTTATTATATTCATCTGGAAACAAAATCGAGTAAAAGAATGTAACAGCTGAATGCTTTTGCCGAATATCAATTACTTCTTTCCAAATAGCATCAACACCCATAATCCTTCGTTCTTGCGAAGCCTGCCTTTCAGAAGCAAAAGAGTTAATAGTCGAATTCAAGATTGCTTGATTTTGCACAAGCTGTGACTTCAGAAATTCAACATCTTTATTAAAATCATGCTGTTTATTAAATTTGTGTCTTGCCCATACTCCAATGATGATAGTTACGATTAACGTTCCATATTTAAGCATCAAATCTAAGATATATGTAATTGAAATTTCCATGTAAACACCTCTATCTTCAGTATATCATAAATCAAAATGACCGTCCCAAAAATCAGGAACGGTCATTTTTTCTTAGTTATGTATCCATTCTGCCCTCATCCACATGAACCTTAACATTTCTTAACAAACTCCATCTTCACAAATGCAAGTCTATCTTTATTAATAGGATTAGTTTCGGCTGTCTTGATCATACAGTAATCACATATCCTACATATTTCATTGCACTTGACAATGACACGTTTTTCACAACGACCTTTAAAATTTTTCTTCCTCACCTTTGCAAAACCTCCATATTAGGAACGCTCTGCTGCTTGACTCCATTTTCCCAAAAACTCGCCCCCAAAATGAAAATGGGCGGTTTTGGGGAAATTGGAGATTCGTTTTTTGGGAAACAGGACATCATGAATATATTTTCTCGCCCCGTATTACGGGCGTTTCAAGCCAACACTCATGAAAATCACAGCAATATGCTTTTTCCCCAAAAGCATAAAAGAAAATATCACCATGTCCTGGGGCACTGCAATTTATTCTCCAAAGGGCATTTTCCTGTATTCTCCCTGGCTTTGCTAGCTATGCCCGCCACTCCATGGTCACCGCTCTTTTTAGCAAGCAGAAATCCCTGTATTTACGCAGGTTGAGGATAAAAAAAGGACCTTGCACAAGCTTCGAAAAGCTTTAATGCAAGGTCGTTTTTTCTATGTCGGCAGGCTAAGCACTTTAGCCCTTTGTCGGATAAATTGCAGTGCCCCACGACAATTCCATTTATTCCCATTCAATTGTAGATGGTGGCTTTGAAGTCACATCATAAACAATACGATTAACGCCTTTTACTTCATTGACAATACGGCGAGAAACTTTATCTAATACCTCGTAAGGGATATGCGCCCAATCAGAAGTCATTCCATCCGAGCTGGTAACCGCGCGAAGTGCTACTGTGTGGCAATATGTTCTTTCATCGCCCATTACACCAACGGAACGAATATTCGGCAGGCAAGCAAAGTATTGCCATATCTTACCCTCTAAGCCGGCACTGGCGATTTCTTCTCTAAAAATTGCATCGGCTTCACGCGTAATCGATAATTTCTCTTCTGTAATTTCACCAAGTACACGAATCGCAAGACCTGGCCCTGGGAACGGTTGACGCCATACCAAATGATGTGGAATCCCCAATTTCTCACCGACAGCACGTACTTCATCTTTAAATAATTCACGCAATGGTTCAATAAGTTGTAAATCCATATCTTCCGGTAAACCGCCCACATTATGATGACTCTTAATTGTCGCTGAAGTCTTTGTCCCACTTTCAACAACATCTGGATAGATCGTCCCTTGTACGAGAAAATCAATTTTCCCTAACTTATTAGACTCTTCTTCAAAAACACGAATAAATTCTTCCCCGATAATTTTACGTTTTCTTTCCGGATCAGAAACACCCGCAAGTTTTCCAAGGAAACGATCTTTTGCATTAACACGAATCAAGTTCATATCAAATTGTTTTCTAAAGATTGCTTCTACTTGATCCCCTTCATCTTTCCTTAATAATCCATGATCGACGAAGACACAAGTTAATTGTTTTCCTACTGCTTTATGCACAAGTACAGCAGCTACAGAAGAATCTACACCGCCAGACAACGCGCAAAGCACCTTTTTATCGCCAACAAATTCTTTAATCTCAGCGATTTTTTCTTGTGCAAAAGACGACATATTCCAATCACCCTGTAAATCACAAATCTTAAACAAGAAATTCATCAGCATTGTTTTTCCAAATGGTGTGTGCTCTACTTCCGGATGGAATTGTACACCATATAAATTTTTCGACTCATTTACCATGCCTGCGACTGGACATTCTTTTGTCGTAGAAGCCACAGCAAAACCTTCTGGTGCAACGGAAACGAAATCCATATGGCTCATCCAGCATTGATTTTTTCCATCGATGCCAGCAAAAAGTTTATGCTCAGGAAATAATTCAACTGCCGTTTTACCGTATTCCCCAACTTCTGCATTTTCAACTTTACCACCAAAAGTGTACGCCATAAATTGATGTCCGTAACAAATACCAAGTACAGGTACTCCTAGTTCAAATACTTCTACATCCGCTTTCGGCGAATCATCCGCATACACATTATTAGGGCCACCTGTAAGGATGATCCCTTTCGGGTTTTTTGCCCGAATTTTTTCGATACTGTAATCATAAGGCACTATTTCACAATACACGCCGCACTCTCTTACCCGTCTGGCGATTAATTGATTATATTGACCACCAAAATCTAAAATTAACACCATTTCATTTTTCTCACTACTCAATGCTCTAAATCCCCCTCAAAAGACTGTTTAAGCCAATATATCACAATGTTTTACTTATTGTAAATACCCTTTAACAATGTTTCTTTGCGAAGGTCTTTACATTCACATGCTCCAACGGATGGTAAAGAGCGAATTGTGTCTAAAATAATCCGACTAATCATAGGCGCATCATCAAAAAAGATATCCTTAAGCTCTTGATGTGACCAAGATTTTACCAATCCCTCGCCATAATTTACGATAAAATAAAGACCTGCATAACATGCCCCGATTTCGCGTGCCAGATACACTTCCGGACATATGCTTTGTCCAACAATATCCGCGTGCCCTTTCATCATCGCAATTTCTGCGGGACTTTCAAAATGACGCCCTTCCGTCACCGCATAAGTGCCTCGAGTAAATACACGTCCGTCAAACTGCTCTTTCGTTTTTTCAATTAATTGTTTGCGCATCTGAGGACAAAGCGCATCACGCATAATCAATAAATATTTTCCCTCTAATCCAACGCCTTTTCGTTCTGACATATCAAGATAATCATCAGGAATTACAAAATCTCTAGGGTCAAGCAATGGATTAATTGATCCTACGCCGCCTTCAGAAATAACACGCTGCACACCCGCTTCGCGAAACACCCAAAATACTTGTCTTGATGCATCTCCGCGACTAACTTCTGCACGCCAACCATGCATTTTACAAGTCAAAACTTTCTTATCGCCTACACGAAATAATCGAAAAGCAGGACTTGTCCCATAAGGGGTTTCATAAACTAAATCCTCTGCTAATACTTCCACGTCATCTGCCTTTGCACCCAATGGGAAGTTGCTTGATAACGTACCAGAACCGCCAATCACGGCAAATTCTACTGCTGGAATACTCTTCATTTTCTATCGCTCCATTAAAATTTTTTTATGATATGATATGCAGTATCACGCTGTGCAGCAACTCTGCCAGTTGCTTCAATCATACCTACCATTTTATCAATTGACATCTGATACGATGTACCAGCGGCTTTCACTACATTTTCTTCTAACATAATACTGCCTAAGTCATTGGCGCCAAAGGCCAAGGTAAGTTGTCCAATATTTTGACCTTGCGTCACCCAAGATCCTTGTATGTGCTTTATATTATCTAAATAAAGTCTTGTCGTCGCCAAGGTTTTTAAATACTCCCAAGCAGAAATTTTTTCACCGCCAAGTACTGTATTTCCGGGCTGGAACGTCCACGTAATAAACGCGCGGAAACCACCCGTTTTTTCTTGTAAAGCGCGAACTTTTTCCATATGCGCAATACGCTGCGCAAGCGTTTCACCCATACCAATTACCATAGTTGCTGTACTCTGCATCCCAATGCTATGCGCACACTCCATTACATTGAGCCATTCACCTGCGCTGATTTTCTTCGGACTCACACGTTGTCTGACCTCATCAACTAAAATTTCAGCACCACCGCCTGGAAGTGAATCCAGTCCCGCAGCTTTTAGTTCCTTCAATGTATCAATTACAGAAAGATTTGCCTGCTTTGCCATATGCACAATCTCAGCGGGCGAAAAAGAGTGAATTGTTATATCGTAATTTTGTTTAATCGTATACAATAAATCCAAATAAAATTTCAAATCCAGTTCAGGGTGCAAACCGCCTTGGATCATAACTTGTGTACCACCCGCTGCAATGGTTTCTTTAATTTTTTCTAGCATTGTTTCGGTCGATAAAATATAAGCATCTTTATGATCTTTAGGACGAAAAAATGCACAGAACTTACATTCACTCACGCAAACATTACTATAATTAATATTGCGATCAATAACGAAGGTTACTGTTTTTCCCGGATGAAGCTTTTGCCTCATCTCATCTGCCATTTTTCCCAATGCCAAGATATCTGTATGCTGTAATAATTCTAAACCTGCTGCTTGCGTTAAGCTCATTTAAAAACCTCCGCAATTTCAATTTCCGGTACATGGTCAATCAGATTCATGTCATGTGCCATTCGATAAAAAGTAAGTAACGCTTGTTCATGCTCTTTTGCAAAATCCCATTTGATCACTTCTAAATAATCATCTAATTGTTCAAACGTAAATGGTTTATCATATACAATTGTATGAATCGCCTTGGCTTTTTTCTTATAGCCATTCTTAAAACCACGTGTGACACGATCATAGACAAGCTGCAATAATTCTGGCTTGTTCTTTGCAAACTCTTGATTTACAACCCATACGGCATACACCATGCGAAGGCCCGTGAGTTTCTTCCATTCGATGCCAATATCATAATAGTACAATCCCGCTTGCTGATTATGATAAGCATAAAGTGCATCATCACCAATCAGAAGTGTTGCAGTCGCATCGTCAGGAATAATCTTCTGCATATCAATAATACGAATATAATAATTCGGCTTTGCATGATATGCATTGTGCAGCACGATTTTCAATAAACAATGCGAAGTTGCAGATTTTGCCGTTAGAATAATTTTATCTGCCATTAGTTTTTCAATTGGCTTTCTAGAAACCAGAATAATACTTTGTACTGGACCATCCGCCGTAATAGAAACATCTGGCAAAATAAAAAACTTTTCACTATTTCGTGCATAAACAATGGACGATACCGGACTTACATCAAGCCGCCCATTCACAATATCATTATTGAGAACAGCCGGCACTGCAGCATGAATGTCAAGACCTTGATGAAATCCCTCTTCATTCAAACTATACGTTAAAGGTAAACAATTGATAAAATTAATATGTCCTACCTTTGGTTTTGCCATTTTACTCAACTCCATTACTTTCTTGTTTTACTGGATGATAGAAAGTATCCCGCTCGATTGGAATATATCCAGTCTCCGCAATGATTTTCATCATATCATGTTTCGTAATTCCCCTTTTTGTCTTAGCCCCGGCTGCATGGATGATTTTTTCCTCTTCTACGGTTCCATCCAAATCATCTACTCCGAAAGCCAAAGAAAGTTGTGCAACTGGCATCGTAAGCATCATCCAAAAGGCCTTGATATGATCAAAATTGTCCAATATTAATCTTGAAAGTGCAATGAATTTTAAATCTTCCCATGATGTACCACGTTGAATTTCAGAGAATCCAGTATTCGCAGGATGAAACGGAAAGGCAACAAACGCCTGAAATCCACCCGTTTCATCTTGAATATCACGAAGTGTAATTAAATGCTGCAAACGCTGCTTAACAGACTCTATATGCCCGTATAAAATCGTCGCATTCGTCGGAATTCCAAGTTTATGTGCTGTCTTTATCGTCTCAATCCATTCGGCAGTCGTTGCTTTATTTGGGCAGATCACTTTCCGCACTTCATCATCTAAGATTTCTGCTCCACCGCCTGGCAATGAATCTAATCCAGCCTCTTTTAAAAGCGTTAATACTTCTAGAATTGATCGATTAGATATCCTAGAAAAATGCACAATCTCCACTGGGGTAAACGCTTTTAAATGAATATATGGCAACGTTTTTTTTACGGCCTTTACGATATGCAAATAATATTCAAAATCTTTGTCTGGATGTAAGGCACTGACCATGTGCACTTCGCTGAGTCCCGGTGTTTTCTCTGCCGTATGTTTGACAAGCTCGATCACTTTTTCTTCTGTCATAACATAAGCTTGTGGCTGATCACTTTTACAAGCAAATGCACACAATGGACATCCAGATACACAAACATTCGTTAAGTTTATATGACGATTTACATTATAGTAAACCTCTTTACCACTCTTACGTTCCTTGGCTGCTCTCGCCCATGCCGCTAAATTTAACAAATCATCAGAGTGATATAATTCAAGCGCATCTTCTAACGTCAGCCTTTTCCCCTCTGCTGCTTTTTGCGCTGCTGTCAATGTACTCGTCATGTATTTTCACCTCTTGCATAATATAACACTACATTTTGCTCAATAACCTTTTATACTTCGTTCTATTATATTTAAATTCCTGCTAAATTGATAAACCTAGTCAATGTTTGCAAAAACAAGTATAAAAAAACGGATGTATACAATGCCGGATACACATTCCATACCTCCGCTATTACAATTAATGTCGCACAACGCCGCCTTCAGCATAATTAGAAAGTAATTCTCCAACTGTTACAATTTTATATCCTTCCGCTTTTATTTTTTCTAAAATAATCGGTAACGCTGCTGCTGTTTCTAAAGGCGTATCAGACGCATGCATCAAAATAATCCCACCAGGTTTTAGTCTTTTCATTACGCGATCAATAATCACATCACGTCCCGGGTTCTTCCAATCCAGTGAATCAATATTCCAGATAATCGTTTTATAGCCCAATTCATCTACCGTTTTTAAGGATTCTTTACTATAACTTCCATTGGGCGGACGAACTAAGGAACAATCCATGCCCGTAGCTTCTTTGATTTCCGCATGTGCTTTTTGTATATCATTTTTTACCCATTCTGTCGTCCGATCTCCGTAATTCTCATGCTTATGCCCATGACTTGCAATTTCATGTCCGTCTGCAACCATTTGTTTTGCAACTTCAGGGTATTTTAAGGCCCAAGGCCCCATAATAAAAAAGGTAACTTTCTGATCATTTTGTTTTAACACATCTAAAATCGCTGGTGTGAATTTATTGCCCCACGAATGATCAAACGTTAATGCTACGACTTTTTGTTCTGTCTTAGTCCCAGCAATTGCAATCGGTCCGCTTGCTAAAATTTCTGAAAGCTGTAAATAAGTTGCACTTAAAACGAACAAGCCAAATATACCGCACATCACATTGCGATTCTTTAGCAATCCCCGTAAATTAATTACCATAAAAAAGCCTCCTCACTTCCCCTTATAGAAACTCTATGCAAAAAGGTCAGTTTTATTCCACTCTTGTCATGGCATGACAAAAATGCAGGATGGTTTTCATCTCTTCTGAAATATATTTATTTTTATGATAAACAACATGAAATTTCCGCTTGAAGATAAGTTGCTCTATTTTCAATTGACACAGTTGTCCCTTGGCTAATTCATTACGTACTGCAAGTTTTGATATTACACTAATCCCCAGTCCTGCGCTTACGGCCTTTTTTATGGTCTCCGCATTATTATAAGTTCCAATTACATGGCAATGTATATTATAGTTTGCCATCACCTGCTCAAACAGATTGCGTGTACCGCTTCCTTCTTCGCGAACAATAAATCCTACACTCTCTAAATCAGAAAAATTGATCTTTTTTTTCTGTGCCAAAGGATGTGCAGTACTGGAAATGAAAATTAACTCATCATCCATAAAAGGTGTCTTAAGCAAATATTCCGATTGAATTCGTCCTTCAATTAATGCAATATCAAGTTCATCTGCGAGCAACATTTTTTCTAGTACTGCTGTATTATGAATTGCAGATGTAATCTGATGTTCCTGATACCGTTTGTACATCAATTGAATCAAATCTATCAATATGCTTTCCCCGATCGTAACACTTGCACCTAAACGCACATGATATACGTTGCCGAAACGACGCATAGCTTCCTCAGTCTGGTTTTGCAAATTTACAATATGTCTCGCATAAGTTAATAATTTAATTCCCGCAGCTGTCAAAAACAACTGCCGTCCCAATCGCTCAAAAAGGCGCACATCATAATGTTTTTCCAGCTCACAAATAAATTGGCTGACAGAAGGTTGTGTCATATGCATCTTTTCTGCGGCTCTCGTCATACTATTTAAATCACACACGGCAATAAACACCGTTAAATGCCTTAATGTCATAGCTGCTCCATTCATAGGTAAATACCTATCTTTTTTATTTAATTATATTATTTTACATATATATATGTAAATGCTAAACTTAGTTTCAGTAAAAGGAGTTGATTTTTATGAGTTTTAAATTGTTAAAAGGCATTGCTTTTTCTTTGCTCTTTTCTGTACCCGCCTGGTTTTTAGGCAGGCAATTTCCTATCATAGGAGGTCCTGTATTTGGAATTTTATTAGGTATGCTGGCTGCTGGCATAAAAAGACCTGAAAGCCTGGAAGCAGGAATCAAATTTACCGGAAAAAAAATTTTACAATACTCCATTATTCTGCTCGGTTTTGAAATGAACTTATTGATTGTACTTCAAGTCGGGACCCAATCCTTATCTGTTATGTTTTTCACCTTGACCACGGCATTTTTAACCGCATTTTTTATCGGAAAGTTACTTAAACTTGATACTGAAACCACACTATTGATTGGCGGCGGCACTGCGATTTGCGGTGGCTCTGCAATTGCTGCAATCGCACCTGTAATCGGTGCTAAGGATAAGACTGTAGCATTCTCCATCTCGACGATTTTTCTGTTTAATGTTTTGGCTGTATTTATCTTTCCGGCAATTGGACACTTTTTCAATTTTTCCGACACAGGCTTTGGGATGTGGGCCGGAACCGCCATCAACGACACCTCTTCTGTCGTAGCTGCTGGTTATTCTTACAGTTTAGCTGCTGGCGATTACGCAACAATCGTAAAGTTAACTCGTGCCCTGATGATTGTTCCAATTTGCCTTATTCTAGCCATCATAACCTCCAAAAAAAGAGCTGATAACGGTAGCTTTCATATCGCAAAAATTTTCCCTTATTTTATTCTTTGGTTTGTTGTTGCATCTATTATAAACTCTATTGGGATTCTTCCAACCGAGCTTTCGAAACTATTGGGAAACCTAGGTAAGTTTTGCATTATTCTGGCGATGAGTGCGATCGGGCTGAATACAAATTTGAAGCAGCTTATCCAAAATGGTATTCGCCCCATTCTGTTGGGACTCGCTTGCTGGATAGCCGTTGCAGTCGTCTCACTTATCGTTCAATTTTCTATTGGGCTCATCTAACACAAAAACACCGTATTTACATTTTGTAAATACGGTGTTTTTATTAGACTCCACAAATTTCAATTTTGCAGAAACTATTACATCATGCCCGGCATACCCATGCCGCCGCCCATGCCAGCCATAGCGGCTGCAGCGCCTGCACCATTATCTTTTTCTGGTTTATCAGCAACTAATGTTTCAGTTGTAAGAACCATAGCAGCAATACTTGCTGCATTTTGAAGAGCAGAACGAGTTACTTTTGCTGGATCAACGATACCAGCAGCAATCATGTCGATATATTCTTCAGTTAAAGCATTGAAACCAATACCCTTACCTGTCTTCTTAACATTTTCAACAACAACGGAACCTTCAAGGCCTGCATTGTTTGCAATTTGGCGAACAGGTTCTTCAATCGCACGTTTTACAATCGAAATACCAGTTTTTACATCGCCAGTTGCTTCAAGCGTATCAAGGACTGGAAGGATATCAATAAATGTTGTACCACCGCCAGCTACGATACCTTCTTCAACAGCAGCACGTGTTGCATTCAACGCATCTTCGATACGAAGTTTCTTTTCTTTCAATTCAACTTCAGTTGCCGCTCCAATCTCAATTACAGCAACACCACCAGCTAATTTAGCAAGACGTTCTTGAAGTTTTTCTTTATCGAAATCAGAAGTAGTTTCTTGAATTTGTCTTTTAATTTGTTCTACACGTGCACTGATTTGTGCTTGATCTCCAGCACCATCGACAACTGTAGTTTCTTCTTTCGATACACGGATTTGACGAGCACGTCCTAAATCTTCAAGCTCAACGCTATCTAATTTACGTCCGAGTTCTTCTGTAATTACATTACCACCAGTTAAGATTGCAATATCTTCAAGCATTGCTTTACGACGATCGCCAAAGCCAGGTGCTTTTATTGCAACTGCTTTAAATGTACCACGAAGTTTATTTACAACTAAAGTTGCAAGTGCTTCTCCATCAACATCTTCTGCAATAATTACAAGCTCTTTTCCTTGTTGTACCACTTTTTCAAGGACAGGTAACATATCCGCTACAGCAGAGATCTTTCTGTCTGTGATTAAGATATATGGATCATTTAAAACAGCTTCCATTTTATCTGTATCCGTCACCATGTAAGGAGAAATGTATCCACGATCAAATTGCATACCTTCTACTACGGAAAGGCTTGTTTCCATACCTTTGGATTCTTCTACAGTAATAACGCCGTCTTTTCCGACTTTTTCCATAGCTTCAGCAATCAAAGTACCAGTTTCTTCATCTGCAGCAGAGATAGAAGCAACTTGTGCAATTGCTGCTTTTCCTTCAACTTTTTTTGCGTTATTTTTAATTTCGCCCACAAGTGCTTTGACTGCTTGTTCAATCCCTTTTCTGATGATCATTGGGTTTGCTCCAGCAGCAACATTACGCATACCTTCATGAATCATAGCTTGCGCTAGTAAAGTAGCTGTAGTTGTACCATCACCAGCTACATCATTTGTTTTTGTCGCTACTTCTTTTACAAGCTGCGCACCCATATTTTCAAATGGATCTTCTAAATCAATATCACGAGCAATTGTTACACCATCATTTGTAATTGTAGGTGCACCAAATTTTTTATCAAGTACAACATTACGACCTTTTGGCCCTAAAGTAATTTTCACAGCGTTTGCTAATGCATCGACGCCTTTTTCTAGAGCACGACGTGCTTCTTCATTAAACAAAATTTGTTTTGCCATGTTATGTAGCCTCCTAAGTTTATTTTTTTCTCATCGTAATTACGCGATAATCGCTAAAATATCTCTTTCGCTAACGATTAAATATTCTTTACCATCAGCTTTTACTTCAGTTCCAGCATATTTGGAGAAAATAATCTTGTCGCCAGCTTTCACATCAAGTGCTATACGAGTGCCGTTATCTGAAACTTTACCTGTACCAACAGCTATAACGGTACCCTCTTGAGGTTTTTCTTTCGCAGTATCCGGTAACACGATACCACTTGCAGTTTTTAAATCACCTGCTACAACTTCGATGACAACTCTGTCGCCTAATGGCTTAATCATTTTATTTGCCTCCTTTATAATATAAAGAAAATTTTAATTTTGTTAGCACTCAGTTTACGTGAGTGCTAATTACATATTTCATGATATATAATTCGAGGATAAAAATCAATACCAATAATCAAATTTTTAGCCTTTTTATGAAATTTTTTTAATAAATATCTTAATAAAATCAACTTTTATTGCAAAAATGCTCAATATTACGCAATAATTTAAATCTGGATAAAATTGCATACTAAAATTATATGTTCAAATTTTTATTTTATGCATATAAAAATTGCGTCCCAGATTTTTTCTAGAACGCAAATTTATATGCATTATTTATTTTTTATTACAGAATCTATGATTGCTTGTGCAACTTCTTTGATCGTCTTTCGCTTTGCCATACTATACTGCTGAATTCTTCGATACGCTTCACTTTCATTTAATCCATAGGCGTCCATTAAAATGCCCTTTGCACGATCAAGAATTTTACGCATTTCCAAAGAATTCTTTACGTTATCAAGCTCATGTTCAAGCTCCATAATTTCTTGGAATCTAGACAACGCAATTTCTATTGCCGGGAATAGATTGCTTTCTTTGACTGGTTTTACTAAATAGGCAAGTACGCCAGAATCTTTAGCTTTGTCAACAATTTCTTTTTGGCTAAAGGCTGTTAATAAGAGCACTGGCGCAATTTTATCGTTAGAAATAACCTTTGCCGCAGCAATTCCATCCATTTCCGGCATCTTAATATCCATAATAACCAAATCAGGTTTAAACTTTCGAGTCAAATCAATCGCCTTGACACCATCCGTTGCCTCACCAACAACTTCATGTCCGGCTTCTTCTAAAAGTTCTTTTAAATCCATTCGAATAATTGACTCGTTATCAGCAATTACAATTCTTAAAGCTCTCATCTGTTATTTCCACCCTCCAATTTACGAGGAATCTTTATTTTCGCATGCGTACCATGATCCTTGTATAATAGAAAAGTTCCGCTCAGATCATCCTCAATTAAAGTTCTAACAATTTGAAGGCCTAAACTTTTTGAAGCCTGCGGATTGAAATCATCGGGAATTCCCGTTCCATCATCATAGAGATCGATTAAATAGCTATCCTCATTTGTTGTAATGTCTAAACCAATTGTTCCTTCCTTTAAACCAATAAAACCATGTTCAATCGAATTTTGAATCAATTCGTTTACAACTAAAGCTAAGCTGCTCGCATGTTCAGAAGGTAAAATGATGGTTTCTCCTCGAAATTTTGTATTGAGCTTAAACTCCGGCTCTAACATATTCTGTATCACTAAATCTAAAATATTTTTCGCAACTTCTACCACATCAATAATTTCTGCATCTTGTTGTGATAAAAATTCATGAACAACCGAAATACTGAGAATTCGATTCACACTTTCTTTCAGTGCCGCTTTAACCTCTTCAGAATTCGTACGCCTTGATTGTAACCTCAATAAACTTGCTATTGTTTGCAAATTATTTTTAACACGATGGTGAATCTCTTGGATAACCGCCGATTTAATTAACAACTCTTTTTCTTTTTTTCTCAATTCTGTAACATCGGAAACGACAATCACAGTTCTTACCAATTGTTCGTTTTTTATTAAAGGAATATTTCTTTGTACTAAAACTAAATTTCCAGCTTCTACTTCTTTTTCATAAGGTCTTTGACTAACTGTAGTTTCCTTGGTAATATGCATCGTAATTTGTCGGTCAAAAATATGATGTCCCACCATTTTGCCAACACCGAGCACTTTATAAATACTGCTGGCAGCAGTATTCGCAAAAACAATTTTACTACGTCTGTCTGTTATAATAATTCCATCACTTGCGGATAAGGGACGATATAGCTCTCTATCAATCGGTAGTTTAGAATTTAGCAGCATCGTATAAGCAGTCTCTAGTAGATAATTATAACCCTCGATACGCAATTCCTCAGAATTCGTTTCAAAGCTGACACTTGCAATTACAGTTCCTTCATAATCATAAATTGCAAACGTGTACATATCTAACATAAAACCCCAGGCCCATTCGCGCTTTCCTTTAATTGCTTGGCCAGTAAGCATCGTCCTCCAAATCATAGGCTCTTCTGCCGCACGAACTGTACTTCCAAGAATATTAGGCCTATATTGACTAAAACTAGTATGTGGATCAATTTGTGCGATTACAACAAGTGCATCTTTTTCCGCAGCCTTCGCGTATACGGTTAAATGTGCATGCGATAAATCAGAAACCAAAGGAAAAGTTGCACTCAGTTTATTTAAAAAATCAATTTGTAAAGCAGATAAATTGGTCAACTGTCGACATTTATCCAAAAGAAATCCCATATTACAAAAAATCCTCCCAATAACTTAGCATAGACTATACAGTTCAACCTAAGTGAATGAATTCCTTTGGAAAATTCATAAATCTAAGAAAATATAAAAAATACAAAATACAAACGCATACCTGCTAACAAAATTCAACGGTATTTTCAGCTCTTGCCTTCAAACTCAAAGGTTTGTCAACTTTAAACTGGGAACTGCATTTAAATATAAATCTGCATAGTGTCCAACCTGACTTTGATAGTATGCACGACAAGCAATCATAGCAGCATTGTCCGTACATAAAATTATACTCGGATGATAGAAATTTATACCTTCTTTCTCACAGTTCATCGTAAATTGCGCATTTAAACAACGATTTGCGGCAACCCCACCTGCAAGTACCAGTGTTTTTACTTTTGTTTGCTGCACTGCACGCAGCGCTTTTTCCGTCAAAACATCAACAACAGCTTTTTGAAAACTTGCCGCGACATCTGCATAATTAATTTCTTCGTCTTTTTGCTTTGCACTATTCAAATAGTTAAGAACTGCAGATTTAAGTCCACTAAAACTAAACTCAAAATTACCTTTTTCATTTAGCGCTTTCGGAAATAAGATCGCATCTGGATTTCCCTGTGCAGCTAATTTATCAATCTGCGGTCCACCCGGATAAGGAAGCCCCATAACACGTGCAACTTTATCAAACGCTTCACCCGCTGCATCATCTCGTGTCTGCCCAAGAAGCTCAAATTCATTGTATCCTTTTACATATACAAGTGAAGTATGCCCCCCTGACACAACCAAAGCAATAAACGGAGGTTCAAGTTCCGGATTGGCTAAAAAGTTAGCGAAAATATGTCCTTCTAAATGATTTACCCCAATAAGCGGCACATCTAATGTATAAGACAATGCTTTTGCTGCTGCAACACCTACCAGCAACGCGCCTACTAAACCAGGTCCATAGGTTACACCAATATGATCAATATCTGTTAATTTAACATTCGCTCGTTTTAAACATTCATCTACCACAGGAATTACATGCTCAATATGTTTCCGTGAAGCAATTTCAGGCACAACGCCGCCAAACTTTTGATGCACTGGAATTTGCGTCGAAATAATATTTGCCAAAATTGTACGACCATCGGCAACAATCGCCGCAGACGTCTCATCACAACTCGTCTCAATTGCTAAAGTTAGACATGTTTTTTCCTTCATTTTTTCCTTATTCAATCTATTACCCCCATCATTACACTGACACTTAAATCCCGTTTCTCTACCTAAAATCCCTATAGCCCTCATTCTCATTTTCAATCTTTCTAAAATGAAAAAACATAAGATGAGTAACCAAAACGGAGATCTTAACATATAGTATATTACCAATCACCCGAGGCGCGCGAAAGCGCCCTTTTTTTATTTATTTATATCACGAAGCCACATAATAATTGCATCTTCCTGTGTATCTTCATAGTAATTTTTTCGAACACCACTTGATTCAAAGCCTAATTTCTCATATAAATTCTTTGCAGCAAGATTGGATGCTCTCACTTCTAAGGTCATTGCGCAAGCGCCTTTTGATTTAGCCACAACCAAAGCCTCCTGCATCATAGCCTCACCAATTCCCAGCCTTCGATGACTTGGTAAAACAGCAACATTGGTAATATGTGCTTCATCAATAATAATCCACATCCCTACATAGCCGATTACAGCATCGCCAGAAGTTGCAAGTAAATAATAAGCCAACTGATTTTCTAATTCTTCGCAAAACGACTGCCTGGCCCACGGAGAACTAAACGACGCATTTTCTACAGAAACAACATGATCAATATCCGCTTCCACCATTTTGCGAAACACAATCTCAGTCATTTTTTATTCCATTTCTTCGTTCCCAAAGTTCTTCAGCTTCTGATCGTCTAATATAAAATGGCTCTAGATCCATAACATTATGTAGGATGCCTTGTTCCATCATATGTTTACCCAGCATCGCTACACTTGCTGCACGAGGCATAATCATATGTGGCATTGCCAATCGAATATTCCCGCCAATATTTTTTATTTTCTCCGCTTGTTTTACCGCTACTTCGCCTTGTAGCACCACAGTTTTATCCAAAGTTTGGCAAAACTCTACAACTTGATCAAATGGTTTTACTGCTGGTTCATAAATTTCTTTTAATTCCCCCTGCTCCCAAGTATACAAGGCCGCATAAACATTTCCTTTTTGCGCATCTAACATAGGTGCAAGGTAAACCCCCTCAACAGCATAATTATAAGCAAGCGCAGCAAGTGTTGAAACTCCGATAATAGGAATGTTCAGTACATATGCAATACTTTTTACAGTCGCGAGTCCAATACGAAGACCTGTAAACGAACCCGGTCCAATACTCACTGCAATTGCTTCAATTTTATTTTTATCCACTTTCGTCATTTCTAAAATTTGTTTTATATGCGGCATTAAAACTTCCGAATGTGTCAATTTAGTTTGTAAAGTAAGCTCTGCTAATAACTTTTCTCCCGATGTAACCGCGACGCTTGATACTAATGTCGCCGTATCCAATGCTAAAATTAGCAATTTTTCTCCAACTCCTTGTAGATCTCTTTATACTTTTCGCCTTGTAAACGGATCTTAAAAATTCGTTCATTTTCAATTGATCCGCGGCAAATTTCGATCCATAGATATTCTTCTGGCAATTCCTCGATAAATTTATTAGGCCATTCTATTACAATAACGTCATCTTCTTGCTGCGTGTATTCGTAAAAACCAATGTCTAACAACTCTTCTGCTAAATCTAAACGATATAAATCAAAATGATAGATTGTTTTTTCGCCTTGATATATATTCATAATCGTAAACGTTGGACTTGTCACTTCGTCTATCACTTTTAACCCATTGGCGATACCTTGCACAAACAAAGTTTTTCCAGCGCCTAAATCTCCTTCTAAACAAAGAACTACGCCATCGGATACATAGTGAGATAACTGTTTCCCCAATGCATAAGTCTCCTCTGGTGACGTCGTTTTTAACTGCATGTTTAACACTCCTATTACTTCTATCTAAAATGATTATACCCTTTAGGTTCTAGTCGGGCAATCTCTTGATTTCGCTGAACCAATTCTACCCCTGTATGCATCTTCGTCACTTCCCCAATGATCGTAATCGAATTGATCATCTGACACTTGCTTAAAAGCGCATATTTCTCTGGTGCAATCGTAAAAATCAATTGATAATCTTCTCCACCATATAAAGCAAACTCTAAAGCTGACTTTCCTAATATGCGACTCGCTTGTATCAGCTCTTGGGTCAGTGGAATTTTCTCTTCATATAAACGCAGGCCAATTTGGCTTGCAGATGCAATTTCACTTGCTTCACTGGCAAGTCCATCACTAATATCATTCATACTATGCGCATATTCCGCAATATGATTCGCCATATCAATTTGCGGCAAGGGCATTAAATGCGATTGAATCAATGGTTCACTAAAATCATATGCAGTAAAGCCGCCTGCTTGCAATAAGGCAAGCCCCGCCGCTGAATTTCCCAATGATCCTGTAACAGCAACCAAATCACCAAGCTGTGCTCCGCTTCTTTTTTGTAGTTTCTCAGCACAAACCTCTCCCATTACGGTTACATTAATCACAATGCCTCCAGAGCTAGCAATCGTATCACCGCCAATAATATTCACATGAAAACGATGTGCAAGTGCCTTCATCCCTCGATAAATTTCAAGAATAACATCCATAGATATTTTTTTAGGCAAAGCAATTGATATAACCAATTGCTTTGGTACTCCACCCATGGCAGCAATATCACTTAAATTTACCGCAATTGATTTGTATCCTAACTGAAACGGTGACATAAACGCTAAATCGAAATGTACACCTTCCATCAGCATATCCGTACTGATTAATTGCAATCTACCAGGAGTTGGTTTGATTACTGCTGCATCATCACCGATTCCAACTACAACATTCTCTTGATTCACGATGCACCCTTCTTTTATTAAATCAATAAAGCCAAATTCACCAACATCTTTTAATTCCACTTACTCACCTTTTTCATTTGAAAATGAATCATAACTTCATAACGAAGCAGATTTTATGTAGTCTTTTCATTCATTCTCTATTTATATATAAATGATTTTACCATAAAAATGAATCCCTGTAATACTTATATGCAATGCATCTTTATTTTTAATAATTATTATTTGTTAATAATAAAATATTTTTAGTAATTATTCGTAAAATGTTGTATGAACTAGCAAATCGTTTTATATCTGACTAAAATCAATGATTTTAAAGAAATTCATTGATTTAATTTTTAAGCCTCATTCGTTATAATATAACCATAGTCAATCACAAATACAAGCGCCATGCTTCTAATCGTGATTGCATCAATTAAAATAAAGTGTATTTTATAAAACATTTTTGGAGGTAGATTTAATGTCAAAATTTATTTGTAGTATTTGTGGATATGTTCATGAAGGGACAGAAGCTCCTGCAGCTTGCCCAATTTGTAAAGCACCAGCATCCAAATTTAAAGAACAAACAGGTGATGTTGTTTACGCCGATGAGCATCGTGTAGGCATCATTGATGGAATAGATCCTAAAATCGTAGAAGGGTTACGTCAGAACTTTGTTGGTGAATGTACTGAAGTCGGTATGTATATCGCAATGAGTCGTGTAGCAGACAGAGAAGGTTATCCTGAAATCGCCGAAGCCTTTAAACGTTACGCTTTTGAAGAAGCCGATCATGCTGCTAGATTTGCCGAAATGCTTGGTGAAGTAGTTACACCTAGTACAAAGAAAAATCTTGAACTACGCGCTGCTGCCGAACATGGAGCATGTGCAGGTAAAAAAGAATTAGCAATACTTGCAAAACAACAAAATCTAGATGCCATCCACGACAGCGTTCATGAAATGGCTAAAGATGAAGCACGTCATGGTTGTGGTTTCAGTGGTTTATTAAAACGTTATTTTGCTTAAACAAATATTGAAAAACAGAGGTACATACCTCTGTTTTTTACTTATAACGCCTAATAAAAATAGGTTACTCAAAATGTGAGTAACCTATTTTTTATTTCCATAAAATTTTATTTAACGACCATAACAGGACATTTTGATTCTTCAGTGACTTTTTGGCTGACGCTGCCAATCAACGCACCTTTTAAAATTCCAAGTCCTCGACTGCCCATAACGATCATATCACTTTGACATTGTTCTGCTACTTTTATGATAGCACGAGGAATATTTCCATTTTCTATATGTTTTTCTGCAATGATATGCGCAGGTATCTTGCCCCAAATTTTATCAAAAACAATATCACTAGGAATATCCTTGTTGATACTACTAGCAACATAAACAAAATCTAGTTTCGCCTCGCTTTTTTCAGCTAAAAAAATCGCATAATCTACAGCTTTACAACCATTAACAGAACCATCAACTGGCACTAAAATTTTACTAATTTTTTTCATTTTTATCCCTCCTAATCGATTGTATAGTTAATAGTTAACTTTTATCTATAGGATGAATTCGTCATTCGTTTACACATTCCTTTAAAAAAATGGAAAATTTCAGTCAAACATGCTGATAAGATAAAATATGTAATTCCCCTTCAAATAAAATACCCGAACCTCAAAGTCTATATCTCATCTTATAGAATCACTTCTAAATTTGTATTTAATCGCATAAATCAACTGGTTTATCTAGATATTCACCAACAATTTTCATTGCGCAATAATCTCCGCACATAGAGCAAGCTTCTGCACCTTCTACATTTCTTGCTCCGCGTTTGGCTTGCGCTTTTTTAGGATCTATGGCAAGTTCTATTTGCTTCTGCCAGTCCAACGCTTTTCTTGCCTTCGCCATTTTCAAATCCCATTCTTTCGCTCCTGGTACACCTTTTACGATATCTGCAGCATGTGCTGCAATTCTAGATGCAATTACACCTTCATGCACATCTTCAATTGTCGGCAATGCCAAATGCTCTGCTGGTGTTACATAACATAAAAAATCCGCCCCGTTTGCAGCTGCGAGTGTGCCACCTATCGCAGACGTTATATGATCGTATCCAGGTGCTACATCTGTTACCAACGGCCCAAGTACATAGAACGGCGCATCTTTACACAGTTGTTTTTGCAATTTCATATTCGCAGCAATCTGGTCAAAAGGTACATGTCCAGGCCCTTCAACTAAAACTTGTACCCCTCTCGCCCAAGCACGATCTACAAGTTCGCCTAGTATGATAAGTTCTTGTAATTGCGCACGATCGGTTGCATCTGCTAAACACCCCGGACGCAATCCGTCTCCTAAGCTAATCGTAACATCATATTGCGCACAAATATCTAAGATATCGTCATATCTTTCATAAAGTGGATTTTCCTTCTGGTTATGGAGCATCCATCCCGTAATAAACGAACCGCCTCTGCTTACAACATCCATAACACGACCTTGATTACACATGCGGTTAATAACTTCACGTGTCACACCACAATGAATTGTCATAAAATCTGCGCCATCTTTTGCCTGCGTTGCAATCACCTGCAGTAAATCATCTCCTGTCATATCTACAACAGCACCATGTTTTTTGATTGCATCTACTGTTGCTTGATAAATTGGCACTGTACCAACCATAACTGTAGACTTATCAATGATTGCTTTTCTTGACAGATCAATATTATTCCCCGTGCTTAGATCCATCACAGAATCAGCACCAGCTTTTATCGCTGCATCTAATTTTAATAGTTCAGGCTCAATATCCGGATATGCGCTCGAAGTACCGATATTTGCATTTACCTTTGTAGATAATCCTTTTCCCACACCACGCGGAATCAATGATGTATGATTTACATTTGCACAAATTGTGATGGTTCCCTCTGCGATACGATCTCGGATGATATTGACATCCATGTTTTCTTGCTTTGCGACGATTTGCATTTCGTCCGTGATTTTTCCTTTTCGTGCTGCTTGCATCTGTGTCATTTCCATTTCTTCTCCCCCAATCAATAAATAAAAATAAAGCCATTTAGCACAGCAGCTAAATGGCTTTAAAAAAAAGCAAATTTGCCACTTCCCTACGCTGGTCTTAACCAACAGGTTCCAAGGGTCGGTTTAAAACCTCTCAGCAAAAATGCCCCCCTAGTGGATAAAAACATATACAATTCTTTTTTATCTTATCAGACTTTTTTTGTAATGTATACTTATTTTTTTATTAAATCTGAAAAACGTTTCAATGGCTCACTTGTATCCATATGCCCAGAAATGGTTTCTATCTTTTTTCCATCAACTAAAATTTGTACAGTTTTTATTTCCGGAAATTCAGTTAAAGTATTTACAATTGAACCAACCAACATAATTTCGCCCGCAGAACCACCATTAAAATTTTTGATTAATTCATGCGAAAAATCAACATAAGCTCGCCCATTTTCTATTTTTACACTCCTAAGCTTCGTGCCTTTCGGAATGATAGAAACAGCCTCTTTATCGCTTGTGCCAGCAATTAACTGCTTCATCACGGTCGTATATTTATCTTCACCAGCAACTTCTTTTACATTTGCTCCAACGATAAGTTTTGTACCATCGGCATTGGCATAATATACTTTTAAATTATGATTTTTATCTGCTGGTATTTTCTTTGTGTCTTTTGCGCTCTTTTCTTGTTCCGTGGCTACCTGATTATCAGGATTTACCTTTTCATCATTTCCACCATTTTCTTTGCTGCATCCAGCAGTTATTACAAAAAACATAATAGCCAAAATCATAATAAAATACTTAGAAACTTTTAACATAACTATCACCTTTCTACTTAGCTGTTTGACTAAAGAAATCACTTAATCCTTTACAAATACCTTCGGCTAATTTTTGTTGAAACTCTGCTGAATTCAACAATCTTTCCTCTTTTGGATTCGATATGAAAGCCAACTCAACAAGCGCAGCCGGCATATTGGTTCGTTTCACTACATAAAAATTCGCCTCTTGAATACCTCGATCGTACAAGCCACCAAACTCGACTAATCCATTTTGTAAAGATTCCGCAAGTCTGCTATCATAAGTAGACTTTTCGTAATAATAAGTCGACGTTCCATGCGCCGCTTGATTGATAAATGAATTTGCATGAATGCTGACAAAAATATCGGCTGTATTCTTTCGCGCAACATTAACACGCGCCTGCAATTCTTCTTTATCACTCGCATTTGGCCCATACACATCCCGATCATCACTACGCGTCATAATAACACGTGCACCAGCATCTTGCAATAGATACTTTACCTTCATTGCTACATTTAACGTTACATCTTTCTCTCGTACACGATTCGGTCCAATTGCACCCGGATCACTACCGCCATGTCCCGGATCTAAAATGATCGTTTTCCCTTTCACTCCTGCGGAAGAAAAAAATTTAGAGCCATCCTGAAAATCTAGGACAATACGAAATGGTTTTTTTGCCCGCGCATCCTTAGGTAAAGTATATACTTTGTAATTGGTCGCATTCACATCCTTTGTGAGTTGAATTGTAATGCGAACCGTAGATTTATCCACCTGCTCAAACTTTATATTCTTAGCAAGAGATTGATTTAATGCAACAAAACTTTTGATTTTACCTAATCGTGCTTGCTTTAACTCTAATACTAATGCAGAAGGATTCGTATCGTCAATCTTCGTTATAAACGCATCTGTAGGTTTATTTAAACCTATTTCTAAGCTTAATCCACCTGGTTGAACATCCGTCTTTTCGTTCACAAAATAGCTAAAACTGCTTATTCTATATTTTACTTGATTATTTGGCGCCGCACAAACAATTTGCGTCAATAGTATCCATAGACATAAACACGCAAAAAAAATTCTTTTTTTCAAAGCCTCCGCCCCTATTTTATAATTTAATTTGATAAAATACCTCAAATTTTTCAACGACAATTTATTTTACCACTAAATACCGTTTGAACAAACAAAATTTTTGACACTAAATAAAGACAGACCCTATTGTCTCTTATGATTTAAAAGACAATAACGCCTGCCCAGATATGAAGCTTTATTTATTTTGCTTCATGACCAAGGCTTGTAAGGCCGCTGCTTCCAAATTCGCCTGTTTGGTCAATTCTCGATCATAGGAAATTTCTAGTTTTAAATAATCCCCTTCTTTGCTATCTTGAGGTAAATATTTTTTTGGAAACACAATGCTTATTTCCTCTTCCCCAACAAGTAAAACCGCCTTATTTTCTTCAAATCGATCAATGACTGCCTTCATTATCTATTCTCCTTTTCAATCGAATAAGAAATTCCATCTGTATCAATTGTAACTGAGCCATCTTTATCCGTACGATAAATATTCAGTTTTAAATCTTCATATTTATTCAAAGTTACATCATGCGGATGTTTATAATCATTATTTTTACCACAGGAAATCAATACAGCTTCTGGATCAATTGCTTTTAAATAGTTACGGTTTGATGAAGTTTTACTGCCATGATGTGGGCTTTTCAATATTGTACTTTTTAGCTGATTTCCATATTTTTTCAAAATCACTTTCTCTCGTTCCGTTTCACAGTCTCCAGTAAAGAGCATAGAAAATTTTTGATATGTCAACTTGCCAACAATTGAATTATTATTTAAATCTCCACCCGTTTTAATTTCACTTGCGGTTGGACTGAAAACCTTAAAACTAACGCCATTTCCAAAATCGAGATTATCTGAATCTAAAAGTTGTTTATATGGTATTTTCTTTTGATTGATCAATTTCATATATGTACGGTACGTAGAAGTCGTCGTAGGCTGTCCATTATCATAAATCTGCTTCACTTCAAAATTTTTTAATACTGCATATGCGCCACCTAAATGATCGGCATGCGGATGTGAAATAATAAGTTTATCAATACGATGAATATCCTCTTTTTTTAATAAATCAACCAACTTATCACGCATATCAACGTCACCAGTATCAATTAAAATCACTTGCTCCCCCGTTTTGATCAGAATTGCATCCCCTTGTCCAATATCAAGCATCTTTATTTTGAGATGCGTATTCGCCTTTGCAGCGGTATTTGTTGAATTTTCCGCATTGACATTCTTATCAGCGCGATTCCCGCATCCTATCATGGAAACGGCAAAAGACATCATCATCATAACAAGTATAAACTGTATAAATTTCTTCATATTTCTCCCTATTTCCTCATTATTTTATTTATTTTTATGCATAAAAATAGCGAGCATTGCTCGCCATTTTTAAAACTGAACCAAACCAATGCTGATTTGAATTGCCTCATCCACTTTCAGCATAAAGTCATCAGGTAATTGCGTTACCTTTTCCTTTAATCGACGTTTATCAATTGTTCGAAGTTGTTCTAATAAAACAACCGAATTTTTTTCAAGTTGACAATCCTTCGATGTAAGTTCAACATGCGTGGGCAATTTTCCTTTACTAATTTGCGAGGTAATTGCCGCTACAATTACCGTTGGACTATATTTATTACCAACATCATTTTGAATGACCAAGACTGGTCTAAGTCCCCCCTGCTCTGAACCAACAACGGGGCTTAAATTCGCATAATAAATATCTCCTCTTTTCACCACCATGGCTATTCACGCTCCACCAGCAAGCTAGGCATTTCAACAACATCAACGTCAACATATAGACCTTCCTCCGCTAATGTCAAATTGATTGCTGCCATCTCCTGATATCCTTTTCTCATATTTTCTATGATTGCCTTACGCTTACGATCTTCAATATACAGTCTCATTGCATTACGCATAAATTGACTACGGCTCAACTTTTCCATGGCAACAATACCGTCAATTTCTTGCAATAAGCTATCTGGAATACTAATCATAATGCGCTTTAACTCAGCCACAGCTACACCCCCGCAGTTTCACACGATAAATCTATAAATAGTATAGATTTTTTATATAAAAAAGTCAACTTTTTTATATAAAAAGATCTATCACATTTACGCATCAATACCACATCTAGCAGCTGGCAATGCTTGCACAATATCATTTGCAACCAATCCAACCATTCCTGACCGAGCCGCCAAATCTCCCGCAAAAGAGTGTAGGAATACACCTGCAACAGCTGCACTATAACTCAGTAATCCCTGCACAAACAAACCGCTGATTACACCTGTAAGTACATCTCCTGATCCTGCAGTTGCCATACCAGCATTACCCCTAATATTAATATATACATTACCATCTGGATATGCAACTACAGTTCGGGCACTCTTTACCACAAGAATAGATTTAAAATCTTCGGCTGCCTGCCTTACAATATCAATGAGATCCGATTTTATATCATCAATTGATATTCCAATTAAATTTGAAAATTCCCCGAGATGAGGCGTTAAAATCGGTGTCATTTTTGCTTTTGTCAAATCTTTTGCCGTACCAGCAAACGCATGAATTGCATCTGCATCAAGAATTACTTGCTTATCAATTTTAGTAACAAGCTGATATACCATATCAAGCGTCGCAGGATCTCGACCTAGCCCCGGTCCAATTGCAATCACATCATACCCTTGTGCAAGCGCAATTAATTCTTGTACTGCCTCTGCGCCAATGACGCCTGCACGCTCTTCGGATAATGGATACGTCATAACCTCCGTTAATTTCGCTGCCACTATCGGTTGTAATGATTTAGCGATTGCTAAAGTCACAAGACCAGCCCCACTCCTTAATGCAGCATTTGCCGCAAGCACAGCCGCACCAGTCATCCCGACTGAGCCTGCTACAAGTAAAACTTTTCCACACGTACCTTTATGACAATCGTCATGCCTTTTGACAAGTAAGCTCTTTACCATATTAGTATTGATCATATTTTGCTTTATATTCCCATCTGACAATAAAACATTAGGAATTCCTATATCAACGGTCAAAATTTCACCTGCATGCGCGGCACCAGGATAAAGAAGCAGACCAATTTTCGGTAAACCAAACGTTACAGTTGCGGCGGCTTGTACTGCAGTATTATGCACGATACCGCTATCAGCTTCCACACCACTGGGAATATCAACTGCAATAATTGTCTTGCCCATACCATTCATCATGTCAATCATTTTTATCATCTCAGGCCGTAGTGTACCTTCGAATCCGGTGCCTAGTAAAGCATCGATAAAACAGTCCGAAAAAGCAAGTGCAATCTTTACCTTGTCCCAGTCACGTTCACCTTTTACTTCCAAAACATCTGCGCCCATAGACAATAAAATATTTAAATTTATTTTTGCACTATTTTTTATATCAGTAGCATTACCGATAATAAAAACTTTTATCTTCGCTTTTTGGTTGATCAAATGTCTTGCAGCAACAAACCCGTCACCACCATTATTCCCTTTTCCTGCAAAAATACATATTTTTTTCCCGTCAATAGTTTTTAGTATACGTACAACAGCTTTTGCAACTTCACTTCCCGCATTCTCCATCAATGCAATTTCCGGCATACCATATTGTTCAATCGTCTGATGATCAATCTGTCGTATTTGCTTAGCAGTTACAACTTTCAATCTATATCCCCCCAAAAAATAGCCTGCGCCGTAGCATACATACGTGCATGACTCAATGAAATATAAATATGAGTTACACCAATTTGTTTTGCTTTATCTGAAAAATAACGATATAAACGAACTTGAGGACAGCCTTTTTCATTTGGTAAAATCTCTATATCAAGTAAACTTCCTCCACGCAAGCCTGTCCCAAAAGCTTTAAGAACCGCTTCTTTTCCCGCAAAACGTGCAGCATACGATGCACTTGCCTGCGCACCTCTACTCTTACAATATATTATCTCTTTTGTAGTAAAAACCCTTTCGATAAACCGCGGATTTTGCAAAGCTTTTTCAATTCGATCGATCTCAACGATATCAATACCGGTTCCGATAATCATACAAAACCTCCTACAAACTTTATAAAAACTAGAGCTGTTGCAATGTATCTGCAACAGCTCTTCTTAATTTACTGAATTGATTTCATATTATTTGACTGATAATTACGCAAGATTAAGATTTCAACACGTCTATTTTGCGCTCGACCTTCTTCTGTATCATTAGAAGCAATTGGTCGAAATTCCCCGTGCCCTACAGTACTAAAACGTGCTGGATTTAAATTACCTTGTGTTAGAATAAATTTCATAAAATTAAGTGAACGCTGCGCACTTAAATCCCAATTCGACGGAAAAGTTGAATTCGCGATTGGTACATTATCAGTATGCCCAGAAATAATAACTTTTTGCGGCACGCTTGCTAATAATGCTGCAATCGGTTTCCCTAATTCCATAGAATGCGCGAGCAAAGTTGCACTTCCTGACGGAAACAATGCTTTCTCCTTAATTCTAATCGATAATCCTTCATCCGTAAGCGCTGTACTTAATTCATCACCAAGATTTTGTTCCTTGATCATTTGATCAAGCACTTCTTTTGCTTGACTCAATTGCTCATTTTCGGCCAAATAAGCTTGGGTTTGCGCCGAAGTAGAGGAAAGATCTGTTGTTTGTCCAGCACTTGGACCCGCCTTATCAAACATAGAAGGACCACCAGTGTTAAAAGCAGCACTGAATGCTTGCGCCATTTCGTCTACTTTTTTCTGATCCGTTTGCGACACCGCAAACAATACAATAAATAATGCCAGAAGTAAAGTTAAAATATCAGCGTAAGGAACCAGCCAGGCTTCACTAATATGTTCTTCATGAGGTGCATGTCTTTTCTTCCTAGCCATAACCTATGCCCTCTCTTTGTCAGCTTTTATTAAATCACGTTCTCTTTGAGGAATAAATACCATTAATTTAGCTTCGATCGCAGTTGGTGAATCACCTGCTTGCAACGATAATACGCCTTCAATAATCATACGCTTTTCAGCAATTTCCACAGCTGACAACATTTTTAATTTATTCGCAAAAGGAAGCCATACAACATAACCAGTGTAAATCCCCAGTAATGTTGCAATAAATGCGGCTGCAATAGAATGACCAAGTTTATCAATATCATTCAAATTCCCAAGCGCAGCAACCAAACCGACCACCGCACCTAAAACACCCAACGTCGGTGCATATGTACCACCTTGAATAAAGATTGCTGCACCTTCTCTATGGCGTTGTTCCATTACTTCTAACTCGGCATCAAGTACATCGCTAACAAATTCCGGATCCATCCCATCAATTACCATATTCAAACCACTTTTAAAAAATGGATCTTGAATTTCCGAAACTTTATTTTCAAGTGCCAAAATCCCTTCACGTCTCGCAATTTGTGACAATTCAACAAATAATTTTAACAATTCCGCTTTTGGTCTCGTATCAGGTGCCTTAAATGCCTTCTTAAATAATGTCGGTATCATTTTTACCTGCTCCATAGTGTGAGCAGTGGTCAGGCATGAAATTGTACCACCAATAATAATCAAGAATGCCGCTGGATTATTTAATGCCGACAATGGAGCACCTTTAAGAACCATTCCTACAAAGATTGAAATTACACCTAAAACCGCACCAATTGCTGTTGATTTTTCCAAAATAAATGTCCTCCTCTGCTTGAAAAACTAACTAAATTTTATCATTCTATATTTACTATTGTCTATAAAGATCGAGATAAATAACATAGGCATTTAATCCTAATATTATCAAGATAAAACCGTTAGCCCCTTAACCTTATATTTTTATCCTTAAAAATATCTAACCTACTTCAAATAGAAATATGTTATAAGATAACAAATACGCTATTTATTTTAATTATCCTGCAAAATTTAACATTATTCGAACTATATACCTATAAAAATTCAAATTAATACCATTTTTACGGTTTTTTCAAGTCTTTTCAACTTATGTTTTTTAAATTTTGCCGGACTTCGATTAATTGTTCAGCAGAAATGCCACCATCTAAAGCAGAGAACAAACTTAGATAAAAGTCATCGGTCTGTGCTGTCATATGCAAAATGATATTATTAAATGCATTTTCCATATTCTTTTCATACAATCTCTGTATTCGTTCCTGTTCATGCTGCAAATACGTATCTGCAGCTACGCTAAGCACATTATATAGTTCATCACGCATCCCTTTGCTTTGATTTTTTTCAAAGAATGCTTTTGAATTTTTAAAGAAAGACAACGCTTTTGTAAACATCCCACTTGGAAGCTCCTTAAACGCTGCTTCAAATTCTATTTTTTCATGATTTTGTAATTCAAACAATGAGAAAGACAGGTCTTCATTGATCTCTCGAAGTGTATCACTAAGTGTAGTTTGATACTGTACTGAAATTTTCTCAGCAAACCGATCCAGTCTTACCGTCGTCGCTCTCATTTCTTGCGCAAAATCAAATCCAATTTGAGCAATCAATTCATCAAGTGCATACTGCAGAACTTTTTTCATATCGCGACCATCATCACGCAATACTGCCGGATTGAATGCTTCTTTAAAAAAGTCATTAAACCTTAAAAAGACACGTTGCTTGATATAATAAATCAATTCTTCACTTTCTTGCTGTAAACGTCGATTTAAATCCTGTGTACTCTGCTGCGTAAAAATTGCATGAATGCTGGCTTTTTCAGCTTCAATATGCATCCGTTTTTTCTGTTTAACTGCAACATCTTCCTGTGTATGTTCTATGAGTTTTTCTACCAATTGACAAACGCGCTGCAATTCTTTTTCCGATGATTTGGACGCAAGATTTGCTAAATCATTGGTAATAAAATGATAAAAAGCTTCCTCAAAAACAGACATGCCTGAATTAGCACCTGTCTCTTTTTTCAATTTTTCCTGCAATGCTGCTAAACTCGATATCGGGTATAAATGTGGATTTCGCACACCATACTCAATTAACTGTCCACGCACATATGCAATAACCGTTTCTTTTTCTTCCTCATGCTCCGCTAAATCGATGGCGTTGATCATAAAAAACATTTTATCTAACTGAAAGGATTCTTTTACTCTTCCAAGTTGAATAACAAATTCTCGATCCGCTTTTGAAAATGCATGATTATAATACGTCACAAACAAAATTGCATCCGAATTTTTAATAAAATCAAACGCTACGCCTGTATGACGGGCATTGATTGAATCAGCGCCCGGGGTGTCAACTAATGTAATCCCCTTACGAGTTAACGCACAATCATAATAAAGATCAATCGACTCAACAAAACAAGATTTTTCTTCCATCGCAACATATTCACCAAATACATCAACCGTTGTCTGAATTACCGAGCCTAATTGATTTACAAAAACATGATAGCCACGGATAAACGCCTGTAAGAAAGCATAATTTCTCTTTTCCCCCGCATTTAAGTCCTGCAAATTTTCATGAAGTTTTTCTATTTGCTGCTTTGCCGCTGTCAAATTTGGGGCCTGAACATCAAAAGCCTTTAACGCATGATTCACATCTGCAAGCATAATAGATGCCGCTTTAAGTTTAACAATGACCTCTCCATGTTGATGTATCGCATCGACTGGTTTAATTTTATTAATTGCCGCCGTCATCGGATTCGGTGAAACCGGCAACACGCTTTCTCCAATTAACGCATTTGCGAAAGAAGATTTTCCCGCACTAAACGCACCAAATAACGCAACAGTAAACCCTTGCTGATCTAATCGCTCCGCTTTTTCTGCCAATTCAGCTGCAAGCTTATGGAAACCTGGTAAATCATGTACCAGTTGAGACGCCTGTTTTAGTTTTTGAGCCATACGTTTCATTTGATCCCCAGATTCGGCAGACAACGCAGTCTTCTTTTCTTGTAAATGTAAAGGTTTGTCAATCACCTTTACATTTTCTTCTGCCTTTGTATGGTAACTATGCGCTTCACGAATTACTTCATATTCCGTTTCCTTCAATACAAAGAGATCGAATCGATCCTTACCCGGCATATTGTTCTCCTGCAGCAATATGGCAAGTCTTTTTTCTTCTGTTTCGATCGCCGCTTTATGCGCTTCTACTTTTTTTACTGCTGTAATATACCGATCCATCGCTTCTATCTTTTTCGCTGAACTTTCTTGCATTTTTGTATTTTTCTTTTCTAAAAGATGCAACATTTCAGTTTTGAGCGCAGTAATGATTTGTTTGGCAATTCGCTTAATACCATTCGCTACATCAGCCGTGTAGTTCAAAACGTATTCACCAGACATATGCGCTTCTGCTTTTAAGGCTTCAACTAATAATTGCTCAGAAAACTGAATTGAAAAGTTCTGCACTTTCTCAAGCAGGATTTTATCTTCGATACGTCTTTCTCTTAAAAACCGCAATAAAAACTCTCGGAGATGCCATTCCAACTGTGATTTTGTCTTTTTGAGTATCGCCTGATAAAACACGGTCAATCTTTCTTGCTTTGCAGCTAACGTTTTTTGTTTCGTAAACAGCAGTCCAACTTTAAAATTCGGCTGACACGATTCCAAATACGCCTGTGCAAGTGCTCTTGTTTCAAAAGGCATTAGATATGCATTTTCCATAATTTTATTGACTTCTATTTCAAAATTTCTTTTCGCATTCTCATACACGTCATGTAATTGCCGATCTTGCTCATGCAACTCTCCATAAGTATGGATTAAATCAGCCTGTTCTTGTTCAGATAGCTCACTTAAAATAACTTTGACAGGTATCAGTTTTTCTTCTTCGGTTTTTTTTCTTATTTCCAGGTGATCTTTTAAAATTTTTTGCAGAGAATAAAAAACCGATTCCAGTAATAACGTATCTTTTTCTTGCAAACGTTCCAATAAAAAAGACTGCAACTTTAAAAATTGATTTTCTTCATGATCTTCTATTTTTAATGAAGTATAAAAAACTTCCGCTGGTTTAACGCCCCATGAAGAGAATGCTTGTACCACACTCGTCTTAAACGTGTCAAATGAAAGTTCTTGATTAGAATGCTTATCGATCTGATTAATGACGAGATAAACTTCTTTGCCTGCCTCTGTCAATTCTTTTGTAAACATAAAATTCAGCTCTGATTGAACATGATTATAATCCATTACGTAAAAAATTAAATCGGCAAGATGAATCGCTGATTCCGTAGCAATACGATGTGCATCATCCGCTGAATCAATACCAGGCGTATCCAAGACTACGACCTGATCCGGCAGTTTGGAATTTGCATGACTCAGCTCAATTTCTTGAATTTGATCGCCGTCCTTACAATACCTCTTTACCATTTCATAATCATAAGGCGCTGGATATAATCGGGGTTTTCCATTCTTAAAAAACACTTTCGCATAAGATTCCCCCGATTTGACTTTTACAAGATTTGCACTTGTCGGAATCGGACTTGAAGGTAGTAGATTTTCTCCAATTAAACGATTGATCATTCTTGATTTTCCTGCAGAAAAATGACCACAAAAAGCAATCGCAAATTCTTTATGTATCAGTTTACTTGCTAGCTGCTTGATTTTATCAGCATTTTGTTGATCCTGCTCTTCCATTAAATACTCATACGCTGCTAAAAGTTTTCCCTTTAGTGCTTGCAGAGTCAGCTTACAATGCTCTGTTTGAATCATAAATTAAATCCCCTTACTACAAACTTTATCATATACATATTTTATACTATTTCCTGTCGAATCGGCAATCTTATTATCGAATCTACATACTGTGCCAAAAATGTTAAAAATAAAAACGACTTCGGGATAGTAAATACCCCGAAGCCGTTTTTATCGATTTTTAGTAGGCACGTATACTAGTATGCATTGCCTTGATCATTTTTTGTCATTTTATCTTCACCGCGTTTGATCGCTTCCCGAACCATAGAACCGACTTCGCCGCTTGTAACATCAGACCAATCTCCATCTGCAACTTTGTCACCAAAACCTAAATCGTTCGCCAACTGATATTTCATTTTTTCAGACATTACCTTTGCCATAAACAGTCGCCTCCAATTCGTTGATTTTGGATCGCCATTTATAGTTTACACATAAACGTCATATATTATTCTTAAAGTTTTTCCTTAGAAATTCAGGATTCTTTTTATTTTTTACAAAAAAAATTTTTATTATTCATAAATAGAAATAATAAAAATAGTGGCATAATTATGTAATTTATGATAAACTTACACAATATTATAAATTTTTTATTTTTTTATTAAATTAATTATATCATGTTATAATATTGGTTAAAAATATGATATAATAATACTTAAATAATCATTGATTATTATAATTGATTATTATAAATGCTAATAAATAGATGGAGAGAAAAAATGGAATTAAGACAATTAGAATATTTTCAAATGGCTAGCCGCCTAAAAAACATTACACGTGCAGCAGAAAGATTGAGAGTATCTCAACCAAATATTACAGTTGCTATCAAAAAACTTGAGGCTGAACTCGGTATACAATTGTTCGACCGCAGTCAAAAACAGCTATCATTAACACCCGAGGGTGCTGTATTTTTAAATCGTATTGAACTTGCCCTCCGCAACATTCAAGATGCGGTACTTGAAGTAAATGATTACAAACAATTACAAAAAGGCACGATTAAAATCGGTATTCCTTCCATGATCGGTGCATATTTGTTTCCAAAAATATTTTCAAGTTTTCAACGTCGCTATTCTCACTTAGATATTTATCTATATGAAGAAGGTTCTATGGCAATTCGTGAACAATTAGAACGTGACGAATTGGATTTTGGTATTGTTATCCTTACGGATGCTTCACCAAATTTACAATTGTTACCGATGTCAAACAACCAAATCATGGCTTGTATTCCTCCGCAAAATGAGCTCTCCCAGAAAACGTCATTATCGTTTTCAGATCTGGAAAATACCGATCTTATTATGCTAAAACAAGGCTCTTACCTGCGTAATCTAGTATTACAAAAGTTAAAGGCTGCAAACATTGATCCAAATATCGTATTGGAATCTAATCAAATTGAAACAATTAAGGGGTTAGTTGCTTCAGATGTGGGAATTGCTTTCCTAATTGACTTTATTGTTCACGATACACCTGGTATTAAGACAATCCCACTTAGCGAACCACTTTTTGTTGATATCGGGTTAGCTTGGAAAAAAGATCGTTACATTTCCCGTGCAGCACAATCTTTTATCGATTTCTGCAAAGGTACATTAACCTTACAAAATCAAGTGAAATAAAAAACTCTTACGCGAAGCTATTCGCGTAAGAGTTTTTTATTTTTTCGTATCCTGCTTTATTTCTGCAACAGGGTTCTCTTTTAAGCCTTTTTCAATGACTTGCCAGATTTCTTGCTTTTCAAAACCTCTGCGCCATGCAGCAAGGCCTGCCAAATGATAACGATTTACTAACTCTACTTTTAACGCCATGGATCGTTCATCTTCTTGCCATACACGATACTTTTTGCCGTTCTCTATATATTCAAAATAATATTGACCCTTTTCAGGTAGCCACTGTGGCTGTAATTGATATTTTTGTATTGTTTGTTCAGCCATTTCCATTGTCATTGTTTTAACATTGGTTTTCTGCCCCGCAAAGTTTTCTTCCCATTCTCGCATATAAAAAGGAACACCTAACACCAATTTTTCTGCCGGAACATCTTTCAAGGTTTTTTGCACGCCGTTTTCAACCCACTGAATTGAAGCAACCGACCCGCTAATTGGGCTAGAGCGCCAATGTTCATCATATGCCATTAGCATTACATAATCAACGTTTTTCGCTAAACCAGTACGATCATAACAAGCTGACCATTGTGAAACGCCAGAAGGAATTGTTACATCAATGGATACCTTAGCATGCAACTTATGCAAAGTCTCTGTAATCTCTTGAACAAATTCTGTAAGTTGGTCCTTATCCTCATCATAAATATTTTCGAAATCTAAATTAATTCCATCCAACTGATAAAGACTGACATATAAAGCTAACTGTTTTATTACATTTTGCCTTGCCCGCTCATTATGTAAAACGCTTTTTGTTAAATCCGGATCAAAACTATTGGTAATCAGCGCCCACACTTGGTATCCTCTTTCATGTGCATCTTTTACATACCGTATACTCGCTTTATTACGTATTGCACCGTCTTCAGCGACAATTTCAAACCATGATGGGGATACAACATTGAGTCCTTCTATTTTATCAGTTTTCGTAATATCAGTTTTTTCCTCAAATGTAGGCTGCCAAACCAAATTAATTTTTTGTCCCGCTAAAGATAACCGCTCATTGGCTGTTAAAATGCGAGGATTAAAAGAACTATATTGGTTCATAGAAATTTTTACTGTTTCCTCATCAGCTTCACTCGTAAAACCAAGTATTTTTTCCGCAACTTCTCTATCAACATAAGATTGACCTTCTATCATCTTGTATGGCAAAGAGAATGTTGTGCTTGAGAAAAATTTTCTAGAAAATGCAGCATCTTCAAATCGTACACGAGGTAAGGAAAACTTAATTTTAACCTGCTTTTCCTTCTCGTCTAAACGCATATTACTATAGATATGCGCTTGAAGCACATCTACCGGAATCAAATCTTCACCCTGATCAAACCTGACAAACTGCTCCGTGTTGATTGCATTTTCTCCGTCATGAATTACAATCGCTTTAGGCAGTGCATTTGCCTGTCCAATGTCCGCGCAACCAAATATAAAACTGACCAACATCAATAAAATGAAACGCTTCTTCATAAAAAACCCCCTTCTCGACCTATCAAACCGCACTAAAAGAATTATCCTACAATATCGTCATGAAATCAACAGTGAAATCGTATAAATATAGAAATACATAAAAAACAGTATCAATAGCACAAAACGCTATTGATACTGTTTTTTGTACATAACGAAGTCAGGCAGAACTTCGTATTATTTAAATCTGCTTTTAATAAAGCGTATGAACAAGGATATACCCTACACAAGAACCAACAAAAATTCCAATCAAACCAGGAATAATAAAACTATGATTGATAATGAATTTACCAATACCGGTTGTTCCTGAACGGTCAAATCCAATACATGCCAAATCAGATGGATATGTAGGCAGTACAAAATATCCATAACAAGCTGAAATAAAAGATAAAACGATCAGTGGATCCACACCTACACTCAATGCCATTGGCACAATGATCGCCAATGCGGCAGCTTGCGAGTTAACAAGTTTTGATACTAAAAACAATACAATTGCATAAGACCAAGGATAATCAATTACAATTTGTCCTAAAGACTTTTTCAATAATGGTAAGTATGCACCAAAATAAGTTTCGGCCATCCACGCAACACCATAAACAGATACAACTGCAACCATCCCAGCTTTAAATACTGAGCCATTGCTAACATCTGATGCCTTTACTTTACATACCAGCATAATTACAGCCGCAATAACAAGCATGCACATCTGAATTGTAAGTGTCATCGATAAAGCCTTCATTTTTCCTTTTGCATCAGCAAAATGCGGAAGTAAATCAGGGAAACTACCAAATATCGCAATAATAAGAATACCGATTAAGAAGATCGCCGTTGCCCAGTAAGCTGTTTTTGGTAATTCTTTACCAACTAAACTTTCAGAATCTCCATAGATATAAGCTTTTTGTTCAGGATCAGCAATTCTCGCTTGGAATTCTGGATCCTTATCCAAATCTTTACCACGATTAATACTCCACAAACCCGTAGCTACAACACCACAAAACGTAGCCGGTATAGATACTGCTAAAATTTGCACTACACTAAAATGTGTACCCGTAACTGCAAGCATTGCAACTACAGAAACAACCGCTACAGATGCAGGCGATGCACAAATTCCCATCTGTGATGCTACAGATGCCGCTGCCATTGGACGTTCCGGACGAATGCCCTGTTTGATTGCAATATCATATATAATCGGAAACATAGTATATACAACATGGCCTGTACCACACAATACAGTTAAAAACCAAGTTGTAATTGGCGCCAAAACAGTTACATACTTTGGATTACTACGCAAGAATTTTTCTGCGTATTTCAACATAACTGTCAAACCATTTGACGCCTGTAAAAAACCAGAACAAGTAACAACTGCCATAATGGTCAACATTACATCTACCGGTGGCTTCCCTGGTGTCAAATGAAAAACAAATACAAAAATGACCAGACCAATCCCAGAAACAACGGCCAATCCCAAGCCGCCATGTCTAACGCCGACGATTAAACAAGCTAACAATATGACAAACCCTAAAATAATTTCCATAAATACACCCCTTAGATATGATTGCTATGAAAACGTTTTACATAATGCCTTTTATTTAAATTTGATAACCCATATTTATATATACCAATTATTTAATAATAAACAGTAATTATCAGAACAATTTAAATATTATGTATAATTATTTTCACATTGGTTATTATAGTATAAATTAAATATATAATCAAGACCTATTATAATAAATTTCCAAATTATTTTTATAATTGACAATTTTTTTATCAATAAATTCTTCGAAAACTACCCAAAATTCAACATTTATTGTATAATTATTTAGCATAATACTTTTTGTATTAATAAGTAAATCAATAGGAGGTTTTCTGAATATATGGCTTTAATTAATGAGAATTACTTAAAATTACCAGGAAGTTACTTGTTTGCTGAAATTGCACGTCGTGTAACCAGCTTCAAACAAAGCAATCCTGATGCAGACATTATCCGTCTTGGGATCGGTGATGTAACACAACCCCTTGCACCTGCTTCTATTAAGGCAATGCATGATGCGGTTGAAGAATTGGCAAACCAATCTTCATTCCGCGGTTATGGACCTGAACAAGGCTATGACTTTTTAATTGAAAAAATCATTGAAACAAATTATACAAGCCGCAATATTAAAATCGCTACTGACGAAATTTTCGTAAGTGACGGCTCCAAAAGTGACGTCGGCAATATTCAAGAGATCTTCGGCACTGATAATGTAGTTGCAATTACAGATCCGGTTTATCCTGTTTACTTAGACACGAATGTTATGGCTGGGCGTACAGGCACATTGCAAGAAAATGGCATGTTTGAAAAAGTTGTTTATTTGCCTTGTAATGCTGAAAATAACTTTACACCTGCTTTGCCAAAAAGCAGAGTGGATATGATTTATCTTTGCTGCCCGAATAATCCAACTGGTACAACGCTCTCGAAAGAAGAATTAAAAAAATGGGTAGATTATGCAAAAGCCAATGGTTCCATTATCCTGTTTGATGCAGCCTATGCCGCATATATTACAGAAGACGATGTGCCTCGTTCTATTTATGAAATTGAAGGTGCAAAGGATGTTGCAATTGAGTTTAGATCCTTCTCTAAGACAGCCGGCTTTACTGGTACACGTTGTGCATATACAGTAATTCCAAAAACGGTGATGGCTAAAGATTCTAAAGGTGAAGAGCATCCTCTAAATCAATTATGGAATCGCCGTCATACAACGAAATTCAATGGCACGCCTTACATTGTACAACGCGGTGCTGAAGCAATTTATACGCCAGAAGGGCAAGCACAGATTAAAGCAACGATTGATTATTATATGACAAATGCAAAGATTATCCGTGAAGGATTACTTGCTGCTGGCATTCAAGCTTTTGGTGGTGTCAACGCCCCTTATATTTGGTTGAAAACTCCACAAAATCTAGATTCATGGAGCTTCTTTGATAAATTATTAAATGAAGTACATATCGTAGGTACGCCTGGTGCCGGCTTCGGTCCATCTGGCGAAGGGTATTTCCGCTTGACTTCTTTTGGTAATAGAGAAAATACGGAAAGAGCCATTGAACGCATTAAAAATAAATTAAAAATTTAACATACGAGATCAAATAACGCTTTGCTAAAATGCAAAGCGTTATTTTCATTTCTTTACAAGATTACATCTTAACATTTACTTTATTCCCCTATTGCGTTATACTAATTGAATACTTATTTATAGGAGGCACCCTATGATTAAACCTAATCTAAATGAATTTATTGTTTGTCGTCCGCTCCTAACGGATCCTATATTTACAAAATTAATCACCTACTTAGAAAATACGCAAAACATCAATTTGCGCAATACGTTGATCACAGAACTTATAGAAAAAGCCGAAAACCTGGGGTTATCCGGAAACCTCATTTGCAGCTATACGACTTATATTATGGCGCAGGGAAATCATATCGCCGCTTTCATGGCAGAACGTTCAAACGGACAACTTGGTTCCAGCCTGCACGCTGCATTTAAAGAAGATATGCATCCTATGTACTATCTATTAAATTTAGTCCCCAGCCAATTTTTAAATACAAAAATTTTAGACAATTACCAACCGACGATACGTAATACCTCGCCTGCTTTTATCAGCTTACAGACAAAACTTAAAGCAAGTTCTTCACCTGAAGAGCTCGCAGATTTATTCATCGACCACTATGCCGTATATGGGTTTGGAGACATTGCCAACTACGGTGCATTTCGTTGGGATTCTGAAAACACATTAGTTGGTATTCAATATTTTGATCCAATGAAGTTAGATGATCTTATTGGCTATGACACCCAGAAAAACTTATTAATTTCTAACACAGAGGCCTTTATAGCAGGAAAACCAGCAAATAATGCTCTACTCGTCGGCGCACGAGGCACTGGTAAGTCTTCAGCCGTGAAAGCACTGGCAAATACCTATTTCGATCAAGGGCTGCGTTTGCTTGAAATTACCAAGTACCAACTCATTCATTTGCCGAAAATCATGGAAGCACTGCGTTTATATAACAGCAAAAAATTCATCATCTTTTTAGACGATTTATCCTTTGAAGACTTTGAGGTTGAATACAAATATTTAAAATCTGCAATTGAAGGCGGCGTTGAATCGAAACCTGCCAACGTGCTCATCTATGCTACTTCCAATCGCCGTCATCTCATTAAAGAAACTTGGAAAGACCGCGGTGAATCGAATGATGAAATACACCGCAATGATACTTTAAATGAAACCATTTCTTTATCTGATCGTTTTGGTTTAACCATTCATTATCTTGCACCAAACCAAGCAGAATATCTCAACATCATCACTGCTTTACTTAAAAAGCACAATATTTCTTTAGATGAATCAATTCGTGCGCAAGCACTCCAATGGGAAATGATGCATTCCGGTCGTTCCGGACGCACTGCCCAACAATTTGTAAACTATTATCTAGGAATCCTTTGCAAATAAGATTTTTATAGCAAACACTAACTAGGGATGTCGCATACAAAAAAGTGCGACATCCCTATTCTTTCGTATTTCTGTCTTTTTTTGAAAAAATACGTTCCGAATTTTCTATTTTCTAAATCCTCACTTCGATTCATAAAATAAATTTAATTTGCCCTGCAAAGTCTTAATATGTAATGGCAATTTAGGCCCAAGTTCCCCATCAAGGTCACTCTCAATACACTCTGTACAGTCAATACAAATATCTTTTGCCTGCAAATAAATCACATTATTCCGCTTTGTGATATCATTTCCTGCTAACAACTCCACCGCTAACCCCATAAGTTCAGGAATACTACATTGTTTCACGATAATCATATCTAATTTACCATCATCAATTTTTGCATGCGTTGCAATATTCTTCATACTGCCAACCGTACCACTATTAATGATCACAAATAAAAATACATTTTCATGAATGACGAGACCATCCGCTTGGATCGTCAAATTTAACGCTCGAAAGCCAGGAATTTCCCCTAACCCTTTTAAATAATACGCCATTTTACCAATTGCATTTTTCAGTCCAGCATCCACCTTATGGGCAACAGACGTCAATACGCCGGCACTTGCTACGTTAATAAAATACTTATCGCCAATTTTTCCAATGTCGATTGGCATCACTTTTCCACGTGCAATCGCTTTAATATATCCATCTAAATCTTCATTAATGCCTAAAAAAGAAGCAAAATCATTAGAGGTGCCGCTTGCTATAATTCCAATCGGCAGATCGATCTCATGCTGAATCATAAGATTTATAATTTCATGTACAGTGCCATCTCCACCTGATATAACAATTCCATCAACATCAACACTTTGAAAAAAAGCAATAAAACTCTTTTCATTCTCTTTCTGCGTGCGATAAGGTATGATAATGCAATCATTTTCTAAAAATTTTGCAAAAATATCATCCAGTTTATATTTAAACATCGCATCTCCAGAAACTGGATTATAGACAAGAATTAATTTTTTCATTCTAATCCCGTCACATCCTTCTACCAAAATTATTTAAATGCACCAATACGACGCAAAAGCTTCGTTAATATAGAGCCAACCATTGGTACACGTTCTACATCACGCTGGCTAATTCCGCCAATGAAGATCAACACAACAACATAAACAATACACCCAACCAAAATAGAGCCCAGCGTAGCTACACTATTCATCTGGAAATACGCCATCGCGTATAAATAAGAGAAATACAATGATATTCCCATCAGCGTAGTCGCAAAAATAGTTTTTACAACCTGTTTAAGATCTATATTATATCCGATATATTTATGCAGAAAATATAAATTCATAATCGCAGCAATCCCAATGTCAGCAACCGTTGCCCATGCAGCGCCCTGAATACCAAGTGCCGGTTGTGCCGTAAGTCCCCAATTCAATGCAACTTTAGCAATCGCTGCAATGATCATATTCATCATCGGAATCGAGGTATGACCAAGTCCTTGTAAAACCCCAGTCGTTACCTGATGAATACCTAACAGCACAATACTGGTGGATAATACACGCACAGTCGGCCCTGCACCCGTTGCGTTATAGATCAGTTCTGAAATAGGCGTATCCAACATAAATACGATGATAAAAGCCGGGAAACTAATCAAATTAGAAATTCTCATAGCAGCAGAAGTCTGCTGGAATGAACGCAACTTATCACCAAGTGCTTGTGCCTCTGAAATCGCTGGCACAATACTAACTGCCAAAGATGCCGTCAAAATCGTCGCCAAATTAATCAATGGTACCGCCATACCTGTCAAATATCCAAAGAGTTCCGTTGCCTGACTTACACTATAACCAGCGACTTCTAATCTGGCCGGAACAATCATTAAATCTAAATTTGCTACAACCGGTAACATAATGCTTGATGCCGAGACTGGCAATGCGAGTGCAAAAATACGCCGGATAATTTTCAAACTGGATTCATGTTTTGTTTTTGTTTCTACAATCTGACCGCTATATTCACGTGTGATATCCCGCTCTAGCTGCCAGTGATAATAAATAAGGACAATTACGCCTGCCACTGCCCCGGCACAAGCACCTAAACTCGCACCTGCGGCCGCAAACTCAAGCCCCTGCGGCAATAAAAGATTGGCAAATAAAATCATCGTAATGACTCGAAAAATTTGTTCCACAATCTGTGAAACAGCCGTCGGTGTCATCCGCTGCCAGCCTTGTAAATAACCGCGTGAACTCGCCAAAAGCGTAACAAAAAATATGGCTGGTGCCAAAGCTGCTACGGAGTAATACGCTCTTGGATCACGGATAAATCGATACTCAATTAAAAAACCAGCACCAAAATATGTAGCTAAGCTGAAAAACAAGCCCGTAACCGCCATTAACGCAAGCGAAATTCGAAAGATCCTTTTTGCGCCCCATATATCTTTTAATGCAATTTTTTCTGCCGTAATAATCGAAATCGCAACTGGCACACCCGCCGTTGATATGCTGAGTGCCAATAAATAAATAGGAAATGCCATTTGGTAGAGACCGATCCCTTCACCGCCCAAAACCCTTGACACAAAGATCCAATTTAGAGAACCGATGACTTTTACAACAATACCAGCAATCGCGAGAATAAAAGTGCCTTTAAGAAAAGACTCACTCGTATTTGCTTTTTCTCCTTGATTACTAATGTATAACACCTGCCTTAAAGCAAACTTTCGCTTTCCTTTTTAACATAAATCTATATAATATATAGTATAGTAAATGAAAAAAACAAACACTATATTTTTATCAAGCTAAAAAATTATATCATTTCTAGCCATAGTATTCCAGTATTAATTTAACAAGAAGGTGACTCCATGCCAACGAATTATTTAGGTTTTAATGTCTCCATTGGTCAAAAAAAACCTGAAAACATTATAAATACCACTGCAAAATGTCCATTTTGCGACCGCACTGCACTGACAGACATCATCGCAGAAGAAGATGATCTGCTGTTGATAAAAAATAAATATCAAGTTCTCCAAAACTCTGAACAAACCGTATTAATTGAAACGCGCGACTGCAATTCAGAACTATCTGAATATAGCAAAGAACATCTGTATAAATTAATAAAATTCGGCGTAAAACATTGGTTTAAGATGTACGCATCTAATCTATATAAATCTGTACTCTTTTTCAAAAATCACGGACCGCTTTCAGGCGGCACAATCCGCCATCCGCATATGCAAATCGTTGGGCTGACAGATATCGACTGCTATAGCGACCTCGATCCCAAAGAATTTGAAGGCGTCGTCATCCAGCGCAGCAATGGCGTTGAACTGAACGTTTCAACTTATCCTAAAATCGGTTTTTCTGAATTCAACATCGTTATGGACGATAATAAAAACCTAGAACAGCTTGCAGATTATATTCACGTTGCCGCCCATTATCTTTTACACAATGGACCACACACACATTGCAAAAGCTATAATATATTCTTCTACTTAATAGACGGTCTTATTCGTGTGAAAATCTTGCCACGCTTTGCTACCTCGCCCCTATTTATCGGTTATAATATTCACTTGATCCCGACTAATATTGAAACCATTGTCAAAAACGTACAAAAACTTTACTTTAGTAAGTGAAAAAATATACAAAAGAACAGAGGATTTGCAGATTATGCCTGCGCTTCCTCTGTTTTATTTCATTCAGGCTTCTTTTTTATCTGGCGGAACATGGAATAAATCAATGCCTGGATTATTGTCCGCAATCCAGCCCAATGCCCATTCATTGCTCACCAGTAAAACCGGACGCTGCTTAATATCGTATACAAACATACCGCGCTCTGCTCCACGCAGTGATGCCGGTGTTATCTCCCCACCATTTTGCGCTTTTAACCAACGTGCAACTTCATATGGCTGCATTTGCATTAAAATATCAACCCCATACTCATTTTTGAGCCGATACTCCAACACCTCAAATTGCAAGCTTCCAACCGTACCTACAATGTAAGACTCGGTTCCCGCACCAGCCTGCTGAAAGAGCTGCACTGTCCCCTCTTGCGTCAGCTGCGTGATCCCCTTGACAAATTGCTTACGCTTCATTGTATCTTTTGCCTGTACACGTGCAAATTGCTCCGGCGGAAAAACAGGGAAATCCGCAAAAGAAAACTTCTCGCCTTGCTGACATAAGGTATCGCCGATACTAAATACACCCGGATCAAAAAGCCCCACGATATCACCGGGATACGCTTCATCAATGATCGTTCTATCCTGCGCTAAAAACTGCTGCGGTTGCGCAAGTTTTAACATCTTGCCCGTCTTATCATGATACACAGACATACCACGCGTAAATTTACCTGAACAAATTCGTATAAATGATAAACGATCACGATGCGCAGGATTCATATTCGCCTGAATTTTAAATACAAATGCAGAAAACTTCTCATCATTTGGCGCGATCTCTCCATTTGAAGAAGTTCGTGCTGCCGGCGGCGGTGCCAGGCGTAAAAACTCTTCTAAAAAGTTTTGCACACCGAAATTCGTCATCGCACTACCAAAAAACATCGGTGTCAATTCACCATGCGCGACCTTTTCCAAATCAAAATCATCACCGGCCATATCTAGAAGTTCTATATCCTCTATCAAAGATTGGTGAATATCTTTTCCCAATAACTCCGCAAAAGCCGGATCTTCTACAGAACCAACAACAGATGAAAGTACATTCTGTCCATGCGAACCATCTTCATCAAATAACTCTACCTGCGCCTTCTGACGATCATAGACGCCCTTATAATTGCCATCCACACCTACAGGCCAATTCATTGGATACGCGTTAATTTCTAGAACCTTTTCGATTTCTTCCATTAAGTCAATCGGTGATTTACCAAACCGATCTAATTTATTCACAAAAGTAAAAATTGGAATACCACGCTGTTTACAAACTTTAAACAGTTTTTTTGTCTGTGCTTCGACCCCTTTTGCCACATCGATAATCATGACAGCACTATCCACTGCCATTAACGTGCGATACGTATCCTCACTAAAGTCTTGATGCCCAGGCGTATCTAAAATGTTAATCCGGAATCCATTGTAATCAAACTGCAGCACACTAGATGTTACAGAAATACCACGCTGTTTTTCGATTTCCATCCAGTCAGATACAGCATGACGCTGCGTTTTTCTGGATTTTACTGAACCAGCTAAATGAATCGCTCCTCCGTATAGCAACAATTTCTCTGTCAAGGTGGTTTTACCAGCATCCGGATGAGAAATAATCGCAAAAGTGCGACGTCTATTAATTTCCTTATTGAGTTCTTCTGTTGACATTTACATCCTCCAAAACTAATCAATCAAGCAAGATTTAAGCAACTTGCTGCATATTGACACTGAAAAATTTGCATTGCTTCTATTTTACCATATTTAGCGAAAAAATCGAAATGTATCTTGCTATTTTTATTATTTTATCCTAAAAGTCACAACTATACGGTTTCATTCATACTATAGAATTATATAAATACCTACAAAAACTAAATATAACGAATAATTACTGCTATGAAAGGAGAAAATTTCATGGGGTATGGTAACTTTGGTGGCTTTAATGGTAACGGTGCTTGGATTATTATCATCATCATCATCCTGCTTTTCTCATGCTGTGGTTATAGAAACAATTGCTCCTCTGATTTATGGTAATAAAATAAGCTCTTGCAAACAACTTTGCAAGAGCTTATTTTAGCTTGGAAAGCCGGACTCTAGAAAGAATGTTTACGAATTACGAACCGGCAACTTCCTTTCTTTGCAGCAACCGCTGCTGTACCATTTGTACCAGGTTGCTGACGACCCAGTATAAACCAAGGCCGGCTGGAAAATGCCAAGTCATATATCCAACAAAAAGCGGCATAACAAGTCCTATCACTTCACCACCCGCCGCTGAACTCAAAGCTTCTAGGCGACCTTGCCTCGATAAAAGATAGGTCGTTACAACTACCAATATCGGTAAAATGTGAAAGTGATCTACAGCCGACAAGTTTTTTATCCATAGAAAGCCAGGATGACTTACATATTTATAATTTCGCAACGCATAAAACATACCACTCAAAATCGGCATCTGCAAAAGAAGCGGCAAACATCCGGCGAGCGGATTCACCCCTGTCTCTTTATATAAATCAGTCATTGCTTTTTGTTGTGCAATTTTATCATCTTTATATTTTTCCTGCACAACTTTCATTTGAGGCCCAAGCTTTTTCATCGCTTTCATTGATTTCACTTGTTTTGCCGTTAACGGAAACAATAAACTTTTAATAACAACCGTGAATAAAATGATCGCTACACCATAATTCGGAAATCCTAAATCGGCTGTAATATTATAAAAAAAAGTCACCACCGACTGCATCATCCCAACAAAATAATCGAACAAAAATTTCACATCCTTCATTTTACAGCATACACATGTTTATGCAAAAACATGAATAAAGCTTTTTAGAAATTTATCCTTCTTAACAAAATACAGCTACCCTAATTATAATTCAACTAAAGAATACTCTTTCAAAAGATACTTGTCAACAAAATTACCGAACGCTCCTGATACACAGCAATACGATTAAATCTTATATACAAGCATTAAGATTCCCCACCTTAAGCTAATGCTGAATTATAAAAAACAGCAGACAGCGCTAAAACAAAGGCGATCTGTCTACTGCTAATTTTCCGCTCATACTTCAGCTTACGATTTAAGCAGTGCTTCTAGTTCCGTTCCTTGCAATAATTTTCCAAGGGGCAAATCCTTCAAGGAGATTTTATCCATGTCTAAACAAGTCTTTGCAGCATTTACTAGGACGCGCACATCATACTGGCTTGGATATACAGGCTCCACAATTTTATCTAAATCCATGAGTCCATACACCGCCATCATCGCACTACGCACAGAATATTCTACCGTAAAAACACAATCGTTTGGAACCTCTGCAAATTGTCCGATAAAACCAAAGTTTTTACTGCCCGTTGGAATAACCGCTGGACGGTCACCAGCAACGCGCGGCATAAACTGCGAAGTAATATATGGCATCATACTTGGAATAACATTTACCGTGTGACGCAGAATTTCAGGAATTTGATTCTTTAACCCCATATGATAGAGCAACTCCTCAAACATTTCTTTCCCAGTACACTCCGAAATAGTTTTAGAAATATAATTACCCGCCACATCCATATTTAAAGCATATGCCCAAAGCACCTTAACATTAGGCGGTTGGTTGATAAAATGCGGCTGCTTAGGAACCACCCAGCTCATCAGCCAATTAGAATCCTTAATCGTAACCAATCCTCCCATACCCGGTTTATCTCCCGTAAGCTCCAATAGGTATGGAAATACAACAGTATCATCTTTAAGCGTAATCGTAAAAGATAGCCACTTTGTTTTGTCTATGTCACTGCAAAATACTCCAGGATGTCCAAAATCCGGCGATTTCTTCGAAATCTTTTCCCATACTGAAAAACATCCTTTATCCGGTGAACAATTCAACTCCGCGGGATGATCAATATCACCTCTTACTGTATTTTGCGTCATTGATCCGTTCGTAAACAATACTAAATCACAATTTTTTACCTGCACTGATCCTTGCTTTCCATCCTCTGTATAATGAATCGCAGTCACCGTCTTCTCATTGCCTGAAAAACTGAAATCAATGTCCGTGACAGTAACCCCATATTGAAAAATTACACCTTTTTGCTTCAGCCAATTCACCAATGGCAAAACAAGTGAATCATACTGATTATATTCTGTATGCAAAATTCCAATCAAACGATTCATACCACCTATTAAATGCATAAACCGTTCCATATATCGTTTTACTTCCACTACACTATGCCATTTTTCAAAGGCAAACATCGATGCCCAAAAGTACCAAAAATTCGTATTAAAAAAATCCGAACTGAAATACTGTTCTATCGTCGTATCTTTAAGCTTCTCTTCTGTCAACAGATGTAATTTCGCCAATTCCATAGCATTGCTCTTTGATAGTCCCAATGTGGAAAAATCAGTTTTTTCTCCTTGATTGCAGACAAGCCGGCAATGCGATTCAATCGGTTCTATTAAATTCAGTTCACGAAATTCATCCAATACACTACGTGATGGATCGTTAATCGATGGAATAAAGCTAAAAAGCTCCATAAAACATTCAAAATGCTCTTCTATTTCACGGCCGCCACGCGCCGTATAACCAGCCTCCGCTGTACCCGCTCCATCCATAGAACCACCTACAACATCCAGCGCTTCCAGCACATGAATATTTTCACCCGGCATATGTGCATCCCTAATGAGGAAAGCAGCAGCCGCTAAACTAGCAATGCCACCCCCAATCAAATATGCCTGTCTCGTTTTAATATTTTCCGGTGCCTTAGGATTAATCTTCTGATAACTTCCCATGATCGACTTCCTTCCTACTTTATAAATTATATTCTCTATATAAAACTGCCATCCTTAATATGACCTTTGCATACATGCACTATACGCAGCCTGCCATATCATATCAATATTAATTTATTATTTTTATTGAAAAGGCAATGAACCTGTTCCGTTGTTCCTTCTTGCTTAACCACGCAGTACTAAATAGATTCCATTACTCAATAACATAACATCGCCTTTGACAGCTTTAGAAATTTCCACAGTCAATTTTTCTTGTTCCTTTTCATCTCGAGCTTCAATGATGAGCTCTGTACCTCCCGTAACCTTATGACAAGATAAAACAACGGCTGCTATGATGATTGATGATTGCACCTGCGCATACTCATTCCCCATTCACGCTCCTACCTTTCCTTAACTTTTGTTTTTAAAACTGCATGACTTTTTTTCACAGATTCTAATAATGGCGTATTTTTAACAACCTGAATTAATTTTTCTATATCTCTAACGATTGGAACAAAAAGAATGATAATTTCATCTGTTTGATAATCTTTCCTTGTGAAATTATAACGTTTCGCCCCTAATGAACGAGTGGCTTCGAATAAGATCGCTTTTCGTTGACCAAAATTGTGAAGCGCTATCGCATCATGCTTCTCATGTGGCTCTATAATAACAGCAACACCCTCTTCGACGATTAGTTTTTGCGCACTTTTCGTCCCGACTAAATTTGTAACGAAAATCCCCTCAACAAAAACCTCGGAGCCTTCTACTGTTATTTCTGCAAGCCGTACCTGCGCGATATCTCCAACAGTTTTTCCATTTGAAAAATTACTAATCATCCTATACATGATGAAACCAGCACTAGCACCAATAACTGCTTGTACAATCAATCCCACATGGAAAGCTACTGCAATCTCCATAGAAACTGCTGAAATAAATGATACGACCAGAGCAAAATAATTTCTTGCCTCGAACGTCTTAGCGATCCCATCTATATATGCATCACCTCGCGGCGTATATTCCGTCGCCTCTAATCCTTTCAGACTCTCACGTTCTGTTCTTCTCACATCCCTAAAGTGTTGGACTGCTAAGGCAAGAAATGTGACTGCAGTATAATTATTTGATTTAATCGCAGGAATTGCGGCAGCCCCGATCGAAGCCGCAATAAAAGCCAGAACAATATGAATCAAATATCCGTTGGGGTAGGATGGATATTGTTTATAATCTACCTTTAAAACAAGAATCCGCGCCATAGTCCCCATAATGATTGCCACAACAATTAACAATAAATCTTCCGGCGAAATTAAAGCTGCCGCCCGCCCATCCATTGTGATCACCTCTATTCAATAGATATCAAACTTAAACTAAACTCTATTCTTTTTCAACATTTAGGCATATACGCTTGATACTTATCCATATATATTATCCTTATATAAACGTCAAACTTTTATAACGATATAAACATTCCTCCTGAATTAAATCTTGCATATAGTATTAACGAAATTAAACTGTATATGAACGATAATTTAACGATACACAATTTTTATAAAATTCAAAGTATAAAAAACGGGCTGATAACTACGATTTATTCCGTAATTATCAGCCCATTTTATTTTTAGAGAAAAATACTCTATTAAAGATACTGTACGTTGTTTTCATAGGGATGTTGTCAAACATCCAACTGCCTGAAAGAATTCATTAGCGATAAAAATCAAGGAATCATTCACTTAACCCTTTTCACAATTTCGTAAAAAGTTTTCTATGATCTTAGCTCCCTTGGGTGTGAGGATGGATTCCGGATGAAATTGAAGTCCCTCCACTTTATAGGTTTCATGCTGAATTCCCATAATGATTCCGTCCTTCGTTTCAGCTGTTATTTTTAAGCAATCCGGCAATGATTTTCGTTCAAGAATCAAGGAGTGATAGCGACCTACGGGGAGGTCTTGCGGCAATCCTTCGTATAGTCCGGCATCGTGATGCGTGATCGTAGAAACTTTCCCATGAATCGGTGCCGGGGCTAAGATGACTTTGCCGCCAAAGACTTCCCCGATCACTTGATGTCCAAGGCAAATTCCCAAAATCGGTACTTTACCGGCAAACCTTCTTACAACATCAAGGCTGATGCCTGCATCTTTTGGCGTTCCCGGCCCTGGCGAAATGAGAATCGCTTCATAATTTCGCTCCGCAATCTCCTCTACGGTAATCTGATCATTGCGGATGACTTCGATCTCCTTGCCTAAATTAGCGACGAGCTGATATACATTGTAGGTAAAAGAATCATAATTATCAATTAATAAAATCATCCTCTTCCACCTCCTCAATCACTTGAAATAGAACTTGCGCCTTTTGTAAAATCTCACGATATTCATTTTCCGGTATGGAATCCGCGACAATTCCGCCGCCGGCTTGAATAAAGGCAGTATCATCATCCAAGCGGATCGTTCGAATCGTAATACACATATCCATATTGCCATTAAAATCAATATATCCCGTACAGCCGGCATACGTACTCCGTTCTGTCATTTCAAGTTCGTGGATGATTTCCATCGCTCTCAACTTAGGTGCACCGCTCACCGTTCCTGCCGGGAAGCATGCTTTAAGTACGTCTATTGCCGTATATCCTTGTTTTATCGTGCCTTTAACCTCGGATACCATATGCATGACATGAGAAAATTTTTCAATCTGCATCAATTTTGTTACCTCTACCGTTCCCGGCCTGCTGACACGCCCAATATCATTGCGGCCTAAGTCTACGAGCATGGCATGCTCAGCGCATTCTTTTGCATCTGCCAACAAATCTTTGCTCAGCATCCGATCCTCTGCCGCGTCTTTACCGCGTTTTCTTGTTCCGGCAATCGGATACGTATATACGGTATCACCGCTTACTTTAACGAGCATTTCCGGGGAGGAGCCGATTAATTTACGTTTGCCAAAATTGATATAAAACATATAGGGAGATGGATTGATTTGCCGCAGCCGGCGATAAAAGTAAAACGCCGGTTTCTTAATTTTGCATTGAAATTTATGGGATGGTACGATCTGAAAAATATCACCGGCAACAATATATTTTTTTGCTGCGATGACTTTATCCATATAGGTTTTGCTTAGCTTGCCAAACCGTTCTTCAAAACTTTTTTTATGCTGCACGGTCTGCTGTTTTGTCACTGCTGCAATCGGGGCCACAGGCTGCTGCAATTTTTGGTACACTGCTTTTAATTTTTCTATCATCGTTTGATAAACAAGTGCAAGATGATCCTTCTCGGTAATTTGCGCCAAACAAATCAGTTTTGAAGTATGTTTCAAATGATCCATGACCACGAGAGTTTGGCACAGTAAAAACTCTCCCAGTACCATATCCTCAGGGATATCTAGCCCACGAATTCGTTCAAATGTAGCTACAGATTCATAAGCAAAATAACCAATTGCTCCGCCATGCACGAGAGGCAAGCTGGCAATGACATCCGGAATCTTAAATTGCTCCATATAAGATTTTACCGTTTCTGACGGCGTCCCTTGCAACCTACTTTTCTTTTCGCCCTGAAAAAGATCTGCATGATCTTTATATAGTTTCAATTGCGCAAATGGCTCTGCACCTATAAAAGAGAAACGTCCAAAATTCTTATTTGTGTCTACACTTTCAAAGATAAACCCAAGTTCATTTCCGACTAATTTATAATACAAGGAAACCGGTGTCTCCATATCTGTAGATATCTCCGCAGAGACAGCAACCATATTTGCCGCTGCCGCCTGCTCGATAAAAACTTCTTTGCTGGGCGAAATATGCATGGTATTACTCCCTTTCATCTAAGGCTTTGCGAATATCGGCGATCAGGTTTGCCGCCCCATCCATATCTTTTTTTACGATACACTTTACAACTGCACTGCCAACGATAACGGCATCCGCCACTTCACTTGCTGCGATTGCCGCTTCCGGTGAGCCAATGCCAAACCCTACGGCAAGCGGCACATCTGTTTCTTTTCTCACCATTTTTGCCACATCATTGATCACTCCGTAGTCTATTTCTCTTACACCCGTTACCCCATTGACCGATACACAATAGATAAAGCCATCAGCACTTTGACAAGTTTCTTTGATTCTTGCCGATATGGTAGTGGGTGTCACAAATTCAATCAAATGAAACGCAGAGGCTTTACAAATTGCCCGCATCTCTTCCGACTCTTCATGCGGCAAATCAGGAACGATCATTCCGTCAAGTCCCGCGGCTTTAAAATCAGCAACAAACTTTTCGATTCCGTACGTCAAGATCGTATTGATATAGCCCATTCCCACGAGCGGGATCTGCGTGACTTTACGTAAATTCTCAATCAGTGCTAAAACCTTTTTCATCGTTGCACCATTTTGCAGGGCAATCACAGACGCCTCCTGAATCACCGGACCATCTGCAATTGGGTCGGAAAAAGGTATGCCGATCTCAATCACATCGGCGCCATTTTTTTCTGCCGCTTTCACCGCTTCCATCGTCGTTTCAAAATCTGGCGCGCCCGCAGTAATATAGATAAACAAAGCTTTTTTATTTGCTTTACGCAGCGCTGATAAAGTCTTATTTAAACGTGTCATGCTTTTAGCTCCTCTCCTAATGCAGATGCTACCATCTGTACATCTTTATCACCGCGACCGGACAAGCATACAACGACAGCTTCATCCGTTTGCGTCGTCGGCATCAAAGTATCTAAATACGCCAAAGCGTGAGAACTTTCTACAGCCGGAATAATCCCTTCCGTCCTTGACAGCAATTGAAATGCCGCTAAGGCCTGCTGATCGTCTACCGCAACATAGTTGGCAATTTTACTGTCTTTAAAGTATGCATGTTCCGGACCAACCCCTGGATAATCAAGGCCCGCGGAAATTGAGTAGGCTTCTACCACCTGACCATCTTCGGTTTGCAGCAAATAACTATATGCGCCATGCAGAACGCCTGGACGTCCCAACGTTAAAGATTTCGCATGATCGCCTTCCTTATCACTACGCCCGGCTGCTTCAACACCAATTTTTATAACATCTGCTTGATCTTTAAATGGATAGAATGTTCCCATCGCATTACTTCCGCCCCCAACGCAAGCGACGAGATATTTTAAATTCACTTGATGTTCTTGTACCTGCCTTTTAATTTCTTCACCAATCACCGCTTGGAAATCACGTACAATCATCGGATACGGATGCGGCCCTACGACAGAACCAATAATATAGTGTGTATCTGTTATATTAGCGGCCCAGTAACGAATCGCTTCGCTCGTTGCATCTTTTAGCGTTCCTGTCCCGCTTGTTACCGGGATGACCTTAGACCCAAGCAACCGCATTCTAAATACATTCAGTGCTTGCCGGCGGATATCTTCCTCGCCCATAAATACACAGCACTCCATACCAAACAACGCCGCCACTGTCGCGCAAGCAACGCCATGCTGCCCCGCCCCTGTTTCCGCGACAATTCTTTTTTTGCCCATCTTCTTTGCAAGTATGGCTTGCGCTAACGCATTGTTGATTTTATGGGCACCTGTGTGCAATAAATCCTCGCGCTTTAAATAAATCTTTGCCTTACCATAATGTGCTGTTAAACGTTCTGCATAATATAAACGAGTCGGACGACCGGCATATTCTTTTAAATACGTCTCGATTTCTTTTTTAAATGAAGCATCATTTTTATATTTGTCGTACGCTGCTTGCAGCTCCATTAACACCGGCATCACTATTTCCGGTACATATTGACCTCCATACACTCCAAAACGTCCTTTTTTATTTGGCATATTTCATTCCTCCATTTAATATCTTCTCTATTTCAAACGCAGGCAAGTTCCTGGGTCATTTTTGCTACATCGTCAGCCTTGACCAATCCTTCTCCGACTAAAACACCTTTCACGCCCGCTTGTTTTAATTTTTCAGTATCCGCATGACCATGAATCCCACTCTCACTGATGATCGTTCTGTTTTTATCACAGAATTGCAACAGCGACAATGTATGTGAAATATTCGTCGTAAAGTTTTGCAAGTTACGATTATTGATGCCAATCAACTCCGCCGGGGTGTCCAGTGTTGCCTTAATATCAGCTTCACTGTGTACTTCGACCAAACAATCCATCCCTAATCCCCAGGCAGTATACAGATACTCTTTAAGCTGTGCCGGCGATAAAATTCTGGCAATTAGAAGAATCGCATCTGCGCCGGCTTTTCTCGCCTGATAAATTTGGTATTCATCCATGATGAAATCTTTCCGTAAAACCGGTATTGTAACAAGCGCTTTAATTTTTGCAATATCGCCGATCTGACCGAGAAAGTGTGCATCGGTATGCACAGACAGAGCCGTTGCTCCGCTTTTTTCATAGATTTTTGCCAGTTCTTCAATCGTATATTTTGTGCACAACCTTCCTTTTGAAGGCGATTGTAATTTGCATTCTGCAATTAAACTCCATGGCTGTTTTCGTATGCGGCGCGACATGGCAAATTCCCCTGGCACAAGCTCTCGCTTGATATCACGAAGATGTATCCTTGCCTTGTCTTCGGCCACCTCTATTTTTTTCTTTGCAAGAATCGCATCTAGCATTTTTAAATCCTCCGTTTTATTTCATTGATATAAGTCAGAAATTCTCGAATCTTTTTTACCGACTTTTCCCCGTTTTCTTCAACGCCTCCTGAAATGTCAATCCCATCAGGCTGCAAAATCTCCATTGCCTGTTTTACATTTCCTATAGTTAAGCCACCAGCAGCAAGGACAGGGCATCTGATTTTTTGCAGCTCTGCTTTTGCTTCACTCCACTGAAAAACTTTTCCGGTGCCGCCCATTTGATTCGGCTGATAGCTGTCTATCAAAACCATCTCCACATCATAGCGATTGACCTCATCTGCTGAAAATGACTGCTGATAACGAAACGCTTTTATAATAGGTCTTTTAATCGATTTACAATATAGTGGAGATTCATCACCATGTAATTGTACGTAGTCCAAATCACAAAGTTCTGCAATCGAGTTGACTTCATCACTGGGGGCATTCACAAATACGCCCACCTTTTTTACTCCGGTTATGGTTTTGCTGATGACGCTCGCTTTCTCTGGCAAAATAGCACGACGGCTTGGTGCAAAAATAAATCCCATAAAATCCGCCCCGCCTTCAGCCACAGCCTGCGCAATTTCGCTTGATTGCACACCACAAATTTTAACCAGCATAAGTTTCTCCGGCATTGCTAAACGCGATCAGCTGCTCTAGCTTCTCAAATGCTGCACCACGGTCTATTACTTGCGCGGCCAGCTCTATGCCCTCTGCGATGCTTGCCGTCCGATTGGCAATGTAGAAAGCTGCACCTGCATTCATTACTACAATATCACGCTTTGCTCCCTTTACCCCTTTTAGTAAATCGCGAAGAATTGCCGCATTTTCTATTGGCGATCCGCCTTTATAGTCTTCTATCGTACCACTTGCAAATCCGTAAGCGACAGGATCAATTTTATAGGTTCTTACAACACCATGTTTCAGTTCAGAAACCTTGGTCTGTGTATGGGTCGAAATCTCATCCATACCATCATCGCTATGAATGACCATGGCTTGCTTTACGCCAACACTCTTTAATACTTCTGCAACTTTTTCTGTTAAATTTCCATCATAAATTCCCACAAGCTGATAATCCAAATGTGCCGGATTGATAATCGGCCCCAGCATATTAAATACCGTTCTAAAGCCAAGTTCACGACGAGGTTTTGCCACAAATCGCATTGCTTTATTTAATGCCGGTGCAAATAAAAAGCCGATGCCCAATTGTTCTATTTCTTCACTTACCCGCTCCGCTGGTTGATCGACTTTTACACCCAAGGCCGTCAGTACATCGGCACTGCCGCAGGAGCTTGATACACTGCGATTGCCATGTTTTGCAACGGATAACCCGCCACCTGCAAGGACAAAAGAAACTGCGGTCGATACGTTAAATGTGCCCTTGGTATCTCCCCCAGTACCACAAGGACAAATCACCGGCTTACTATGTTTTACACGATCAGCATGATCTAGCAACGTTTGCGCAAAACCTGCGATTTCTTCAATTGTTTCACCTTTCATTTTAAGCAGCGTCAAAAACGAACCGATCTGTGCATCCGTTGCATTTCCTTCCATGATAATACGCATAGCTGCACTGGACTGCTGTTGATCCAGATGTTGCCCTTCTGTTAATTGATGCAAATATTGTTTTAACATTTGACTTTCCTCCTTAACGTAAATGAATAAAAAAATAACCATTCCACCCCTATATACCAACTTATATTGATATATAGGGGCGAAATGGTTTCGCTGTACCACCCTACTCTGATCATCTCTACAATCTGAAAACAGTAGTGAAAAATAAAAAAACACTTCACCCCACCAAGGGACGAAATGCATTCGTGTTGCCACCCTACTTTCAGATCATAAACTGATCTTCTCAATCAAGTACGGGAATATTTCTAAGAATATCCGATACTCTAGCCCAATAACGGAGGCAACCGTTCCCACCTACTTGCAAATTGCTTTGCGTTCAAAGGACACTCACGGGACCATTCGATATGTTCTGAAAGGCCGGTCATCTCACCTCTGATTTCCATCAGTCACCGACTCGCTGAACTTTAGTGTACATATGTACTCTCCCCGTTCACAGTTTTTGTAGTTCATATGAAATTATCTTTGATTATAGTTATTTTTCTGTTACATGTCAATAGGTTTTTTGAATTTTTTTTGATGTCACCAAAAAAATTTTAAATTATACAGGAGAATTGCCAAACTAAAATTTTATTTATGAAAATCTTAGTATACGCGACGCCCGTAGACGTCCTTTTGTCATTGCCACAAAATAAGATGCAACGCGAGCTGTAGCATCACCATGAACGAAAACAATGATGTATAATTAAAGTATGGCATAAGGTCGATTCTTTTTGAGTCAAGAACTCGACCACAAAATTGATATGATTTCCTGCTTGCACCACATATTGTCCAGCCCCTTCGGGCGAAAGGACGTGTAGTAAAGTAATAACTTACAGGAAGTCACGCCATATTTTATCTACAAGGGGATGGTATTGTGGACATAACTTATGAGCGTTGTTGTGGGATTGATGTACACAAAAAGATGATAGTTGCCTGTCTAATCTGTGGTGGAAAGCAGCAACTTCGTCAGTTTGGTACAACGACAAAAGAACTGAGAGATTTATCAGCTTGGTTAGTTGACGCCGGTTGTCAAATGATTGCCATGGAAAGTACCGCTTCCTACTGGAAACCATTGTACAATATCTTTGAGCTTTCCGATCTCAATGCCATGGTAGTAAATGCCCAGCACATGAAAGCTTTGCCTGGTCGTAAGACCGACGTCAAAGATGCAGAATGGATTGCCGATCTGCTCCGACATGGGTTACTAAAAGCAAGCTATATTCCAGACCGTGAACAACGGGAACTACGGGAAATCTCTCGCTATCGCAAGAGCTTGATTGATGAGCGAAGCCGAGAGCTGAACCGATTGCAGAAAATGCTCGAAGGAGCCAATGTGAAACTATCCAGTGTAGTAAGTGCCATCAATGGCAAGAGTTCCAGGCGACTTCTGGAAAGCATTGTCCAAGATAAAAAGCTTGATGAAGACGAGATTTTAAGGCTGCTTCATCCTAGTATGCACGCTAAACTCAATGAAATCATGGCTTGTGTTGATGGAATTATTTCGCCCTTGCAACGCAGATTGCTTCGTAATGTCTTGGATCATATTGACGATATGACAAAACGTATCGAAGATATGGACAAACTAATCAAAGACTACTTGAACAAATATGAAGAAGCCATCGCAGCCATAGATGAAATACCGGGTGTTGGGAGAATCAGTGCAGAAACAATCTTAGCGGAAATCGGATTAAATATGAATCGGTTTCCAACCGAAAGACATATTAGTTCTTGGGCTGGTGTGGCGCCAGGTAACCATGAGAGTGCAGGGAAACGAAAGAGTGGAAAAACTACGCATGGAAATACAACATTAAAAGCTATGTTAGTACAATGTGCCAAGGCTGCGCAAAAGACGAAGGGAAGATTTTTTTCAGCTCAATATCAACGGATTGCAGCGCGAAGAGGAAAAAGCAGAGCCGCCGTAGCTGTGGCTCATTCCATACTAATCGCTATTTACTACATACTAAAAGCAAAAGTTCCTTATCGAGAGTTAGGTTCAGAATATTACAACCAATTTAACCGCGAGAAGAAAATACAATCCTATTTGAAGAAATTAGCGGCTTTGGGTTGGGAGCGCCCCACCACAGCTACAACCTGATTGTCTATATACGATATTTTTTGTCCTGAATTATAGGGCTTGTCTTTGTGCGTCCTTTTTCTAGGATATAGAAGAGTTTTTCATAGTAAAGGACCAAAAAGTCTAGGCCACAAACCTCCAAAATACTTGAAAAAAGACCAACTTACTAAAATCCTTAACTCGCTTCGCTCAAACAAACGGATTTCTTCACGTAAGTCGGCCTTTTTTCATCCTTCGGAACGTATTTTTCCGGAAAAGGCCTAAAACAAGGATTGGGAGGCCGCATTTTTAATGCGTCACTCCCTTCTGCGTTTCAATGCAATATATTAACTATACCTTACATTTTAAAATATCATTTTTACTTTATTGATCCGTTTATCTTATAACCTTTATTAAACATGCATTCGATTTACTGCACTGATTAAAGCGTTTACGGATGCTGTAATAATATCATTGTCGATACCCGCGCCCCAAATTACGTTTTCATCTTTATCTGTAATACTAATATATGCAGCTGCTCTCGACTTTGAGCCTTGCTCTAACGCATGCTCACTATACGTCAGATTCGTGTATTGAATCCCTAGTTCTTCTTGCAAAACACTGCTGATCGCATCTAAACGGCCATTTCCTGCAGCGACAAATACCTTTTCTTCCCCATGTATATCACAAGTCGCTGTAACCTCAAACACGCCATTTTTTCGTATGAAATTAAAATCTTTTACATGAATCGGCGCGCTAATATTCACATAACTCTTTTCGAAAATCTCATAAATCTCATCAGGCATAAGTTCTTTATGTTTATGATCTGATACACTTTTCACTGCATAACCAAAATCTTCGCGCATTTTTGGCGGCATTTCCAAACCATATTTTTGCTGCATAATATAACCGATCCCGCCCTTACCGGATTGGCTGTTGATCCGAATCACGTCTCCATCATATTCACGGCCGACATCTTTCGGATCAATCGGTAAATACGGCACCGTCCACTGCTGACAATTCTGTTCCTCACGCCATTTCATTCCTTTGGCAATCGCATCTTGATGCGAACCAGAAAAGGCCGCAAAAACAAGTTTCCCTGCATATGGCTGACGATCATTTACGGTCATCCGCGTCATTTTTTCATATAAATCAATGATTGCAGGCATATTGGAAAAATCAAGATTTGGATTTACGCCATGTGCGAACAAATTCATTGCGATGGTCACAATATCAGCATTGCCAGTTCTTTCACCATTGCCGAATAAGGTTCCCTCGATACGGTCTGCACCGGCAAGTAAGCCCATCTCTGAGTCTGCAACTGCACAGCCGCGGTCGTTGTGTGGATGTAAGGAAATAAGCACATTTTCGCGATACTTCATATGATTGGACATATACGCAATTTGAGATGCATAGATATGCGGCATTGACATAGAAACCGTTGCCGGCAGATTGATAATGACTTTTTTATCAGCCGTCGGCTGCCAGATATCGAGCACACGATTACAAATTTCTAAGGCAAACTCCATTTCCGTTCCCGTAAAACTTTCCGGAGAATATTCGAATCTAAAATTACCCGGATATTCTTTTGCATATTGATTTAAAAGTTTCGCACCAAACTCAGCAATCGCAATAATTTCTTCTTTTGATTTTCTAAAAACTTGTTCGCGTTGGGCAACAGATGTTGAATTATACAAATGTACGACCGCTTGTTTTGCTCCTTTTAAAGCCTCAAAAGTTTTCTTGATAATATGTTCTCTTGATTGGGTCAAAACTTGAATCGTAACATCATCCGGGATCAGATCTTCATCAATCAATTTTCTTACAAATTCATATTCTGTTTCAGAAGCTGCTGGAAATCCAACCTCAATTTCTTTAAAACCCAGTTGCACTAAAAACTTAAAAAACGTGATTTTTTCTTCTAAACTCATTGGAATCACTAATGCTTGATTGCCGTCACGCAAATCCACACTACACCAGATTGGTGCTTTATCTATATATTCTTTCTCTGTCCAACTCATATCAACCACTGGGGGCATAAAATAGCCTCTTTTGTACTTACTATAATTTTCCATCCATCATTCTCCTCAACATAAAAATTCAACAAAAAAAGCCTTCCATCTCTATACAAAGAGACGAAAGACTATGTCTTACGTGTTACCACTCTAATTCATACTTAAATTAAGTATGCACTCTATCAGATACGGACTTATACAGCCTTATATCCTCCTGTCTGCTAACGGTCAGGCTCCGGCTCCACCTACTTTTACATTTCAGCGAGCTGCTTCAAGGCGAGTTCAAATTTTCTCTGTTACTGCTTCACACCAGCCAGCAGTTCTCTGACAACATGAAAAATCCTACTATTCCTCTGCAACGCATTTCAAATATCTCTTACAGGATAACATAACGATACATTTTTGGCAAGCAATTTTACACATCAAGTAGTAAAATTTATATTTTCTATTTTAAGTTTACAGTTTTGACTGTATTTACAAGGCTGTTACCTTGTAACGATCAGTATTTCATACGCTTTTGACAAGTCAAGAAAGAGCAAAATTTTTGTCAAAGTATTTTAAACTTTTAAATGGCACTTCTCGTTATATATAACTATAGAACAAAATAAGCGACTAGAAATAAATCCATTCGCTTAAAACTTGACAGTATGAAATTTTACGATTATGATAATGATATAAATGGTGCTACCGATAAACGGTTAGTTCCCAAAATTACGTTAAAAGATTAATCGCGAAGTTGGTTGCTGGGCGGTTAATCTTTTTTTATCAGTAAAACCAAAACGATTATCAATACTAAACTCATATTGTAGTCGTTCATGGCATCACCCCCACTCCTCCGAAAAACACGGGAAACGAATGGGAACTAACCACCTATCGTTATCGTAGCACCTGTTTGCATTATAGCAAATATTGTGAAAATAACGCAAGGATAAAATACAATTTAATAACTTCGCATCGTCTATTCTCTTTTATGAATTTAGATAAAAACTAAAAAGAGCAAAACATCATAAATCTCATGATGTTTTGCTCTTTATTTATTTATTTAATTCTGTTGCTCTCTTTGTTCTCTTTCTTTTCTTTTTTTCGCCTTATGTTCTTCATAACGGCGTTTACCTTCAGCAAACTTTTCTTGTGCTTCCGTCGTATCCAATACCAGTTGCGGCAGCGTTCTTGGTTTACTTCTTTCATCTAAAGCAACCATTGTAAAGTATGCAGATAATGCCTTTTGACGTTTTCCATAATGATCTAAATCTTCTACCTCTACAGTCACCGCAACTTCCAAAGAAGAACGGCCAACAAAGACGACCTCAGCACTGCATATAACTAAATCGCCAATCAATATTGGCAAATGAAATTCCAATTCATCCACACGTGCAGTAACCACATTTGACCGTGCATATCGTCTTGCTGCTGCATAAGCCGATGAATCCATCAATTTCATGATTTCACCGCCGTGTACATTTCCAGCAATATTTGCCTTGTTTGGCATCATAACTTCGCTAATTACAACTTTTGTTTCTGCAGCATCTATATTCATTCTTTTACCCACCTTTATAAAAATTATTGCTAAAAATATAATAACATCCGTATAACACGACTATGCAAACAATAAAATTTTAGCAACTCACTCATGAAATCATACTATCATAAACGTTATCCCTTGTAAATTTTTTTTAAAATTTATTATATTTATAATCATTCTAAAATTCTTCCTATTACAGAAGATTTCTTTATGAAGAGTTTTTCATTTTTCAAACAGCGTCATATCTAGCAAATTGAATGTGTTCGTCACTAAACTATGCGTTAGCTTATACAATCTGTACTTTATAGTGACGCAGCCATGTATCTGCCTGAATTAAATAAGCAAATAGTTGTGCCCCGCCCATCAATTGTCCAAACCAAGGAATATTACTTGCCGACAAATCAGTCTTTGCTATTTCATTAATTTTTTCTACATTAATCAACGGAACAAGTGGTGAAGAAGGATCTTTTAATATATCAAGCGCCCAATTACGTACAATATTTAAATACTCCGGATGATGTGTTTTTGGATATGGACTCTTTTTACGCCATAACACATCATAAGGCAAGATCCCCGTCAAAGCTTCTCTAAGTAATCCTTTTTCTCTGTTTTGATAATTTTTCATGCTCCATGGCACATTCCAAACATATTCAACAATCCGATGATCACAATACGGTACACGCACTTCTAACCCGAACGCCATACTCATGCGATCTTTGCGGTCAAGTAATGTCGGCATCCACCGGGTCAAGCTAAGATAAAAGATTTCCCGCATTCTTGCTGAAACTTTATCTTCTCCAGGAAGTTTTGGAACTTCCTTTACAGCATCATCATAACGACTCTGTGCATACGCTACCAAATCCATGCTTGATTTTACAGAATCACTTAACCAGTCGAGACGCATTGCCGGTCTGGGCGACCAAGGAAATGCATTGGCCTGCAGCATATCTTCACGATAAAACCAAGGATATCCGCCAAAGATTTCATCGGCACATTCGCCTGATAAAGCAACTGTCGCACCTTTTTTTATTTCTCGGCAAAATAAATACAGCGATGTATCGACATCAGCCATTCCAGGAAAATCTCTTGCAATCGTCGCCTTTTGCAATGACTTTGCCAGCTCAATATTGTCTATCAAAATTCTATGGTGATCCGTTTTATATGCATCCACCATCTTAAGCACCCATGGTGCATCAGAATTCGGCTGAAAAGCACTTGCTTTAAAATATTTTTCATTATCAATATAATCTACAGAATACGTCGATAGTTGTCCTAAATCATTCTCTTTATAGTGCCGTGCAGCCAATGCAGTTAAAGCACTTGAATCCAGTCCGCCAGATAAAAAAGTACATACTTTCACGTCTGCAACCAGCTGTCTTTTCGCTGTATCTATCAGCAATTCTTTCACTTTTGCAACCGTTGTTTCAAAATCATCCTCATGCTCTCTGCTTTCCAAAGACCAATAGCGAAGTGTACGTTTCCCGTTCCGCGTATAAATGAGTGAATGCCCCGGTTTCAATTCTTTTATATCACGAAAAACGCCATTCCCAGGTGTCCTTGCCGGACCAACCATGAAAATTTCCGCCAGACCTTCCATATCAACCTTTGGTTCAATCAAAGGATTTGCCAATATAGTTTTTATTTCCGAACCAAAGATAAACTGCTGATCTTTTTCTGCATAAAATAATGGTTTTACGCCGATGCGATCCCGCGCTAAAAATAATCTTTCCTTTGCTTCATCCCAAATACCGAATGCAAAAATACCATTCAATTTTTCCACGCATCCAGGCCCATACTCAATATAAGAAACCAGTAAAACTTCCGTATCGCAATTTGTTGCAAAGGTATATCCTTTTGCTTCTAAGTCTTTACGCAATTCCGGCGTATTATAAAGCTCACCATTATATGTTATAACATATTCATACTGCCCGCATTTTTTAATCATCGGCTGTGCGCCATTACTTGGATCAACAACACTTAAACGACGATGCCCAAAAGCAATCCGAGATTTTACATATTGACCACTATCATCAGGACCTCTTAACGTTAAGGTCTCTATCATATTTGATAAAATCTTTTTATTTTGCCTAGCGTCTAATCCTCCACGCCAATCAATCCAACCGGTAATTCCACACATATAGTCAACCCCTTTTTGAAGATATGAAAAACTAAACAATTACAATCTACTCAATCAGATAAAATAAAGTATGCATCGTCTTTAATTTTTGCTACAAAGGATATCATGATACTTCTTTTCCATTGCTCTTTATTGTTGCAATTAGTATAACCGATTTTATCTACTGTATATTTACATAACAAAAATAAAATATACCCTATAGAAACAACATCTTCTGATTTGCTCTATAGAGTATATTTATATTCTTACTTTTTTAATTTAGGATTCTACATGAAATACAAGTATATCATCTGTAACTGACAAGCGAACTGTATCACCTTCTGCTACATCGCCCTGAATAATTTTTTTACTTAGCTCTGTTTCTACCAATCGGCTTAACAATCTTCTTAGCGGTCTTGCGCCATAAGCGGCATCATATCCTTGCTCAGCCAGTAGATTCAATACTTCATCATTCCATTTTAAATGGATTTTAACCTGCCGTTCTAGCCGTTGATTCAACGCGCTTAAGAGAATGCCGGAGATTGATTTTACTTGGTCTTTCGCTAGTCCTTTAAAGACGATGATATCGTCCAGCCGATTTAAAAATTCTGGCCTAAAATAATTTTTTAAGATATCCAAGACAGCTTTTTCTGCCTCAGCAAATTCTTTTTGTAAAATTTCATGCGAGCCTAAGTTTGACGTCATAATGATAACCGTATTTTTAAAGTTTACAGTTCTACCCTTGCTATCTGTCAAACGTCCATCATCCAAGATCTGCAACAAAACATTGAAAACATCCGTATGCGCTTTCTCAATTTCATCAAGCAGCACTACACTGTAAGGGCGACGCCGTACAGCTTCCGTCAATTGTCCGCCCTCATCATACCCAACATAACCAGGAGGGGCACCAATTAAACGTGCCACAGAATGTTTTTCCATATATTCACTCATGTCTAGTCGCACGATATTTCGTTCATCGTCAAACAGACATTCAGCCAGCGCTTTTGCCAGCTCAGTTTTTCCGACACCGGTTGGTCCAAGAAATATAAACGAACCAATTGGACGATTCGGATCTTTAATTCCTGCTCTAGCCCGAATGATCGCTTCACTGACAACACGGACTGCTTCATCTTGTCCCACGACACGTTCATGAAGAATCTCTTGTAAATGCACTAACTTTTCGCGTTCACCTGTCAGCATTTTGGTCACAGGAATTCCCGTCCATCGACTCACAACCTTTGCAATATCTTCTTCCCCGACTTCTTCTTTTAGCAACTGATCATGATTGTCGTTTGTCGCAAGAGAATTTTCTTCCGCCTGTAATTGTTTTTCAAGCTCCGGCATTTTACCATACTTCAATTCCGACAATCGATTCAAGTCATACGCACGTTCAGCTGTTTCCATTTCGCTTTTTACAGCATCAATTTCTTTCTTAATCGCCCGCACACGCAAAATGGCTTGTTTTTCACCTTCCCATTTTACTTTTAAGCTATCTGATGCAGCCTGCAATCTTTCCTTTTCCTTGATAATCGAATCAAGTTTTTCTTTAGATGCAGCATCATTTTCCTTCTTTAATGCCTGCTCTTCAATCTCAAGCTGCATAATCTTTCTAAGTACGTCATCCAACTGACTCGGCATAGACTCTATTTCTGTACGAAGTTTCGCTGCCGCTTCATCCACCAAATCGATCGCTTTATCCGGCAAAAAACGATCCGAAATATATCGATCTGATAATACCGCCGCTGATACCAACGCAGTGTCACGAATTCTTACCCCATGATGCACTTCGTAACGTTCTTTTAAGCCACGCAAAATTGAAATCGTATCTTCCACGGTTGGCTGACCGACAAAGACCGGTTGAAATCTTCTTTCTAAAGCTGTATCTTTTTCAATATATTTACGGTACTCATTTAACGTCGTTGCACCAATACACCGAAGCTCGCCGCGCGCCAGCATTGGCTTTAAGATATTGCCGGCATCCATTGCCCCTTCAGCCGCACCGGCACCAACGACCGTATGCACTTCGTCAATAAATAATAATATTTGTCCATCTGACTTTGCAATTTCAGTCAAGACTGATTTCAGACGTTCTTCAAACTCTCCTCTAAATTTAGAACCTGCAACCATTGAACCTAAATCCAATGAATATAAGGTTTTATTCTTCAAGGATTCCGGCACATCACCCGCAACAATCCTTCTTGCCAAACCTTCTACAATTGCCGTTTTCCCAACACCAGGCTCACCGATCAGTACCGGATTATTTTTCGTACGTCTTGATAAAATTTCTATTCCTCGTCTAATTTCATCGTCACGCCCGATGACTGGGTCAAGTTTGCCTTTCTTCGCTTGCTCTGTCAAATCGCGTCCATATTTCGCTAAAGCTTTATATCCTTCTTCCGGATTATCACTCGTCACATTTTCTTTACGATGTGTTTTAATCGTGGATTTCATCTTGCTTTTATGCAAACCGAATTCCCTGCAGATATCCACAACATCTTGATCACCATCTTCAACCACAGCAAGCAGTAAATGTTCCGTGCTGATATATTCATCTTTCATTTCTACAGCTAGTTTTTCCGCCAGAGCAAGTACCCGAATCATCGCTGTATTCATCCGAAGCCCCAAATTTTCTCCACGTACACTCGGTTGTTTTTTCAACGATTGCTCTAATCTAGCCTTTAATAACTGCACATCAACATTACACTCACTAAATATGGTATACAATAACCCTTCGCTTTCTTTTGCCAAAGCAAGGAGTAAATGGCGTGTAGTAATTTCTTGGTGATAATGAAGCGCTGCCATCTGTTGTGCATCTTGCAGAACTGCCATCACTCTTTGCGTATATTTTTCTTGTGCCATACGAAATCCCTCCTACCGATCTTTCATTCTTTTTTATTCTTGTACGACGAATAAGAAATTATTACTAATTTTCTTTGATTTTTATTATACCGCAAAAAGTCAAAAAGTCAAACATTATTTAAAAATAAAAGATAAGTTGCTTTATCCAAAGAAAAATCAACTTATCTTGCGATTTCAAAACCTAAAAAGCCTTACAAAATTAGTTCTTTTTATGTAAAACGTACTTTTCCAATCCTTCAGCCACACCATCTTGCTGTACCGTGCGAACAACGTAGTTTGCATGCTGCTTGACAAACTCGCTTGCGTTGCCCATTGCAATTCCATTCCCCACCGTTTCCAGCATCTCAATATCATTTAACCCATCGCCAAAAGCATAACTGTCCTCAATGGATAAATGAAAATGATCCAGTATTTTCAAGATACCCGTTGCTTTTGTTTCTTGTTTCGCATAAATTTCAAACTTCATGCCTCGGGTAGGATCTTGTAAATATGTTACATTGTACTTTGCAAACGATTTGCAAAGTTCTTGCCCTTTTGCATCTTCACACATCATTTCTAACTTATAAACATCTAAACTTTCCACAGCATAGTCATTCATAAAATATTCTTTTGAAATACCATAGGTATCAAAATAATCATGCAGTTTTTTATATTCATCTTTTAAATAAACTTGTTTCTCGCCCTGTAATACATACTCAATACGATTTTTCTCAAAGAGCGTAATTGCCTCTGTAATAAACTTCTTGTCCAAAGCTTTTTTGTAAATAAATTCATCATTGACGATAACAACAGCACCATTCATCAAAACAAATCCATCAAAACCAAACCGAAGGATTTCTTGATCAATAAAAGCAAACGGTCTGCCTGAAGCAATGAAAACATAATGACCAGCTGCCTGCACTTCACGAATTGCATTTTTTGTACATTCACTCATAGACAACATACCATGGCTGCCATCAATCAAAGTTCCATCAATATCCAAAAATATAATCTTTTTCATTTAAATTCTCCCATTGTATCCCTGCATAGCAAAATTATATACATACAATTTAAATAGAGAAAGAACGTATCTATATGACATTGATCTCATACGTTCTTTCTCTATTCTTATGATTTACTCTGTCTGCAATTTATTTCTTTTATAACGTTTGTATAAATAGATTCCCAAAGCTAAAGCAACAACAATCAGAACTGAGATTACTGCCATTTCCATCGTGTTATTTTGGAAAAACCGTACTGCCGGTTCACCAAAATAATAAATAACCACTGCTTCTAAGAAAAATCTTTTTGCCCGTCCTAGCAAGGATGCCACAATAAACACCGACCATTTTACATTAAATGCGCCGGCTGAAATACTTACACATTTATACGGAATTGGTGACATCGCCGCCAAAAATATGGTCCAGGAAACATTTTTACTCTCTGCGAACTCCTGAATTTTATGTGCATATTTATCTGACATTACTTTATGCACTACGGTCATACCCCATTTTTGACCAATTGCATATCCGACAAATCCTCCTAAAACCGAAACAACGGTAGCAACTACACCGTAGTAGATTGCCATATGTGGATTTGACAATGCCAGCGGCAGTAATATCACATCCGGTAAAATAGGTGAACAAAAAGACTCCGTAAACGAAGCAACAATTAATCCCATCAAACCCCATTCTAATAATACTGCTGTTAAACTCTCCATTCACAAGCTCCCTTACACTGCTTTTGTTATATTAAAAACAAGATTTTTTTCTTTATTATGCACTAAATTCACCGTCTTACCATAAAACTGAATTGAACTGATAAAAAAGTACACTAGTCATAGTTTAACCTTTCACAGATAAAATTTCAAGATTTTTTCTTTTTCAACAAAAAACATAGGGGGTTGTCGCATTAAAATGTAACAACCCCCTATGTTTTCTTAAAAATATTGTTTTTAATAGCTCTGATCATTTCCCGGCAATTTTTCAAGGAATGATTTTTTCTTTAAAAATCTGTTTTCCATCTTTTAATTCAACAACTACAACGGGTTTGATTGCATTATGATTTTCATCAATACTAAGCAATCCCGTCGTAATTTGTAATTTTTTTGTCTCTGCTAAGGCCTGACGAATTTTTTCCGGATCATCGCTGCCTGCTCTTTTTATTGCATCGATCACAACCAATGCTGCGTCATAGCCAAGCACCGCTAAGGCACTTGGTTCCTGCTGATACTCCGCTCTGTAACTCTCCACAAATTTGACTACATTAGGATCGGTGTCTTGGGGCGAATAATGATTGCTAAAGTATGCACCTTCTACCGCTTTGACTCCAGCAATTTCAATCAATTTAGGATCATCCCAGCCATCTGTTCCCAGTAACTTTGCCTTAATTCCTAACTCATTGGCTTGCTTCAAGATCTTCCCAACTTCTTCATAATAAGCCGGAATAAAAAGAACATCTGGATTCAACGCCTTAATCTTTGTAAGCGTTGCCTTAAAATCCTGATCTTTCTGTAAAAAAGCTTCCTTAACTAAAACCTTGCCACCTTGCTTCGTAAAGTTCTGCTCAAAAACCGTCGCTAACCCTTTAGAATAATCAGAACTACTATCGACATAAATTGCTGCCGTTTGTGCCTGCAATGTATTCAAAGCAAAATTGGCCATAATTTGCCCTTGAAACGGATCAATGAAACACGTTCTAAAAATATAATTTCTTACTTTACCATCATTGACCGTAATGGTCGGATTCGTAGCAGTTGCTGTAATTAAAGGAACTTTTGTATCCTCAGCAATTTGTACTGCCGCCAATACGTTCGAACTTGCAACTGAACCGAAGACCAATTTAACTCTATCTGTATTGATTAACTTTGTCACAGCATTTGCAGCTTCGGATGGTTCTGATTTATTGTCGGCAACAATAAATTTAATTTGTTTTCCCAGAACTCCGCCATTTGCATTTGCTTGTTTGATCGCTAAATTTATTCCATTTACAGTCTGTTTACCAACTGCCGCTAAACCACCTGTAAGTTCATAATTTCCCCCAAGTAAAATTTCATTCGTCGGTTCACTGCTCTCTTGTGAACCACATCCCAAAACACCCACACTTATTAAAGACAAGCAAATTAATATGTAAATCACTTTACTTATACCCTTTTTCATTTGCTTTCCTCCCACCAATAAATTGCACAAACTTAGATATCATGAGGATTCCATAATTTGTTTCATTCTATCATACTTATGTCAAAAATTCAAAAGGCTGCAAAACAAAAGGCATCGACACATTGATCGATGCCTTAGACTATCAACAAATAAAATTATATTATTTGTTGATAGAAAAAACTACACTCGTTCCACTTATAAACTAGTACGAAGATAGGTTGCCGGTTGACGAGAAGTGCCCAGATGCTAGGCACAGTAAGGGGTTGCAAAGGAGTCGTATTATGTACGTCGACGAGCAACACCTTACTGTAACGACGCAGATGGGTGCTTATCGCCAGCCCGCTACCTATCTGTCATAGATTTAATTAGGATTATTAATCACGAGAAAATTTATCTTTAAGAATAACATCATGTGAACCGCCCTCAACAATACTTGTTGAAGACACCAATGTGATTTTTGCCTTTTCTCTGAATTCAGGAAGACTTAACGCACCACAATTACACATCGTAGAACGCACTTTGCTCAACGTAACGTCAACATTATCTTTTAAACTTCCTGCATATGGAACATAAGAATCTACCCCTTCTTCAAAGGATAATTTCTTATCGCCGCCCATATCATAACGTTGCCAGTTTCTTGCACGATTAGAGCCTTCGCCCCAATACTCTTTTAAGTAATTTCCGTTAATTTTAACTTTGTTTGTAGGACTTTCGTCGAAACGGGAGAAATATCTGCCAAGCATTACAAAATCAGCACCGATTGCAAATGCTAATGTCATATGATAATCATGTACAATACCACCGTCAGAGCAAACTGGAATATATACACCAGTTTCTTTGAAATACTCATCTCGTGCAGCAATCACATCGATAAGCGAAGTTGCTTGTCCACGACCAATTCCCTTTTGTTCTCTCGTAATACAAATAGAACCGCCGCCAATACCAACTTTAATAAAATCAGCGCCTGCTTCTGCTAAGAAACGAAAACCTTCTCTATCGACTACATTGCCAGCACCAACTTTTACTTGCTCACCAAAATTTTTATGAACATATTCTAAAGTGATTTTTTGCCATTCGGAAAAACCTTCCGAAGAATCAATACAAAGTACATCTGCACCCGCTTCAATCAAAGCTGGAACACGTTCTGCATAGTCACGTGTATTAATACCTGCACCCACGATATATCTCTTTTTCGCGTCAATCAGTTCATTTTCATTTTCTTTGTTATCAGAATAATCTTTTCTAAATACCATGTATTTCAGACGTTGATCTTTATCAATCAGTGGAAGCATGTTTAATTTATGTTCCCAAATTAGATCGTTTGCTTCTTTCAATGTCGTATCGGCATCGGCATGAATCAATTTGCTAAATGGCGTCATAAATTCTTCAGCCTTAACATCTTTGCTCATTCTGCTTACACGATAATCACGACTTGTTACGATCCCCACCAATTTACCAGTAGGTGTACCATCATCGGTAACCGCCATCGTTGAATGTCCAGTTTTTTCTTTCAAATCGAGGATTTCACCTAAAGTCGTTGTAGGTTTTATATTAGAATCACTGCCAACAAATCCAGACTTATAATTTTTCACTCTCGAAACCATAGCAGCTTCACTCTCGATGGATTGAGACCCATAGATAAAGGAAACGCCGCCCTCTTTCGCAAGAGCAATCGCCATTTTATCATCAGAAACTGCTTGCATAATAGCCGAGGTCATAGGAATGTTCATTGTGATCGCAGGTTGTTCACCTTTTTTAAATTTTACAAGTGGAGTTTTTAAACTTACGTTATTTGGAAAACACTCTTTAGAAGAATACCCTGGAACTAATAAATACTCCCCAAAAGTATGCGATGGTTCACTAAAATAATATGCCAATTTATACCCCTTCTTTTCTTAAAATTTAAATTTACAGCGCATTTAATATTGTTTTGTATAATACTACTTTTCCATAAGGCTTGTCAACAATTTAAATTAGATTTTGTTCAATTAATACAAAAGTATTTTTATAATGTAATCATAATGTTAGATTTTGTTTTTCTATGTAGTTTTTTGTCGCTACGTTGTATATAAAATTTCACGCAAAAATAAAGACAACTATTTGATTTATTTTCTGCAATCAGCATCGCCTACTAAAAAACCGCCGAATCGGCGGTTTTGATAAACTGATAAATTTTTGACTCAATATGCTTTTAAATAACCAAGTGCTTTTTCTTCGGCAGGAATACGTATATATAGTAGAAGCAGTGCATTGCATATACTGGCTGCTACAGCCGTAATAACTGCACCATATAATAAAGGAACACTGATAAATTCTATCACCACAGCCAAATAATTGGGATGTCTTAAAAATTTATACGGCCCCTTAGCGACGCGTTTTCCTCCTGGCACTACTAAAATTCTTGTATTCCAATAAATTCCTAGGCTCGTAATGCACCAGTAACGAAGAACTTGTGCACCCAACAACAGCATGAACCAAATATACCAATACGGATTTAATGTCCACCCTTTTAAATAAGATTCTAAAATCCATCCAGCCAGCCAACTCACATGGAGCAAAAAAAATAAATAATAATGTTCTGCACCATATTCTTTCGCACCTAATTTTATAACAGCTCTGCGATTACGATTGGCAATATACAATTCAACAACTCTTTGCCCAATAATGAGTATGACCAAAGGAATCATCATTCATTTTTCACCATAAAAACAACACCTGTTCCGCACTAAATCCTGGGCCCAATGCCAGCATAAGTCCATACTTTCCTTTCTTTACAGAATGATGCATAAATGCTTTTAATTCAAATAAGACCGAAACACTCGACATATTGCCATAGTTATATAAGGTCTGCACCGCATATTGCAATATATCATCATTTAATTCTAAACTTTCTTTATAGGCTTGAATCACTTTTGCTCCACCTGGATGTACAATATAGTATGCTATTTTATCTGGTTCTATATACCAACTTCTACAAGAATCGCTCACCACTTGCGGTAGAGACTTCATAATGAGCTGCGGAATACTTTTAGAAAATCGGACTTTTAGACCAGTCTCAACAAGGTCCCATCCCATAATGTCTTCTGATTTAGGGAAAAGATGACTAGAGCTGTTTCTGATCTCTGGCCCATCGCCATTCGTAGAAAGCAAGACCGCCGCTGCACCATCTGCAAACAGACTCGTCCCCACTAAATTGGCTTTTGAAAAATCATTGCATTGAAAAGTTAAACTGCACAATTCTAATCCTACGATTAATACCGATTTTCCCGGCAGCATTTTCGCAAACTCTGCAGCCCTAGCCAAACCAGCGACTCCGCCGGCACACCCCAATCCCCATATAGGTACACGTTTTGTATCTGCCTTTAAGCCTAATTTCTCAATCAGCAATGCATCGAAAGTCGGTGTAGCAATACCGGTTGAAGAAACAAATAGGATCATGCCAATCTCGTCTGTCTTTATTCCTGCCTCTCGTATAGCCGCCAAGCAGGCCCGTTCTGCTAAGTCTAGTCCAACCTCTTTATATATTGCATTCGCCTCTGCAAATGAATGTTCACTTTGATACCATACTTTAGGCATAGCTAAATATCTTCGATGAATATGACTATGGTCAAATATAGTAAGCAAGCGATTTATATCTTTATAAGACTGACCAAATAGTTGACAAGCAAACTCTTTTACATCGTCCTGCGTTATAGAATACTTAGGCACCGCAGTACCTATAGCCTGTATCTTTGCATATACCATTGATTCACCGCACCACCTTGTAAAAAACGATTATGTAACAACTTATTTTATCCTGGTAGAAAAAAGACCATAAAAAAACGACTAAAATTTAGTCGTTTCTATCTTATCAATAAATTTAAATATGTATGTGAATACATTAGAAAAAATCTAAATCCGTTCCACTTATAAACTAATGCGAAGGTAGGTTAACTACAAGCTGCCACTTCAGATTGTAAAACTTGAAAATAACCGATATAATAATTTAAATAAAAAAATAAACGAATCGCTAGGTTAGATGAAATTTAATATATCTTCAATAAATTGAGGTGATGAAATGATCGGTCCAAAAGAATTGGGGTTTTGGAGTAATCTAAAAGCCGTAAACATAGGAACAGAAAGAGGCATTCTTGCAAAAGGCAAAACATATCGCGTCATAAAAGACTTTATAGATGCCGATGGCACAACGCATAAACCAGGTGAAACATGGGTGTTTCTAGCTTACTCATTTCTTTCTTATGATAATGGATTGCAGTGGTTTATCACGATTGATCATAGGCAAGAATGGGCTATTCCATTGTGGCTAGACGACCTACAGCAACAGCAGGTAGATCGCAATCTTGCAAATTATATTGAAATTTGCAACTAAAAATTTCTCACCTTGTATTACGTATCTTGCTGACTTTTTTTATTTAAGCCTATATATAATTAAATTTTAGCCTCGAATAAATTCAATCCGAAGCGAACAAAAATAAGGGAGTGGTTTCTCACCGCTCCCTTATTTTTGTTCACCAAACACTATTTAAATATAAAATTTATTAATTTTTATTAAAAACCAAATTCCAATTCAAATGGTAAGGACTATCGCTTCTTGTTTTAATCTCTTCATAAATGCTTCGGCGTTCATCACTGCTGCTTTCTGCCCAATATTCATATCCCCTGAAATAACTGTCCATCAGCGCATCCCACGATGAAAACTTCGTCTGCATTATTTGTGCCACTTCAAGAGATTTGTTCATCGCTTCACTCTCACTATAGTAACCAGCAACATAATACCAGGAGATCAAAGACATTGCCCGACAGTAGTCCCATGCATCGATTGCCTTTGGTCCATATTTTTTATAATTATAATATGCATTGGCAAGGTAATATCCTTTGGTTTCATCGCCTGTAACTTCTTGCGTGAATGCAAGCAATTCTGCCTGGGTCATTTTGTCTGCGCCGCTTTGTACCATCCTTTGCATCGTCAGAACATAATCCTTACGATGCCCCTCACGCAGAAGCCAATCCAACGTTTCATCCGCACTTGTTCGATCCGTAACGTCCCACCACTCGCTCAGCGCCTGAATCTCCCTTTGTTTATTTTCTTCATTCATTTCCACCGTGCCAAAGATCGTATAATCCGCCCCATTTAACTCCGTCAAAACAGCAAAAGTTCCATTCATCCAGAGAACACTAGGCGATGTTTCTTTCTGTTGTACATATCCAATACCAGATATCAATAAACCAGCAATTACTATAACAAATATCATAAAATATTTTTTCATTTTCAAACTTCATCTCACCTTTCCTGCAAATTCGAACGATTAAATATATCTTGATATTTCTATCAAATATCATTCTTTTTTCACTTTTTATCTTTATTTCATTTGTACGGCTAAAGCCACAGCAATTAGAAGCTGAGACTAGCCACTCCATAGAACTATCCGCTACTAGCCCAATATCTTCTTATGACTGGATAAATAGCTTTCCACATCATCATACAATCCAGCTTGATTGGCATACTTTACATAGTTTTTTATCGTTCTCAGCCACTCGATTGTAGAAGGTCTCGTGCTTTTAATCGCGTCAATCAGATCCTTCATTGAGATAGGGCGTTCTATACCTGATGACAGTATCTCCTGAATCACATTCTCCGTCGCAACTTCGACCACATTATCGATATCAGCACCAGAATATACATCTGTCGCTTTCGCCAACAACGCATAATCTATCGTCTCCACTGGTCTACCATCCAATTTCAGCTTGAATATAGAGACCCGAGCAGCTTCATCTGGTGGCGGAACGAAAACTGTTTTATCAAATCTTCCAGGTCTCTTAAAAGCAGAATCCACATCCCAGGGCATATTGGTCGCCCCAATAATCAATAATTTATCTGTACTAGAGTCAATGCCTTCAATTTCTGCCAATAGATGATCGACGATAGGACGCATATGTTCAGATGATAGTTTGGCTCTGTTATACCCTACTGTATCAATTTCATCAAAAAACAGAATACAGGGTTTTTTAGTCCTTGCATTCTCAAATATATCTTTAATATTCTGCGAGCTCATCCCCAAATAAGGATCAAGAATATCAGTAATATGTACAGGAATAAAATTCGCGTTACATTCTCCTGCAGTAGCCTTTGCAATATATGTTTTTCCACAGCCTGGAGGTCCAAAAAGTAAAATTCCGCCCCCCGTTTTTTTCCTGAATCGATCAAATAAACCAGGATTATTGAAAGGTTTTATGATTTTCATTCTGATAATCTCTTTGAGATTTTCCAATCCACCAACATCACGAAATCGAACAATAGGCGTTTCTTGATCTAGACTAAAGCCACTACGTTTTCCGCCCTCGATAACTTTTAATGATATAAGGTTATCCGCTCTGTCAGTCTCTTCTTGTGCATCATCCGACCTTTCCGTCAGCTCTGAATGCAACGCCTCCGCTTTTTCATTTTCTTGTTCCGGGCTAAGCAGTGGAGCTTCATCCTGCTTTCTATTTGCGATCTTCCCCAGTTCAGTAAAAATCTTATCTTTTAACACTTCATCCCCATATTTAAGTGCCTCTGAGAACGCTTGCAAAGCTTGACTTTCAGTTTCCTGTTCACAATATTCCACACCAAGCAGATACCATGCGTAGGCATTTGTGCAGTCTTGTTCGATCATCTTTTGAATCAGCTCAATTTTATCCATTTCTTCTCTCCGATCTGCAGACATTAGCCATTTTCACTTTCAACATTTCTTACATTTTTCAATGACCTTATACACGAAAGGAATCATCCATGAATAAACACAAATCGCAATATATATTACACTCACAGTTCCAGCTGCTTTTGGAAATCCCAACGCCCGTAAGCTCAGAACAAAAACAATCATCCCGATCCAGACAACGGCAGGTCCACCAATTTTATCAATCATACGTTGCGGAAAATAAAATATACTGGCAGCTTGCTCTAACTCCTTCAAACTGGACAGAATCTCCTCGTTAGTTGGGTCTAGAAGAAATGCCTCCCTAAAATTTTCCTGAGCAGCCTTATAATTGTCGTTGCTATATTCCATTATTCCAATCTGAATTAGCTTTCTCACTTCACTATCAGAAGTTTGCAAATATTTTCTAAGAGCTTCGACCTGATCATTGCGATTGTTTTTAGCAAGATGGTAATAAAAGTGATATTGTAGGACAACTTCATCAGAAGGGTCTATGCTTAGCGCCTCTTCTATCAGTTGACGAGATTTCTTATCATGCCCTGTTTTTATCATCAGATATCCATAGACTGCCATGATATCCGCTCTTTCTGGACTGTTTTTCAGCGCTTCAAGAAAATACGCTTCCGCTTCCACATACTGGTTTGTCTCCATGAAAATTCGCCCCAGCAAATAATAGCAATCTACCACAAAAAAACCATTGGTCAAAGCTTGTCGACAGTAATCAGTCGCCTCATCATATCGGTTAAGACAAAACAAAGAACTTGCTGTCATATACAATATCTCGCTGTCATTTGGATGCATAGACATCAATTGGTCAAGCTTGTCCAGTGACTTCTGATAACGCTCCAAAGCATAATAATGCTGCGCCTCATTCAATAAATTTCGTGTTGCAATATCATAGGGCATAAGCTACAATTTTCACCCCAGCCATGCCGAGAGCAAACTCCATCAAAATACCAACAATTCCCCAAATTATTGCATCCTTCAATATCGGCTGAACCTCTCCGTCGGTCATGATATGTTGTTTAAATTTTGCTTTCATCAGAAAATAATATCCGAAATAAAGCAGGAGACAAGCAATATTATATATCCAACGAATGGTTCTCGCTTCATATTCAACATAATGGGCATTCACCAAGCCAACAAATATTGATTTTATAAATAGAATCACTACACCCAGCGCGATCATTAAGCCAATCATTTTTTTATCAATTTGTAGCCATTTGGCATTTTTACTCCCCAGTACAACCATAGGTATGACACCACCGAAAAACGCTACATATACAAGCCGCGAAATTTCATACGTTTTTATTTCATGATAATTCTCCTTCGTTAGCGACGGCTCGAATAAATTATTTGACAACATCCATCTCCCCTATCCATACTAAACACCTCATCAGAGCATGTGAAATTTATAAAGCTACTAAATCAAAGATTTTAAATATACTAAAAAATATGTTCTTCTACAATTATTTTTTAAGCTCCGAAGAAGTAACTTGAAACAAGAAAGACTTTTCACATATTCTTCCTTTGTGTAAATAATACTTAAATTAATACAATGGTAACATAGTTTTGCTTTTTATGACATCATTTTACATATTATTTTTGTAAAAATAAATCATTTGTCCCATTATTATACTGGGGTTACAACACCATCCCAAGTCATCAGCCCAACTAACAATATAAGAATCGCTATATCTTGTTTATGCAGTTTCCAATCAAACTTTATATCCACCAAAATTTCTCCTTCGGGTCCACTCCTAGATGATTTGATTGCTTACTAGGTTAGTTTTTCCTTATTTTCAAAATAAAAGCTATCCCCATGGCTATCACTGCATATAAAATGCTTTCCATAAGCATTTTATGAGTAAATACACCCTGAAACCAATTCGTTTTATATCGTTCAGCATCAGAAATCTTAACGGAATTTACAATAGCTAAAAAATCTCCCTCATATTTATGACTTACTGATGCTAGTGATGAATAATTCATTTGAATATATCCGTGCTCTGTAGGAATAATCGCAGAAATACCTTGAATATTTTCCCCTTGCACTACAGCTGTGGTTTTGAGCCAAATAATTTGTGATTGCGAATCATATACTTGTTCATTTATGTTTATCTGCGATATCAAATGTTGGGTTTGTTTTTCTATAGTATCATTTGTTTTATTAAAATCGTAGTTTTTAATTTTTTCTAACTGCCTAATTGGAATTTTTCCGTTTTTAGTTATCTGAATAAGTATATTTGGATATTCAAATGGCTCTTTCGCATATTTCAATTTAAAAGCATGCGCATAAGCTTGTTCATGCCCCTTTGCAATCGTTTCATTCAGTGCTTTTTCATAATCTTTCACAACACTGTAAGGTATCTCTTCCCAATTCTCAGGCAGAATGAGGCTGAATCCCTCATTTACATACTGTTGTTCATTTACGCCAGCTAAAGCCCTTCCATGAATCCCCAGCATTATAAGACTGAGCACTAAACTAATGAACAGCATATAGATACTTCTAAACCTTTTATTTTCACTCATTTTTTCCTCTCCCTTTTTAAATCAAAACAATCCTACTCTTTTTTGTCAAAAGACTCAGTGCTTTGACGTTTCATTAATCTCCTCCATAGGAAGGATTTTGGGGAAGTATGACGAATTATACTCAAAATAAAATATGGAAAGAGTGGATTTTTATTGAAATCATTTATTGCCCGAACGCTTAAACTATCTATACCTTTAGCAGTAACGATTGCTATAGTTTTTTTTTCTATTAACAAATACGTTGAACAAAGCGCTCAACAATACATACTTACTGCTGATACGTCTGTAAAAACAGATGCAATCCTTGTTCTCGGTGCATACGTTTATCCAGATGGGCGGGTATCAGATATGCTCAACGATCGACTAAGTATAGCAGAAGAGCTCTATGCATGTAGCAAATCAGATAAAATCATTGTCAGTGGCGATCACGGGCAAGAAGACTACGATGAAGTAAATGCCATGAAGCTTTTCCTTAAAGACAAGAATATACTGCCCTCAAATATCTTTATGGATCATGCTGGATTCAGTACATATGAAAGCATCTATAGAGCACGCGATATCTTTAAAGTAAAAAAGATGATTATTGTAACACAAGGGTATCATCTTTCCAGAGCCATTTTTATTGCTAGAGAATTAGGAATTGAAGCGTATGGGATTGCGTCTGATCCACGCGAATATAACGCTACGCAGATGAGAAATTATAAGATACGAGAAGTTGCCGCTAGAAATAAAGATTTCTTTTTGGCCAAATTCATTCAACCAAAACCAACTTTTTTAGGCGATACAATACCAATTAACGGTGATGGTAACATTACTGATGATCATAACTAGATATAACTGAGGCAATTACATAATTGCCCCAGCATTTAAGGAAAAATTTCAACAGATGTTCCTACATCTAGATAATCCTTCAAAGTAAGTATATCCGCATCACTGACCGCTACACACCCCTTCGTCCAGTCCATCCAATTACCGCCTCCATGAATTCCCACTTCACCGCCCAAAGGAGTATTCCATAAGGGAATGCCTCCCGATTGCGAGACCGCTACAAATTGCTGATATTCCTTCTGCGAAATTAGCCCTTGCTTCAAACCTCGTTCAGCCGCTTTGCTGTCAGGATAGCTAAGACCATAAAAATATACATATGGTGTCTTATCATTGATATAACAAATAACAAAGCTTCCTTCCGGAGTTTTCCCATCTCCTTCTATTTCCTTATCTCCGACGGGGGCAAATCCAAAAGCTGTTTTAAAAATACCAATGATTTCTCCATCGCCATATAAGACGAGCTTCCGCTCAGCTTTATATATTTTCACCTCAATTTGCTTTGGCTTTACTTCCATTGTGTGCAATATCCCAGGAAAATCAGAGGTATGCAGTTTAAATGGTGGAAAGCCTCGCCATACTGCAATACCGAGGATCATAATGACAAATAAAATCATGATTATCGTTAACCAACTATAACGACGCATGTATCCGCTCGCTTTCCTTCTTACAAATTTTTCATACCTTTTAACATCAATCACGCCTTTCTGTGTTCTATACGACTATACTATACGAATGACGGCTGGTGTCGTTTTTTAGACAGTTTATCCGTCTCTAGATATGTTCGATGTAAATTTTACCATAAACTTAAAAGGAAGAATATAGGTACTGAGGATGATATCTGCTGTTAATATAACTACTAAAATAACAAAAACGATATCATGAATTATGATTTTTTAAAAATTCAGGACTATCAACCTATGGCAATCAGGACTTAAGCCTCGCGAAATAACCATAAAAATGGGATATAATAGCTGTAATTGATTTAAAGCAAGCATTACATCTTGCTTTTTTTATATTTTTTGACATTATATATTTAAGTGAGGTACAGAAAGATGAGAAATTTATTTTCAGCGGTAAACCGTTTTACTCTAATGCTGTTGGGGCTTGGCGTCATGCTTATTAGTATGAATTACGATGCATTGATTACTTCTTTTCAGCCACCAGTTAGCTTTGAAGCTTTGCTGGAGGGGCAAGAGGTAAAGTCAGGCAGTCACGTTGCCGGAAATGTAGTGAATGCCTACCCTCCGTTCGCTTCAGAAACCACCTATACAGAGTATAAAAATGGCACGCGAAGTGAAGAAAAAGCTTCAGGTAGTTTTTATGTCATTCCAACTGCCAATGGTTTTATTGGCTTGAAAACCAACGAGGATCAGGTCGCCACTATGGAGCAGTTGGTTAAAGAGACATTACAGCACTCCGAAGAAGGTGCTGCACCACCAACAACAAAGATATTCATAGAAGGACAGGTTATCTCAATGGAGCCGAAACTAGTCAAGTATTATAAAGCATACCTGAAGGATAGCGGTTTTAAGGCATCAGAAATTAAGGCTATGGGAGAACCTCTCGTCATACAATATACGGTATTCCGAAATGTCCAACTTATGGTTGCCGGCGGCGTTATTTTAATTCTGATAGGCATTGGCTTGATAGTTAGAAGATACAAACAGCTTTCCGCCGAGGAGTTTGAGGGAGATAATGTTGTCTCCTAGTTTCAAACTATTGTCGATTAGTTCATTTTTTAAGCAGGGCTTTTTGCCCTGCTTATTTTTTATGGCGCCTAAAAGGCATAAAAGAGAAAGGTCAGCGGGTTTTTACATCCGCTGACCTTTTCTAATCACTTTCTAAACGAGTCACTTGAATCATTCATTAATAATTTAAGAACTATACATTTCCTTTTAATTATCATCTTCTTCATCTTCTATTAACTGAGCAAAATATTCAGTATAACTATTCCATTCATTAGGCTTTGTTATGAATGATTTATCATTTAGTTTTCTAACTTCTACCGCATCACACCAAATTATTGGAGGTATATTTTCAGTATCCATTACAATAACACTTTCAGGCGGTTCTGCTAATACGATATACCTTAATGGCAAATTAATACTATTTCTTAATTTAATAGTTTCTTCGATTATATTAGTGCTACCATCATGATTATTCGAAAAAGAATAATTACTTATTTCACCTAAATATCCTCCACTATAAAATGTTGCAATTTCACAAAAATCATTTGGCAATTTAACATTAAGTATACTTTCAATTTCAGATAATATTGCATCATTCACACCATCACTCGGCTGCAAATTTAAATATCTTTCCTTTAATTCTTTTATTTTTCCCACATAAAACTCCCCCAACACTGCTATTCTTCATAAGTTTGTTGAGTGCCTTTAGGTCTAGTTGCAGTCCACTGTGTTTTTCCTGTTGTGAAAACTTTACTACTATCAACATTACTCGACTCCTTACCATACACCTGCTTCTCATACCCACTCGGATCAGCATACCTCACCGGATTATTCGCGCAATACGCATACAGGTTCAATCCATCTCCACGATAGGTATCTTCTTGCGTAAATCTTGCGATTACCGGGTTGTAGTATCTTGCTCTTAGGTAGTATTGCTGGGTTATTGGGTCGAGTTGCTGGCCTGTGTAGCGGTAGCGGCTTCCTATCTGTTCTTCACAGAGTACTGTCCCCATGCATCGTATTCGTAGCGATTCTTTATTTCTTTTTCTTTCGCTATGCACAGAATACTTCCTGCTCGTCTGCTGCATAGTGATACCAGGTTTTTTCCTGCGTGCATTCGCTTGCCCACAGCTCAAAGCTGCGGATTAAGCGTTTTTGCTGTCTATCTATTTCTTCTACCACGACTTCTTTATTTTCATTGAAGATAAACTGCACCAGTTTGCCGTTTTCTTCGATTTCATAACGTAATCCTTCGGCATCGTAGCGGTTAACTTGGACTTGTCCTTTTTTCGTCTCTACTTTACTGGTACGATTGAATCCGTCATAGGTATATTGATTATCTTCGTCAGTTAGCAGATTCCCTACATGATCATAACTATATTGCGTTGTTTGATCTTGTTTTTCATAACTAGTCAAACGGTTTCTCGGGTCATATGTATATTGTTCTTCTACATTATTTACTATACGCCGATTCCGATTTCCTGCTTTATCGTAGAAGAGTTCTTCGCTATAGTCCGGGTACTCCACTTTTGCCAGTTGATTCAGATTGTCGTAGCTGTATTTTGTTATTCCTCTCAGTTGTTCTTTGATTGTCCGGTTGCCGTTGCTATCGTATTGGTAATGATTTTTCGTGATGGTCTGCCCGTCAAGTTCGATCTGCAATCCTGCGATATTTTTATCTGCATCGTAGCTATAACTTGTCCGCATTCCATTTGTCTGCAAGGCTTCTCTTAGACTGCCATCTTCATTATGGATAAATTGAACAAGACTTCTTCCTTCATCGCGAATTCCATTTAGTAAATCTGTTTCTGTATAACAATACGCCGTTGTTTTCCCCGTTACATCCGTCTGCCTAATTTTATTGCCATTGAGATCATATTCGTAGGCAAGCAATGTTCTGCCGCTGGCGGTTTTGGCTTTGAGTTTTCCGTCGGGGTAGTAGCTATAGCCGTAGCGCATGCCTTGGGCAATGGCGGCTTTTAATGTGCCGTCTTTATGGTATTCGTAGCTTTCTCTGAGTCCGCTGCGATTTTCCAGTTTTTCTGTGAGGGCATCGTAGAGGTTATAGCTATAGCTGATTTGATTGCCGTTTCTGTCGGTGTGAGATTTGATTCTGCCTTCTGCGTCGTAGAGGAAGGTGTCGCTTTCGCCTACCTGATCGGTGATGGTTTTGAGTTTGTTGATGAGGTTGTATTCATAGCGGATGGTATTGCCTTCGCCGTCGGTGGTTTCGGTGAGGTTGCCGGCGTAGTCGTAGGCGTAGAGTTCTCTGGAACCGTCGGCTTTGAGGATTTCAGTGATTCTACCCCATTTATCGAGTTTATATTCTGTTTTATTTTGATTGCCGTCTACGATTCCTGTGATATTTCCTTGGGCATCATATTCGTAGCTTTGCCTAGCACCTCCGGTGGTTTGGAGGTTTTGGGGACATTAAGAGATGCTACCTTTTTTCGTCATGTCTCTTAATTCTATTATTTTGTTGTCAAAAAAGAAGCGTCCCCTTCGTCCCAGTTGTTGTCCGTTGTAGTTGAAACGATTCGAAATTGTTTCTTCTTTCTTGGTTATATTACCCCAGATATCGTATTCATATCGATTTACCACATTTCCTTTTTCATCTGTTATATACGTGATACTTCCCAGTTCATCGCTGGTGTAATGATAATACGTTCTGGCATAGTCTGCGTCTACCGCGACCAGTGCTTGACTGCGAATCAATCGGTTGATGCCTGCTTGATTGGTTTCTACTACGACTTCTTTGTTTTCATTGAAGATAAATTGCACCAGTTTGCTGTTTTCTTCTATTTCATAGCGCAGTCCTTCGGCATCATAACGGTTGATTTGTTTCCGTCTATGGGTTCTGCCTGGATCATCCGATTGAATCCGTCGTATTATATCTGGCTTAAAGAAATTAAGGAACGTGACTTTTTCGTCACGTCCCTTAATTTTATTATTTTATTATCAAAAAACGTCCCCTTTGTCCCCTTGGCAATAGCCTCTTACCATTTCTTTAATTCTATTTATAATTTAGGAATTTTTACCTCATTTCCATTTAATACTTCTAAAAGTATACTTGGTATATCGCTTCTCTTTTTTTTGAGTTTTAATATTTGTATCTTAGTTAACGGTGGATTAAAGGCAATATTCTGCTGGTTAAATTTATTATTTGTTATTTTATCGTATAAATCTATTAAGAATTCTTTCCATTTAGTCGAATTAGACGATATAACCCCCTGCTCATCTTCTAACATGCGATAACCATCAGCACTATAAAATAATAAAAGTGCCGTTCCTAAATCACAAATATCATTATTAATAATGATATTAGGAATATCAAAACCATTATTCCAATTATAATTACCAGCAAAAATATGAAGTAATATAGAATTATTCATTCTTTCAATCTCTTTTTTTACTACATCGATATCCTCCTCATATAAAATATCTTGTAACCATCTATATTCAGCATCATTCATTAAATAAACTCACCATCCTTTTTCTAAAATACGATATCTTCTTTAAAAATATGTCACCGTTATTTTACTACTATAATTTACCTAGTTGCCTTTCCCACAGTTCTACCGTTGCTCCTTGACTTGGATATAACGGCAATCCTTGTTTTTGAAGATGCTTTAGATTTTGCTGTAAATCATAAACCTGTTTTTGTAATACTCCAACGCTTTGACTGGCATCCATCGTACTTAATTGTCTTTCCACTACCTCATTATAAACAGAATGATATCCTTGGTGCCTTGACATTGTACTTATACCCTTATCTGGTATTCTTAGAAAAATACCATTTGAAGCATCATCAAGATTCATCCCTATCTTTTTAATTACAGGATTATTTGCCATCTCAGCTGGCATAACATGCTGCGCTTGATAACCACTCCATTTAGTTGAGCGACTCACTCCCATTGACTCCAGCATATTTTTACCCAGCTTAGTAGAGTTTCCTCCAGTAACCACGCCTTCCTCTCCAGGTATAATCCTAGGATTATCCGACTCCTTACCATACACCTGCTTCTCATACCCACTAGGATCAGCATACTTGACCGGATTATTCGCACAATATGCATACAGATTCAATCCATCTCCACGATAGGTATCTTCCTGTGTAAATCTTGCGATTACCGGGTTGTAGTATCTTGCTCTTAGGTAGTATTGCTGGGTTATCGGGTCAAATTGCTGGCCTGTGTAGTTGAAACGATTCGAAATTGTTTCTTCTTTCTTGGTTATATTACCCCAGACGTCGTATTCATACTGATTTATCACATTTCCTTTTTCATCTGTTATATGCGTGATACTTCCCAGTTCATCGCTGGTGTAATGATAATACGTTCTGGCATAGTCTGCGTCTACCGCGACCAGTGCTTGACTGCGAATCAGTCGGTTGATGCCTGCTTGATTGGTTTCTACTACGACTTCTTTATTTTCATTGAAGATAAACTGCACCAGTTTGCCGTTTTCTTCGATTTCATAGCGCAGTCCTTCGGCATCGTAGCGGTTAACTTGGACTTGTCCTTTTTTCGTCTCTACTTTACTGGTACGATTGAATCCGTCATAGGTATATTGATTATCTTGGTCAGTTAGCAGATTCCCTACATGATCATAACTATATTGCGTTGTTTGATCTTGTTTTTCATAACTGGTCAGATGATTTCTTGTGTCATATGTATATTGTTCTTCTACATTATTTACTATACGCCGATTCCGATTTCCTGCTTTATCGTAGAAGAGTTCTTCGCTATAGTCCGGGTACTCCACTTTTGCCAGTTGATTCAGATTGTCGTAGCTGTACTTTGTTATTCCTCGCAGTTGTTCTTTGATTGTTCGGTTGCCGTTGCTATCATATTGGTAATGATTTTTCGTGATGGTCTGGCCGTCAAGTTCGATCTGCAATCCTGTGATATTTTTATCTGCATCGTAGCTATAGCTTGTCCGCATTCCATTTGTCTGCAAGGCTTCTCTCAGGCTGCCATCTTCATTATGGATAAATTGAACAAGACTTCTTCCTTCATCGCGAATTTCACGTAGCTGATCTGTTTCTGTATAGCAATACTCCGTTGTTTTTCCCGTTACATCCGTCTGCCTAATTTTATTGCCGTTGAGATCATATTCGTAGGCGAGCAAGGTTCTGCCGCTGGCGGTTTTGGCTTTGAGTTTTCCGTCGGGGTAGTAGCTGTAGCCGTAGCGCATGCCTTGGGCAATGGCGGCTTTTAATGTGCCGTCTTGATGGTATTCGTAGCTTTCTCTGAGTCCGCTGCGATTTTCCAGTTTTTCTGTGAGAGCATCGTAGAGGTTATAGCTATAGCTGATTTGATTGCCGTTTCTATCGGTGTGAGATTTGATTCTGCCTTCTGCGTCGTAGAGGAAGGTGTCGATTTCGCCTGCCTGATCGGTGATGGTTTTGAGTTTGTTAATGAGGTTGTATTCATAGCGGATGGTATTGCCTTCGCCGTCGGTGGTTTCGGTGAGGTTGCCGGCGTAGTCGTAGGCGTAGAGTTCTCTGGAACCGTCGGCTTTGAGGATTTCGGTGATTCTACCCCATTTATCGAGTTTATATTCTGTTTTATTTTGATTGCCGTCTACGATTCCTGTGATATTTCCTTGGGCATCATATTCGTAGCTTTGCCTAGCACCTCCGGTGGTTTGGAGGTTTTGGATTCTGCCGGCGAGGTCATAGGTATAATCAATACCGCTTTGGGCTGCATCGAGCCTTTTGAGGAGTCTGCCATCTGCATCGTAGGTATTGGTTTCTATTACTGTGCCGTCCGGCGCAAGGGTAGTGATGATACGTCCTTGCTGATCGTAGGTGTAGCAATAGCCTTCGGCATTTTCGCCTTTTGACTGGTACTGATTTGGCAGGATTTTTTTATAGATGCGTCCGTTTTTGTCGTAGATGGTTCTGGTGATACCGCCGTTTTTGCCGGTGCGTTTGATTTCGCGGTTCATCAGATCGTAGGCATAGGTTTCTTCATTGCCGTTGGTATCTTTGATTTTGATGATGTTGCCGGCCTTATCGTAGGTGATTTGGGTTTTGTTTTCGATATCATTTGTTTTGTCTTTGTGGATTTCTCCAATCAGACGGTCAGCAGCATCGTATTGCCGTTCGATCTGATAACCTGCCGGGGTAGTGATTTTTACTACGTTGCCGGTTTTGTCGAGCTGATAACGGGTTCTGGCGGTGTAGTCACCACTGCCTTCGAGGTCAGCACGCTGCTCGATTTCTATCAGTCTGCCGGCTGCGTCGTAACGATAGCGCAAGCTCTGCTGGGTAGTTTCGTTGATTTTACGTTTTTCATAGATCTTTTGGTTGATACAGTTGTAGCCGTACTCAATCACGGCACCGGTATTATCGGTTACTTTTGTGCGCCGATTTTGTTTGTCATAGGTAAATGCTATACTGAGAACTCTGCCACTGGTGCTGGTTTCATCCTGTTCCTCGAGGTGTCTTCGCTCTTCGATGCAATTGCCGACGTTATCGTATTTGTATTGGGTGAGTTGATAACGAAGCTGACCAGCTTGTTTTCTGATTGGAATCCGTTTTTCCGTGAGCCAGCCGAGATGGTTATATTGATAGAGAATACCGGGATTGCTTGCTCCTGTTTCTTTGATCAGGTTTCCGGTAAGATCATAGGCAAAGTTTTTTTCTGTTTCTCCTTTAGGATTGATGATTTGCGTAAGGCGATGCATCGGGTCATAGGTATAGCTATAGCCCTGGCCATCGTCTGTTTTTGCATTGTAGTCTTCTGGTAAAATTCTTTTGATGAGGTTGCCGGCTGCATCATAGGTTAAGCGTTCTACACCACCATCGGGGTAGATGATTTTAATTTTCCGATTGTCGGTGTCAAAGATATTTTGGATGCCTCTGCCGTCTTTCAATTTTTCGTCGTAGGTGTTGGGGTTAATTTCTTTTCTAATATTTTGTTCGGCATCACGCAAGGTGGCTATGGTGTTGCCGAGAGGGTCGACAGCCGCAATGCGCTTGTCCAGGGCATCGTAGATGTAACACCAGCCGGAGCCGCTGTTACTGCTTTCCTCGAACTGATTGGGTCTGATTTCCTTCACTAGGTTACCGAGTTTGTCATAGTCGTATTTCAAGGTATTGCCAAGGGCATCTATGCTGACGATCTGATAGTCGAGATGATTGTAGCCATATTCTTTCTTGCCTAATTCGTTTTCTACTGTCATGCATCTTCCTGCAAGATCATACTGGTAGGTCGTGATGTCGCCTGTGGCTGTGGTCATCGTTTTAGGTTGTTGTTGGTTTTCAGCGTAATCGAAGGTCGTTGTATTGCCATTTCCATCGGTTTGGCTGGTTTTCCTGCCTTTGGCATCGTAGGTGTAGCGCAGGCTTTGCCAGCGTTGTCCTTCGATACGGCTTTTCGTTTCAATGAGGTTGCCTCTTTCATCGTAGCGATAAAAGACTTGCGCACCGGTATTATCTTGCTGGCTTATATTTCGTCCTACGGCATCATAGTCAAGCGTTTGGATACGACCGTCCGGATATTTTGTTTCTACGAGCTGGCTTGCTTCGTTATAGGTGTAGAACGTTTCATTTCCATTACGATCTTTTTCCCAGATAATATTTTCTTTGTCGTCATATTTCGTTTCTTTTATGCTTTCGTCTGTATAGACAATCTTTTCGACTAGATTTTGTCGGTTGTAGTGGTAACTGGTACGTTCACCATTATGTGTTTGACTCAGCGTGGTCATTCGATCCTGATTTTGGTAAAAGAAGAGCGTCTCGGCTCCGTTTAACAACGTTTGTCTGAGAACACGCCCTTGTCCATCGTATTCATTTGCCACATAGCGCTGACCATTCTGGTCGATGATGGCAGTGATATGACCTTGTTCATTGTATTCGTATTGAACGGTTCCATCATTTGGGTAGGTAACTTCGGTTAAAAGTTCTCCCTGGTAACGATAAGAGATCGTTCTGCCGAGCATATCCTGGATTTGGCTGAGTTTGTTGTTTTCATAGGTAAAGTGCAATATTTGTCCATTAGTGAGGGTCACTTTATCGATCCAGGAACCGATGTAGTCGATCTTAACTCGATTGCCGCAGCGGTCTTTGATGGCAATGAGATTGCCAAATTCGTTATAGTCCCAGATTTTTTGCTGGTCTGTGAACTTTAGACTGTAGCCATGCTTTTCTGTCGTGAGTAAAAGTGATCGATCACCGTCGCGGCGGTTTTGCCAGATTCCATCTTTTTGCTCGAAGGTTTCAATTCTAAGGTCATCCATGAGGATTCTGACCTGCTGTTTTTGGTGATCAAGATGCGTCCCGAGGTTTAAAACCCAGCGGCAACCGAGGTACTGCTGTTTATTTTCATACAGCGATTCGTAGCTGCGAGTGAGCTTGAATTCTTCGCCGATGTCACTTAAGATGAGATCTACCATGTGCAGGCTGAAGGAACCAGTGACGACGTTAACCGGATCTTTAACAGTGGTGGTTTTATTTTCTCGTCTGCCTTGGTCTTTTTTTTCATTATTTGCGTTTGGTTTATTACTTTTATTCGCATTGGGATTGCCTTGGTTCGTTAAGTTATTGGTCTTGGCATTTGGTCGCTTTGCCGCACTGCGTGCACTGGCTGCATTTTGTATTGTGCCAAAAACGAGATTGAGCGATTCCGGGTCGAGAAAGCTGAATTTTCCATCCAGGATTCTTCGTTTGAGATCGTCGATCCCATCTTTGGCTCGCATGAGGGCGTTGAAGCCCATGGCACCCATAATAAGGCGTTGGACGGTTTGGACAGTTTTTGTTGCTTTGGTCAAGGTGTTGGCCATTTTTGCACCGGCTGCTACTGCTTTGAGGCCTTTGCCTGCCACATTGGCTCCCGGGATGCACATCCCCATAACGGAGCAAGCCGCGCCGAAGTAGTCACCGCGTGCAACGGATATGAGTGCATTGAGTCCGTTTGCCACCACATTTGGACCTGGAATACATCCAGCTACATCAAGTAATATCTGTACACCGTTAAGCGCGGATTCTAAAAGGGATGGTGCACTTGCGATCTCATGCTGATTTCTGGTATAGCCTAACTGACGATAGGCCGGGGTACTAATCGCAATGGCTCCGCCGCTGAGTTTAAGTTCACTGGCACCGATGCCCAAACTGCAGTTTTCGAGGGCAAAGAGCATCAAGGATTCTGCGGGGGGTCTTTCGACTTTTTCTCCGGTAGATAACGGCATTCTTTCCATCCCGGTATTACTACCGCCGCCACTAAAAACGGTTTGAATATTTTTGACGAAGGCTGGAATCTCGGTTGTTATGGCTGCTATTCCACCGCTAAGACTGCTAGTGATGTCACTGCCTAGTTGTTTGAGAATTTCTTGCCCGGAGTTATAAGGTTTATTGCCGCCATCAGCCATGTATTTTGCGGCACCGATTTCGTGAAGCTGATCGTATTTTGCTTTGGCCTGAAGAAATTCCGCTTCGTCAACGGGCGTTTTTGCCGCCACGAGGTTGAGGCGTTTGTCCGCCTGAATATGGATGTCTTGGGTGCTTTTTATAACGATACCGCCTGCATCGGTCATCTCAATCAAGGCCTGGTTTCCACCGCCTTGATCATAAGAGCCTCTGGCAGCTACGAGTTCACAGCTACCGGGGGTGAGTTTCAGCATTTTATTGGTGGAGTTGAGCATCTTGCTGGCAGGGTCAACGTAGTCTGTATGTACAGCGCTGTTTGCGCGTCTGCTTCCGAGGGCCACAGCTTTGCCGTTATTTTCATAGTAAACAAAGACTTCGTCTCCTTCGTCGGGCATGGAGTAAAAGTAGTTGTTCATGGTGTTTTCAAAGGGCAGCCACATCGCGGTGCTTTCGTCTTGCTCAGCATCACAGTAGAAATGGACTTTGATTTGTGTCCCTTGTACTCGAATGATTTTACCTTTGATGGAATCGCCTTGATTTAGCGCACCCGCGCTGATCTGACTATCTGGTCTACAACCTTCGGGATGCGCCAGCAGCAGACGATTTTCTGCGGTTTCTCCGATACTTACGATTTCACTTCGCTGGCTAAATCGTACACGTTCTTCCTGACTTTGAATCTGGTAGCCTGCACCAATCGTCAGGTCATAGCTCGTCTTATACTCCGCCTCAAATTCGTAGACTTCGGCTTCTTGGTCAACATTTTGCTTAATTTTCATATATTTTAAAATATCTTTACTACTGTCGGCCGGTTTTTTCTGCGTTTCTGCACCTAGTTCTTTTTGGGCAAACGGGTAGGTTCCTATTGCAATTCGCAGCAACTCTGATTTGCTGTCGGTGAACAGATAGGCACCGTACTGATTTGCGATACGCCGCAGAAACTGCCAGTCCGTTTCTGCATTTTGGTAGAGCATCTGCTTGATTGAAATATCTTTTGCTACTTCAACCTGTATCCCATAGGCTGCCATGACCTGATTGGCTACTTCACTTAGCGTTTTGACTGTACTTTGAAAAGTACGATTGATTTTTTTTCGATCCGTCTGTTCACTTAAACTTTTGGCTTTGAGCACGAGTTCACTATAGTCGGCTTCATTTACAAGACCTACGTTTTGGCAAATGCCGACAAATACATGATCTCCATCCGCATCCGTGACTTTAATCGGTTCGTCTTCAAGTTCAAGGGCTTCGGTTACGGTCAGCATACGGTTGCTGATGAGTTCCAGCTTCATGTACCCGTGTTCATTGGCTTCGTCTAAAATATGAATATGCTTAATTCTTAGGTATTCTTTGGCGAATTCTACTTTCAGCCGCCCCAGTTCTATGAGTTCTTTTCCCATTTGGTGTTCCTCCTCTCGACTTGTTTACAGGTTTCACAGACTCTATTATTTTGCAATGAATATCTTTTAAAGTCATGGCTAATATTCATGTTATCCTTGCATATTCTGCATTACACCTGATACCATTCCTGAGGAATCCGCCTTACTAATTACCTTCTGTTTTGCAGTCTTCACAACAGCCTGACCAAGTTTTTCCATTACCCCTCCACCCGAACCAATAGCGTCAGCGAAATCGCCACTTGCCGGAAATCCGCCTTCTACTTGCACATCATCTACCATGTCAGCCTTTTGACGGATATTCAATGCAAACTCACCTATACCTCTACTGTCAGTATAACGCTCGTTGTAATCAATCACAAAAGCCTTACTCATTACAATTTGCCGAAAACATTTATTTTCACTGATAACCTCAATTGTTACTGTGCGATACGCTTTTTCATCTTCTGCGGGTACTTGTGCCCATTTGAATATTTTCAGTGTTTCACTATTTCCGCCCCCAGATGCATCAGCATGCAGTTTACCAATTATATTTACAGTTATATAATTTTTTGTAGATCTTGCTCTCGAGTCGTTAGGCGAAGTTAGCGACATTTGAGCAACCCTGATAATATCTTCTCCGTAAAACAATTTTTCGTCACCTTCTATCGTTAATGTAAATCCCATAAATATTCCTCCTTTTTCTCTCTTTTAAGTCAAATAATCAACAGTTATCAATAGATAACTATAGTTGCATTAAATTGCAATTATAATTTCAACATTTCAAATTATTGCCCATCATATGTATTTGTATCATTTTCCTTTAAAAAATCACTCCAAGAATCATTTGAACTCGTGGGTGTAAAGTTCGGCATTAAAATGACACCCGCACCAATCATTGCTGTCGCCATATGTATAGTAAGAAAAGCTTGCGCAGGATTGTTGCTAAGACCATAATAATATTGCAATAAAACTCCACAGGAAGTCCAACTTACTTTTGTTGAATCAACAACCCATTTTCTTAAATAATCTATTGTTGGCTTATGCTCTGTATAATAATCTTCTAATGGGCTAAGTTTTGCTTCCAGATCATCAATCATTGCATTTAATTCTTCTATACTTACATATTCACCAGTATATGAACCAAAATACTCATCATAAAAATTACTCATCTCCAGATCTCCTGCTATTTAAATTTTTATCATATACCACCCTCGTTTTCATCATTTTGTCATGCCAAGCTTGACGTTGTTTATTAAAAAAACAAACAAAATACCCCACTCCTAAAAAACTGATACTGATGCCTTTTAACAGATTTCTCATAACAATTCTGCTTATCTTTGGATGTTTTTCATCCATGCTTACTATACAAAGCCTCATTAATTTTTTGCCCGGAGATGCTTGCAAAAAAACTTCTATAATTGAAAATACGCTTATACACAATAGAAGTAATGCAAAATAATATAGAGGTTCCTCTACAACATCTGCTAATTTTGACCCTTTACTTAAAAACTCGTCATAACGAATCCCTATATCCGACAATCTTATCAATATACCTCCCACAAATCCAATGATGGAAAGACTGGAAAAAAGCAATATTATGAATACGACTACAAAAAAGATCATATCCAAAACCCCTGCTATCAACCGTCTTCCAAAACCCGCCAAATTTTTATTCGTTATCTCACATTCTTTATCTGCCATTAAAGACACCTTCTCTCAGCATTTTCCTCATCCATCACCTTTGTCTTTGTAGCTTTGTCATGCCAAGCTTGGCGATGTTCATTCTTAAAACAAACAAAATAACCCACTCCACAAAAACCGATACTGATACATTTTAAAATATTTCTAAAAAAAAGAATGCCGCACCCAATACGGTTTTCTTTTATACCGGTTATCCGTAGTTTAACTAATTTTTTCCCTGGGGAAGTTTGTAAAAAACTCTCAATAACTGAAAAAAAATATATACATAATAAAAAGAAAAGCCAATAATATGCAACAGATTCCACGATAGAATATGAAATCATGGTCAATTTCTCCAAGAAAAATTCCGGGCTAATATCATCATATAGTATTCTTATAAGCAAACCTATCAAAAATCCAATGATTGGCAAACTTATCGAAATCATTGCTATATATAAAAACACGAAAACTACTATATCAAGAATACCTGCAATAACACGTTTCCTTACATAAGCTCTTATATCACTCACCCCACTCATACACACTCCTTTTGCTTTTATGCCTTACTCTTCTTATCAGTATTTTTTAACCTATCATAAATATTTGAAATCACCAGTGGAATCAATATATAAAAACCCCAAAGCACTTCTAGAACTTTACTAGTTTCATCCATAAAATTCTGATTTCCGGAATCGGTCGATGTAATCCATAAGAACAACGATATGAAAGGATAAAAAATATATGCAAACCCAACGGCAATTTCAAAATAACCAAATAAAATTTTAGAGGAAATTACCCCTGCGAAAAACCAAGCAAGTACAATACAATTGAACTTTGTAATAATTGGCTGTTTTCTATGATTCATTTCGTCTCCTATCTATAAACCAAACCGCCCAAAGAAATCTCTGTAATTTAATCCTATTGACCACGAAATTCCTGTCTTAGAAGGTGAAACATATAGCTCATAATCTCCTTTTTTATAGGTGGATACGCGAAACCGTTTATCAGTTTCTTTATTTACATATTTTTCCACTCAACTTTGTCGAGTCAACTCTTGATAGTAATATTGTTCTATTTCTATAGCACTCATATGTTCATGCTCATATTCAGCATGAATCCATCGTTTAACAACTTTACTATTAATCTTAAAATCTAATTGCGTTGCACCTGACGGATGTTCAATTGCTTGAAAATGCGTACGCAAATTTTCCTCCCTTCTTTCTATATCTGCAGGATTCAAAATTCGGTAAACTAATGGAAATATAGCTGCTCCTAGAAGAATAAGCCAGACTACTCCAACAAATACCTTTCTAAAGATATTAAACGCCTTTTTCATTACTTCTCCTCAGCCTCTTTATATTTAACATTAAATAGATACCATGCATAAGAAATTTATAATTATATCAATATTGCTTGATAAACTCTTGCCAATTATCTGGATGAATCTTTTTAATCTGTTGCAACCTATCACTTGGAATCTTAGTATCCCAATAATTCACCCCCTGCCGAGCAAATTCCTCAACAATCTCCATTTTCAATTTATATTTTTGTGATCCTATATCACCAATCCAATCCCTTAATATGTTTACCGGAAAAAACTTTTTATTCGCTTCTTTATCATCATTAGCTTTAATACTACTGTAATAGAATTCCGATACTTCTGCTTTCTTTTCAACAATCAAATAATGAGCATATTTCATAGCTTCCAATGTCGAATTTGGACCTCCTATTCTCAATGCTTGCACTGCAGCTGTTTCCCCACTTTTCGTTTTATGGTTAATATCAGCCCCTGCTTCTACCAAAGCTTTTGTTTTCTCAATTCCACATCCAATAGATTGCATTAATATACTGGTGCCCGGCTCTATTCCATGTTCGTGACCAATATAACTCCAATTAGGGTCAGCACCATATTTCAGCAGCAGTTTTACATATTTCGGATCATCTTTGGCAACGTTGTCCACCCAGGAAAAATTCGCTGCTATTGAAAGGGGCGTTTCTTCTGAATACGTCTCATACCTTACCGATGCAATATTCGGGTCAGCGCCACATTTTAATAAGGCTTCTGCTGCATCATATTTCTCCATTCCGATCGCCCAGAGTAGCAAAGTCAATTTGTACTTAGGTTCCTGATAATTCAATAGCTCCGGTTTATCTTTTGCTAGTTTTTCTATTGTAACAGTTTTTTGTTCCTTTACCGCGACTGCTAATTCCCACACAGGCGTATCCTTGAAAATATTGATATTCGTCATTTTATATTCTCCCTTCGCGTTTTCACGCGCCTCGCTAAAACATCCGGATAATAAAGCAGAACAAAGAATCAGAGGCATGAGTAGTATAGTGAAAAACTTTTTATGCATTGTCAATTTCCTTTCTCCTCTTTTCTTAATCATATCAATTACTACAACCAGCGAAGGATTTTATATCATGACCGAGCTGCTATTTAAATCATGCATAAGAAATTTATAATTATATCAATATTGCTTGATAAACTCTTGCCAATTATCTGGGTGACGCTTTTTAATATGCTTCAGACTATCGCTTGGAATTTTGGTATCCCAATAATTCACACCTTGCCGGGCAAACTCCTCGACAATCTCCATTTTCATTTTATATCTTGGTGATCCTATATCATAAATCCAATCCCTTAATAAATCTACCGGAAAAAACTGTTCATTTGGGTCTTCATTGTCATACGTTTTAAGTCTGTAATAGGGTTCCAATATTTTTGCTTTCTTTTCAACGATCAAATAATGAGCATACACATTTCTTTCTAATGTCGAAGTTGGGCTTCCTGCCAATAAAGCTTTTATAGCAGCTGTTCTCCCGCTTTTCGTTTTATGATTAATATCAGCCCCTGCTTCTACTAAAGCTTTTGTTTTCTCAATTCCACATCCAATAGATTGCATTAATATACTGGTGCCCGGCTCTGTTCCATGTTCATGCCCAATATAACTCCAATTAGGGTCAGCACCATATTTCAGCAGTAACTTTACATATTTGGGATCCTCTTTAGCATCGTTATCAATCCATGAAAAACGTGTTGCTAATGAAAGGGGCGTTTGTTCTGAATATGTCTCATATCTTACCGATGCAATATTCGGGTCAGCACCACATTTTAATAAGGCTTCTGCTGCATCATATTTCTCCATTCCGATCGCCCATAGCAGCAAAGTCAATTTGTACTTAGGTTCCTGATAATTCAATAGCTCCGGTTTATCTTTTGCTAGTTTTTCTATTGTAGCAGTTTTTTGTTCCTTTACCGCGACTGCTAATTCCCACACAGGCGTATCCTTGAAAATATTGATATTCGAAATTTTATATTCTCCCTTCGCGTTTTCACTCTCCTCACTGAGACATCCGGATAATAAAGCAGAAACAAGAATCAATGGCATGAGTAGTATAGTGAAAAACTTTTTATGCATTGTCAATTTCCTTTCTCCCTTTCTTTAAGTGCGCTTTTTACTGCAGGCATTAGATGATCTGCAAAGGAATTTCAAAAATTCTTATTTTGCACACTACCACTATAAACCAAACCTCCCGAAGAAATCTCTGTAATTCAATCCTATTGACCACGAATTTCCTGTCTTAGAAGGTGAAACATATATCTCATAATCTCCTTTTTTATAGGTGGATACGCGAAAACGTTTATCAGTTTCTTGATTTACAGATTTTTTCACCCAACCTTGTTGAGTTAACTCTTGATAGTAATATTGTTCTATTTTTATAGCACTCATATGTTCATGTTTATATTCAGCATTAATCCATCGTTTAACAACTTTACTATGAATCTTGAAATCTAATTGCGTTGCACCTGACGGATGTTCAATTGCTTGAAAATGCGTACGCAAATTTTCTTCCCTTCTTTCTATATCTGCAGGATTCAGAATTCGGTAAACTAATGGAAATATAGCTGCTCCTAGAAGAATAAGCCAAACTACTCCAACAAATCCCTTTCTAAGTATATTAAAAGTTTTTTTCATCATTATCTTTTCATCTCATCATCTTTAACATTAAATAAATATTTAGCAAATCTAAAACCAAAGGTTTTTCCAACACCAGGTGTGGCTAAAACTTCACCGGACACGACTCCACTGGTACCCATAGATACATTTCCCTGTATACCTGCTCCAGTTGTAGTACCATAAGATATTCCTTCCAAAGCTTCTCTATATTTTTCCTCATCACTTTTATCTGCATTACCAAAAACCCCTTCACCTAAAGCTACTGGAATACCTAATCCATATCCGACACTACCATCAACAATTGCATATACATTTCCTGTTTTGTCCATCATTATACCAGCGGCACCACTAACAAATTTCCCGATTCCAAGTCCACCTTCAATAAATTTATAATCACCTTGCATGGTATCTGGATCTGATAATATACCATTTGCAATAGCATCTTTAACAATTTGCTTAAACCCATACGGATTTTCCGCCTCTGCGACGACGACGAGTCCCTCCATTTCAAATTCTACATCTTCATTGCGGTCACCGAGTTCAACACTGTCCGCATTCATGACGATGGAAATTACACCGCCTTTGACACAGGTGAGTTTACTCTGGTCGATCAGGGCGGGGGCGCCGTCTAAGATATGTTTCTTGTTGACGTTGATCCAGGCTAGCGGTGTTACCGGTGAACATAGCGAACAAGTTGCCGAGCAAAAGCCATATTTTAAAATATGTTCTCCTGGTTTATGGTCATTGGCATTGAGCAGGGGTTCTAGTCCGGGTGTATAGGCCATGCCATGATCAAGGGGCAAATTTAAATAATTTTCCGAGCTGCCCTTACTGCATTTTGATTTTGTTCCCCGCGGGATATAGGATGGCCCTGCTGCTGTATCTGACATGTTATTCCCTCACTTTCACTCGCTGCAAACCAACTGCCAGTGGTCTTCTTCTAAGGATGCTTTCGGCGGCGGTAAGCGATACGAGCCAAATTTCTTCGACGATTCCGTCCACTTTGAGAATATGTTGATCACGCACTGCGTTTTCTTTCACTACAAGTTCTTCCACGATTCCGGTATCATAAATTTTTGCCGTGCTATGGAGACATGGGGTTGGCTTTATATATGGTATCCAGTACAAAGGCACCGGCGACGTAATGCCTTCTTCGGCATTAAAATCCTGCGGATAGAGCTGCATTCCTTTAAATTGGAGTTTAGGCTCCAGAAGCAAGAACAAATCCCGCAGCCGGTCGGCAAGCATAAAACAAGGAGACGATAGCAAATCGCAGATCTCTATCCCCATACTCGGTTGATAGTAGGCAACGATCAAGTCTTCCAGCCCTTGAAAGGCAAGTTGATTCATTTTGTAGGGGTATTGTTCTCGTGTGATACCTTCAATGGCAATTGGATTCGACACACATTTGCTTTGAAAGATTCGAAAATATTCTACTGACATCTTATACCTCCCCGCCTTTCGTGATCTGTGCTGTCACAAATTCTTGAAAATCAGAATTGGTAAAGTCACCGCCATCTATTGTGAGTTTTATGAGCTGAGAATCTGTCAACAACGCACCGGGAAATTGACAATTTATCAATCGTACATTTTCCAGCGTACAATCGGAAAATTCCAGACTGCGATATGTATCATTTCTACCGTCATTTCTGCGCAAGTGCTCGGTTACCGTTTCTTGAAAACTTACTTCGCTGCAGCGGGAACCCAAAAATAAAGCACCTGACAGTCGAACCTGCGTGAATTGGCAATGGGAAAATTGACAGTGATCAAAGGTTACATCGCTTAAATCTACGTCGTCAAACGTACAATTTTCAAAAGTGCAATCACGAAATCGACTAAGGCTGAGATCTAATCCAACAAATTTTTTCTTGCTGTAACGACATTTCTCATAAACACGGAAGCGCAGCGCATCATCCGTACTGCAGTTAAATAGATCAATCGGCGGCAAATCAGCAAACACTGCACTTTGCCAGTCCTGATATTCACCAAATAAAATATAGAATGCAGCTTCACGCTGCAGCATCTTGAATGCCGGTGCCGCTGTAAAGTTTTGCAGCCAGTATTTGAGCTTTGCATGCAGGGTATAAGCAAGCAAGCGTACGGATTGCCAGCGCATACTTGCCAGATGCGTTTGCCGTATCCAAGCTCGTTGGTTCTTTCCGGCCTCTTCCATGGCAGCTTCATGTGCATGCCAATACGTGAACAGCCAATCGACATTGATATATGTACTATAAAAAGGTTCAGTCACAGGCCATTCACTGCTGTAAAAATCAAGACGCAGTTTAAATTCGTTAAAATACACTTGAGTATACATCACCGATATGCTCATATATGCGACCAACGGCGCCCCTTCTGCCTGTAGGCTTGCTACCTCTTTCATCGCATCTTCCAGTGATGCGATAAACTGCGCGGCAGTCCCATCTTTTTCAAGGTCAAGGTGTGTATCCGTGATCAACTGACGTGCCAGCACAGCATAGTCTTCTGACTGAAATATGGAGACAAAATCTTTCATCAGGTTCTCCTCCTTATATTACGTGATGACGACATCTTTGGCCGCCAATGTAATCTGGTCGGGCAGCATATTGATAAATGATTCGCCGGTTTTAAGCAGGATCTGTTCTTTGGCTGGTATGCGTTCATCCATTTCCATCTTGAATTCTCCTTATCACTCAAAAACAAAAACCCGCTATGCACGAAAGCAAGACGGGTCTTATTGTATTTATCTTATTCACCAAAATGTATTCAAAACGACATACCTCACTCGGCTTTTACATCCGTCATTTTATCCATACGTTGCCGCAGTATAAGAGAAAAATCGCCAACACCGCTCGTACTATTATATTTTTCACTATAATCCACAACAAAGGCATTTGGAAAATTTATCGTACGAAAAAGTTGGCCTTCATACTTTACTTGTACCGTAACATCACGATATGCATCTGCACTTGTTGCTGGAATCAAGGACCAATCAAAAAGTTTTACTGTATCACTACTTCCCGGTAATCCTTTCTTAGCGAACAATTTTCCAGAAATCCACATAGTCGCTGTTGCTTCTGAAGACTTCGCCCGTGAATTACTTGGCGTGTTGACCTCTGCATGTACATAGTAAATGATTTCCTTTTCAAATTTAATTGTTTCAGATCCCTTTATATTTAACAAATATGACATTATCCCATCCAAACCTCCGCATCATTTATTCTATATCCTTCGTATTCCACTTGCATCATATACGAATAATACGCCATCTCTACCAAACCTTTATTATAAGCCGGCCAATCTTCTATCGGCGTAATTTTTGCAATAAAAGGCTTGTCGATACCAGCCGCATGCATAACATCCCAAGCAAAATCTACACAAGCATTTCCAACGCCCCAGTAAGGTCCGAACGTATTCTTCTCCAATGCAAGCTGACAATAATTGCGTAAATTTTTATACATGCTCTCCCCAAGTGGAAAAGACCTCTGATAGTTAATTTCTTGGTATGCGTGTAGATCACTATCCTTAACCTTTCCAACATCAGTATGCATCTGTCCTGAAATTTTAGGATGAAATCCATAAGACTCCTTTAATCCACTGGGATGATCAACGCTTATCCACATATGACCAACTTCACTTGGATCATCCGGTTCACCATTTTCTTTGATCATAGGGCATCCGCGTACAGCAATATACACCGTAAGATAGTACCCTTCATTTACAATCATGGACATTTTGTTCCTCCTTATCAATTAGAAATATATAAACCAAATAAGCCAACTTTCTAAAATAGCGGGAATTAGTATAATTTTTAGCGGCATCGCTTTTATCGTTTTCCACTTTGATCCATCCCTTATAAATTTCTTTACATGATAAACGATGATTACAGGCGGCATCGCAAAAATTAAATATAAACTTCCACTAATAGCCGCTTCACTGATTGAATAATTTATTATAATTTCAAAAAATTTATCTAAAGAAGTATAAACTTCAGGGTATTCTAAGCCGATCAGAGACACTGTTGAAAAAATAAAATTTGATACTACAATCCATTTCCAGTAATGATTTAACCGGATAAAACATGCCTCTATAAAAACAAAAGTTGTAATCGTCAAGGCTCCCAACACACCCATATCATCTCTTAAATGAAAAATTTGATGATATGCATTATAAATAGGATTTGTAAAAAATATAAATACTGTAATACCAAGCGTCACCATAATTTCTCTTATGCATTTGCATCTTTTCACTATAGAAACCATACCTGCCTCCTTACTTTTTCATATATACTCTGTCTTACTTGGAACCCCTGTTCACTATTCTCACACTACAATATGTATTTTCCTTCTATATCAATCAAAATTTCTAACGCTAAACCCCAAAAATAAACCAAATAAGAAATAGCTCCCAAAGAATAGAAATCAATATGATTTTGTATGGCATAGCTTTTATTTCTTTCCATTTTAAGCTATATTTTATAATTTTCTTCATGTAATACACTACAAACGCAACCGGGATTGTAAATATTAAAAATAAACCTCCATTAATTAAAACCTCTGACAACTTGCTAGAAAAAGCATAGAATTCAGGAAATCCATAACTTATACTCGCCGCCGCTTCAAAAATGAACGTTGATGAGATAATCCATTTCCAGTAATGATCTAATCGAATCAAGCATGCCTCAATGACAATAAAAGCTGTAATAATCAAGCCTCCCATCACGCCCATATCATCTCTTACCGGAAAAATCTTATGATACATTTGATCAATAGGATTGCTCAAAAATATAAATATTGTAAGACCAAGCATCACCATAATTTCTCTTACGTAATTGCATCTTTTCATTATAGAAAACACAGGCTACCTCCATTATCGAATGTGATCTTAAAATGATTATGTATGACAATCTCAACGATCTACAAATTTATCATCAGATATAACTTAAGGGATAGAGATGCTCCATCCCTTAATTATTTATTTATAAATTTTCTCTTATTAAGCAATACTTAATTGATACAATCGTAACATAGTTTTACTTTTAATGTCATCATTTTACATGGTATTTTTGTAAAAATAAATCATTTGTCCCATTATATGATATTATTTCAAGTTTGCCATTTTCTTTGTAATTGAAAATTCACATGCTTTTTCACCTCGAATGGCAATGACCCCATCCTTGACCAGACATAGCGAAGACATGCTGCTGCTTGCAAAAACAGCGCACAAAAAAGACAGCCCAAAAATTAAGCTGTCTCAATTGGAAATATTAAGCTATAATATTAAAGGACGTAGCGTCAACTACGCCCTTATAACTGAATAGGAGGTGATACCATGCAGTTAGAATTCGGGAAACTACGACTAACGATTTCTAGCAAATTCATTTTAGCGGTTGCAACGCTATTTGAACTTTGCAGGTAGTCAACGCCTACTCAACCGAAACGTCCTGTTCTCATCAGGACGTTTTTGGTTTACTTAGTATATGTCTATTATATGCGATTTAATACGTATTGTAAACATATCTGTTACCTTGTCATTGTAAAACCAAATATTTTCCACATATTCAATAAATCCATCAATATATATGGTATTACTCCTGCCAGTTTTCCACATACATAATTTCCATCGTAGGCTTCTCCTACTGCCACGACTATTTCTACGATTGGGATACAGCCTACAACTGCTAGTCCAATGTCTTTCCAATCTTCGGCGGTCAGCGCACTTTCTCCTTCTTCGGCATCTTCTTCGGCATCTTCTTCGACTTCTTCCGGCTGCGGGCATGGGGCTTTGTTGATTCCTTCAAGTTTTACCAGCTTTCCGTAGATGTTGGTGATGTCTTCTTTTAGGATGATACTGGCGAGGCCTGTGTTTAGATAGAGTCCCGGGGGTGTTGCGCCTGCTGCGGGTTGGCTTACCGGGGCGCCTGCTTCTATGGAGATGGTTTTCCCTTTAATTTTGAGATCGTTTTCTGCGGAAAACACGATGTCTTTAGCACTTACGATGTCTATTCCGCTGGCATCAGTCATGACTATAGCTATTTTTACTGCCGCACTTTCGTCGGCGGTAAAGGATAACGTATCGGGCGCTATGTATTTGGTATTTTGAGTCAGGCTTGAGTTATATTACTTGATTTCAAGCTTAGCAGGTCTTTTCTATAAGTCAATTTTTATATAACTCAAGCCTGACCCCATTAATCCTAATAACACTAATTATCCGGACGAACAATTTCCACTTTTGTAGGTGAAATTTTTGTACCTCCTACGAATGGCTCTTTTCCTTTTCCTACAACTGTAGCACCAAGCCTGTAGTGGACTTTCACCACAAGTTACCGCCTCCCATTCAGGGAAAACTTAAAAACGACCAGCATTGATTTGCTAGTCATTTCTAATTATATTTCAATTGTTAGACAAGACTCTTGCCACCTTATCTGCGTATATCTTAATCCTTATAATTAAAAATACTTATCTCTAAAAAATCAAATTCTAGATATCAGTAGCTCATCTAAATTTATTACGAATTCTCTGGTTGACGATTCCACACACTATCTTTATTATCTCTCCATGCGATCCACCCTATTGGCAAATCATATAACTTCATGAGCTCACTATCCAATGTTATTATTTCTTCTAAAGATACTAGCATTGCATCATTCATATCAACATCTAAACCATCGTGAAATTGCCACATCCCATCCTCTTCATCATGAGAAACGTAGACAATAGCTGTATGATTTTTAATAATATTTTTTGTAGTCATAACCATTACGTTCTTCCCATCTTCAAATAACCACTTTTCATCTATCATTATTTTCTTCCTTTCTTTAATGCTATTCGCCACCTAAAATATTATATTTATTTATCCGACTTCGCTCGATTTTCTTCTCGTGATAGCACTTGAGCGTTACTATTACTATTACTATTAGAACCACCTTTACTCCTTGCATCGATATGATCTATTTGCCACTCATTTGAATCAGGTTTAACCCCCTTTTGACTCTTTTGAGGCCTAACTAACTCAGCTCCTGATTGATCAGACCTTACAACGCCACCATTTTTCTTCATGTTGTCTTGAATTATTTTTTCTTTTTGAGCTTTGGTAAACTTTTTGCCTGGACCTACACTTGGAGAATCAGGAATATGTGAATATGGTCTTTTCACTTTCCCCTTACCCGTTTTCCCCGCAATCTTCTTCGCCGCATTCTCTATCGCTTTACGCGCATCGGCCATCATGTGACTGCTTAGGGTCTTCATTTTGCCGCCGAGTGCTTTCGCTTTCTTGGCTAAGCGTTTTACTAAATTTTTTCCTTTGTTGATCAGGTTCAGTATCTTCCCCGCTATCTTACCTTTTTTCGCAAATTTCGCTACTTTTCCGGCAGTTCCAGCAAAGGGTATGACACCTGCCAAAGATATGCCTGCATCTACGTAATTTCCATCGTAGGCTTCTGACAATGCTTCTCCTACTGCTACAACGCTTCCTACTATTGGGATACAGCCTACAACTGCTAGTCCAATGTCTTTCCAGTCTTCGGCGGTCAACCCACTTTCTCCTTCTTCGGCGTCTTCTTCGACTTCTTCCGGCTGCGGACAGGGGGCTTTGTTGGTGCCTTCGAGTTTTACAGGCTTTCCGTAGATGTTGGTGACGTCTTCTTTTAGGATGATACTGGCGAGTCCTGTGTTTAGATAGAGTCCCGGCGGTGTTGCTCCTGCTGCGGGTTGGCTTACCGGGGCGCCTGCTTCTATGGAGATGGTTTTCCCTTTGATTTTGAGATCATTCTCTGGGTGTATTTGGGGTCAGGCTTCAGTTATATTACTTGATTTCAAGCTTAGCAGGTCTTTTACTATAGGTCAATTTTTATATAACTCAAGCCTGACCCCATTAATCTAAATGGCTGTCGATATGGATTACAATGAGATTTTTCTCATGATAGGTGACTGCTTGTCCGAGGTGCATCGTTTCGTAGCCGGTTGTTTGGTAGATTAAGATTCCATTTGTTAGACAGATTTCGATCACGTAGTCTATGGCTCAAAACCAATTACAATCCATTCGTCTACTACATCCCAAAAGTTAATTTTATAATCAGGTTGATCATCTTTCCACCATAATGTGCCATTATTATTATTACAATTCTGATAATCGGAAACTACATACCCTCCCATCCCATTGCTAAAAAAACCAAATGATGTTTTAAAATCTAATTGTAATGGTTCTTTCAATTCATCAAGAATTCCCCATTCATAGTCATTAAGATACGTCACAGATTCTAATGGTACTAACCCCATCGACTCACTAGCATAATAGAAAAATCCATTATGAACATTTTCATAGAATTTTCTAATTGAAATAGGTAACTTATTCCATGATTCTTCCAAATTTCCATTATTGAATTCTTCATTCGGATTTCTACCTTCATAATATAATGTATGACCTTTTGAATTTTTGATTGTATATAAAATAGAATATCGTTCTGCAATCTTAATTAATTCAACATCTTCTAGATAGTCATTTAAGTATGCAATAGTATTACAAAGCTCCTTTCCTACATGTTTTTTCCATATTTTTAAAAGAAACTCAATCCTACCTATTCCCTTTTCCTCTTTGAATAACTTAATCCATTCATTTGGTAAAATATTGCTATCAAGATTGTTGTTCTCATCTAGTGATATAATCTTAACGTCTCTATTATATTTTTTTAAAAACTCATATTTTTTCTCCATAAAATTCAATCACCATCACTTATTTTTTAGTAAATCATCAATTTGCTTCTGTATTTCTCCTTCGAGTTTTAATGACTTTTCCATCATTTTTTGTCTAAATTCAGAATTAACTTCAATAGCCTCTTTTTGTACGCAGTCCATTCCTCGTAAGATTTCGAACCTTTTGACGTATTTGCCGTTTTACTTAATCCAGTAAAATTTTCCGAATTATTTAAAACTTTAAGCTGTTGCTCATAAGTCAACTTATCAAAACCCTCCATACGAGTGATTTTATCCATTGACACAATATGATCTGCTTCTAGTCTTGATTTTATAATTTTACCAGGAAGTGCCGGATCTGGGATTGGTAATTCAATACCTTCATTTACTTTATTTCTTATTTCATCGTTAGGTGAATTTCTCCTCAATTTCTTATATAAATCATCTGAAATTTTTCTTTTTCCATCTCCATATCTAGCTTTCCCCGTCTTCCCCGCTATCTTTCCTTTTTTCGCAAATTTCGCTACTTTTCCGGCGGTTCCAGCAAATGGTATGACACCTGCCAAAGATATGCGCATCTACGTAATTTCCATTGTAGGCTTCTGACAATGTTTCTCCGACTGCTACGACCGATCCTACGATTGGGATGCATCCTGCAACTACTAGTCCAATGTCTTTCCAGTCTTCGACGGCCGTTTTGTCTTCTTCATTCATTAAAAATGACTAGCATTATTTGCTAGTCATTTTTAATTGTATTTCAATTATTAGATAAGTTTCCCTTCGTCCTATCCTATACTACAGACTCTCGGTCTAAATCTAATATATCGATATTAGATTTTTCTAACAAATCTAAAAAAATTTCAACCCCATTTTTTTCTACATATTGATATTCTGATTCAGAAATTGGAATAGCCTGTAACCATGCAATTATTTTATCTTCCATATTTTTTGTTTCTAATTTTTCATCCCAAAGAAAAGGACTTACAAACATAATATGTTTCATATGATAATCAGGATAATACATTTGTACTACATCCGGGTAAATTGTTCCTGGAAAACAAGAATACCCAGAGTTAATTATATTGAAGGCACATGTACTAATTACATTTCCATATTCTTTAAGATCGCTTGGTGCGGCAGCAACAATTTCCACTCTTAGTGGCCCACTTTCAACATCCAAGTCAATATTGTAATCTGATAATCCAATCGTTGAATATGATGTTTCCCCTACATTAGGCGATTCTTCTGCATGCAAAATGGCAATTTTACTTTTTTCATTATCGTCACCATATGTAAAAACTGAAGCTTTTCCATCAAATATATTCGCCACATAATTAGCAAGTTGTTTTTTTTCATTAGATACACTCATCATAAACCGATAATTTGTTTGTAAGCACAAATAACTTTATCATATTCTTCTTCGCTCACTGGATTTCCCCAGCCATTATCACTTGAATTTTCTGGTTCTCGATCAAAAACATTATTAACATCAGGTATTTGGACACCACTAGATTGAACTATTTTGATACTTTCCAGCAAAAATTTCAAGGGCTCATCTGATATTGCACCATACATATCAACAATACCAACTTCAACAACACTTTCAACAAGATGATTAAATACACCATAAATTTCACTTGGTACAATCATCTTTATATGATCAGGAAGAGGATCCCCTCTTCCTGATATCTCTAAAGAACAACCTGCACTTTCCCATTTCACTAAATTTTTCTCAATTAAGATTGAAAGAAGGTGCTCTATTAATTCCTTAATACTCTCATGAACTATTCTTTTTTCAGCACAAAAATTAGCTAAACACAATGCTGCATATGCTTGTTTTTTTCTAATTGACATACTTTGTAATAAATCTATCACTTAACTACTTCCTCCTTATGGGTTAACATTTTTTACTCCAAAATTATTTAATAACTGTTTACAAACATTACATGGGGCTTTTGATGTTCCATGCATGCCAGTAGTACTAGCTGCCCCTCTTACATTCGCTACGGTAATTTCCGCCCCATTCAAGTTAAGTTTTTTATTTAATGCCCGTGAAATAACATTAACCTCCGCACATTCTCCGTTAAATTCATTAGGCGGTATATCTTTTAACACTTGTTGTACTCTATTATTAATTACGCCTCCCTGATTTCTTCCAACTATAATTTGACCATCTCGAGTTTTTAATACTGCAACAGTATTCGGCCTTTGTCGAGCAGGTAAATTCTGTACCTTATCAGCAAGACGACTCGCTAACGATTTTTTCCCCTTCCCCGTCTTCCCCGCAATCTTTTTCGCCGCATTCTCTATCGCTTTACGCGCATCGACCATCATGTGACTGCTTAGGGTTTTCATCTTGCCGCCGAGCGCTTTCGCTTTCTTGGCTAAGCGTTTTACTAAATTTTTTCCTTTGTTGAGCAGGTTCAGTATCTTCCCCGCTATCTTACCTTTTTTCGCAAATTTCGCTACTTTTCCGGCAGTTCCAGCAAAGGGTATGACACCTGCCAAAGATATCCCTGCATCTACGTAATTTCCATTGTAGGCTTCTACTAAGGCTTCTCCGACTGCTACAACGTTTCCTACGATTGGAATACACCCTACAACGGCTAGCCCAATGTCTTTCCAGTCTTCGGCGGTCAGCCCACTTTCTCCTTCTTCGGCATCTTCCTCGACTTCTTCCGGCTGCGGACATGGGGCTTTGTTGGTGCCTTCGAGTTTTACAGGCTTTCCGTAGATGTTGGTGATGTCTTCTTTTTTCGTTAAAAATGACCAGCATTCTTTGTGCTAGTCATTTTCATTTAAATTTAAGCTATAAAACAAGCTTTCCGTCACCTGTCTTAATCACTTTGCCTTGAAATTTTTTCTTTATTCATCAAATTAATATTCCACAATTCATCAATTGAAACTGCTTTTCGTGCACGATTAGTTATTTCAGAGCCTTCAGCCCACAAAAAAGGATATATTAAAATTCCTTGATCACAGTTAATGTTTAATACTTCATTTTTCCATTCATTCCAGCGAAGCCCTTCGTAAAACTTAGCAACATCGCCTGCCATTGCCCAGTGAATGAAATCCGTGTATCCCATTTCCATGTCCTCCCATTCTAAAGTATCAGGAGCAAAATAAAATACATTTCCCATTTCTCCTTGAATACCGCCTCCATTTATAGCGAAAAATCCACCCAATACATCATCCGCAATAAGTAAGCACCCCTTCATTTTAGGACTACCTTCTAAAATATCTATTTTATTCCATGATATAATATTTCTCGAAAAGCGCTCATGTCCTGATCCAAGTATTCTCAGCCATCTATTATCAACTAGTATTCCACCCGTCTTATAAGCTACAGCTCCTAATGCAGATTTAGTTGAAACTTGTAACTTGAGAATTACTTTTTGTGCATTATCAAAATTCACAGGCAAAATTTCATTTTTATGACCAGATTTCGTAGCCCATTCTTGAATTAATTGCCACATTTCATCCTTTTTATCAATTAGTTCATCTAACTGCTTCATTATATTTTTCACCACCTAAAATTATTTATTCTTCAACTTTTATTTTAACTTTTGTTCCATCTGGATATGAACGCAATTGCTGTCCCATTGTAGAGCCTGCTCCCCTATTATCGGAACTTGAAATTGTTCTCACACTTGCGCCTTTTCCTCCCTCTTCAAACATTGCAGGAGGATATTCGTCACGGTCTTTCCCCTTTACAGTTTCTACTCCCTTTAGCGACTCCTTACGATTAGCAGCTGCACCACTACGTTTTATTGTTAACGTATCTGGGTGCCCATTTTTAATCGCGTCTTCAATATGTTGAGCAGATTCTGGATATTTACTTTTCGAAATTTTAACCTCAACTTTAGCTTTCCCCTTGCCCGTCTTCCCCGCAATCTTCTTCGCCGCATTCTCTATCGCTTTACGCGCATCGGCCATCATGTGACTGCTTAGGGTCTTCATCTTGCCACCAAGTTGTTTTGCCTTCTTAGCTATTTTTTTGAATGCACGTTTCGCTAAATTTTTTCCTTTGTTGATGAGGTGCAGTATCTTCCGCGCTATCTTACCCTTTTTCATGACCTTCGCTACTCTTACAAAGCCTCCGACTACAGGGATTCCACTTAGTACGGATACTCCTGCTCCTACATAGTCTCCTTGGTGAACTGCCAAGGCTGTTTCACCGACGGCAACTGCTGCAGTTGCACCTGGCGATGGAATAAAGCCTGCGACTGCGAGTCCGATTTCTGCCCAATCTTCGGCAGTCATTTTGTCTTCTTCAGCTTCGGCGTCTTCCTCGACTTCTTCCGGCTGCGGACATGGGGCTTTGTTGGTGCCTTCGAGTTTTACAGGCTTTCCGTAGATGTTGGTGACGTCTTCTTTTAGGATGATACTGGCGAGTCCTGTGTTTAGATAGAGTCCCGGCGGTGTTGCTCCTGCTGCGGGTTGGCTTACCGGGGCGCCTGCTTCTATGGTGTATTTGGGGTCAGGCTTGAGTTATATTACTTGATTTCAAGATTAGCAGGTCTTTTACTATAAGTCAATTTTTATATAACTCAAGCCTGACCCCATTAATCCATTAATCCCGTTGGCATCGGTCATGACTACGGCTATTTTTACTGCCGCACTTTCATCGGCGGTAAATGGTATTATACAATAAAAATGACCAGCCTTCTTTGCTAGTCATTTTTATTGTATTTCATTCGTTTAAAAGCATGTCACTCTGTCTTCAATCCAACATTCTTTCTCGCTATGTCTAGGACATCACCAATTCTATTCTGATTCAATTTTTCTAGTAAATATTCATATCCTTCTGTTAGCGCAATGTTTCTTTCTTCTTCATATATTGGCATTATTAAATAAAAATTAATAATCTTCCCTTTCGACGTTATGAACTTTTCCATCTTCTCTTCTTTAGGCTTACATACCATAATGCAAGAAAGTTTCGTTTTAGCAGCAAATGGTTCTGGTGGTTCCCCGTTTGGTAAAATAACTTCTTCTCCTAGTACGCCATCGTAAAGATGAGGAATATGCGCTGTTTTTCTTAACCATCCTAATGGCCAATAATTATTCTCATCTTTCATTTTCTTCTGCTCTAATGGCCAATCTGCTGGTAATTTTATTAGAAGCTCTGCATAAGCTGTTTCTTTAGCCTCTTCTGCTTCATCCATTGGATAATCGCTCATTCCAGTTGTAAAAATCGTTATATATTTTCGATCTTTTGATGCTGGAATAATATGAAGACTCACTGCTACTCTGCTACCTGGTACAATTTCACTGATCGTTTGCGTAACTTTCCCATAATTTTCCGCTACATATTTTAGGATTTCATCATGCTGACCTTGATTATCTTCAACAAAATCAACATTTTTTTGGGGTTCTATTTCACTTCCCCCCCATAGCATCTCGTATTAAGTCAGCAATCTCGTTTTCTCCTCTTTCAATTGCATAAGCAAGTGCGTCTCTACCATTTTCATATTTTACATGAATATCAATTCCACTATCTATCAAGAATTTCACTATCTTTATATGACCACCAGTAATAGCACTAAATAATGGATTTCTCACAGGATCACTGACATCCAATTCAGCTCCACAAGAAAGAAGATACTTAACAATTTCCAGATGCCCTTTTGAAGCTGCCTCATTAATCGGACTACCTTCAAATATACCACCATGTTGATTAATATCAATTCCTGCTTCTACAAAATATTGGACAATATCCAGTTGCCCAGCATTTGCTGCGACATGCAACCATGTCCCAAATACACTCGTAGAAAAATTTAAGCGTTCTTTATCATTAGCAATTAACCCAATGACTTTCTCCAAATTTCCTTGCTTAATAGCAGCACGAATATCTCTAGATATTTGTATATTCATTATGTACTTCCTCTCTTTGCAGCCTTTTCACCTAGCATTTTAAGTGTTTCAACTATATCTTCCCTTGTACCACCATGCGTATCAGCTTCTTTAAGTTTATCAACAACATTCTTAAGAGCTTTAATATCATGCTGACCTTTTACTCCATTTGGTGCCCAAACTAAATTTTCAACATCATAAATTGGATCGATATCATATTTTTTCAGTATCTTTTGCCCTTCTTTAACCAATTTCTTCTGAGCTTTTCCTAATCCTTCTTTAAACAAAATATGATGTGCATGCGGATTCTTCATTCCGGCAGGTGGTCCACCAATTTTACTTTTAAGATATTTTCCGAATTTAAATTTTTTAGCTTTCTCCTTAGCATCAGCAATCTTACCCGCTGCATCCTTTATTGCCTTACCCGCATCAGCCTGGACGCGTTTGCCTTTGGTCTTCATTTTTCCAAACGGCAGACGTGTTTTTTTACCTTTAAATCCTTTTTTTAGTTTTTTTCCGGCATTAAGTGCTTTAGCGATCTTCCCCGCTATCTTACCTTTTTTCGCAAATTTCGCTACTTTTCCGACAGTTCCAGCAAATGGTATGACACCTGCCAAAGATATGCCTGCATCTACGTAATTTCCATTGTAGGCTTCTACTAAGGCTTCTCCGACTGATACGACCGATCCTACGATTGGGATACAGCCTGCAACTGCTAGTCCAATGTCTTTCCAGTCTTCGGCGGTCAGCCCACTTTCTCCTTCTTCGGCATCTTCTTCGACTTCTTCCGGCTGCGGACATGGGGCTTTGTTGGTGCCTTCGAGTTTTACTGGCTTTCCGTAGATGTTGGTGATGTCTTCTTTACTCATTAAAAATGACCAGCATTATTTGCTAGCCATTTTCGATTGCGTTACATTATTGAGATAAGTTTTCTGTCAGCTTATCTCTAAAATTCTCGTAACATTACTTTTATTTTTAATCTTCCCATTGAATATTTAATTCTCCAAAAGAAGTTTTACTTTCATCAAGTGTCCCTGGATCATCGGTTCCAATCAAAGCTACCTCTTCTCTTGATAAAACTAAATTACTATTTGGTCGAGAAACTTTACGTGTATAAATAGATTCAAGTAAAGTACACTGTTGTACAGACATATCATAGTATTCTTTCCATTCCCTTACGGCCATTTCAAACCCCATTACTTGCGACTTTAATAAAAATCCTCCATTATTTATCATATCATCAAAAGAATCTACAGAAAATAGTTTATCTTCCATCTCCCAAAATGCTGTTGTAATGAGAGGAACCGTTTTCCCATCTACATTATCCAGTAAATATTGTAATGTCTCGATTTCTGCAAAATTCATTATCTCCTTAGGTGCATTTTTAAAGTATGTATTGGCCTCCTGTATTTTATTCTTTGTTACAATGCGATCACTATGATCATCCCGAAAAGCTGCAATACAATATTGAGATCCAAAGGTTACAGTACCTCTTGCACCTGTATTGTTCTGTACATTATAATTTATTCCATCCCAAGATTGCTCATTTGACAACTCAGGATAATGTGCAACCATAATTGCATGTGCAATAGATGCCAAAATGCATCCTTGCCAAAGCTGTTCTTTTGCCCATTTTAACTCATACAACTTATTATTCATTCTAACAACCTCCATTATTTATCAGATTTAATTCTATTCTGTTTACGTGACAGCACCTGAGCATTACTATAACTATTAGTTCCACCATTAGCTTTAGCTACAATATGATCTATCTGCCACTCATTTTCAGGTGGTGTCACTCCCTTTTGGCTTTTGCTAGGTTTGACAAGACTCTCACCAGCAAAGTCATTTGGATCATCAGATCTAACTTTTCCATTATTCATTTTTTTATTTTCTTCAATTATTTTTTTCTTTTGAGCTGCTGTAAAATCTTTACCTGGACCAACATTAGGTGGATCCTCTAAATGTGAATAAGGCCTAGCTTTCCCCGTCTTTCCCGCAATCTTCTTCGCTGCATTCTCTATCGCTTTACGCGCATCGGCCATCATGTGACTGCTTAGGGTTTTCATCTTGCCACCAATTGACTTGGCTTTCTTGGCGATTTTTTTGAATACACGTTTCGCTAAATTTTTTCCTTTGTTGATTAGGTGCAGTATCTTCCGCGCTATCTTACCCTTTTTCATGACCTTCGCTACTCTTACAAAGCCTCCGACTACAGGGATTCCACTTAGTACTGATACTCCTGCTCCTACATAGTCTCCTTGGTGAACTGCCAAGGCTGTTTCGCCGACGGCTACTGCTGCAGTTGCACCTGGCGATGGAATAAAGCCTGCGACTGCGAGTCCGATTTCTGCCCAATCTTCGGCAGTCATTTTGTCTTCTTCAGCTTCGGCGTCTTCCTCGACTTCTTCCGGCTGCGGACATGGGGCTTTGTTGGTGCCTTCGAGTTTTACAGGTTTGCCGTAGATGTTGGTGACGTCTTCTTTTAGGATGATACTGGCGAGTCCTGTGTTTAGATAGAGTCCCGGGGGTGTTGCGCCTGCTGCGGGTTGGCTTACCGGGGCGCCTGCTTCTATAGAGATGGTTTTCCCTTTGATCTTGAGATCGTTTTCTGCGGAAAACACGATATCTTTGGCACTTACGATGTCTATTCCGTTGGCATCGGTCATGACTACGGCTATTTTTACTGCCGCACTTTCGTCAGCGGTAAAGGATAACGTATCGGGCGCTATGTATTTGGTATTTTGAGTCAGGCTTGAGTTATATTACTTGATTTCAAGCTTAGCAGGTCTTTTCTATAAGTCAATTTTTATATAACTCAAGCCTGACCCCATTAATCTATTGGGATCTTTACATAACATTTAAACGAAAATTACCAGCATTCTTTGCTAGTCATTTTCGTTTAAATTGCATTTTTTATACAAGTTTCCGAATATTCTACTGCTATAACTTAAGCTCAGATAAAAATTTAGCTGTTTTTAGTTTAGCCTTCTGTACATCGCCATGAATGATATATGGATCCTGCTTATCTTCACGTAATCCCAATTTTTTTACTGCGATACTCTCAATCATAATGATAATCCTAGCCATAACTTCATCATCTTTTTCTTGTTCGAAACCTTGTTTAAGACTTGCCAACAGTTTGTCTTTTAGTTCAGGCAAACGCCAGTATACCTGTCGATGTGCACTAGCTGAAGTTCTCCGTAATCGTGAAGAACGCTCTTCGAGAAGATGTGATTTAATAAGGTCTAAGTCCATTTCATTTCCTACCCATCCAAGCACATATAAAGCTACCTCGCGCTGGTATTCATTATCACTATTTACAAATTGTCGAGCTAAAGGAGCAGCATGAGAACTTCTAACACCTCCTAAAATATGCAAAATATCACCTAATGTTATGGGATCAGTTTCAGTTAAGATCTGTTCAACTAAAAATTCTTCTGCTTCTGGACGTTTCTTAAATGCAGCACGTATATCATAATAAAGTTCCTTACATTCTCGCTTTTTTAATAAATCATAATGGAAACGAATAAACTCTGGAGAATTATTAGATAAAAGCAGTTTTAAAAAAGCAAAGCTACGTTTAATTTTTTCACCAGATAAATCGTCACCTTCTTTTGCAAATTCATATATTTTTTTTAATTCACTTATATCCATTAACATTACCTCCCAAGATTAACGTGGATAATCATGATATTGATCACCGCATTCTTTATGTCTACTACGATGAAATTTCTTTTCCTGCGTTTTCATATTATCCATCTTATCCAGCTCTTTCTTTTGTTCAACTGTTTTTCCTGTATAAAGTGGCTTTTCATGTGAAACTTCATATCCTTTAGGAACGTTATTCCCCTTGGTTTTCTTAATATACTCTCTCGCTTCTGGTGACAATCCACTATTTGGGTCATTCGCATCGCGTAACAAAGCTTTACGCCTTTCGCTCTTACTGCGATAGAACTTTTTAGCTTTACCTGCCTTCTTCACCTTAGCAATCTTACCCGCTGCATCCTTTATCGCTTTACCCGTATCAGTCTGGACACGTTTGCCTTTGGTCTTCATTTTTCCAAACGGCAGACGTGTTTTTTTCCCTTTGCCCTTAATTTTTTTCAGTTTACCGCCTTTTTTCCCGGCGTTAAGTACTTTGGCAATTTTTTTTGCTATTTTACCTTTACTTGCAAGCTTTTGAACTCTCCCTATTGTTCCTGCATATGGTATGGCTCCTGATAGCTTTATACCTGCATCTACGTAATTTCCTTTGTAGGCCTCTAGCAATGCTTCCCCTACTGATGTGATTGTTCCCAGACCGGGGATACATCCTGCGACTGCGAGTCCGATTTCTGCCCAATCTTCGGCGGTCATTTCGTCTTCTTCATCTTCGGCATCTTCTTCGACTTCTTCCGGCTGCGGACATGGGGCTTTGTTGGTGCCTTCGAGTTTTACCGGTTTCCCGTAGATGTTGGTGATGTCTTCTTTTAGGATGATGCTGGCGAGTCCTGTGTTTAGATAGAGTCCCGGGGGTGTTGCGCCTGATGCGGGTTGACTTCCCGGGGCGCCTGCTTCTATGGAGATGGTTTTCCCTTTGATTTTGAGATCATTCTCTGGGTGTATTTGGGGTCAGGCTTCAGTTATATTACTTGATTTCAAGCTTAGCAGGTCTTTTAATATAAATCAATTTTTATATAACTCAAGTCTGACCCCATTAATCCATTAATCCCCACCTGGTTATCGCATATTCAGAGCAAACTTAAAAATGACCAGCATTTTTTTGCTAGTCATTTTTGATTGAGTTACAATCATCTAGACAAAATTTCTTCAACTTGCCTTTATAGTTTAATATCTAACCATCCTTCGGAATTAGGTATGGCTTCTTTAACACTAAGACCATATCCACTTCGCTGAAACAAATTTGCTACTTTTTTCATAAAATCAATTCCAATATCAGGGATATTATATTGACTATAAATCCTTATATCAAATTTTCGATCTCGAGCATCTGGATAATCCACATATATTTGATCACTTTCAATAAATCCCAAATAAAAATTCAACTTATCTTGAAGTAATACCAAATGTCGATCCGGTTCTTCCCAACTCAAGTCATCACTAATTGTTAATACGACATGACCAGATGCTTTATTAACACTTATATAATCCAAAACATCAACTTGTTTTAAAGACATAGCCTAACCTCCTAATAACACTAATTATCCGGACGAACAATTCCCACTTTTGTAGGCGAAATTTTTGTGTATTTGGGGTCAGGCTTGAGTTATATTACTTGATTTCAAGCTTAGCAGGTCTTTTACTATAGGTCAATTTTTATATAACTCAAGCCTGACCCCATTAATCTAAATGGCTGTCGATATGGATTACAATGAGATTTTTCTCATGATAGGTGACTGCTTGTCCGAGGTGCATCGTTTCGTAGCCGGTTGTTTGGTAGATTAAGATTCCATTTGTTAGACAGATTTCGATCACGTAGTCTATGGCTCAAAACCAATTACAATCCATTCGTCTACTACATCCCAAAAGTTAATTTTATAATCAGGTTGATCATCTTTCCACCATAATGTGCCATTATTATTATTACAATTCTGATAATCGGAAACTACATACCCTCCCATCCCATTGCTAAAAAAACCAAATGATGTTTTAAAATCTAATTGTAATGGTTCTTTCAATTCATCAAGAATTCCCCATTCATAGTCATTAAGATACGTCACAGATTCTAATGGTACTAACCCCATCGACTCACTAGCATAATAGAAAAATCCATTATGAACATTTTCATAGAATTTTCTAATTGAAATAGGTAACTTATTCCATGATTCTTCCAAATTTCCATTATTGAATTCTTCATTCGGATTTCTACCTTCATAATATAATGTATGACCTTTTGAATTTTTGATTGTATATAAAATAGAATATCGTTCTGCAATCTTAATTAATTCAACATCTTCTAGATAGTCATTTAAGTATGCAATAGTATTAGAAAGCTCCTTTCCTACATGTTTTTTCCATATTTTTTAAAAAAACTCAATCCTACCTATTCCCTTTTTCTCTTTGAATAACTTAATCCATTCATTTGGTAAAATATTGCTATCAAGATTGTTGTTCTCATCTAGTGATATAATCTTAACGTCTCTATTATATTTTTTTAAAAACTCATATTTTTTCTCCATAAAATTCAATCACCATCACTTATTTTTTAGTACAACTCAAGCTTGACCCCATTAATCCCGTTGGCATCGGTCATGACTACGGCTATTTTTACTGCCGCACTTTCATCGGCGGTAAATGGTATTATACAATAAAAATGACCAGCCTTCTTTGCTAGTCATTTTTATTGTATTTCATTCGTTTAAAAGCATGTCACTCTGTCTTCAATCCAACATTCTTTCTCGCTATGTCTAGGACATCACCAATTCTATTCTGATTCAATTTTTCTAGTAAATATTCATATCCTTCTGTTAGCGCAATGTTTCTTTCTTCTTCATATATTGGCATTATTAAATAAAAATTAATAATCTTCCCTTTCGACGTTATGAACTTTTCCATCTTCTCTTCTTTAGGCTTACATACCATAATACAAGAAAGTTTCGTTTTAGCAGCAAATGGTTCTGGTGGTTCCCCGTTTGGTAAAATAACTTCTTCTCCTAGTACGCCATCGTAAAGATGAGGAATATGCGCTGTTTTTCTTAACCATCCTAATGGCCAATAATTATTCTCATCTTTCATTTTCTTCTGCTCTAATGGCCAATCTGCTGGTAATTTTATTAGAAGCTCTGCGTAAGCTGTTTCTTTAGCCTCTTCTGCTTCATCCATTGGATAATCGCTCATTCCAGTTGTAAAAATCGTTATATATTTTCGATCTTTTGATGCCGGAATAATATGAAGATTCACTGCTACTCTGCTACCTGGTACAATTTCACTGATCGTTTGCGTAACTTTTCCATAATTTCTCGTTACATATTTTAGGATTTCATCATGCTGTCCTTGATTCTCTTCACCAAAATCAACATTTTTTTTGGGTTCTATTTCACTTCCCCCCATAGCATCTCGTATTAAGTCAGCAATCTCGTTTTCTCCTCTTTCAATTGCATAAGCAAGTGCGTCTCTACCATTTTCATATTTTACATGAATATCAATTCCACTATCTATTAAAAATTTAGCAATTTCTACATGTCCATCAGTAATAGCATCAAACAGGGGATTTCTCACAGGATCGCCGACATCTAACTTTGCACCACAAGACAATAAATATCTTACAATCTCGATATGACCATACGTAATAGCTTGATTTATAGCATAACTATCAGAAATGCCCCCACGCTTATTTACATCCATTCCTAACTCTACAAGATATTTAACCATATTGAGTTTTCCTCTTTTTGCTGCAACATGTAACCATGTCCCAAATACACTAGTAGTAAAATCGAAATGTTCTTTATTTGAACCAATTAAATTAGAGACTTTTCCACAATCACCTGCTTCAACAGCTCCAAGTATATCCTTAGCAGTATGCATATCCATTTATGTTCCTCCTCTTTTTGCAGCTTGGTTACCTAGTTCTTTTAACGTTTCAACAATATGTTGTTTTGTTCCACCAAGCATATCAGCTTCTTTAAGTTTATCAACAACATTCTTGAGAGCTTTAATATCATGCTGACCTTTTACTCCATTTGGTGCCCAAACTAAATTTTCAACCCCATAAATTGGATCGATATCATATTTTTTCAGTATCTTTTGCCCTTCTTTAACCAATTTCTTCTGAGCTTTTCCTAATCCTTCTTTAAACAAAATATGATGTGCATGCGGATTCTTCATTCCGGCAGGTGGTCCACCAATTTTACTTTTAAGATATTTTCCGAATTTAAATTTTTTAGCTTTCTCCTTAGCATCAGCAATCTTCCCCGCTGCATCCTTTGTCACCTTATTCGTATTAGCCTGGACACGTTTGCCTTTGGTCTTCATCTTTCCAAACGGCAGACGTGTTTTTTTACCTTTAAACCCTTTTTTTAGTTTTTTCCCAACATTAAGTGCTTTAGCGATCTTTCCTGCTATCTTACCTTTTTTCGCAAATTTCGCTACTTTTCCGACAGTGCCAGCAAAGGGTATGACGCCTGCCAAAGATATGCCTGCATCTACGTAATTTCCATCGTAGGCTTCTGACAATGCTTCTCCGACTGCTACGACCGATCCTACGATTGGGATACAGCCTACAACTGCTAATCCAATGTCTTTCCAGTCTTCGGCGGTCAGCCCACTTTCTCCTTCTTCGGCATCTTCTTCGACTTCTTCCGGCTGCGGACATGGGGCTTTGTTGGTGCCTTCGAGTTTTACCGGCTTTCCGTAGATGTTGGTGATATCTTCTTTCAGGATGATGCTGGCGAGCCCTGTGTTTAGATAGAGTCCGGGAGGTGTTGCGCCTGCTGCAGGTTGACTTCCCGGGGCGCCTGCTTCTATGGAGATGGTTTTGCCTTTGATTTTGAGATCGTTTTCCGCGGAAAACACGATGTCTTTGGCGCTTACGATGTCTATTCCGTTGGCATCGGTCATGACTACGGCTATTTTTACTGCCGCACTTTCGTCGGCGGTAAAGGATAACGTATCGGGGGCTATGTACATTTCTTTGCGTTCGTGGTTGGTGAAATATCTGTGGTTGTAGTCGCCTGTTTTTTGACAGCTTTGTCCGTTGGCTCTGGCACCGCTGATTGCGATGGCTTCTTCTTCCCATTCATTTCTGAAGTAGAGGTTGATGCTTTCTCCTTCATGCGGCATACAGTACATAAAGCTGTCTCCATCGGCTGCGTAGGGAAACCATTTAGCTATTGCCTTGTCTTGTTGTTCGTCTATATCCAGATGAATTTTTACGTGGACGTCGCTTCTTTCGATTATGGTTCCGGGCAGCGCACAGCTTTTTAACCTGGTATTTCCTCCCGATTCTTTTAGGACGATATTTTCTGTTGGTGCCAGGGTGAAGGTATGGGTTAAAAGTTCTTTTTCCAGACGGCTGTCGATGTGGATTACGATGAGGTCTTTTTCATGATAGGTGACTGCTTGTCCGAGGTGCATGGTTTCGTAGCCGGTTGTTTGGTAGATCAGAAAGTCGGCTTCTTCTACTTTGGGAAATTGATTCGCCGCGAGTTCTAGGTAAGTTTTATTATCTTTTTGTATGTATTGATCGGCATTGAGCGGAAGTTCTTCGGCTATGGTCTGCGGCAGTCCCAGCCAAAACCTCGGACGGTGTTTTCCATCGGCATATTCCGGGGTCAGTATGGTTCCTTCGCGCGCCGCTATACGTTTTAGGAGGTTCCAGGGCGTTTCTTTATACTGAACGATGAATTGGTCGTATTGCCGTCCAGCTTCCAGTTCTACCAGATACATTGTTTCAGGGTATTCTTTTAGGATGTCGGCGAGCAGTGTTTCATAGCTGATGCCGAGTTGTTGGTAGGAGCGACTGTACTCGACGATATCGAGTGCATAGGTCCAGGACAGCGCTTCTAGGGTGATCGTTTTAAGTCCGCCTTCTACCTGCATTTCTATGTTTGTACATACGCCGGCAAAGTAGGGTGTGCTGCGCCCGGGCAGTTGTATTTCTATTTTGGAATTTTCGGGCACGGCTTCTATGTCTTTGATTCCTAGCGTATCCGGCGCTAACGCTGTTAGTTTCATTTTAACATGTTCATTTAAATTTTGCACGATTTCCAATGAAGCTATGCTTATGATTGGTACGGGCAGCAGATACTGGATATCAGTGTGCGTAAATGCGGGATGTTTTTCTTTTTCTTCCATTTTATTTTCCCCTTTCCGTTTTGGGGTTAGTTCATTCGTTTGGTCAGCCTTCTTGTCCATCGTCCGTAATGGTGATCATACCACCGATTGCACAGGCATTGCAGCAAGTGTTTAACAGAGCCGGCGCACCTTCAATGAGTACGTCTTCTTTGCCGCCGATCCACGGACCGGTGCCCGGGCTGCAAGGCCCTTTTAATTTTTTACAAGTGCCGAATGGCAGGATATTCGTATTGGGCTTGCAATCGTTAATATTAAGCTGTGCCTGACCTTTCAGGTATACGCCGTGCGAATTTGGAACCACGAGCAGACTCGGACCGCTGCCGTTGCTGCAACTGGTCTGAGCGCCGTGCACAACATAGCTTTTTTCAGCACCACTAGCCGGGTGCATGTGCGGTGCTCTATAAAATGACATCGTATTCCTCCTCCTCTTGCTGGGTGCGGACAGGGGTTAGAGATATCCCGTAGAAAGGACGTCTTAGCAGGCTTTCTGCTGCGTCCAAGCGTACGATCAGGTATTTTCCCAACCTTGTGCGCACTTTAAATATTGTTTTGCTTCCTATTTTTGTTTCATCTAACACGATTTCCTTGATCTGACCACCTTTGTCATAGACCGTCTGATCTGAGAGGCAGTCGATTTCATCGACGCCCATCATCCAGTAGAGATATTGCGCACCGGTTTCTTGTTCTATTATGGGTACTGCTTTAAAGACAAGACTGCGGTCATATTTTCCAAGGATCATACGGACACCGTTGCTGATTAAATACGCCGGACGGCTGATGATATCAGGGTACGGTTCTTCTGTCTGGCTGTCGACGAGAATGACATAGGTATCTTCGAGTTCCAGTGCCTGATTTTTGGTCAAAAGTTTCTGCGTTAATACTGCTTCCGGCAGTTGCTCTGTTTCCAAGGTTCTGGCATATGCACCACTATGAAACAGAAAATATTGCATAGGGAATTCCCCCTTTTCCGATTGAATATGTGCCGATTTTTGTGCATATCAGCGTGTAGACAAAATAAAGTATTTATATGCCTTCGAAAACTTCTAAAACCGTTCCACTTAGTGACTAGTACGAAGATAGGCTGCCGGTTGGTGAGAAGTGCTCAGCTGCAAGGCGCAGCAAGGGGTTGCGAAGGAGTCGTACTGCTGTACGTCGACAAGCAGCCCCTTGTTGCAACGCCGCAGATGAGTGCTTATCGCCGACCCGCGGCCTATCTGTCCACAGTTTATCAAGAGCCCGACGTACCGATTTCCTGGCATTGATCTTTATATTCACCCATATATACGGTGAGTTCATCTGCTTTTTTCAGTTCTTGGAATTCCGGTGTTAAAAACATTTCTTCAATGACCACTTTGCCAAGTTCTTCGATATATTCACTAAACCGAGGCGCCTCTGCCCGCTTTATACAGGCGATATCATAGCGTGTAATGCAGCCGGCATATTTTTTGCTTTTCTCATACAGGCGATCACATGCATCGTGCAGGAAAGAAAATGCCCAGGCAGCGTCATACGAGGCAGCACACTCTTTCGTGTCGAGAAACCAGGTTTCATCATACGCATCCAGTCGATAGGCACTTTGTCCGAGGCATAGTGAACTATAAAGAAAAGAACCATAGATATAGACGATGCTGTTTTTTTGCCCTGCGGCCTGCAGCATAGCGATCCTTTGCCAAAGTTTACGAAAGGCCGTTTTGAGATCTTCGGCCAAATTCTCTTCATTTTCTTGATAGAAAAGATCAAGTGCCGCCAAGCTTTGCTCTATTTGCGGCTCTACATCTTCTTCGTGAAAACGTTGTAGTGCTTCTTCACGTCGCATCGGTGCTTTCTCCTTTTTTAATTTGTGCGGACTTCTTTGCCTTGGATGTCGATGAGTCCGCTTTTTTCGCTTTGCAGCGTGGCCTGTCCGCAGTTTAATTTCATATTTTCTTCAGCGATGATGATCACGTCTTTGGCTGCTTTCACAACAATATTTTCAGCGGCCTCAATATTGATGTTTTTATCACTGATGATGGTGATGCCGTCAGCATCGGTCAAGTTAATGAAAACACGGCCTGACTGGTTGGTAATATAAATACCGTCCGGGGTAAACAGTACTTCTTTACCATGGACATTGCTTAGGGATTTATAATCAGGATTACTGCGTTTTTCAGGGGCTTCGCTGGTACGATTGACAGAGCTTGATGCAACAGCATCTTCCTCTTTGTTATTCAGCATTGTAATTTTTACGGTATCGCCCGGTTCAGGCATCACATACCAGCCTGAACCGCCGGGACTGGAAAACAGCGTCGAGTATGGAAAATACCAGTCTCCGCCACCATCCCATTCGGCATCAATTTCTGTGATATGTGCTTTGATCTGGTCATTGGTAATCACCTTGACTTCTCCGATTAGAGAAACGCCCGCCAGTTCTTCGTTATAAATATCAGGCTGAACAAGTCCCTGCTTACTCACCAAATCATAAGTGAAGACAAGAATATCTCCTTCCAGACAGCCTTCCACAGCGCGCACATACAGTGTGTGTTCTAAAAAGGTCACGCAATCACCAATGGCAAGACGGTCAACACTTTTCACCTGGTAATACATAAAATCAATATCCATGACCGTCGGGCTGGAATGTTTCAGTTGATTGGCTTGTGCCGTCTGATATCTTTGCAGTTCTTTTTTTACGGTGTAACTGCTGACCGTAAATTCCTTGGCTTCTCCACTTTCCGGTATGCCAAACCCGATGCGAATGCTGTCAGAATAGATGTCGGGAACTAGTCCGCTGTTTAGACGTGAACACATACGTTTTACAAATTCCCATACCGTTTCTTTATAACGGACAATCAGCTTACCCGTTGTCACATCCGGCAGGTTGTTGTAGATACAGGCATCCCCGGCCACTTTTTGAACAATATCATTATAGGTGTCGGACATGCGTTGAAAGGACTGGCTATCTTTTTCAATGTCCAGCAGGTAACTAGGGCTGGCAACTTCTGCTTCAAACTCTTTATACGTGGTGGCTTGGGTCTGCACAGCGCGAAGCAGTATACCCTGAAAAAGGCATTCCACTTCGCCTTTTGGATCGATACTAAACAGAGCTGCCGGTGTTCCCGGGGCAATTTCAGTCAGAAACCTGTCGTCAGGCGGTGTACTGCCATCTTCTCCGGCTTCAGCCGGCGCTAAGATTCCTTTGACTCTGAGCACAGCATGTTCATTAATCTCTGTTTTTATTGAGACACTTAAGATTTTTCCCTCGATTGGCTCAAAACGCAGGGTGAGACTGTTTACAGCCGGACCTTCAGCAGGTGCGAGCGGATCTATAGGTGCCTCACTTTGCTGCTCTCCCAGAGCTGCATGCATTTGGGTGTTTTGCGCCGACAAAATTCCTGTGCGCTGTGCTTTACTTAAAATGTTTGTAATACAGTCCTGATAGTTATACGGCGTTACACCCAGTGCCCTGGCATTTGCCAGCAGAGACTGTGTCTGCGCCACAACATTCCTCGCAGTTGCATCGATCAGCCCCGCTTGCGCGCCTGCGTCCAGACAAGCTTTTATCGTTGATTCATCCAGTGGTTCTGACAAACCACCTGCATTTGCCGCAGTGCCGATAAACGTCGTTAGCTTATTCGCATCTTCTTGCAGCAGCCCAAGACTTGCAGCTTCTTTGGTAAACTGCGCAATATCGCGCAAATCATGTTGTCCAAGGGCTGCCGGATGCTGCGGTATATTTCCCATCAAACCATGTTTCATCACAGTTTACGCCTCCTTTTCAGAATGATCATCTACAATTTCCAAGGTATGCATCATTGCATGGGCAACTGAACGCCAGCGTTCCTGCTGACTGTTTAAACAATTAAAGGTCATGATCAGCGCTTTTTTCTCCAACACGGTGCAAAAGACAAAATTGTAGATCAATTCATCAAACCCCGGACTGATAAAATCAAACCAGCCAACGACAATTCCACTTTCTTCTATGCTTTCACCTTGTTCGATCAACTGCACCTTCACCGCCTTGCCTGCATACATTTTCATCGCATCGATAAAAGTTTTCATTTCTTCTTTTTTCAGCGGCGTATTGGTATGATTCAGCGTGAGATTAAACGTCATCGTCTCATCCGTCTGAATGATCGGTGGTCTTGTTTCATACGGATATTTTCGCTTGGCAACTTCTAGTTCCATGTCCTTCCAGTTCTCTGGCATACTAATTTTTACTCGACCATCTAAAAATTCTCTAGGGGCAAAACGTACCAGTTTGCGATTGATCAGTACTTCTCCACTTTCAAGATCCTGTGCAGCAATTTCCTCGGACAATGCAGCTTCGGCAGCCTCTGCCGCCGCCTGGTCTTCAGCCTCCTGCAAAACTTTCAGTACGGTTTCGTCCATATATTCACGCGCCATAATCTATCTCCCCCTTAACATGCTATACATTTAGTCTACAATGACCTGGCGTCTTTGCCGATATCCACGAAGCAATTCGCGTTCGCCGCCGTTTTTGATGGATTGTAATATCGCCCTCAGAGCTTCAAAAATTTCCAGATTATCATACTCGGCAAATGCTTTTTTCAACTTCGTTGCGATGTATAAAAGAATAACTTCTCGATTCATCGCTTCTTTTGTATATTTGGGGTCAGGCTTGAGTTATATTACTTGATTTCAAGCTTAGCAGGTCTTTTACTATAAATCCTATAAGTCAATTCTTATATAACTCAAGCCTGACCCCATTAATCCCCAATAGGGTTTATACGCCTTAAGAAATAGTCCATTACCATGTTTTTACTCCTCAATATAGTTTTAACTCTAGGCTAATTCTCCGATCCAGCGGTACTCAGGGTAGCGATACTGAAGCTCTGAAACCAGAAAGCTCATTTGTTCTACGGTAATAAACGTAGAGTTTTCTGCTTCGAAAATAACTTTCATCACCTCTTTAGCGTGCTCGTCGCGAATCTCATCTGCTACAAAGTAGTTTAGATCGCTGGTTTCCCCTACAGTGTCTTGGTTTGCTTGGTTGTCGATCTTATAAAATTTAATTTCCTCAGCCGCATGAAAACTGTTGACTATACGAATGAACTCTCCTTTAGTTCGTATCGGCTGGTTGTTTTTCGCCGTCGCAAAGCGTTCAATAAAGCTCTCCTTGCGACGGTTGCTAACAATTTGGTAATGCAGCCAAGGTATATCCGTATCTGAAGGTATATGGAATTTGGCTACCTGCCATCTTGGCATTTTCGGTATATTCGTGATAATCACTAGTTTATCCGCATCAAATCGTACGTCAACGATATTCGAATTGTCCGGATGAACTAGGTAGCCATGATCAGCTCCTAATTCCGACAGCAAAAATTGATGCTCAAATAGGTCTTTGCCTGGTACTGGGATAGGAAAATCGTTCTTGGCGATAGTGAGCTGCTGGACATTCCAGAGCAACATCATATCGTTTTTTTTATACTGTTCATAATCACCTAAATGTACTGTAATTGCGTTGATTTTTTCATTGGGTTTAAACGGAGGCAACTCTTTAATCGCTACGTTGACAAATTTATAGGCATAAGGATTGTTGACAGTTCTCCATTTGATGTTATTAAACTGAAAAAGTCTATAGACTTTTTCCATTGGTTTCAAATATTTCATACTTGGAGATAGTTCGATGTTTGTTATGTATGTATTATTCCTGTCTGTCACTATTTCGACGTGATAGTTATATTCCGCTTGTTCGTCGAGCATCTGCTGAATGATTTTTCCTTCACATTCCATGAAAACATTGCACAGGACTGCTTTTCCATCTTGCTCAATTTTTTCTTTAATCCAGTCAACCTGATAAACAAACCTGCTAAACTCGCCTGGAAGCATAGGAAACAAGCCTGCATTGTCTTGCACATAGTCACTTTTAGTACAAACTGTTGTATAAATAGCACATTTTGTATGATCTAAAGGTAACTCTTTCATTACTTTTTCTTCTAATGCTTTATCCGCGTCCAATTGATACTGTACAATATCCATAAAGGGTCCTTGTAAGACTTCTTTTACGATACGCCGCATTTCAAGATTGTTTGTACTCAGAATTCTGTCTCGAACTAATTTTCTCCATTTCGTTTCATTCAAATTTCATAACCTCCATACAACAAAACAATATCTCTCTATTGAAACATGCTACAGATAATTTTCCCATTATATTACTTTTTGTTCGAAGCACTTTTTACAACAAACTAATAGATTCTTCTTACTTTCGCTCCTTTCATTAGTCTACAATGACCTGTCATCTTTGCCGTTGGCCGCGTAGCCATCTTTATAATAAATTCACGTTATCCAGCTTGTTTCTCTTTTATTCTTCTACATCTAATCCACTTTCAGATTTTACTGCATGTACAGAATCAATTTTTTGCCGCATCACCAAAGAAAACTCTCCCGCCCCGTCGGCATGGCTATATTTTTCGTTATAGTCAACAACAAAGGCCTTGGGAAAATATATTTTGCGTGGAACTCTACCGGCTGAGACAACTTCTACAATCACACTACGGTAAGCATCTTTATCTTCCGGTGGAACCAACGACCATGCAAACATTTTTTCGGTTTCAAGGTCATCCATTGCCTTGTTGTTAGACAGTAGTTTACCACTTACAGTCATCGTAGCAACAATGTTTGTTTTTGCTAACGCACTGCTTTCCGTAGATGTGCTTACATCGACTGAATTGATCACTTTTTCACCTAACTGAACTGTGGCGTTTTCTCCTGTAACCGTTAATTTAAATCCCATATGAACATCCTCCCCATTCATTTTTTATAATATATATAACCACTAAACTTTTTACCAGTCTACCAAAAAGGAGGATAGCGCATCGCTTGCTTCCTGCGTAACGCCGCTCAGCCCTATCCCCCTTTCTGATGATTGCTATATGTACAAATCTTTAGTACTTTTTATATAGATATCGTCTTTTTTCTTGAAATTCAACTCATTATTTTTGAAATTTTATTGTCCATCAGCTACAATTTTAATAACGCCGCCGTTACCACAAGGAATAATAGAGGTGTTGAGAAGCGCCGGAGTATTGTCAATATCTACGCCGTCTTTACCGCATTGCCACTCTCCGCTGAGCGCGGGTACGCAAGGGGCATTTTTTTTGTTTTTACACTTCCCCATACTGCCGATATTGACCATAGACTGGCTATCTTTAATATTTAATACGGCTTTTCCATTGATATCACATTGATGGGATTGTGAGAAACTGAGCCTACCTGCCATGCTCCCCGCGCTACACTCAATACTGGCACCGTCAACCACGTAACTTTGTCCTTGTTCATCATTTGTCATGTTTTAAACGCTCCTTTTTCTTAAGATTTTTAAATTGCCTCTACCTCTTGAAGTATAATTCCCCAAGGGTCTTGCTGAAATATTTTTTCCGCTACATTAAGATTAATGATTATATAATGCTCTGGAATACCTTTGACTGAAAAAACAGCATGCTCCTTCACTTTTTCGCGGTCTAATACTAGACGCGTGATCTTGTCCTTTTTTTGTAGCTCGGTATTGGGCGATAAACAATCAATTTCCGGTGCCTCAAATAACCAATAAATAGATTTGACATCAACGAGCATAAGAATTTTAAATATTATCTGTGAGTTATATGCCGACAATATTCGTTTAAGTTTGTCAGAGGCTATCGCTCGCGGACTATCCAGAAAGTCTACATACTGCTCGTGGCTTTGTTTGTCTACCGCCACTACCGTTATATCTTCAAAATCATGTATTTTTTTTAGCCATGACAGATTTAGTGGCTTTATGGCGCCAGTTAGGTTGCGGTCCTGGCGCAATATGAAATATTCCATCTTTACTCCTCCATTACCCAGCAAATACTATCTGTTTGCTCTGGGGTTAATTTTATTTCATTTTGGCTTTCTTTTAAAAATATAGCTTCATGTAGCAAAGCGTCCTGAAAAGAGGTTTGCCCAAATATAGCCTTACGAAAATCAGCCCCGCGTAAATCAGCTCCACTAAAGTCAGTCTGAACAAGGTTACTCCCGTAAAAATCAACTCCAAAAAACGACGGGATTTTATCTCTGTCAATGGTGCTTTCCTCATCTACGCAGGAAAGTTGTGACTGGTATATCTGTAGAGGAGTACTATCGATTCCTATTCCTCCCTTTGTGCCGGAAAAATTGGCTTTTTCTAGGTTGCAATGACTAAAGTTGGCGTCATGTATTGAGCAATGACTAAAGTTAGTTCTCTCCAGATTGCAGTTTTGTAAATTTGTACCGACAAAGATTCCTTGTTGCAGTTCGCAACCACTTAAGTCACTGCCATTTAAATCACTATAGCTAAAATTAACATATGTATATTGTTCTGAGCCCAGATCCATATTTTGGAGTGACCGGAAGCACTGATGAGGTTTTCTTTTGATTCGAGTTCTTATGCCTTTAATTTTTATCGTTGGGTTTGGCTCGATGGATACCGGCTGATAATCTTTTAAAAACTCACCTACATAAATGGTAAAGGGATTTTCCCTTTGAATGTCTTGAAACTCAGGTATCGCTGACACGTTTTGCAAGCTGTAGCGGGCTAACTGGATAATATAAAGGTGAAAGTTAGCTATATCTGACTGTCCAATCCTGACGAGGTCTTGCGGAATGAGCGCGAATACATATCTTTTGCGGCTTGGCTCTAACTCGGGTATTGTCTGGTGCAGCAGCTGTATGCACCACTGAGCATCATATCTATAAGATTTTCCTTCCCAATCCCATGCTCCCAACGCATCATAGACATCCCAGCGATAGACTGCCTCGCCTCTACATAACGAAGTTCGAAGCAGAGATAAATTAATCGAACGAAGAGGAGGCTTATTTTGCGTTTCTTGTTGTTCTTTGACGGCACTACATACCTCTTGAAAACTTGCTAAAAAATCCTTGGCTAGGTCATCTTTATTTTTCCGGAAATAACTGTCCACCGCTTTTATTTGCTCGGCTAGTTTAGGGTTTAGGTATTTTTCTCTAAAATGTTTTAAAGCCTCTTGTCTGTTCATGATAATGGGCCTCCTTCTTGTTTATTAAAAAACTGTGATCATAGACTAGAAACTGCTGTATCAGCGACGTTTTTTCGTTATACTTCGTCAGCTACTCCTAGCAGACTCCTTCCAGTATGCGTCGTCGCGGCTTCTCTGCTCAACAAAAAATCACTCGTCCCTCCGGGTTTTCCACTTAAACTTTCCTAATTCATATTCAGATACATCCCATATTTTAATATATTTTTCTCCCCCTGCTGCGATATAGCGCCCATCAGGACTATAGGCTATTCCTCTTGTCAAATACTTTTCGGGATGCGGCAAGGTTCCGGCTAATAGATGACTCCTTGTATTCCAGACTTTTACAGAGTTCTCGCTAATATAAGCTAGATAAACGCCATCCGGACTGTAAGCCATGCTATTGTCATAAGCGCCATATCGCAAGGGCAGGATGTCCACTAATTTCCAAGTAGTAACATCCCATATTTTAATAAAACTGACTTGACTAAGACGAATGGCGGCAGCGATATATTTGCCATCCGGGCTAAAGATAATATTTCCCAAAGCATAAGGAATTACTTCCTTGTTATAAAGGTCCAGTTCTTTTTCTTGCGCCAAAACTTTATGCAAATTGCCTGTAGCTACGTCCCAAATGCAAATAGAAATATTGTCTTTCTCTCTTCCAACCATGGCCAGATATCGCCCGTCCGGGCTGTACGTTAGGTTACCTCCCCATGTCCCAAGAGGTCCTTTGATAATTTTTGTCATCTCCCTCGTTTCCGTATCCCATATTTCAATGATGGTGTTAACCGTTTCTTTTTGAGAAGCCTCAACATTCCCGGGCGCAATCAGCAGTGCCAAGTACTTGCTGTCATTACTAAAGACGACCGAGTTGATTCCTCTGTAAGTTACATTGTCTATCCGCTCTTTTCGGTTTAATTCAATGGGCTTATCGGTTTTAAGGTCTAAAAGGAGCAGATAAGCATCTTTTTCAGAGGGATTCCAAGAGCGGCGCCAGCCAATTGCCATATATTGTCCATTATTACTAAAGGCGGCCTGTGATACCCTATCTGGCGCTGTAATTGTCGGCAGCTGCTCCCCTTTTTTTACATCCCAACCACTGATTTCCTTCCCCATCGTAGTAGCGCTAAAAGCAATAATCTTGGAACTGTCAGGGCTGAAAGTGAGCTGTCCGGTAAGTGGTCTCTGAAACTGAGAATATGGAATGAAATCAAATTCGATGAGGGATTTATCGAATGCGATACTTGCCCACGGCAAAACCGACAAACTTATTGCCATAAGTATTACTATTGCTTTTCGCCATTTGGTTATCGATGCATATTCAAATTTCCATGCTGCTTTATTTTTTCTAACAAATAGACAGAGCGCCCCCAAGAAAACGCAGACAGTTATATTTATGATGATTTCAAAAATGCTGGTGGTATGAGCAGCCAATGCCTGTAGTTCAATCCAATATGTCAAAGATGCACCGACACTAAGTACCACGAATATTAGCAACTGGACAAGAGACGCGGTAAGCAGGTATAGCCAGCTTTTTCCTCGCATAGTCCATGTAGCGAGTAACAGCGAGGCTGCGAGAAAGACTACGGGGAATAAGGCAAGCTTGCTGATACTTGTTTGATACCACAAACATACCGCAAAAATCATTATCCCTGCCCGAATCTTGCCTAAATATTCTTTTATCTTGGTTTCCTCTTCTTGCATCATAGTTCTATGCCACTCCGGGTTTTCCACTTAAACTTTCCTAATTCATATTCAGATACATCCCATATTTTAATATATTTTTCTCCCCCTGCTGCGATATAGCGCCCATCAGGACTATAGGCTATGCCTCTTGTCAAATACTTTTCGGGATGCGGTAAGGTTCCGGCTAATAGATGATTCTTTGTATTCCAAACTTTTACAGAACTCTCGTCAATAACAGCTAGATAACCACCATCCGGACTGTAAGCCATGGCATTTTCGTAAGTTCCATAACGCAAAGGTAGGATTCGTACCATTTTCCAAGTAGTAACATCCCATATTTTAATAAACCTGCCTTCATCAAGACGAATAGCGGCAGCAAAGTGTCTGCCATCCGGGCTAAAGATAATATTTCCCAAAGCATAAGGAGTTACTACCTCGTTACGAAGGTCCAGTTCTTTTTCTTGCGCCAAAACTTTATGCAAAGTGCCTGTAGATACGTCCCAAATGCAAATGCAACGATTGTCTTTTTCTCTTCCAACCATGGCCAGATATCGCCCATCCGGGCTGTATGTTAGTTTACCTCCCCATGTCCCAAGAGGTCCTTTAATAATTTTTGTCATCTCCCACGTTTCGGTATCCCATATTTCAATGATGGTATTAACCGTTTCTTTTTGAGAAGCCTCACCAGGCACAGGCGCAATCAGCAGCGCCAAGTACTTGCTGTCATTACTAAAGGCGACCGAGTTGATTCCTATGTAAGTTACATTGTCTATCGGCTCTTTTCGGTTTAGCTCAATGGGCGTATTGGTTTTAAGGTCTAAAAGAGTCAGATAAGCATCTTTTTCAGAGGGATTCCAAGAGCGGCGCCAGCCAATTGCCATATATTGTCCATTATTACTAAAGGCGGCCTGTTGTACCCTACCTGGCGCTGTAATTGTCGGCAGCTGCTCTCCTTTTTTCACATCCCAACTGCTGATTTCCTTCCCCATCGTATTAGCGCTAAACGCAATAATCTTTGAGCTGTCCGGGCTGAAAGTGAGCTGTCCGGTAAGTGGTCTCTGAAACTGAGAAAATGGAATAAAATCAAATTCGATGAGCGATTTATCGAATGCGATACTTGCCCACGGCAAAACCGACAGGCTACTTGCTATGAGTATTACTACTGCTTTTCGCCATTTGGTTATCGACGCATATTCAAATTTCCATGCTGCTTTATTTTTTCTAACAAATAGACAAAGTGCCCCCAAGAAAACGCAGACAGTTATATTTATGATGATTTCAAAAATGCTGGTGGTATGAGCAGCCAATGCCTGTAGTTCAATCCAATATGTCAAAGATGCACCGGCACTAAGTACCAGGAATATTAGCGACTGGATAAGAGACGCGGTGAGCACGTATAGCCAGCTTTCTCCTCTCATAGTCCATGTAGTTAGTAACATAGATGCTGCGAGAAGGACTACGGGGAATAAGGCAAGCGTGCTGATACTCGTCTGATACCATAAATATACCGCAAAAATAATTATCCCTACCCGAATCTTGCCTAAATTTTCTTTTATCTTGGTTTCCTCTTTTATCATCATAGTTCCCTCCTTAAGTTACTATTAAAATAATTAACCACTGCCACATAGAAGACATTAGGACGAGAGGTTTCTTACCATTAGCATGCATGGCTGTCCTATTTTAGGTAATCAAACCATGTTTGGATCAGCATTGACCGTTTCCGCTTTGCCATTACACAGATCCTCATAAAAATAACTTATACTATGCTGCACAAATTTATAGCCTACCGTCTGGGCAAATGCACTGGCCCCTGCCTTGGCCGTAAGTCCTCTTCCCCTAGTAAGCGCCATGGTTGCCACACTTAAGGCCATTCCCGCTGGGCCTCGCGGATAATCGCTGGGGGAATAATACACGCAGCTTCCCACATGTATTCCCACCGCTTGCACAATATCAGCGGCTCGCATATGGTTAATAATACCAGTGCCCGAAACATTAGTAATAGAATTATCTAGTTCTATTATCCCTGGGGCATTGAAGGTTTCTGTAGGAATGGGTGTTTCGTTATTGTTGATAAATAACATATATGATAAATATTGGGCAAGCGCTCCACCTAATGAGTGTCCAGTAATGGAAAAAGGATAATTTTCATAGTTATTGTAGGGGGGATTGTTAAATATTGCGCTATAATAAAACTCTATCACGTGCCAAAAATGAATTCCTTTTTCTTTAAGAACCAGTAGAACATCCGTCTCAACGTCTTGTATATTAGAGGTTCCTCTAATTGCCAATACAATTTCAGTTCCTTTTATATAGGCTTGCCCACAAAAGGACTCCGGGTCAGGTGCATACCATCCTCCTGGCAGCTTCTCCCATCCATCAGGAATCGAACCATCATAGACTGCATTGCAAAGTGCACAATACTCTATAGTAGTTATAGCCATTTAAAATCATCTCCTTTTTTACTCGTACTACACGGGTATAGCTTTTTTTGTTTAGGATGTTTTTCTTAAATCAAGTTACTAATTTATTTTAATTGCAGCCCCGGTAATCTTAGTTTTTCCTCCGGCAATCGTCACTTTTTCTTTGCCATTTATCATAATTTCTTCTGCTTCCATGGATATTCTTTCTTTAGAGATGATGTTAATGTTGTTTTCGGTATAGATTTCAACTCCATCCTCATCATTTAGAGTGATAGATACTCCATCAGAATGGATGATAATCCTGTCAGGGGCGAAGATAATCTCTTTACCATCTTTAGTTTTAAGGCTTTTAATCGCAGGGTCGGCCCACCGGTCGCGTTCTAGTCCAAAGGGAGGGGCTTTTTCCCATTTCGGATTTACTAAATATGGACCACTCGAACATGAATTAATGGCTACACTATCATGTTCTCTTTCACTTGGGAAATAAACATGTACTCTATCGCCGATCTCCGGCATAAAATGCCACCCACTGTCGATATTGGATGTAAACATACTGGCATATTCAAACCAATAGGCTTTTTCCACAGCTTGTTCCTTATCAACAAACAAATGAATTTTTATTTTCTCCCGCAAAACATCAATGACACTGCCTCTAAGCGAAAGACCAACTATATTAATATTATAGAAATGATCCTGCTTCAAAGCCCATTTTGAGGTTAAGGTATATTCATGTGTGAGAATACTCTTGTGTATACTGGAAATAATACTCTCGACGTAGAGTGGCTGACCTCTAAATATGACTTGTTGTCCAATTTGCAGTAATTTTTCACTTCGCACTCGATAAGAAAGTATCGTTTCTTCTTGAGACCAGCCCGGAATACTATTTGTCGCAGAAGCTGTCCATTTGCCGATTCTTTTTTCAATTGTATAGTGGGCGTCCTCCAGTGTTTCCGGTTTCGTACCCTCCGAGGTACCAAAAAAGAATTTTGGCGACGCGGCTCTTGTTTCTGGAACTAACCCTACGGTAAGATTAGACGCCATGCGCTTCATAAACTCCCAATCCGTTTCCTCATATTGCAGTATGAATCCTGGGGTTGGAGAATTCCCCCCCACATTGAAAATAACATTTGCCCCTTCATATGGCTTGATTATATCGCTCACCAGTCCGCCATACTTTTGACTGGAGTCTTGAAACGATCGCGTTCTTTTTGCAATATCAAACATATGGGTATGCGAAAGCGCCTCAAGATATAAGCAATAAGTCCCCATTACGGCCTTTATCTCAATATGGGTGACAATCCCCTGGAATAAAATTCCTGTGGCGCTTTCAGACGGCATTAGTAAGTTTTCCGGGTAGAAATATTCCAACTTTACGTTGGTTTCCAGCGTAGTCATCTCCACATAAAAGTCTTTTTGCGCTTCATCGACGATGGCAGTCAGGTTTAGCCTAGCGTGATCGTTGATCTTTTGAACGATTTTCAAGTCCTGAATGTGCTTCAACTGGTAAGGCGATACCTGTAAGCAGTCAAAACTCAGCATTGGAATTTTCATAATCAAATCTCTCCTCTTTTACATTCTACTAATTTTATTTGAGTGAAATGTAGATAAAACTATCTAGAAATTGGGAAATATATTCCCGCCGCTCAGATTTCTCCTCTTGCTTACTTCTACTTTTATTATTTCCCTGCAACATCCCAAAATTTTATATAATCGTCTTTTTCAAGCGCCAGATAACGGCCGTCAGGACTAAAACCTACCGTGGGACTTATAAATGCCTTAGGAAAGTATTCCTGGGCTTTTTGGATCGCTTCCTCTTTCTTTAAATCAACAGGCTAATTCAACGTTAAATTCCAAACATCAATTCTCACATCGCCATCTTTTTTAGAGTTCATCTCTCCAGTATGTCCTATAGCCAAATAGCGTCCTTCAGCGTTAAATGACAAGTCAAAGATATATCCTGGCATTGTAATTTTCGAAATTGATTTACCTGTTTGTTCTACGGTAATAAATGTAGGATTTTCTGCTTCGAAAATAACTTTCCAGCCTTTCATTAGTCTACAATTACCTGTCGCCTTTGCCGATATCCACGAAGCAATTCGCGTTCGCCGCCGTTTTTAATATTCTGTAATATCGCCCTCAGCGCTTCAAAAATTTCCAGATTATCATACTCGGCAAATGCTTTTTTCAGCTTCGTTGCGATGTATAAAAGAATGACCTCCCGATTCATCGCTTCTTTTGCATTTAACGCTTGCAGGCAAAATGCCGTATCTACAGAGTCCAATGTGAATGTCATTGCTTCTTTAGCAAAGGCATACGTGATATCTGGTGATATTGAGCTTTTCTCCCGAGCGGCAAAAGGTGCATAAATCATGTTAACCGTGTCAAATTCTGTATTGCGGTCAGCAAAATCTACGTAGTTTATACGAAGGCTGGCACCAGCCTGCAGTTTAAAACGACATAGTTCTATTTCTGCATGCACTAAGTGAAGGTTATTTGAAAATGCAATTTCCACTTCACGGTAAATATAACCATTTTTTCGTGCCTCATCTTTAAATTCCAATTTGAAAATCATCCATTCATCGGTGGGAGCGTAGGTAAGTGAAAGCGGTTCAGTAATCAAATAGAGATGTCCCAGATAACGGATAACACCCCGGTTTAACGTAATGGTATCTCTCGTTGTTGTGATATGACAGCCGCTTACAATCCCGTCGCTATAGTCTTCGTGGATGAGACGTCCATATTCATAGGCGTAGTCGCGCAATGCCGTGAGCATGGTCGTCCTTAGGACATGCGCTTGTTCAAACAGAGGAAAAATCTGTCCATTCATAAAGTTTTGCTTCCTTTCTTTCTTATCCGTACTAAAATAACGCGATGGCATCCGCCTGCATAGCGGCGTCTACGCCAAGAATGCCGAAATGATATTCCCAAAACAACCGCGCTGAAAACCCAAAGGGTAAAAACATATCCAGCAAGAATTGCATAATTTTTTCGTTATCGCCGGTTTCTTTTTCGCCTAAATACAGGAGCAGTTCTTTATCGTTGTAATTATTCTGATAAATCAGGCTGCCGGTAAATGCAGTTCGTACCGCACGGCGAAAAACCCGCAGGCTCGTGCCTGTCTGCATCTGGGTTAACAGTTCATTTGACAAACAAAATTGTAGATTTCGATGCATGATCGCGACTGCAGCAGCCGCTTTAGCACCATACACACCATCTAGAAGTTCAGCCCGCAATTGCCGAATAAAATATTCTCTTTTCGTAAGTCCATGCTTTAGATCAACTTCGCTCAAAAGATGTACGATAACGTCAAAAAAGCTGGCAGCACACTGCGCAAGTTCCTGGTTTTCTTCCTGCTCTAAGAATTCCGGATGCAAAAGTTCTTGAAAGATATGACTAAATCGATAGAGTGCATTGAGCTCGACAAACTTGTTGTCCAAGCCCGCTTGATTGATGCAGGAAAAGGCCTGTTCGCAATATGGGCTGTACTCTTGTGCCTGTTGAAATATGAGTTCCGCCTTATCTACGCCTTGTGCCTCGGCCTGCAAAACAATATCCCATATAAAATTCATGGTATCCTCTCCTTACACTAGCCGACCGCAGCATTCATATTCAGGAAACTGCCGTTGCACCACACTGACGAGAAAACTCATGATGTCCCGGTTCAGATAAAAATCATAGTCAGCAGGCTGAAAATCCAGCCGCATCGCTGTTTCCCAGGTACCGGTTCGCAATTCGTCCTTTATGAATCCATCTACGATATAGGTTTCTTTTCCCGGGAAATTCTTGATGAGTTCTACACCGATAAACGTCAAATCATTTTCGTAACCGCAGGCTTGAATCAATCGATTCAATTCCAATTTCGTCTTGATCGTCTTACCAAATACCCCCATAAGCGTATTGGCAAAGGATGCTTGATTCGTGTTGTGTAACGTCCGATTTGGATAGGTAGCTTTACGCAAAGGGTTGCACTTATACATCGTCCAGTTCATCGGATCTTCTAGTGGACAGGTGATTAAGAGATCACCTTGCGTCCAACGTATGTTGGAAATCGCAACATCGGGGTTGGTAACCAGATATCGCGCCCCTTCTTTAAATTTATGACGAAAAATCCGATGTTCGTAATTGATTTTGTCAACGCACGGTTCCGGATATGTACTTGTACGCATCGACACCGTTTCCAAGTTCCATAATGGCACCTGCTGATAACGAATTACGGAGGTATATTCTTCAAAATCAAGGATGGCTTCTTCTATGCTGTCCTCGTCATTCCAGTTTTCAATCTCATCAATATAAACATCAAAAAGTTTATAGAGATAGGGTGCACAAACACTGCGCCAGGGCAAATAATTGAGTCCAAATATTCTATATAAATCCTCAACCTGTTGTCTGTAGGTTAGGTTTCGTCGAACATGAAACTGCGCATTGTATTCGCTATGCTGCGTTTTAACGACACCACGAAAACTTCTTTCAGGCGCAGCAAATTTTTCTGTTTCCAGATAATCCGCCTGCAGAAAAACGGTATAGAGAAAATACGGTGACTTTTCACTAAGACTTTTGCACATAGCCTCCGTATCAATCTGTGTAGGCTGCAGATCTTCGAGTCGCATCGGCAGCAAAAACTCATCGGTAACATCATAAAGATTACGATCCATGATATTCGTTACAATAGCCGGCCCTTCAATCGGCATCGGCACTTCTTCGAACACGCGCTGTTCCAAGCCTTTATATTGTGCTTCAATTTCGCCGTGCAGTTCGAGGAACAGGTCTTCGACGACGGCTTTGAAAACGCGGCGGCTTTCAAGGTTGTCCATTTGCAGCAACCGATTTTTCACATAAGTTTTCATATCAAATTCTTCATCAAATATGCGCATGTTATTTTCCTCTTTCCAATAGTTCCGCTTGCCGAACAGCATCTGCAATACCAGCCGCTCCCGCTGCGCGGAAAAGCTGGCGGGCCAATTCTTTATTTCTTTGTATCACATTTCCAGCCAAATAAGCCTTTCCGAGCATATATTGTGCCAGCGGTTCATTTTTAGCAGCGGCTGTTTTAAAAAGCACAACGGCTGTTTCTTCGTCTTGCGGTACACCACGTCCCGTATAATAGGCGGTACCAAGCAAAGCTTGGGCTAACGAGTGATCCTGCTTTGCAGCCAGTTCCCACCAATGAACAGCGACTGTATAATCCTGCGCAACAATACGTCCCCAGAAAGCATTTGTACCTGCTTGTGTATAAAGATCAGTCAGCGGCGTTTTCTGTGCTTCCTTTTTCCAATCAAGATTTTTACCGAAATCAATCGGTGCTTCGGTGCCTCTCTGTGCGATGACTTCTAAAAAAGTTTTAGCCTGAGGATTGCCTTGTTGTGCGGCTGCTTGGAAGCGTTTCACGGCCTTGTCTTTTTGGGTAAGATCGTTGGTTTTATAATCAGCAATGCCAAGTAATACTCTGGCAAGTGCAGAATCTTTTTGTTCAGCCTGCAGATAGTTCCAATCAGCACCTTCCTGACTTTTTGTCATATTGCCAAAACCTTCGGCATAAGCAAGTCCGATATATGCACCGGCGTCGGGATGACCGCCAAGGGAAGCCCTGCGCCACCAAGTAATCGCGGCTTGCTCATCCATTTGCACCTGCATGCCGGTATAGTAGGCAATGCCCAAAATATATTGCGCTTGCACATCTCCAGTTTCTGCCATCGCTGCGACTTGGGCAAAGCTTTCTTCTGCGGCCTCTTCTAAAGCTTCCGCTTTTTCCTTTGCTGCTTTTTTTACTTCTTTTTTGTTTGTTGATTCTGCCGGTGGTTCTGTGCCGGGAATCTCTACTTTAGGCGATTCCGGCAAAACAGGCGGCTTGGCTTTTGGTTTGAGTTTTTCTACTGCCACGGCTGCCGCACCGATTGCAGCGACTTTTTTCAGATCATCTTTGTCAATTTTTTTGAGGGTATCTTTGCTGATATTCACAGCCTGTACTTGGGGCAAACCGGTCAATATAAGACTGAGTAAAAGCAAGAACACCACCATTCGTCGCATGGTTGTTTTCATCGGTACCTCCTTTTCCGTCGGTCATCATTTGGTTCCGTCAAAGAAATTTTCTACCCAAGCATCGCTTTCGAAACTAAAGAACTGTAAGCGTCCCAGCATCAGAATTTCTCCGTCACGATAAATCGGTAAAACGAGAAATCCCCACCGACGTGGTTCGGTCCAGGCAAAAAATTTCACTTCACGGTCAACGATACTGTCGACATCATCCTGTGGAATATCAACCTCATAGAGCTCGGCTATTTTTTCATACTCCATTGCCTGAAATTCGCCTAATGTACAAGCATACGTGAAGTTGTAACGGACTTTTTCATTCATATCTTTGAGATAGAGCTTTAACGTCAAGTCATCCATATTGCGGGAGATATGTCCGCCGCTTTTCCCTTTTTGCAAACCATGGATGAGCACAATTTCCTGCCCTGTATGCGTATACGCAGTAATGATATACGGCAATGCCGGCGTGCGGCTGGTAATTTTGACGTCGGCAAACCCATATTTTTTGTCTTTCAGATATTTTAAAGCACCATCGATACAAGTCATTTTAAGTTCAAAATCATCTGTAAGATCGCCGGATTTTCGTTTAAATTTGATGGTCTTTCCCGGGACAAATTCCTTTAATGCATCACGAAAGATATCAATCTTACAGGATTGTCCGGTCAATTTAATCATGGTATATTCATCCAGCTCATGGCTGCCATACATCTCATCCATAAATTTATGGATGACACCATAAATGTCGGCCCGCAGGATCAGCATAATATCAAATATACTGAAATATACTTCAGGGAAATCTTTCACGGTTACAAGATCTCTGCCTTGCATCGCAGTCAATTTCCATTTATCCACAAAGAGCATGGTAGCCGCCGAATCTATGCGATCATTACACGATAGACCAACACGCAGTGTGCCGACTTTATTGTAGAATTCTTTTTTTATGCGTTCGGCTGTGTGAAACAGAAAATAAAAATTATTTTTCACCTTGTAGTAATCACTGCGGCTAAGCTTTTCCCAATCACGGAATTTTGTTGGCAAGAATGCCTCTGCTTCAGCGTACGCGGTATCAAATTGCTGATAAAGCTTCTTCGCCCCATACTCGTCTACATAGCGGAATACATCCAGATCGAATGTATTCAATAGATCATTGATGTCCGGACTGCCTGACTGCCATTCTTTCGGGGCCAATGCTTTATAGAGACGGATTTTTAAAAGCTGCATAATCCGGAAGGTCAGGTTGTTGCCGCCAAAGTCGGTATCCCCGTTTTCGTAAGCAGTCTCAATGTCGATTTTATAAGCAACCCGCTGGGTACTGACACGAAAACTACAGGAGGATAAGTCAGTAGTTCCGCCGCCGCAATCAATGACCAGTGCTCTGTAAGTTGTATTTTCCTGCGCACTTTTTTGCGAAATCATTTCAGAAATCGTATTGTAAAGTACGGCAATTCCTTCATCGAGCATATCTTCTTTTTCGACGGTATATTCAGGCAGGATTTCAGAAAAGAGCGCTTGAAACAAATACTTTTGTTTGACAGGACTGGAAATATGTACAGCCTGAATATCGCATTTGAAACGATTTTTCATCGCTTCGACGATATGCCGAAAGTAGGCTTTTAGGATATCTTTTCGTTTGACAAAAGCACGTCGCCCTTGTTTATCGATAATTTCCTCACTTTTTTCATAATCACCGATCCACCGCTTGATATCATAAAACACACAAAACCCTTCATCGATATAACTGGAATTGGCTAGTTTTACAGCATCATAGCCAAATAGGTATTCCGGGTCTGCCCCACCGTGAATGGAAAGGACACCAACTACGCTCGGTAAGAGCGTGGTTTCATGATAATCCTGGATGCTATCGTAAAACACTGCATAATTTACATCGTTTTCTAACAGACCAAGCTGTCCCGGCTCCATATCAGTGCGCTCAAAGTACAGACTATCCAGATATACACCGGCTGTCGTGCTCGTAGTACCAAAATCTATCGCAATGGGCATGGTAAGCGCTACCGGTTTTCTCACCATAAAATCTAAAAGCGGCACGCGATATACAATCAAATGTTGTGGCATATAAGCGTAATCGCCGCTGTAAATACGCTGCAGCATCTCAGAATTTGCCTTGTCCATACACAGCAGACTGTAATTTTTGATTTGTGCTTCGCTGCAGGGCAGTCTAGATGCTTTAGTTAAATATAAAGAATCTTTGCTGCTGCCTTTGGTTTCAACATTTAAAATGCCGCACAAAGTGTTATCCGCGCTTACGATCAGCGCATTGGTCCCAGCTAGCTTGGCATGATATTTAATTGTCAGTTCGTCGTAGTAATCGAGCGATAACCCTTCATAAACGACAATTTTGGCACTGCAATCGGGGCGGATATCGGTTTCATAATGGATCTGTACTTTAGAAATCACATTTTGTAAAGCCGCATAACCTTTTTCATTATAGGTTTTAATTAAAAGATTCTCATCTGCACCACGGTATCTGAGAATGACACGAATCAAGTCATCTTTGTCAAGCGGACTTACAACCCCATGGATGATCTTTTCCCGTCTGCATATTTCTCTGAGCTGGTGCCCCGTCATAAGTTCCAGGTCACGTTTATAATAGCGGTTTTGCTTTCTTTTGACCGCATTACCATCAATATTCAAGGTATAACTGTATTTATCCATAAAGTATCGCCTCCATCGGACGACAGACTTGGACGAGAACCTTTGTTTCTGTCCAAGCACTGACGTTGCTTACTGCGGCAGATTCGCCATAATCGCGGCATCCGCATCAATTCTGTCAAGCATAATTGCAATTTCATCTGCTTTCGTCTGATTACCAAGCGCCAAATAGAGCTGCTGCGCTTGGCGGTACATCTGTTTCGCTGCACTATACTCTTTGGAAGCATAGAGCGCACTCGCCTGTGCTTCCGTTTGCACGGCATTGATTTTCTGCTGATCGATCTCCTGCTGCTTGGCAGCTACGCTTTGCAGTTTACCGCTAAGAATCGAACTTTGCGCTGTATCACCAAGTGCGGTGTATTGAGATAATGCAGCGTTATAACTAGCCGCAGCACCTGTATAGTCCGCCTGAGAAAATGCCGCATCGCCTTGTCCGACAAGTGCAGCCGCACTCATATAGTCCGAGGCGTATTGATTTGCTTCTTTTTGCGCTGCTTGTGCTGCTTTTCCTCTCGCTTGACCAAGTTTTTCAAGAGCTCCCAGTGCTTCTTTTTTACCATCTGCATCATAATGGGCAGCTGCCAGAGCACGGGCCGACAGATATTTTTGTTCCGCCAAATCTAAATCACCGTATTGTGATAATGCATCCCCCTGGGTAATCAGATCGCTAATGTCATCACTCAAGCGTTGTTTATCTTTCTTTTCCTGTTCATCTTTTTGTTTCTGTTTTGCATCATACAATTTGTCAATCGCAACTTGTGCCTGCACTTTACCGTCAGCGGAATGGATTTTAGCAGCAAAGGCTTTTGCCCGCAAATAATACACTTCCGCTTGTCCAAGCTCGCCCTGTTCCATAGCTTTGTCACCTAGATTAATAAAGTCTGCAACTGTCATATTGTCTTCGGTATTTGCAAGCCGTCTTTGAATATATTTCTCACCAAGTTTATCTGCATAACGCGATCTCTCCAGCGCGGTTTGATAGCCTTGGTAAGCATCTTCGAATTTCTGATTCTGATAGGCATCATCAGCGGCGATAACACTCTCTATCAATCGCAGGTAGTTATTAAGCTGCTCGATTTTTTCTTTGTCTTTGAGTTTTTCAGCCGGTTGCAGCGCTTTTTGCACTTCGTCACGAGCCCGAATATAGTTATTGTCCTGCATACAAGCAATCGCACTATCCATCCTAAGATTCATCTCATCGACTTTATCTTTGTGACGGCTATAAAGAACATAGGCAATCACCCCAATGATAAGAAGAACAATACAAACAATGATGGCAATTTTGATCCTGCGTTTCCGTCGTCGATCACGATTTGGATCAATGAAAACTTTATTGATGAAGACAACTGCCATCGTATAATTATCAAGAGCCGGCAGCTGTTTGGACAGCAGCATATCTTCTGTATTATCCAATGGTTCCTGCGGATCATCCGTCGTCTCAGAAAATATATCGTCGAGATCCGCTTCCTCAAGGTTTTCCCATATACCACGTGTGTATAGAACAGCGATATCGCCATTCATCAATTTTTGTTTACCGGATACGTAAGGCTTAAAATCTTTTTCCTGCCCGAGATAGGTATAAAGATTATGTCTTTCTTCATGCCTGGACAGGACATTGGGTGTAATTTCGTTTTTTTCGACTAGATCTTGGGCTAAAGACATATCTTTTGATTTTGCACTGAGCATGCCGTCCCGATACAGGCGGAAACGTGTATTACCGGCAACAGCATAGCGTACGGATTCATAGTCCGTAACAATCACAGTCACCGAAGCCTTGAGTGCTTCACGTCCATTCGTCTGCAAAAGATCACGATTGGCTTTCACCAAATAGGAGCCTAAAACGCGCCCGGATATCGACGGCCGTTCTTGAAAATGCAAGATAACACTTTCCACCGCTTTTTGGGCACTTTCTGATCGTTCTAAATCCGTAAGCCCATCCGCAATGACGTAACAAGCATAATCGTCGAGCTCGACAAAAGCGAAGTAGTCATTGTTCGTAAGTGCTGCCCCGGCTTCCGATATAAATGCAGCTTTTAATTCACTGTTTAGCTTTTTCATAAAATCCCCCTGTAGAGCTGCTGGCTGCTACTCTTTATAAATCATAATGCTGGCATTGTCTTTGCCTTGAAATTTACTGCGGTTCACTCGTTCGATTATTTGTAAAGCCTGCGCCTGCGCATCTCGTCCTTGTGCGAGTTCTTGCTCTATTTCACGCCAAATCAGTGTTTCGTAAACGCCATCACTCATGAGAACAACAGCATCGCCTGAACGAAGCGGCAGCGGCTGGCTGAAAAATTCTATATCTTTAAAACCATCTTGTCCGACAAAATTATATAATCGGTGTCGGTCTAAAAGCGCAATTGCACTTTCTTTTGCTAAACTTCCCTGCACATATTTTTGTCTGGCTAGCACGTCAATGGTATGCCCTTCACTGACCGGTACAAGATCATCACCATGATAGACCGCAATTTTAATATTACCGACAAGCGCATAGTAAAGCGTATGGTCAGTAATCAGCACTGCGGCAACACTCGCCGAGCCACGTCCGTCTTCGACCTTGTTTAATATGGCTCGATTCGCCGCATGGAAGGCTTTGCGAAAGTAATAGTGTGGTTTTTCAAATGCTTTATACTCTTTAAATAAATCAACGAAGGTTTCTACGGCAATGCGTCCGGCAATTTTACCACCATACTTTCTGCCCATACCATCGGCTAGTACCAGCAGTGATCCTGCACTATTTTCCCAAACGGCGTAATTGTCTTCTTGCACTTCACGATCACCGATGGTCATACATTTTCCTATCCTAACAGTCTTTGCAGATGAAGCACACATTCTTTTTATGAGCAAGGCAAAGACAAGAAGCGTTAGTACGAGGATAAGAATACCCGGTATTTGTGTCATGATTCTGCTCCCGCCGCACCACTCTGTGCATCGCCTTTCGGTTTTTTCACATCTTCCCAATTAAACTGATCTCCACAGAATGGAATGAAGAGAAATTTACTGTCTCCCAGTTCAATGACATCATAGGTATTTAAAACTTTCGGCATATAAACAGCGTCACCTTGATGATAGACGATACCGTTTGATTCCCCCGGTAATAGAACAGTTTCTTTCTTCTTAGGATCGAAAACAATGATGCCATGATTGCGGCGTGAGATTTTATTGTCACCGAGAATTTGGATATCCATATCGTCGGCACGCCCAATAAAGTTTTTTCCTGTTTTAATTTTGTAATCCTTACCTTGTCTAGGTCCTGATATACATACGATCCAGCCACACACCGGCTGCACATCTTCTAAAAACAGCATTTCTTCCACATCAACATCCGTAAGTCCGGTTTCTTTTTTTTCTTTAGTAGCTGTTTCAATATTGCAGTACGGACAAACCGTTCCGTAACGCCTAGAACTAAACATATGTCCATTTTGACAGCGAATTAAATTGCTCATATGATGCCTTCTTTCTCTAATCTTTTATTTAAATCATAAATTTTCATGCGATTTCAATTGCAGTTTAGTGCCTACAAAAATTTTGTAATTGTTTTTTTACTTTGCTAACAGCTTTGTCAACCCGATGATGATCATATCACCTGAATCGAGCTTGCACGGCTGATCAGCGGAAAGTTTGTATTTTCGTCCGTCAGCATTTTTTTGCAGTATCACACCATTTTTTGAACCTAAGTCTTCGATATACCAATGGTTGTCAGCATAATTTAAAACAGCATGTTCGATATCGATCATCGAAGCATAAACACTTTGATTTAGATTGACATCTACGTGATTTTCCTTGACGTCTTTACCGATAACGAGCGCCGTTTTCTCAAACATATCCCAGGCGGCAATTGGATTCTCTTCTTCATTGAGGAGCACCAATTCTGTAATAATGCCGCCCCCTGCAATTGGCAGATGCTCTGCTACATTCCATTCTTTAGACGCGGACGTCAAATAAAAAGCCAAGAATACAATCAGAGCACTGCCGGCGCAAACAGCGATATATACTCCACTCATGGCATCTTCCAGACCGTACAAAGCAATCAAAAGGATCAATCCGCACAGTCCGGCAATTGCCAAATCAATATTTTTTTTCTTATTCATTCCTGCACATCCTTACTTTTTAAAACTGGAAAAGAAACTGTCAAACATAGCGGTGGTATCAAGCGGATTTTTCTTTTTTTTCGCATTTACATTTAATTTTTCTTCTCTTGTAACCTTGCCGGTCTGAGGATCAAAACCAAAGTAACGTTCAAAATTCCCCTGCATTCCCTGTGCCATATTGGCAATGTCAAACGCGTCATTTGTCTCGAAAGACTGCCGCCGTGGCTCTTTCGATGCTGTTTTCGCTGTTTTTTGCGCTGCCGTATCATAGGATCGGCGCGCCTGTTTGTCACTTAAAATCCGATAGGCTTCGCCAACATCTTTAAATTTTTGCTCCGCTACCGGATTATCTCGATTGACGTCCGGGTGATATTTTTTTGCAAGCTTCCGATACGCCTTTTTAATTTCTTCTTCGCCAGCGTCCTTTGACACTCCCAGTATTGCATAAGGATTAAAATCCATGTTGTCACTTCACTTTCATCAGTCAATTTAGAAAAGGCGCGTCCGGTCAGGACACGCCTCTTCGATTCCATTAGGCAGGGTATCCGCCTTCTACGGTAACATTTGCGAATTTATCTTTCTTCTGCCGGAGAACCAGCGTAAAGGTGCCTGTACCATTCACATCGCCATATTCTTCTTTATAGTCTACGACAAATGCATTTGGAAAATGGTATTTCCGTTCAATAATGCCTGCTGCCGTCAACTCAATCGTAATTTTGCGATAGCAATCTGCTTTTTCTGCCGGTACGACTGACCACAAAGCCATCTTGCGCGTACTGTCATCCGGGTCGCCATCCGTAGCGGCGAGGATTTTCCCAGTGATCACCAAGCCTGTTCCCACATCCTTAGTGCGCGCATTGGAATCAAGTGGAATTTCTGTCGTAAAGCTTACGCTTTTTGTACATTCCGGCGGAATGTCAAATGGTTCTTGTCCTTCAATTTTGATACGAAACGCCATAGTGTTTCAACCTCCTTAAATTTTAGATATCCTTCAATATGTTATTTTTTACCGAAGCCTGGACTCTTCCTTGCTCCGCTTGTTACCAAACCTTCATTTTATCCATGATGAATTCACCTACGGTTTGGGGATCTTCCCCATTCCATTCTGCCATATAATAATCATGAACCATGTTAAGCTTTTTTTGATTGAATGTTGGCCAGACAGCCCCTCTAGGGTCATCAGTTTCAATCACAAAGCCAAGTGCATTAAGCCCCTCATTGCCAATACCAGCTGCCTGCATAATATCCCATGCGTAATTTACACAAGCATTGCCAACGGCAAGGTATGGACCAAAGGTTCCATATATTGTAGACTGGCAATATGCATGTACGTTGTGATAGGTTTCTTCCGTAAGCGGAAATGATTGCCGGGTAGAAAGGATCGTGTATTTTATTCCATCATCCGTTGCAACTCTGCCGACATCTGAATAAGCCTTTCCATCTTCTTTGGGATGAAACCCATAATGCTCTTTTAGACCTTCCTCGTTATCATCCAAGCTAATCCACATATGCCCTACATTTGACTCGCTGGTAAATGGTGGTGCAATGTATACGGTCAAAGTAAACCGACTTTCACACATTGTTGTCACATCCTTTCTGTTTCTTCTTTCGGATAAACAGCACCAAGGCCGTGGTTGGCAGTGCAAAAATTACATAGATCAAATCGTTGAGAATTATTTCTCTCAGATGCATCATAGGCGTATAATTTTGATAACTTCCTGCAAAACGAATAAACGTGCTATGCAGTTGATTGGCCGTCCCAACAAAAAATGGTGCCACAATGACCCATTTCCAATAATGCCGTAAAGAGAAAATCGTTGACATCATCGTAACTATGGAGACGATAATCGCAATCCATTTTAGTCCGCCATCCTTGCGGAAATCACTTGCTTCATAGGCTCTGCCGACTGGGTCGAAATAAAATACCAACACAGATACCACCAGAACAATCGCTGCATTCCACAGCCAGTGATTGTTTTCGAAAAATCTTCTCATCGTATCGCCCCATTTTGCTTTTAGTTTAGGCAATAAAATTCATGCAATCAGAGACAACATTTGATTCATCGTCAATAATTCTCGTTATTTTTCCTTTTCCGGCTAAATAACACCCATGCTGCAACTGGCAGTGTGAAAACTACATATACAAAACCATTTGCAGTACTTTCCCAAATGTATGTTTGATATGTATATGGGACGATTCTATCTATATTTTCATACTGTCTGCTATAAACATTCAAAAAACTAGAAAAGGTTACACAAAACGTTGCCCCAGCCACCCATTTCCAATAATTTCGCAGCGATATACACATAGCGATCATCGTTACAATAGAAACAACAACCAGTATCGATAAGATGCCACCATCTTTTCCGGTATGTGTAATTTGATACGCATTCCAGACTGGGTCGAAGTAAAACACTAACACAGACATGGTCAACACAATCGTCGTATTCCACAGATATTGGTAAGCAACTGAGACTTTTTTCATATCATTTGTTACTTCCTCTCTTGGTTCCTTGTTCGAATAAACAGTACCAAGGCTGTGGTTGGCAGTGCAAAAATTACATAGATCAAATCGTTGAGAATAATCCCTTCCACATGCATCATTGGTGTATACTCGGGGTACGCTCCTGCAAAACGAATAAAAATACTATGCAGGTGATTGGCCGTCCCAACAAAAAACGGTGCCACAATGACCCATTTCCAATAATGCCGTAAAGAGAAGATCGTCGACATCATCGTAACGATGGAAACGATAATCGCAATCCATTTTAGGCCGCCATCCTTGCGGAAATCACTTGCTTCATAGGCTCTGCCGACCGGGTCGAAATAAAATACTAGCACAGATACGACCAGCACAATTGCTGCATTCCACAGCCAGTGGTATTTTGACAAGACCTGTTTCATGCGATTGACCATAATCCTTACTCAGCCCCAAAGCCACCTTCGAGTTTGACCATAGCATTTTGGTCTTTTTTCTGTTTCATGTGAAGATAGAACGTACCAACGCCAGTTTCGTCGTCTAGTTCTTCTGTGTATTCCATTACGAAGGCATCTGATAGTGTATACTGCCGCACCATTTGGCTGGCAGCGACAATGTCAAGCTGTACATTTCTGTAGCAGTCCGCTTTTTCACTCGGTACCTGCGACCATTTTGCCACGTTGAGAGTAGCATCGGCTTCTTTACCGCCGAGAGAGTAGAGCATTTTCCCCCAAACTTTGATGCTGAGCGCTACATCAGTCGCTCTTGCATTGGAATCATTTGGTGAGTCGGAAAAAAATTCTGCTTTTAAGATTGCTCTTTCGTCAAATGCAATATCCTCCGGTCCACCAGTGACCTTTAATCTGAAACCCATATGAATTCCTCCCTTTTGTTGTATATGTAAATTTACCGACGCCAATTGGCTCTGCTAAAAAACAAATCTATTCACGTCGGCATAGGGTTCGCATTTTATGCGCTGTGTCCTGCTGAAGTCAAACGGTTGATCTCAATTTCAAGATTTTTCACATTGCCGTTAAAGGTGATATCCAGCGTACAGATGCCGTTAATTTCGTCAATGATGTAACTAATATCATCGCCTTCACTGATAATTGAGTTGATTTTATCGCGTTTCCCAACCCATAGGCTTTTTTGACTCTGCGGATTATTGGAAAAGAATTTTACAATATTATCTTGTTTGAAATCACCGGTAGCATGACGCAGAATACGTTCGATATAAGTCGTAACCTGTGTCTTAAAAATTGGTTCGTAAACACCAAGCTCCGCATCATAAAGAAGGTTGCGCGCTTTATATACCATGATATCCGTAATATTCATGCCATCGAAGGCAGCGTTTTCAGAGGAAAACACGAAGCCGAAGCTTTTACGATTGATATCGTCTTTAATGCTGTTTGTAAATCCGGTAATTTCCTTTGCCAGCGATGTCCGCACACGAAGCGGATGATCATCGGCTTCGATATCAAAACGCACACCCGGCAATTCGCTGTCAACATTACGCTTAAAGGTTTTTTTGAGGTATTCCGGACATTGCATCGCAGCGCACAGACCTGCTGCAACAAAAGCTGCCCCAATGTAAACACCATCTATCCATAGCTTCATGATATCTTCTTTCGCGTCAGAAAGTTCCGCCAGATTCGCATCGTTTAAGAACATCTTTTTATCGAGAATGACACCAGATTTATCTTTTGGTACGATGGTGAAATTCGGAATACATGGGATGGCAAATTCACTGTACGTTTTACCTGTCAGACTCGCACAACGTTCAACAAATTTGTCGATTCCTTCAGTCGCCATATAATTAAAGGTCGTTTTGTCGCCAGTCTCATAGCTAAAGAAGCATTGTACACGATAATCTTTCATCACATCGAGAATGCGTGCTAATGATTCTACGCTGTTGACGTTTAGATTTTCGACGATTTGATTTCCTTTAAACCGTTCGCGCGTTAATTTCATTTTTGAATTTTGATCAAGCGATACGGATGGGAAGATCGCGTACCATAAGGTGTTATTGAAATCATTTTTCGCATTGACTGTATTTAAATACGTGGTCAGACGTGGAACATTTGATGTTTTTGCTACCATGTCATTGCTCGCGTTGCTAATGAGCAAGGATGGACGCATGCCTTTAAGTTTTGTCGGATATTGTTCGAAGAACATCCTGACCCCCAGTACTTTTTCAATCAAAGGTTTTACAGTTTTAATAAAATCATCTTTAGCGGTTTTATAAAATTCCAAGTAGGAATTGTAGTTTGCAATTTCTTTTGCGGCATCAACAGTTGATACCATTGTGGACGGCAATGGACAAAAGGTCCGAGCAACGAGTGCTTTTACATAATTGTTGTGATTTTCTTCGTTCAATGCTTCATAATCTTCTTCAATTGCTGTAATGAGGCCTCCATTGATCTGATCGTCCAGCGTTGCCAATGCCTTTGTTTCCGGTTTTGGCGCTTCTAGTATTTTGAGTTCGCCTTCTTCCCCCATGGACAATACCCCAAGCGTAAGCGGTGTATCATTTGCACCGTCACCGCCGGCACCTAGTAACAGCCGTGTCTTAATATCTTCAATCGCCAGTGGAAGCATAGCCATAACGTTGTTGTAATTCGTGCTGGCTTCTTCAAACATGACATTCAGTTTGTCGCCCACATCAAGTTTTTTTGGATCACCATCATCAAGCTGCGCATACTCGGAATAAATATAGCGCATTTCTTTTCTAAGCTGACGAATATCTTCCATAACTTTGGCCGGCGAAATCAAATTGGTCAATTTTTCAAATTTGAAATCGACATTTAAAAGACCTTGTGAGCGTTTGGTTTCTACCAATGTCAATAACATCTTAAGAAAATCATTGTGCATGTTAAGATGAATTTCTGTTAACAGTTCGTCCGGAATACTTTCAGGTTTTTTCAACGTATACATGACACGTTGATTATTCGCATTATAAAAGGAGTAAACCACAGGATCAAATTTTTCTAGGAACTCGTCAAAATTTCTGACTAACAGATGTTCATTGATCTCTTTGATTTTCTCGTCATTTAAGCTGTCCATTTCCTTTACATCGCCCACCATAGTGAGCAAGTCGAGTTTTTCAGGATTGATTTCTTCAAACAATATAGTTCGATTGGTTTGCGTAATAATGGCCAATTTTTGTCCACTCCTTTGCTTTAGCGTCGTTCAGACGGCTTGACATTTTTATATTCTAAGATAAGTTCGCTGTGTTCGTCCTCAAATGTAATATGAATTCTTTCATGAAAGTAGACGAGACAGCTATGATCTTTGACTAACAAATCCCTATTTTTCAAAATGGTGCAGTCAGATTTATTGGTAAGTACCAGTGCTTTATTGGCACCCGGACTAAAGAAGATTTTATATGCACCAGGCAAGGAAAAGGAAATCCCACATTGCTCTAGAATTGCCCCCAGCGTGATTTCTTCCTTTTGGAAGTTACGGTATAAATTATATTCCATAGGTGCAATGTCACTATCATCTGGCGTCTGTGTAATATAAATTTTGAATTTACCAGCATATTCATAACGACTTATGATCGGCGGCGGGGGCAGCGGTTTTGGCTCGCGCATTCTCCACCAAATCAACCCAACAGTTGCTATGACAATACAAGCAATCCATAATTTTTCATAACCTTCCGCCTGTTTAACCTGTACAGAAATTGTTTCCGGTGTAATCATGTTGACACCGAGATCTTCATAGTGCACTTTGACCTCTACACTACGCGATTGATCGGCTGACAGAGAAAAACGAATAGATCCATTTTCCACAACTGCCGCAATTTCCTGATCATCTGCTGTTACTCGAACTGATTTTCCCTCAAAATATGGATCATCTAAAAGATGTAAATTTTGATTTTGTGTACTGACAGGAACTAATCTAACTTCAGCTATTTTTTGACCGGATTCTTCAAGTGTTGTATTTTTCACCTCAACTTGAACAGATGCATTCATTTCTAAGATCAGATCAGCCTGTACATTCCCTCCATTCGCAGCTAGAAAACGAATCTGAACTGCTTCGCTTTGCGGTTGCCATAAATTCACAACTGCAAATTGTTTACCACTCACAATTTTACCGCTCTGTGCAGTATAATCAGCGCCAACATTGTATAACGGTACTGTGGAGGTAAGAGAGATTTTCGCTTTATTGATATACTCCATATGTTTTAGCGGCAGATGTACACGGAGTGCATCATTTTGTAGATCACTACTGCTAACCGATGTCTTGGCAATGCCAAATTTCCCATATACGATTGTTTTGGCAATATCGTGTAATTCAGCAACAGTGTCAACGTGAAACAAATCTCCATTTTTAGGGTTGTTCGCATTGTAAATATTCGCCTGTGATAAACGCCCCTGTTCACCGATTGCGACGGATAAAACACGAATACCGCGCTGCGCCGCCGTTTGCATCGCTTGACTAAACTGCATTTCGGAAACTTTTGTTGCATCCGGGGTATCTAGCATAATTTCACCATCGGAAAGTAAAATTACCGTTTTTTCTGCTTCGCTATCTTTGAACAAAGTCAGTGCTTTCTCCAATCCGACTCCGGCATTCGTATATCCCGTATAACTCAATTGCCGAAGCGTTTCAGCAATTGCCTCTCGTTTCAGATCCACCGAATTTATTGACTGCACTTCTGTACCGTAGGCAACGAGCCCTACTGCATAGTTATCCGGCAATAGATATAAAATCTTTTCTAAACAGTCTGGCACAAGTTTCCCCGCATCAGTCGTATTCATAGAATTGCTGACATCAATGAGGAAGATGACTTCATGCTGTTTTACGGCTTCCGATGCTGCGCCTCTAGAAAAATTCCCCCAAAAGCACGTTAACACAAAAATAAAAATAAAAAGTAACGTCGGCATTTTTAAAATTTTTCTTTGTTGCAATTTTCGTTTTTCACCTCCTTTGAAAAAACGCAAATGCATTTCCTATTTAGAAGATCCATACAATGCAAAAAGGTATTTACATTTGTAAATCGATCAGCGAAATAATCTAAATGAAAAACCTCAGCATCTATAACAGAACTACTTAAATAAATTTTTTATAACTCTGCGATAAAAAAATATTAACATACTCCGACTTTATATGTCATTAGTTTCCATGGTTTTTATGTAAAAATGATACATTTGTCCCACTGAAATACAGAATTACATTTTTCTACATATTTCGTCATTTTATTTCATTTTTCAACCATGTTAATTTTATAAAATATGCTATTTTGCTTGCAGCAAAGTAAGCTGAAAAGACAAAAAGGCCCTGAGAAACAAACAGCTTTTACTTGTTTGTTTCTCAGGGCCTTTTGCCAAACCATAACTTTTCAAATGTGCATATAACCGAATTTCAAGTTCAGGTCATTGAAGGAATGATCTAGAATCATTATGCGCTTCTTCTTGTACCGATTCTTTTGTATTTTCTGCGTGATCTTGTCTTGGTGAGGCAGCACAACGAATGCCAATAAATTCTGCTAATTCTTTATCCACAGTTACCAAATCGCTGCCATTGAGTTCTTTTGCGGCACTTTTGCCAACTGCTTGGATGGCAAGCTGCATTTCTAGTGTACACGAAGTTAAAAAATTGGCTAGATGCTCCGCCGCCACGTCAACATCCAACTTATGCGTTTTCTTTCCTGAATATAAAGCTAATTGTGATGGTGGTGATTGCGGTAAAACCTTGGTAACTTGGGTATGCATCGCAGCTAAAAGTGCAATCGTCCCGATATAAATCGCATCCGCACCAAGCGCAAGTGCTTTTAAGAAATGTCCCGGTGTCGTCATACCGCCTGCAACGATAATGCTAAATTTTTCTCTTAAATCATGTTTGGTTAACCAAGCGACTGTTCTGACTAAAGTATGAAGTGTCGGCAAACCTACATTATCTTGAAGCGTTGGGTTTGATGATGCTGTACCGCCTTCGGATCCATCAATTACAATATAATCGGCCTGCGTTTGTGCAATGACAGCCAGCTCATATTCAATATAGTCTGTTCCCGCAATCTTTACACCAACAGGCACGTCATATTGTTTTTTCATTTCATTGATCATATTTATATAATCTTTTGTCGTGCTTTTACCAGGCATCCGAGCATAAACGGTGGCATCCTTTCCTTTTTCCAAGTGCCAGGATTTTCGCAGATGGTTACCAATTTCTTCTGCCAACATAGGTTCATCTACAGCACCACCCCACGCACCTTGACCAAGCTGAATTTCGATCGCGTCCAGCGCGCTTAATTGCTCTTTTCCACTTAACATGCCACCACGATGGTACTGGCCGATTAGAAATTTTGCGGCTCTGCGTTCTTCATTCGTTACAGCGGATTCACCGGTGTTTGTAGAAGTCCCGACCATCGCGGCTCCTTTTGCCAAAGCTACTTTCATTGGCAAACTAAGTGATCCTCCATATGACATTCCGGTAATCATAATCGGCATGTCCAAAACGAGCGGTTTCTTAGCATTTGGACCAATGACCGTCTGCATTTTTACCTTGGTATAATCCTCAGTTGGTAATTGAAATAGCTGCTTCGGATTTAGTAAAATTTTGTCCCATGGCGATAGTACGACAGGACTTCCCAAAGGTCTTACTAATTCCTTTCCTGACTCAGCACGCATTGCCGCTTCAACCATAGCTTTTGGTGAAATTTTTTCAGCAGCAGTCACCATGAGAAAAAGATTATCCGAATAACCTTCAGTGAACATTTTCTTAACCGTGTCATCCATTGCGGGATCCATTAATTTCATTGTTAACCAATTAAATAACATGATTCCACCTCCAATCCATAGTATTTTAGAGTTGCGTTTGGATTATACTGCAGCAAGGTAATCCCGCAAATAAAAACATCCGTAGAGGAAATTTTTTCTCTTCGGCATGCCCAAATTTTGCAAATAAAAGACTTCGCTACGGCCTGTATATTTTGTTCATTTTTTTATCTTTTAAAGCAAATTTAATTTAAAATTGACGTTTTATTTAGATAACATAAAATAGCTATATTTAGTATCTTGTACAAACGACTACACTTGCATCCATTTTATTATGCAATGGATTTTTTAATAAAGATTCGCCTTCATTTGATTTAAAAATCTCACATGCAACCTTGGGATTTATCTAAATTTACATGACGCTACTTCCATGTAACTTAATAAAATCATGCAATGATTGTTAGATAATTTCCGAACTGAGAAATTCTATGTACGTCTGAAAAAGTTTTAAATAATTATGATTTATCCCCACTAAAAACAATTCATATTCTATAACGCAATCTGTTAACATAAAATCATTTTTCTCAATTTATAAAATCACTATATTAACGCAATTTGATCCTACAAATTTCTTTTTTACAAAAATCGAAAATATTTAAGCAGTACATCTTATTTGAGAAAATTTTAAATCGCAGATATCACATTCATTGCATAAAAAAACAATGAAGGTATCCAGCTACAGGATATCTCCATTGTTTTCTTATACGATTTAAAATTTTACGAGTTCTCCCATTTCACTGATATCATAGCCACCGATATTTTTAAATTCTTTTTTAAATTCTTCTGATCGTATAATTCTCAGCATTGCTATGATTTCTGGTCGATCTAGATCTTCTTTTTTTATAACTAAATCATAATTTTCTTGTTGTAATGGTATAAAGTCTACACCATCTACCTGTTTTGAAATCTTTTCTATGCCGATTCCAACATCCGCTTCGCCGCGACCAACTGCACTTGCAACAGCAAGGTGCGACTGCACTTGATTTTCATATCCATGAATTTTTTTCCGTGAGATGCCAAGCAGTTTTAATTTTTCATCTAATAAAACTCTAGAACCAGCACCAAATTCTCTATTAACTAAAACGATATCAGAACGCTCAAAATCTTGCCATGAAGTAATTTGCTTCGGATTTCCTTTGGCGACGAAAAAGCCTTGCATACGTTTTGTAAAATGTATAATGATACTTGGAATTCCAGGCAGCAAACATTTTACATATGGAATGTTATATTGATTCGTCTCACCATCCCACAAGTGCGCTGAAGCTACATCAATCTTGTTTCTATATAACGAAGTTAGACTATCATAGCTACCAATATACGCGCGCAAAGCAGGATACCCGTAGCTGCGCATATAGTTCGAAAGTACATCCAATAGAATATCTTGTCCACAAATAACAAACTCACTTCTATTTTCATTTTTTTCTATGGCTTTCATGGGCGACATTTCCTGCTTTTCAGTAGAAACAGTCTGTTCATTTCGTGAACGATTGATATAGTCTGCTACATCGCGTTCTGTAAAACGAACTTTTCTACCAACTTTGTAAGATACGATTTCACCGCTTTTAATTAATCCGTAAATCGTACTTTTACTGACATTCAGCATATTGGCAACATCTTGTGTTGATAAAGCTTTTTTTTCTTCCATTTTTTTCTCCATTCAAAAATAGCTTATAAGTATCCAAATCTTTTCGCTAAATTGCAAAAATATTTTCTATGTTATAAAATATTCCACCAAAATACAATAAATAAACGAACTATATTTTATTATACCATATGCATTTTTATAAGAAAACACGGTGAATTTATCACTCATAAGCTTTGGCTACTTCCTATATTTAAAGCCCACTTTACTTTTTTATTTTCTCAAATCATTGAACTTGCAAGGAATAGAGCCTGTATTGTATAATGACGAATCAATATTTCCAAGAAAATATGAAGGAGAAAATTTCATGGAATTTCAATACGCTTCAGAAACAAAACAATTTATACTCGATCACGGTGCGGCAATAACGATCCAATTTCAAAGTGAAGAATGTTATGCTTGCTGCGGCAAGCAACGCACCACCTTTCCAACTGTTCAAATTGGAAAACCGCAGGATATCCAACAAGCTGCTTATGAAATTATCTATAGCGATGAACTCACAATTTATGTAGAAAAAGCTATTTATCAAATGGATTCCGCTCTTGTATTTGCGATTGTAATGAATCCTTCAAAGGAACCTCCTTTAGACCTATATGGGGTAACACCAAATTAAAATCGTATTTTCTGCATCTAAAAGCTTTATAAATTCATATAAAAATCTTAACACAAGGCGCATTACTTTTCATCCAATTTGTAATGCGCCTTGTGTTAATTTCCCCTAATTCTTATCTAGTTTCGTGCTTGCGCTTTTGACGTGGTATAAAGCCTGGTGTTACTGCTTGATATTGCTCGTAAACCTCCCCAAAATACGCGCGAGATTCACGCTCTTCCAAACGCGCCAACCGTATATACATCACTACCAAAATAGGATACATCAAAACTGTTAAAAGCGTTGGCCATTGCAACAAAAAACCGGTCATAATGGCAATAAAGGCAACATATTGCGGATGACGAATCACCGCATATGGACCAGTCTGTGCCAGTTCTTGCTTTCGTTGTGCACGATAAAGATATACCCAAGTAAATGCTAAAAACATCATGCCTCCCAAGATCAACCAGCTACTTAACGCATGAATTGGATTTTGATGCGGATCCCCACTCATCCCCAGCAAGGTATACCAGATATGTCCGGCATCATGGCTGAACAAGGCACTCTCCGGAAAATATTTAGCTAACCAACCGGACAAAAGATAAATCGTTAATGGAAAACCATACATTTCCGTAAACAAAGCTACGATAAACGCAGAAAAAGTACCAAAAGTTCGCCAATCTGTCAACGATCGAGGACGAGCAAAACTAAAAGCAAATATAATAAATATCAAAGAATTGATGATCACAACCGGCCATAATCCATAGCCCCACATTGTATGTTCCATCGTATTCCCTCCAAACATTTTATTTATTCAATCATTCGTAAGACTTCTGACCTTTACGAAAGTTCCATATCCAAAGACTTGCTGCTACCAAAACAGTCAGCAATGCAGTCAGTTGCGCTGCTTTAAAACCTCCAATCATCAGACTATCGGTTCGCAGAAATTCTAGTCCAAATCGAGCCAGTGAGTATAAAATAAAATACGTCAAAGCCACCTGACCATCAAATTTCTTTTTACGAAATATCCATAGTACAATCGGTAAAATCAGAAGATCTATCCCTGCCTCCATTAATTCCGCGGGCACAAGGGACGTGGCTCCCCATGCATGAAAGGCTGGCGTACCTGGCTGATAAATTATACCATACCAAGCTTCTGTCGGTTTTCCATATGCATCACCATTAAAAAAGCAACCAATCCGACCAATGGCCTGCCCTAAAAGAAGTCCGGGTGAAGCAATATCAGCAAATCGACGAAAGCTTACTTTTTTTCGTCTGAAATACCACCAACCAAATATAACATTCGCAAAAACTGCACCTTGGATGGATAAACCGCCTTGCCAAAACATCAACATTTCCACTGGGTTTGAACTATATTCTTCCCACGAGAAGATGACCTCCCATAGCCTGGCACCCAAAAGGCCTGCAAATACACCATATAAGATATATTCTTGTATCATTTCTGATGTGAATTCACTGTTTTTTGCTAACCGAATCGTCAACCAAACACCAGCGAAAATTCCTATCGACACTAAAACTCCCCAAACGCGAAATTCCAAACTTCCAATACTAAATAAAATCGGATGCATACTTTTGCCTGCTTTCTATAGAAACTTATCTCATGTATCTTTCTGTAAAGCTTCATGAGCGATCAGAAAATTTATTTGTTTTTATCTTAGCAAAATTTTATGAATATACTATGAAGAACTTTTGAAAAACTTATGTATTCTCAGTAAATCACTTACTTTGTTAGACTTTTAACCTATAAAAACAAAAATACCCCTTAGGATTTTTATATCCTAAGGGGTAAAATTATGAGTTTCTTATTCCACCGTAACTGATTTTGCCAAATTACGAGGTTTATCTACGTCACAGCCTCTGGTAATTGCTGCATAGTAAGCTAGCAATTGCAGTGGAATTACAGCCAACAATGGCGCTAATAATTCATCTGTATTTGGCACTTTAATAATATGATCCACATATTTTTCAATTTGGTTATCATCTTCAAGCGCAATACCAATTACGACTGCATCACGTGCTTTTACTTCCTTGATATTACTCAAAGTTTTTTCATATACACTCTTTTGTGTTGCAAGTGCAATCACTGGCACACCTTCGATAATCAAAGATAACGTACCATGTTTTAATTCACCAGCAGCATATGCTTCAGCATGAATATAGGAAATTTCTTTTAATTTCAATGAGCCTTCCAATGCTACCGCATAATCAAGAGAACGACCGATGAAGAACACATCTTCATTGAAGCCATATTTTTGCGCAAATGTCTTAATCGGTTCTACATCTTCTAAGATTTCATGCACTTGTGCAGGAAGTTTCCGTAAAGAATCAATTAATTTTTTTGTACATTCTGGTGTAATCGTTTCTTTGATTTGAGACATATACGTTGCAAGCATGAACATTGTAATCAATTGTGTTGTATACGCTTTCGTTGATGCAACAGCAATTTCTGGACCTGCCCAAGTATAGATCACTTGATCGGCTTCACGCGCAATCGAGGAGCCTACTACATTGGTAATCGCCAGTGTTTTCGCACCTAGACGTTTCGCTTCTTTTAACGCAGCCAAAGTATCACTGGTTTCACCTGATTGACTCACAACAATCGTCAATGTACGATCGTCAATGATTGGTCCGCGATAACGGAATTCAGACGCAATGTCTACTTCAACCGGGATACGCGCTAATTTTTCTATATAATATTTGCCGACAACGCCTGCATGATATGCAGTTCCGCACGCAACGATGAAGATTTTCTTAAAGGATTTTAAATAATCTTTATTCCATTTTAATTCATCCATTACAACTGCACTGTCGTCTTTTGCTAAGCGTGCTGACATCGTTTCACGTACAGCTTTTGGCTGTTCGTAGATTTCTTTTAACATGAAATGTTCATAACCGCCTTTTTCCGCAGCTTCCGCATTCCAGTTTACTTCAAATACCTTTTTCGTAACAGGTACACCTTCACGATTTGTAATCCATACAGAATCAGCTTTTACAACTGCAATTTCGCCGTCACTTACAATGTAAGTTTTGCGTGTGCGTGAAATAATCGCAGGAATATCAGAGGCGATAAAATTCTCCCCTTCACCAAGACCAATGACAAGCGGATTATCTTGTTTTGTACAAATTAATTTATCAGGTTCATTGCGTGCCATAAAGACAAGCGAGTAAGATCCTTCGATTAATTTAAGGACTTTTCTAACAGTTACCTCAAGATCACCCTCATATAAATCTTCGACTAAATGTGCAACAACTTCTGTATCCGTTTCAGAAGTAAATATATGCCCTTTTTCGATTAATTTTTCTTTTAAGTGCAGGTAATTCTCGATAATCCCATTATGCACTACGACAAAATTTCCCGAACAGTCTGTGTGCGGATGGGAATTGCGATCTGATGGACGTCCGTGTGTTGCCCATCTCGTATGACCGATACCTAATACCCCTTGCGGCGTTCTGCCTTCAAGTTTCTTTTCTAATACGTTGAGACGGCCAACGCTTTTTTCCACATTGATTTTTTCGCCGTCGAATACAGCGATACCAGCGGAATCATACCCACGATATTCTAATTTTGTCAAACCTTCAATAAGAAATGGTGCAGCCTCTTTCGAGCCTACATAACCAACGATACCACACATAAGTGAATCCTCCATTGTTCTACATTTTTATTTACGAAAAAAACGATCTTTGCTACTCGCACCGCTTTGGCCTGTAAGTCACCCCACAGTTTTGTCGGTTTGTAACGACTGTAGTCAGCCGAGAGGTATCCGCCGATTTTCGATAAACCTCTTCCTCGTCCTCTTATCACTCTAAGAGCTAGCGCTATAATTATAGATAAACCTTCCTAATTTTTCCTCTCATTCTCACCTCCCCATCATTCGCTATAACATACGCATAAAGGAGCACTTTTGTGCTCCTTTTCGTATACAATCCATATTGTAATATAAGTTGGTCAATCGGTCAATACTTTTATCCCTGCACTGACTTTACGACGCCAGCTATTTCATGACAAATCTTATCCAATTGGTCTTGATCCGGGCCTTCTGCCATGACACGAATTAAAGGTTCTGTACCGGATGGACGTACTAAAATACGACCATTATCACCAAGTTCATCATCACCAGCTTGAATTGCCGCTTGGATATCGGTATTTTCTTCCCAGCCTTCTTTGGTTTTTACCCGTACATTTACTAACAATTGCGGGTAGCTTGTCATAAGCCCGGCAAGTTCAGATGCACTTTTTCCGCTTCTCTTTACAGAAGAAATCAATTGAATCGCTGTAATCAATCCATCGCCGGTTGTACTGAATTCACTAAATATAATATGTCCGGATTGTTCACCGCCTAATGTATAACCATTTTCCAGCATATTTTCCAATACATAGCGGTCACCAACTTTTGTTACTTCGAGTCTGCCGCCAGCTTTTTTAATTGCTTGATGCAAACCAATATTCGCCATAACAGTTGTAACCAGTGTATGATCTTTTAATGTTCCCTTTTCCATCATTTCTAATGCACAAATAACAAGAATTTTATCGCCATCAATTAATTGCCCCTTTTCATCTACGGCAAGGCAACGATCTGCATCACCGTCATGTGCAATTCCAATATCTGCTTTATGCGATAAAACTGCAGCCTGCAAAGTTTCAATATGCGTAGATCCGCAATTTTTATTTATATTGATTCCATTTGGCTGATCATGAATGACAATGACTTCTGCGCCTAATTTCTTTAGCACAACCGGCATCGCTTCAAAAGAAGCACCATTTGAACAATCAAGAACTACTTTGACTCCCTTAAAATCTTCCTGCACGGTTGTCACTACGTAGTTTATGTATTCTTTGATCAAGTCATGGCGATATACAATTGTGCCAATCTTTTCTCCTGTTGGGCGAAATAATTCCGATCCGTGTTCAATCGCATGTACACGCTCTTCTAACTGGTCTTCAACCGCATCAGGCAATTTGTAACCATTGCTGCCAAAAAATTTAATCCCGTTATCCTGGAACGGATTATGCGATGCTGAAATCACAATTCCCGCCTGCGCATTTAATTGTTTTGTCAAATAAGCAATTGCCGGCGTCGGAACAACACCTGCTAAAATCGCTTTTCCGCCAGCAGAACAAATTCCCGCTGCAAGCGCAGCTTCAAACATAGGTCCAGAAATCCTTGTATCTCTGCCAATTAACAAAACTGGCTGTTCATCTGTTTTCTCTCCAAAAAATATCGTTGCAGCCCTGCCTAAACGATACGCCAATTCCGGTGTGAGATCAATATTTGCTTCTCCGCGTACACCATCAGTTCCAAAAAGTCTTGCCATCTTTATTTCTCCCTTCAAAATCCACCATACTTAAGAATCTACAGATTTATTCAAATTTATACTTTTCCATAACAGCAATCGCTCCATTCAAGCCATCAATTGCTGCACTCATAATTCCCCCAGCATAACCAGCGCCTTCACCAATCGGATATAATCCTTCCGTATTCAGTGAGACGAAATCGCGATTGCGAATGATTCTGCACGGCGCTGATGACCGTGTTTCTATCCCTGTCATACATACATCAACATCATCGAACCCTTTTATTTTCTGACCAAAATAAGGCAATGCTTTCTCTAAAGTATGTGTCACAAACACCGGTAAACAATCATGTAAATCGACAGGTGTCACACCTGGTGAATAAGTTGGTTTCGTGACAAAATTCTTACTGCCTTTTTGCTTGATCAAAAAATCTCCAACACTTTGCACCGGTGCATAATAGTTACTGCCGGCAGACGTAAATGCCAACGCTTCATACTTACGTTGAAAGTCGATACCATCCAGTACTTCACTACCAAAGTCAGCAGGAGAAACGGTAACTAAAAGCGCACTATTGGCTACGCCAGAATTTCTTTTATAGTTACTCATTCCATTCGTCACCACTCGATCTTTTTCTGAAGCAGCAGCAACAACTTGTCCTCCGGGACACATACAAAAAGAGTACGCGCCACGTCCAGTCTCTTTATCTTGATAGGTCAATGCATAATCGGCAACCGGCAGTCTCGGATTTCCCGCATCCATATGATACTGCGCCCGATCAATCCATTCTTGCGGATGCTCAATTCTAACACCAATCGCAAAAGCCTTTGCCTCCATCGCAATCTTGTTTTGATGAAGCATAGCATAGGTATCACGCGCACTATGTCCGATAGCAAGCATAACGACCGAACAAGGAATATATTCACTCTCATTTATCATAATACCTTTTATTGTGCCGTTTTTGATATCGATATTTGTTACAGTGGATTCAAATCTTACCTCTCCACCAAAGCGAATAATTTGATTGCGAATATTTTTTACGATATTTCGTAATTTATCCGTACCAATGTGAGGTTTATGCAAATAACGAATTTCCGGCGGCGCGCCGGCAGAAATAAATAATTCAATGATATCACCTATTTTACTATCATTAATGCGCGTTGTCAGTTTGCCATCTGAAAAAGTTCCCGCACCGCCTTCACCGAATTGTACATTTGAAGTTTCATCTAATATACCCGATTGCCAGAATTTTTGTATATCCGCTGTCCTGCGATCTACATCTCGTCCACGTTCTAAAACCAAAGGTTTATAGCCTGCTTTGGCTAGTTTCCAAGCTGCAATAAGCCCCGCCGGGCCTAACCCGATAACAATCGGACGCTCCGTTAGAGATGTTTCTCCATAAACAATAGACGTCTGTGGCTTTTCCACAAGTAATGCTATATTTTTATCATTGCGAAGCTTTGCCAGCACTTTCTTCTCAGGCACCGCAATCTTCACATCTAACATATAAACAAAACAAATCGGACTATTCTTATACCGCCTAGCGTCAATGGCTTTACGCACAACTACCACCTCAAGCACAGCTTCAGGTGGTAATTTTAAGCGTTTAGCCACAATATCATTTAGCGGAGATTCATCATCGAAAGGTACACTAAAATTAGTTATCCGTAACAATAATTTTTCTCTCCTTATTGCTTTTCTTTTTTAACTGCTTCTTCTTTTCGCTTTACGATATCAATTTTAGCAGTTATTGTATCGTTTGTCACCGTAATTCCAATCGGCAACTGCACTTTTATTTGTTTTGTTGTCGGTCTGTCTATATCCGACAAGCTAATTTTTTCTGTATATAAAACTTCTAACGTATCTACCACTCTCTGATCTCCATAAATATCCATTTTGGCCGGTTCAAGCGTAACGCTGTTTAAAATATATCCGGCCGGCAAATCCTCGGCAAGATTTGGCTTAATATCAACAAACTTTTTATATAGACCTTTGACAATGGATACTGATACTTTAACAGACCCTGGTGACAACTTAACATCGCCGACTTCTTTGCCTTCATTATTCACTGCAACAAGCGGCATGTCGACTGTAAAATCACTATTTTTCCCAGCCAAATTAATATATCCCACTACTTTTGCAACAGAATTTACAGCGGAACTTGCCCCTTCAAGTGTTACGGAATTTACAGCAGGTATAGCCTTTCCTATGGTAACTCCAGAATCAGGCGTACCGGAGAAAGCAACGTCAATATTGACATTGCGCTGTAATTCTTTATCAATATCAAAAATAATCGTTTCCGGCGAAACACTAACCAGATCAAAGCCCTGTGGTAATACAGTCTGCACTTTAATCGAATGCCGTCCTTCTTTTACGCCGCTCAAATCAACATATGCTTTAAAATCGCGTTCGGTTGCCATCGCAAACAAACTCCGCGGTCCGCGTACCTTTAATTTGATATTTTCTACACTCCGATTCACTGTATAACCTTCCGGAGCATGCGTAACTTCAAGAGGAAGTGTAAAACTACTGTCAATCGCAGGATTTTGTTCATTCATAACAAAAAACCATAATACAATCGCGACAATCAATGCAACGATTTTTGCAAATAAATTTTTGTTCAGTATATCCATCATTTATTATGCCTCCATTTAGAAAACATATCAGTAAAATTGGTCTGGCGCGTTGCAAATAACGGTCTTAAGTTCTGCTTTAATTTTTCTGAATCCAAATGGCGTATCAATCTCCCGCCCCGTGCAATAGAAACTGTTCCTGTCTCCTCACTCACCACCAACACAATCGCATCAGAATGCTCACTGATCCCAATTGCAGCCCGATGCCGAGTCCCCAGTTCCTTACTCAAAGTCCGATCCTCTGTTAATGGCAATAAACATCCGGCGGCAACCATACGATTCCCGCGAATGATCGCCGCACCATCATGCAGCGGCGTATTTGGTATAAATACATTAATCAAAAATTCTGAAGTAATAAGTCCATCTATCTGTATACCAGTCGCGCAATAATCATTTAACCCAACTTCCCGCTCTAAAACGATAAGTGCACCAATCTTATTCTGTGCGAGTACCGTCACTGCTTTATCTAGTTCATTCACCAAGGACTTTGCTTCTTCCACATTTAAAAATACGCTTCTGCCGAACAGTTTTCCCTGTCCTAAATGTTCCAAAGTACGTCTTAATTCCGGCTGAAAAACAAGCGGTAACGCCACAAATACCAATGTAACTGTTTTCTGTAATAACCAATAGATTACATTTAAACCAAGCCAATTGCTGATCATCGTAAGTATTAGAAGCACAAGCAAGCCTTTTACCAGCGTGATTGCTCTTGTATCTTTTAGCAAAACATATAATTTATATAAAATGAATGCTACGATCAAAATATCAACTAGGTCTAAAAATTCAATGGTCGATAATAATCCCCTCAATTGTATAGGCATACGCAAAACCCCTCAACTCTTATTCCTATTGCTATTCTCTTTCTAACATTAAAACCCTTTTAAATCCAAAGAAAATTTTTCAAAAATCATAGCATTTGTGAAAATTAGACCTTTTGTACTATTTTTTTTGAAAATTCTCTAAAAACAACGAATCCTAACAATTTAGAGGATGTTCACTACATTTTTATATTGTATGTAAAATCTTGCTTTCCATCCAAAAAAAATAAACCTCTCGCAAAGTTAGCAAGAGATCTCAGCGTATAGATAAAATAAGATACATCATTCCACTTATAAACAATATGAAGATAGGCTGCGATTCGCACCCCATCTTCATACATTTACCTACAAAACTAAATTATAATTTCGTTACTTCTTCCACTAAGCCTAATGTATCTTTTACTTCACCGCTTTGCAAACCTGTAATATGATCGAACAGTTTTTGCGCAAACGGACCGATTTTTCCGCCATTGATGATCATTTTTTCGCCTTTATAATAAAGCTCTCCAACCGGAGAAATAACCGCAGCTGTTCCTGAACCAAATACTTCTTCAAGATCGCCATTTATATAAGCCTCATGTACTTCATCTATCGTAATACGACGTTCTGATGTTGGAATCCCCCACTCTTTTGCAACGGCAAGCACAGTTCTTCTCGTGATACCATCCAAAATACTGCCGCAAAGCGACGGTGTTACAATTTCCCCTTTAATCTTAAAGAGAATATTCATCGACCCAACTTCTTCAATGTATTTGCGATGCACGCCATCTAACCATAAGGTTTGATCATAGCCTTTTTCATGTGCAACCAAACCGGCATGTAAACTTGCCGCATAATTTGCCGGAGTTTTTGCTTCGCCAAGACCACCTATAACTGCACGCACATAAGTATCTTCTACCATAATCTTAACCGGATTAAATCCAGCAGAATAATACGCTGCTACAGGAGAAAGTATAATCAAAAGTTTAAACGTTGAACTTACACTTACCCCTAAATACGGATCAGTTGCAAAAATAAATGGTCTAATGTACAAGCTTGTGCCTTTTTTAGCCGGAACCCATGCTTTTTCAGTTTCTATTAATTTTCTTAAGCCTTGGTGAACCGTTTCTACATCTACCTCAGGAATATCAAGAATTTTTGCTGAACGATTTAAACGTTTGATATGATCAAGTGGTCTAAATATTACAATACGGTTATCTTTAGTTCTAAATGCTTTCATTCCTTCAAAAATTGCCTGCCCATAATGCAGTGTCGTATTTGCAGGACTCACGGTAATATCACGATACGGTACGATCCGTGGATCATGCCAACCTTGCTCAGGATTATAATCCATTTCGAACATATAATCAGAAAATTTCGTACCAAAACCTATTTTTGATACATCTGGTTTTTCTTTTAAAACAGTAGCTTTCTCAAATTTGATTGCAGCCATCTCTCATTCCATCCCCTTAAATCTCTAAACATATGGTTTAAATTTGTAATGTATTCATTATATTGCCTTTTTTGTATACATGTCAAGAAAACATTCGTAATTTTATCGTGTTTTCTCTAGCTTTTTTAACTAATAGTTTTACGTAAAAGAACAAATGTATATCATACGGATACTTATTAATATTTTATAAATATGACGAATGAGACTAGCCTTGCTTTTGATTTATGCTTTCTGCTAGTCTTTGTATACATAACACAAGTATACGAAGATAAAAATAGCAAGGAGCGATTTTTCCCTACTCCCTGCTAAAAACATTCTACTTATTTTCACGAATAATATGCACTAATTTTTCAATGCGTGCTTTACTTATATCCCCGAATAGGGAACTGTTTTCTCTTGCTGCAGAACCAAAATGAAAATCAGCATGCTTCACAGCCTGCATAATCTCTTCCACATTGTCGAGCGTCAATCCGCCCCCGATCAGCAAACGAATATGTTTAGCATGCGCTACCATCTTATTCAATATTTCTATGTTATCCTTGATAAAACCAGTTCCACCAGAAGAAATCACCGTTGTAACCTGCGGATATTTAGCTAAAATCTTCATTCCATTCACAGGATTTATCAAATCAATTGCCCGACTGAACGTAACTTCGAGCCCATCACATACAGATAAAAGTTTTTGCAAATTGGCTTCACAAATATTTTTTTGTTCATCCAGCACACCAAAAACCACACCATTTACTTTTAACTGTTTCGCAAATTCAATATCTCGTTTCATTAAATTGATTTCATCTGTGGTATAACAAAAGCCCTTTGCATGTGGTCTAACCATGATATTTACAGGTATTTTAACAGCATTTACGACAGCTTCAATTAAGCCATAACTTGGGGTAAGTCCACCTTCACTTAAGGCACTAACAAGTTCAATTCTGTCAGCTCCGCCAGCTTCAATCTGCTTAGCGTCTTCTACAGTCATTGCAATTATCTCCACCATGTTAATCTCCTCCCAATCATCGCCACATTTATTAGAAAATCAATCATTTGCTAACATATTTTTATACTACCATGGATAGAAAAAAAAACAACCTTTTTTACACGAAATCGTCACATATTCACAAATGAATTTTTCAACCCTACATACACAACCTATCTTCGTACTAGTAGTTATAAGTAAGTAGAACCAAGAGCCCTATTCTTATTTACATCTTTGGATATTTTCAGGTTGTCCAATACTTTGTTTATAGTATTACAAAAAATGCTTGAAAATAATACATAATTTTTTTATTTCTATAAAACAACGAATCTAGCTAGACCTACGGAATTTAAAGCCTTCCTTCTTTTTCATTTAAATCACCGATAAACCTTTCCATGAATACTATGAAGTACCAGAATTCATATAGGAGGGATATTATGTCAATTCATAAACTTTATAAAATTATAAGTTTATCGATACTATCATTATTTTTATTCACTGGATGCCTCTCAACCAACTCGAACCAGCTTACAAGCAATCAGGCCCCGTCATGGGCACCTGCTTTATCACCGCTGCCTACACAAACTGTTGTAAAAGTAGGAATGAAGCAAGTCGCCTCTGATGCCGGTATTTTAGTTGGCATGGCAAAAGGCTATTATGAGTCGCTTGGAATCAAAATCGAGCCTATTCAATTTAATTCCGGTCAAGAGATGATTAATCAACTTGCTGCCGGTCAATTAGATGTGGGGGCAACAGTTTCTTCCTCTGGGTTATTCAATGCCATGTCACGTGATATTCCAGTTAAAATTGTTGCAGATAAAGGAATCAATATACCTACGCAAGGATATTACCGCTTGGTCATACGTAAAGACTTAGAAAATACGATCAAAGATTATTCCGATCTCAAAGGCAGAAAAATTGCGATTGTCGGCGCTGCTTCTCTAGATGAGCTTTCTCTAGAGCGCGTATTGAACAAAGGCAATATGACATTAAAAGACGTAGACGTGCAAGTCATCCGCTCTTTCCCGGATATGCTGGTATCTCTAAGCAATCAGAGTATTGATGCCGCAATGGTGATTGAACCATTTATCACGCAAGGAATGAATAAAGGAATCTTATCTCCTTGGAAAGATCCTATGGAATATGACCCTGACGCACAAACTGCCCTTCTCGTATTTGGCACCAGTTTAACCAAAAATCCGGAAGTCGCAAACCGTTTTATGACAGCGTATATTCAATCCGTCCGCGATTATAATGACGCCTTCTTTAAAAATAAAAATAAAGAAGAAATGATTGATATTCTTTGCAAATACTCTGTTGTCAAAGATGCAAAATTATATGAAACCATGTACCCTACAGGTTTAAATCCTGATGGCTATTTAAAAACCAAAGGTATCGCCCTAGATTTAGCTTGGTACAAAAAAAATGATTTATTAAAATCTGATCTTCAGCTCTATGATGTAGTCGACCATAGTTTTGTTGATTTTGCTTTAAAAATATTAGGACCATATAAATAATCAGGCTGTAACAGCTGTATTTTATGTAACATTTCAATAGAAATACTCCAACAGTAAATGCTTTTTCACACAAATAAAAATACTTTTTGTGAAAAAGCTTCACTTGCGGATAAATATTTCGGCATAACAATGAATTTTTGTGAGGTAAACTATGAAAATACAATCGAACCGTCTAACTGTTCTTCGTGTTATGTCCATATTGTCCCCATTAACTTTATTATTTGTATGGGAAATTTTAGCGCAAACAAATGCTATTGATATTCGCTTGTTTTCCAGCCCGTATTTTATTATGAAAGCATTTGTACCACTGCTTTTTTCCGGAGAACTTCTCTATCACACTTTTATCAGCGTGCAAAGAATCGTGCTTGGATTCGCAGTTGGCGCTATTCCAGCAATTATCATTGGCATCGCTATGGGATTGTCCCCTTGGGTTCGTTCTTCTCTTGAACCAATGATCAATGCAACCTATCCCATCCCAAAATTAGCACTGATGCCATTGATCCTGCTCATCTTTGGCCTCGGCGAAACTTCAAAAATTTTCACAATAGCGATCGGTGTTTTCTATTTAGTTGTAATCAATACGCTAACCGGTGTTTTAAACATTGATAAAATTTATCTTGATGTGGCCAAAAGCTTTGGTGCTAACCGGAAAAATTTCTATCTGACCGTAGCACTTCCCGGCGCTTTGCCAATGATATTTGCTGGGCTAAAACTCGGTATGGGGATGGCACTCATCTTAATCGTGGCAGCAGAACTATCTGCGGCACAAGCCGGCATCGGCTGGATGATTTGGCGTGCCTATGACATGTTTGACATTGAGCGAATGTTCGTCGCCTTGATTATGTTATCCGTTCTAGGATATATCTTCTCTCTTATCCTAGATTGGCTCGAACGTTTGGCGCTGCCATGGAAACAATAAAAATAGCGGAGGAATCTATATGACTCAACTAAAAAACCGTATCGTAATCGATCATGTAAGTAAAATCTTTCAAACTCCGCAAGGTAATGTACCCGCAATTTCTAATATTGATTTAAAAATAGCCAATGGGGAGTTTTTTTCTATTGTGGGCCCCAGTGGCTGTGGAAAAACAACGCTTCTTAGAATCTTAGCCGGACTAGAGACAGCATCTACCGGCACAATTTTAATAGATGCCCTCGATGGAAATCGACCGTTAAGTTCAATGGTGTTTCAAGAACACTCGATCTTCCCATGGCTGAATGTACTGGATAATGTAGCTTACGGGCTGAAAATGAGAGGCTTTGGAAAAAAAGAACGCTATGAAATTGCAATGTATTATATAAAAATGATTGGGCTTGAAAATTTCATGAAGGCCTACCCATCTCAACTTTCAGGCGGAATGAAACAGCGGGTCAGTGTCGCCAGAGCTTTTGCAAATGATCCGCAAATTCTGCTTATGGATGAACCTTTTGGTGCACTAGATGAACAAAACCGTATTATCTTGCAGCAAGAGCTGTTAGAGATTTGGGAACGAACCAAGAAAACTACGATTTTTATTACCCACAGTATTGATGAAGCGCTCTGTGTCAGTGACCGCATTATGGTGATGACAGCGCATCCCGGTACGATAAAAACTATCATTGATGTTGATCTTCCAAGACCACGCGATATCTCAAAGATTCGCACGACACTTCGTTATAATGAACTTTTCCAAATGATTTGGCAATCTTTGCGCGAAGAAGTGTTGAAAGTCAAAGCGCAAGAGACACGAGGAATATAACATTTTTTATCGTTAACTGAACAGCAAACAAGGGGCAGTCGCACGATTGACTGCCCCTTGTTTGCTGTTCAGTTAATAAATTCTATACTGAATCAAAAATTTAAGTTTCATCTTTAAAATATGGATTGACTGAATCCATATTCCCTCAAAATTTTTTGATTCTCTCTACGCCTCGGTTTGATTCCTTGTTCTAATAGTTCCTTATCAAATCTCGCATAGATCATGTCTCTATACTCTTCGAATGAAACATCATTCACTATTTCAGTGACATCACCAAGCGGCAAAAGATTGTATATCGTAACTTTCTTTTGCCGCTTGACCATCACATATTCTTTACTATCCAAATCCGTAATCAATTGAAAGGTTATCTCTGCGTTTTCTGTTTCCTCAGCTATGATCGTGTCTTTTGTTGTTCGGTAGGTTTTATACATTTACAAAACCCCTAATTTCTCCATCGGGTGTGGCGAGGGTGCCGCCTCGCCACAGGCTGCTGTGATGCCTTGACCATAATTTTTTACCAGCTTGTACTGATACCAATTTATATCCCCCCATCATCATCCTGCATGTGGTTTCCTCTATCCGCTAAGGGGAAGATAGAGGAAACCAACATACAGTTTGTTTCAGGGGAAATCAAAAAAGCACATGCGAGGTTTTATTCAACCTACACATGCGCTATGCTTCGTCTTGATTGCATGCAGACGCTAAGCTCCCTGCCAAAACTTCAATCGTATTATGCCAAATAAGCCCTGCCCTTGTAATCAAGGGAAAAGCACGGTATAATAAATTGTCGTCGTAGACAGCTAGCTGTTACGTGTAGGTGCCGTATACACCTGCTCGTGCCTGTGAGTGTTCCACCACTCCCAGGACACGGCGACTTTTTTAATTTCCACCTATTACTAATTATATTACACTTTTTAGCGATTGCAAGTAAAAATAGGATGAAACATGATTTTTATGATGAAAATCATGTTTTTTTGTTGTGGTTTTCGTGTTTACTCTTGCACTTTTTTGACATTATTTGTTATAATCCGAATAGGTGCTACGATAACGGTAGGCGGTTTACCTTCCCCACAGAAATGGGGTGAGCATATGGGAACTCTGGAGCTTTATGTATTGCTTATACTTGCTACAGGTTACATTATCGCAATAAAAAAGAGATAACCGCCCCAATCTCCAGCAAGATATAGCGGTTACACTCTTTTGATTTAATCTCTATATTTTTGTCAGGTGAACCGTCTATCGGTAGCACCCTTTATATTATTTATCATAAACTAAATGTTATGCATTGTCAACAGCTGGAAGAAAACGGTCGACAGATAAAATTGATCTAAAATTACGTTTGATATTTTTTAAAATTATGGTTATAATAAATATAGATAAAGTGCTACCGATAAGCGGTCAGCCCCAAAAAGTATAAGTAATAAAATTACCGCCTCAAGTTGGTAGCTGGAGGGCGGTTACTTTTTTTGTAAAAATACCACAAGAACAATGAAAAGCAACAATGTTACATTCGTCTCATTCATGGGCATCCCCCCTTTCGGGGGCAAGATTGACCGCCTACCGTTTTATGATAGCACCTATTAGAATATTATAACAAAATACACAAATAAGTAAAGGACTGGGATTTTTGTAGTGACCCCTATAAGTTAGACTTTGTAGCGTAGCAGTTTTAGCTGTTACGCTATTTCTTTATGCAGCCAGGAGACTGAGCCTATATTCAACAGGACTCATCCATCCCAGATTTTGCTTGATTCTTTGTTCATTATAATATTTTATATATTTTTCAATCGCAGATTTCAACTCATTGTAACTATGATAAACAACTCCGTAATACATTTCCTGTTTCATAATTGCAAAGAAATTTTCCATTACAGAATTATCGTAACAGTTTCCTTTGCGTGACATACTTTGATATATTCTATTAGCTTTTAATGTATGTGAATAAGCTTTCATCTGGTAAGCCCATCCTTGATCAGAATGAAATGTTCTCCTATATTGGCAGTCTGAAGTTATATCAATAGCTTCATTTAATGCTTTCATTATATTTTCAGCCGAAGGACTCTGAGAAATACCATGACTTATGATTTCACGATTGCAAAGATCCATGAATGGATCAAGATAAAGCTTTTTAATTATCATTCTTCCTTTATCATCAATTTCATAATACTTAAACTCAGATGTATCTGTTGTGATTTTTTGATGAACAACATTTGTATTAAAACGTCGGTGAAGTCTATTTGGTGCAACTTTTCCGATTCTTCCCTTATAAGAACTATACTTTCTGCTCTTACGTGTAAATGAAGTTACTTGAATGCCAAGTTTTTGTACAATACGTTGTACTTTTTTCTTGTTCACAACCACCTTGTTTTTACGTAGTTGTCCACAAATTCTACGATAACCAAAATCTTTATGTTGTTTATGTATTTCTAAAATCAATGTTTCTAATTCTAAATCTGGATTTTCTCGTTCGAATCGCTTTTGCCAATACATATATGTAGCTTTAGGAAATCCAGTGATAGCGAGAATATCTTTTAATTTGAAGGATCCTCGGAGACTTTGGATGATTCTCGCTTTTTGCTTTGAGGTTTTCCCTCTAAACGCAGTCTCCTCACTTCTTTTAAATATGCATTTTCGATCCTGAGTTTTAAATTTTCTTCTTCAAGTTGTTTAAGGTATTTAGAATCACTATTTATTTTTTCAGCAATAGGTTTACTGATATCTTTTGGCTTTTCCACTTTTGAACGACGCTCCTTCGTTTTAAGTTTCAAAGCATCAGGACCAGCAATTCTAAAATCATTTACCCATCTGGCAAGCAGTGTAGGATTATTCATTCCGACACTCAAAGCTAACTCCTGATATGAAACTTCTGTTGTTAAATATGACTCTACCATATGAAGTTTAAAATCAAAAGAATAAGTTTTATTTTTTCGAGATCTCATTAATCCATCAGAACCCATTTTTTGATAAGCATTTACCCATTTCCTTACCATAACCTCATTCACTATCGAATATTTTTTTGCCAAATATTTGTATCCACCTTCGCCAGATAAGTATGCCTGGACAACCTTTTGCTTAAGTTCAAAACTATACTTTGCCATGAAAAAACAGACCCCCTTAAATTAGATTTTTAGGTCTAACTTATGGGGGTCTGTTCATTTATTCTCAGTCCTTTATTTACCCTTTAGACACCTACATTATCGCAATAAAAAAGAGATAATCGCCCCCATCCAACAAGATTTAGCGATTAAACTTTTTCAGTTAAGCTCAAACTTGCAATGCCTTACGAATATAAGCAATGTCCTCTATAATACCTTCTTTATCTTCCGCACAATGTTTTCCATATTCGATCACGATATCGGCTTTAGGCGTATAGATTTGATACGTTTTAAGGAACTGTTCAAAGTCCAGGGTTCCATCGAAAATACGATTATGATGATCTGCCTCCCCATCGTTATTGTGTACATGATAAGCGATAATCTTATGCGATAAGGATTTAATCACATGCTCCAGATTCCACCCATTGGCATGGGCATGCCCTATATCTAGCAAAATGCCTTCGGGAATCTGCTCTGCCATGCGAATAAATTCTGCTTCATTAAATAGCATATTTCCTCTGGAACGCACACCGGCATTTTCGACGACAATACGTACGCCATATTGTGCCGCTTCTTTTGCAAGTGTTTGAAGATTTTTTGAGGAAACCTGCACCATTTCTTCTCGTTTTTCAGAATCTACCGGGCAATTGTTATGATGATAAACGATATACTTACTATGCAAACTTCTTCCCAGTCTCAAGGTCTGCCGAAAATATGCAGCAGCTTTTATATAGTCTTGTGTCCCTTCGCGTTTACTATGTTCAATTTGCTCATAAGGACCATGTAAAGAGCTTGGGTACAAACGAAATTTTTCTTTATACTTTGCAAGCATATCTCCAAATAAAGGGTTGTGCCATTCAGGGAAGATCTCAATACCCAGCATAGGATCTTGTACCTGTTCAAGTAATTCAAATACATGATTGAGCTGCTCTGGTTTATATAAATTCGTGCTAATATATAGATTCATCTTACACCTCCGGATAGCCAATATTTATTGTTGTTTGTTTATCAAACACATGCATCTTATTAAAATTCAACTTAAACCATACCGGTTGTCCCGGTTTTAAATCCACTTGATCTTGAATGGCAACCACTTCTTCATCACCAATCGTAAAATACACCCCGCAGCGATTTCCATAATCTTCAATGTACTTCACTGTACCAGAAAAAGAATTTTCCACTTGCTCTGTTTCCAGCTGAATATGTTCCGGGCGGATTCCCAAATAAAACGCTGCGCAGCCCTTCTTACCAACATAATCATTCCAAACATTTGGCAACGTAACTTTTTGAGAACCGATTTGTATTGCGCGCTCTTCGTACTGCACCGTAAATATATTAGTCGCCGGGGAACCAATAAATTTAGCCGCAAAAACATTCGCCGGTCTGTGATAAACATTATGCGGTGTATCTACCATTTGCAACTTGCCTTTGTCCATCAGGGCGATACGGTCTCCGACTGTCATCGCCTCTACTTGGTCATGGGTAACATAGACGAATGTTTGATGATAGGCCTGATGAATTTTGACCAATTCTTTTCTCGCATGCACTCTAAGCTGTGCATCCAAATTGGAAAGCGGTTCATCCAGCAGCAATACATCACTGCGCTTAACAATCGCACGAGCTAACGCTACACGTTGACGCTGCCCCCCCGATAAATCTTTGGGTTTTCTCTCTTCCAAACCATTTAACTCCAACATAGAAAGCGCCGACTGTAGTCTTTCTTTAATTTCTTCCTGCGCTAATTTCTGTACCTTTAATCCATAAATAATATTTTCTGCCACGGTCATATGGGGAAACAAGGCATAATTTTGAAAAACCATGCTCACATTTCGTTTGCCGCTGGCTACATCATTGATACGCTGTCCATCCATATACAAGTTTCCGGAAGTGATTTCTTCCAGCCCACCAATCATCCGTAATGTCGTTGATTTTCCACATCCCGAAGCGCCTAATAAAATAAGACGCTCGCCCGGTTGAATTGTGAGATTTAAATTTTCTATAACATTCGTTTTATGATAAGTCTTACATACATCTTCAAATATAATTTCTTTCATATTTTACCGACCTTTCTTTGCGTTTTCGATTAACCTTTCACCCCAGAAGAAGTAAATGTCTGAATGATATAACGTTGGAAAATGAGATACAAGATCAGCGGAATCATCATCGTAACGACGGACACCGCCATAGCAACCGTAAAATCGGTGCCTCCTTCAGAACTGATGAAAAGTTGCAAGGCTAGCGGTAAAGTATAGTTGACCTTGTCTTTCAGTACCAATACCGGCCACACATATTCGTTCCATGAATTGATAAAGAACATAATCCCTGTGGAAACAACCGCAGGTTTCACCATCGGCAAAACAATATCCCATAGTACACGCAGGGGTTTTGCCCCTTCCAGCCTCGCTGCTTCTATCAATGAAAAAGGAATCGTCCGCATCGCTTGCCGAATTAAAAAAATTCCAGTGGCATCACTCAGCTGCGGTAAAATAACACCTAAAAGATGATCTCGAAAGCCAAGCTGCGATACCGTCAGATAGTTTGGAATCATCGTGACTGTAAAGGGAATGAAAATCGTACTAATCAGAATAAAATACAAAACATTTTTCCCTTTGAAATCAAAATATACAAAAGAATAAGCCGCCATGATTCCAGTAATTATTTTAAAAATCGTTACTGTGGCAGCAATGAGAAATGTATTTGTTACAATGTTCGTGAACGGCAGTTGAGAAAAAACCCGTACATAATTATCTAAAGTCGGAGAGTCCGGAATCAAATTAAATACATTATTATAGGCTTCGCTCAAATCTTTAAAAGAATTGGAAATCGCGAAAACAATCGGCAATAAAGAAAAAAATAACGCGATACAAAGCAAAAAATGCCACGGATACTCTTGTTTATTTTTCATAATAAATACCTTTCTCCACATATTTAAATTCAAAAATCAGCAGTACAATAAATAATGCCATCGTTACAATCGCAAAAGCTGAAGCGTATCCTGTGTGATATAAATTAAAGCCCTCTTGATATACGTGATAAATCACATTGGAGCTGGCATTATCCGGTCCGCCTTGCGTAATGACCTTGATTGGCGTAAAAACATACTGCAATCCTTGAACAATTGTCATAATAAAAATATAGATTCCGGTAGCCCCGCTCATCGGCAGCACAATATCAAAGAAAATTCTATATAACGGCACATTATCAATCCGCGCTGCTTCAATGACTTCACGCGGCACACCTGCCACACCGCCAAATATGACAATGAAATTATAGCCAAACACTTTCCATGTTGTGATGAAACTCAATATGACAATAACCAAACCCGGCGTTTTACTCCAAACAGGTAAGGGAATACCCAGTAGGTTGGCAATAATCGCAGCCGGACCGGATACGGGGTTTAAAATCCATAAATACAAAATAGACCCTACAACAAGTGAAATTACACTTGGCAAAAAAAATGCACTTTTATAAAAACTTTGACCACGTTTGATGACAAAGGATAAAATAAACGCTAAAACATACGGTGCTGCACAGTTAAGCACTAATAAAATACCAAGATAGGTCAGCGTATTTTTTAACACAATATACGTCAATGGATCTTGAAATAAAGCGATATAATTTTTCCAACCGACGAAAGTTTTGATCGGCTTAATCATATTCCAATCAAAAAAACTTAAATAAATGGTATAAAAGAGTGGATAAAACATAAATATTCCAAATACAATCAGCGACGGAAGGATTAACCCATACGCTAACAGACAGTCCCGGTTTCTAGCGCAGATTCCTTTTTTGTTTATTTCCATTCTTGCACCTCTTTCCTATCGTTCTCTTTGCTAACATGTAAAAACGGTGGTCCAGAATTTTTCTCTGAATCCACCGTTTTCAACGTTTTGTTTAACTGCGTCTCAAGCCGGGGATCTTCCCGCAATGCATGAACTCTATTTCATCAATGTATTAATCTTCGTCTGGGTTTCCGTCAAACCGTCCCGCGCTGAAATATTGCCATTTAAGATTCGATCTCTTACATCAAGTAACAGCTGTTCTGCTTGGAGACCTGCATCCCCTGGGAAAGAGGTCCAAGGTACTACACTTTCCATTTGCGTTGTAGCTGCCGTCATCATTTTGTTTTCAGCTAAGAAACTTTTTAAGCCATTTTCAGCCTCAGCTACATCTTTACGAGGTGGTACATAGCCGGTACCTTTCGTCCATTCTGCCATAGACTGCACACTATAAAGGAATTTCATAAATTCCCACGCTGCTTTTTGTTCTTCAGGTGACTGTGCTGTAATTGCTAAGAAACATCCGCCTGCTGGCAATTTTCTATCCTTGCCTTGCCAAGCTGGTGAATTCACCGCTGTAACATCAAATTTTGCATTGTTTTGGACATTTGCTCTCTGTGCAATCGTCGTATATAACATGCCAACATTTCCGTCAATGAAGGATTGTACACCCTCACCCCAAGAAATATGTAGCGCTGATTTTGTATTTACTACCATATCCGCATAAGCTTGATATGCTTTGATGCCTTCTTCTGAGGCAAAACTTGCCTTGCCGTTGGTTATCATCTTAGCACCATTGCTTTCAATTAAGGATTGTTGCGCCCAGTTATCGGCTGGTTCTTGCATATAAAAACCGTATTTTCCTGTTTTTTCTTTAATCGTATTAGAGAATTGGATCAATTCTTCCCAAGTCTTTGGTCCATTTTCATCTAATCCAGCTTGTTTCAAAAGATCTTTGTTTATATATAATACTGGTGTACTCAATGAATAAGGGATACCAACTTGACTTTCTTTACTGTTTTTAGCAAGACCTAATATGTTCGGAAGAAACTTATCTTGAAGAAAAGTTTTATCATCCGGAAAACTTGCATCTATAATTTTTTGAGGTTCAACATATTGAAAATTATTAGAAAAATAATCTAAAAATGCCCATCCTATTTGTACGACAGCCGGTGATTTACCCGTCGCAACCTCAGCCTGCAAATTCTGCATCAAACCCTTGTACATATCCGGATTATAACGAGCAACCACTTCAACATCTTTACTTTGCGCGTTAAATTCCTTAACAAGCTGATCCACTGTTTTACCGCCTTGTGTTTCAGCATTGACATGCCAATATTCAATCTTAATTTTTTTACCATTGCCGTCTGCGCTGCCAGTAGAGCTGGAAGATCCACATCCAGCTAGTAAAAGAGTGCTACATAGCCCGAAGACGATCGTCTTCAAAATATTTTTTCGCATTATGATGTCCTTTCATCCTTATAATTTAGTCAGTGACTGTTTCCAGTATAGCAAGATACATATTGTGAAATGTTAAGTCTATGTAAAAATTAAGTAAATTAAAAATAGAGCTGTAATGCTTCCGTTATTTTTTTGTATATTCTCTAGATGATCTTCCATTAAAATTGTTGTCAATCGAAGGTTTAACCTACAAATTACAAAAGCGATGATTCAGCTTGGAATCATCGCTTAAACTGTCGACCATAGAAGATATTTAAATTTGTTTCCCCCATAAACTAGTACGAAGATAGGTTGCCGGTTGGTGAGAAGTGCCCAGATGCTAGGCGCATGAAGGGGATGTGAAGGAGTCGTACTGTCGTACGTCGACGAACAGCACCTTCATGCAACGACGCAGATGGGTGCTTATCGCCGACCCGCTGCCTATCTGTCCATAGTATATATAAAAGACAGAATAAATTGGAAAACGTTGCTTAGAATAGTTATAATAAAAAATATATAGAAAAGCATTACAATATTCTGAGGAGGTATCTATATTATGAAAGAAATATTCAATCGAAGAAGTATCCGTAAATTTAAAAATCAGGCTGTTGAGCCGGAAAAAATTGATCGCTTACTTCGAGCAGCGATGCAGGCTCCTTCGGCAGGCAACCAGCAGCCGTGGGAATTTATTGTCGTACAGGAAAAAGAGAATTTAGAAAAAATTTCTCAAGTTTCTCCTTATGCGAAGATGGCTGCAAATTCAGCAGTTACCTTCGTTTTAGTAGCAAATGAAAATGATCTAAAAATTCCGACCGCTTGGGAACAAGATTTAGCTGCCGCTGCTGAAAATTTATTATTAGAAGCAGTGCATCTAGAACTTGGTGGTGTATGGCTTGGTGTTGCAACGGCAGACTTTGTTGCTGAAAATGTACGCAATTTATTTCATCTGCCGTCTCATATAAAACCATTTGCACTGATTTCTGTAGGCTATCCCGATGGTCAAAAGAATGAATTTATGGATCGTTATAAAGCTGAAAAAGTACACATTGAAAAATGGTAATTTCTTTTTTCTTTATTCTTATTTAAAAAGTATTGGACAGCTCAAGATAAGCATACGGCTAATGAGCTGTCCCAAAATCTATAGATATTGAAGTGATGTTTATGCATACAACAATTTATTATTTTACTGGTACAGGTAATTCTCTAAAAATAGCAAAGGACTTACAAACCAATCTAACCGATGCTAAAATCGTAAGAATTCATAAAAACACGGATCATAATGACGCTTTAAACGCGGACAGAATTGGATTCATCTTTCCTGTCTATTTTCGCGGACTTCCCCATATGTTAAAGCGATTTGTCGAAACGATGCCTGTTCATAAGGATATATACTACTTCGCAATTGCGAGCTATGGAAGTTCTGCAGCTATTTCCTTTCAGCAATTGCAACAGATTTTAATTGACAGGGGCGGCAGTTTGTCGGCAACCTTCGGCATATCAATGCCGGGCAACATGTGGTTTATGTATTATCCGCATCCAAAACAAGACTTTATCGATCGGATTGACAATGAACCACAAGAAATTTCTGCAATTGCTGCAGCCATTGATCATAAAGAAAAAAATGAAACAACCGCCCTAATCACGGATTCTATGGCGGAAAAAATGTATCATGATTTTAACCCCAGCAAAATGGATATAGATTTTTGGACAAAAGATACTTGCATTGGCTGTGGGATCTGCGCCAAAACATGTCCGGCAAATAATATCACCATTAAACAAGGCCGCCCCTGCTGGCAGCATCATTGCGAATATTGCTTAGCCTGCATTCATTGGTGCCCGCAAGAGGCGATCGAATACAAACAAGACTCTATTCAAAAAGAACGCTATCATCATCCAGCAATAAAAGTCCAAGAGCTCTTTGTAAAATGACAGCTTTATACTACACCATATAAACGGCTACATAGATCTACAAACTTACTATATTTACCTTTTAGATCCGAAATTAAGTTTATATTTCTTTTAAATCTCTTAAAAGTTTTTCTAATTCATGAAGATCTTTGCCTAATCTATATAACAACAAATATCCTTCATATATCGCAAATGCACGCTCCGCACTGCTGGTCGCTTTTTCTTCAGAAACCCCTGACCTCTTCAGTACATCTGTAAAGATCGCAATTATACTCTGTAAAGATGCATAATTTTTAGCGGCAATATCTGGATCTAAAATAGCAGTCTCCATCCCTAATACAGCCATTGGGCATCCAAAACTCTTCCCTCCTTTTGCTTTTTTAAGGAGATCCCCCACTAGTTTTTCGACAAAAGCTTCCCATGTTTTATCTTTTGCAGTCTTTGCAATGTCAGTAAGCATGATTTGGTTATAATATTCAGCTACGGATATTGCTAGATCTTTTTTACTTGAGAAATAAAAATAGAACGACCCTTTAGACAATCCAGCGCTGTTTATGATTTCGTTAATTCCTGTTGCATTATACCCTTTTTCCAGAAATAAACGAGATGCACATTCTATCAATTGCGCTTTAGACTTTTCACCTTTTAAAATTTTTGTGTTTTGCTTCATATAGTCTTTACATCCACCTTTATCAAAAATTATTAAATCCTCATATTCAGGTAATATCACGCACATATAGAGTGGTAAATCAAACCGACTGGTCTATAAAATTATAGCATTCTACACGAAGGTGTCAAGAATAAACGTTTTAACTTTCAGACTAATTGTTTATTCTTGACATTTGTAATATAAAGAACTATTATTTTAGTAGACCGGTTTGTATATTTTATGTCGAAAGGAAGATATTTATGGCAAGACAATTTACACTTGATAAAGTTAGAAACGTAGGAATTATGGCTCATATTGATGCTGGCAAAACAACAACGACTGAGCGCATCCTATTTTATACAGGAAGAACTCATAGAATAGGCGAAGTTCATGAAGGTGCTGCTACAATGGACTGGATGGAACAAGAGCAAGAAAGAGGAATAACAATTACTTCGGCTGCGACAACAGCACAATGGAAAAATCATAAAATTAACATTATTGACACCCCTGGCCACGTTGACTTCACAGTTGAAGTGGAACGATCACTTCGCGTGCTTGATGGGGCTATAACAGTACTGTCTGCTAAAGATGGCGTTGAGCCGCAAACAGAAACGGTATGGAGACAGGCGGATAAGTATAAAGTTCCAAGGATGGTTTATATAAACAAAATGGATATTATGGGTGCTGATTTTTTAAATGTCATACAAATGATGAAAGATAGATTGCAAGCAAATGCAATTCCCATCCAATTGCCAATCGGTCGTGAAGATACTTTTACAGGTATTATCGACCTGATAAAAATGAAAGCGGAAATGTATAGGGATGATTTAGGTGAAAAAATAGAAGAAACTGATATTCCTGAAGAAATGTTAGCCTTAGCTGAGACGTATAGAACAAAGCTTCTTGAAGCAGTTGTTGAGCAAGATGAAGATTTAACGATCAAATATCTTGAAGGTGAAGAAATCACAACAGCTGAATTAATATCCAGTTTGCGAAAAGCGACAATCGAAACGAAAATTATTCCAGTGACATGTGGATCTTCCTATAAAAATAAAGGTGTCCAACTTCTACTTGATGCAGTTATCGCTTATATGCCTTCCCCTGAAGATATACCACCGATCAAAGGAATTTCTCTTGAAGGTGATATACCAATGGAAAGAAAGCCTGAGGATACCGAACCATTTTCAGCTTTGGCATTTAAAATTATGGTTGACCCATTCGTTGGAAAACTTTGTTTCTTTAGAGTATATTCGGGAAAACTGGACGCTGGATCTTACGTTTACAATTCAGTGAAAGACAAAAGAGAACGAATTGGTAGAATCGTGCAAATGCATGCAAATCATAGAGAAGATATTAAAGAAGTTTTTACAGGAGATATCGCTGCAGCAGTTGGTCTTAAAGATACAACTACAGGAGATACACTTTGTGATGAAGCGCATCCAATTATTCTAGAATCCATGCAATTCCCTGAAACAGTGATCAGTGTAGCAATTGAACCAAAGACGAAAGCTGGGCAGGAAAAGATGGGCATCGCATTATCGAAGCTTGCCGAAGAAGATCCAACCTTCAAGACTTATACCGACCCAGATACTGGTCAAACTATAATATCTGGTATGGGAGAACTTCACCTAGACATCATCGTGGATAGAATGATGCGAGAATACAAAGTTGAAGCAAATGTAGGAAAACCGCAAGTTGCATACAAAGAAACAATTAAGAAAAAAGTTAAAGTTGAAGGTAAGTTCATCAGACAGTCTGGCGGTAAAGGTCAGTTCGGTCATGTATGGCTTGAGATTGAACCAAAAGAAGCCGGTACTGGCTTTGAATTTGTCAATAAGATTGTCGGTGGAGCGATCCCAAGAGAATACATCCCTGCAGTTGAAGCTGGTATAACAGAAGCACTAAACAACGGTGTACTCGGCGGATATCCAGTAATAGATCTTAAAGTTACTTTGTTTGATGGCTCCTACCACGAGGTTGACTCATCAGAAATGGCCTTTAAAATTGCTGGTTCTATGGCCTTCAAAGATGGATGCAAAAAAGCTGCCCCTGTGCTGCTCGAGCCTATCATGAAAGTGGAGGTTACAGTTCCAGAAAACTATATGGGCGATATAATCGGTAATATAAACTCGAGAAGAGGTAAAATCGAGGGTATGGAAGCAAGAGGCGTCATGCAGATTGTAAGAGGGTTTGTTCCCCTCTCTGAAATGTTTGGATATGCAACAGATCTTCGTTCAAGGACGCAAGGCAGAGCCACTTATTCTATGGAAATGCATCACTTCGAAGAAGTACCAAAAAACGTAGCAGAAAAAGTCATCGAAGCAAAAGATAACTAACACGCTCGATCATAATTTAGTGATACACAATGTAAGGACTGGCAACAGTAGAATTTGTTGCCAGTCCTCTTTATGTTATCTCATTGCTATTGCTTTGATCTATACGATGAACTGGACAAATACCCAAATGAAAGATTCGAATTTGGAAAAAGAACTTGAACCAATGGAAATGTGTCTTCAACGAACGTTTGGCTACGTAGAAACCCTCACTGTGAATGATACCTACCAATTTGATGATTACTCAAAATACGTTGCAACACTATTTGATGAAAGTAAAAAAGCGAAAGTTCGAGAAGAACAATTTCCTAAAGACTGTGAAAAAGCTGTTCAATTGGGTATAAAGCTTACAAAGCAAATCACGATATAATCCAGTGTGGTATTTCTCCACAGCCCCTAGAGAACAAACAACTTCCGTATTTCATCTTCACTTAGCTTAGTCAAGAAATTTTCGCCGGGTTTTACTAAGCTGTCGATCATTTCTCGCTTTTTATTTTGGAGTTCATAGATTTTTTCTTCCACTGTATTTTTTGCAATAAATTTGTATACTTGGACTGAATTTTTCTGACCGATGCGATACGCCCGATCTGTCGCCTGATCTTCTACCGCAGGATTCCACCATGGATCATAATGAATTACGGTATCTGCCCCTGTCAGATTTAGTCCTGTACCTCCTGCTTTAAGCGATATGAGAAATACCTCTCTATCTCCAGCATTAAAAGAATGCACAAGTTTTATCCGATCTTCGGCTGGCGTTGATCCGTCCAAATAATAATGAGATATATTCATTTTTACTAACTCTTCTTTAATAATCGCCAGCATACCCGTAAACTGAGAAAAAATAAGTACCCGATGACCAGCGTTTACTGCTTCCTTGACAATCTCTTTAAAAACTTCCAACTTGCCGCTGCCACCATGATAATCCTCGATAAATAGAGATGGATGGCAACAAATTTGTCTTAATCTCGTTAGTAATGCTAGAATTTTTATCTGACTTTTTGAAAAACCATGCGCGGCAATTTCAGTGTCAAGTTCTGCTTTCGCCTGCACTGCCCAAGCAGCATAAAGTTTTACCTGCTGCTCTGTCATCTCACAGCTCAGTTTACTTTCTACTTTTTCCGGCAATTCCTTAAGCACGGCTTTTTTCATCCGCCGCATAATGAAAGGCTTGATATGACGACTAAGTTCATTAAGCGCTTGTTTATCACTATTTTTTACAATAGGCTGTTCAAACTTACTGGTAAAAGTCCTATGACTTTGCAAATAGCCTGGCATGATAAAATCAAAAATTGACCATAACTCTGTTAATGTATTTTCGATTGGTGTGCCTGTCAGCGCAAAATAATTCTTAGCTCTGATTTTTTTTACAGTTTTGGCATTCAAAGTATTCGGGTTCTTCACATGCTGTGCCTCATCCAGAAAGCAATACAAAAACTTCTTTTTTTCATAAAATTCAATATCACGTTTAATCAAGGCATACGAAGTTACGACTAAATCCACTTCGTCAACTTCTTGAAGCTGTGTTGCTCTCGTTTCCGGGTCTCCCGATACGACCAAAGTCCTCAGACTAGGCGCAAATTTCTGTACTTCCTCTTCCCAGTTATAAACAAGTGAAGTAGGTGCAATAACCAAAGAAGGCTGCGGCGTATCTGTTTTTTCAAATAGCAAAAAGGTAAGAACCTGCAAGGTTTTTCCTAAGCCCATATCATCCGCTAAAATCCCGCCAAAGCCATAGTTTGCCAAAGATTTTAGCCATTTAAATCCCGTCTTTTGATATGCTCTTAATTTTCCCTGTATGCCATCCGGAACTTGATATTCCACATCCTCTGGCTCTTTTATATCCTGTACCATTTTCTTAAAAGCACTGCTGCGTTCCATATAAAACTCACCAGTTTCGCGCGCCAAACTATCTAAATATAAGGCACGATATTTAGGAAGTTCAATGACTTTCTTTTTCAGATCATTGGGACGGACTCCAAGCTGGGTAAGCATTCTTGCGCTAACCTCAAAGGCCGGTGAATCAAGGGGAATAAAAGATCCGTCCTGTAAACGATGATAACGCTTTTTTATTTTATAGGAAGTCAATAATTCCATAAGTTCTTTAAGCGAGATATCGTCAAAGTCAAGCGAGAGTTCCAGCATATCCGTTTCTGTATTAAGACGAACCCCGGCAGAAATATTGCTGGCTTCTTTAATACGAATATTTTTAAACGCATCTGTATAAAAAACTTCGGCGATATCCTTTAATTCTAAAAGGCCTTCCTGCAGAAACAAGTAAACTTTTTCTTCATCCAATTGCACTAACTGTCCATTTTCCCAAATAAAGCCGTACTTACGAAACAAATTTAACAGCTGGGTTTCTTCAATCGTGGAACGTAAAAGAACCTTACCATCCATCATGATTTCATTCTGCGACTTATCATCATGAAACTGCACTACTTTTTCACCGTAGCGAAATTCAACCCGGGCGCTCATGCCATTCTTTAACTTATCTAAATATACAGCTTTCGCCAGTTTCTCGCGTGCGTACTTTGCCAAAACGCCAGATTTAAGATGCACTGTACTGATTTTTTCAAGCGCCGGCAACATCCCTGAGAAAAATGTGGAAGCACTGCTTTCTGGTATATCCACACCTACTGCATGCTGCGTCGAAAGACAATCGAGGATTGGTTTTATAGATTGGGAAAATTCGGCATCGACCTGATAAATTTTTTGCTGATAATATAGATACTCATAATCGTCGTCTAATCCATATATGACTTCGTCTGGCTCCAACTCAAGTGCCAGACGAACACCGCCCTTGATATTATGAATTGTCAGATTAAGCTGCGGCCGTCCGTATTCAATCATAATACCTTTCAGTTTTTCATCGTTTATTTCTATATCAAAGGCTTTATCCGCCATGCAAGTAAAGAATTGTTTTAACGTACGATTGGTCAGTGTATAATACCGTGCATCAGAAAAAGCTGACCCATAGCTTGCATAATAGTTCCAGCTACTACGCTGTTTTTCTTCTATATAGCCTTGATACAACAGATCTACAAGCGCCTGTGATGCTGTATCAAACACCATATACTGCGGATCGAAAGCAAAGTTTTTTCCATAGTACAAATTCTTATTCGTTTCTAAGGCTTCCATCAATTGTGTGATATGCTTTACTACATACATCCGTTCACTGCCAATCAAAAATTTCAGTGAACTTTTTTTATGCCCGGAAACAATGGAAAATATATAGGTCCCTGTCAATCGAACTGGAACAGGTGACATTTTATTATGCATACTTTCGGATTTTTGTATAAAAAAATTCAGCATTTCTTGTGCTGGTTTTGTCAATTGCAGCTTTGGCTTTTCCTTTTTATCTAGAAAACGAATAACCGTACTTTCTTTAGAAAAATAATTATCCCAATCATCTTTGATCGTCTTCATTACCGCCACAATATGCTTGCAGGCCCCGTTATACTCATAAAAAGCCGGACACTCACAATGATAGTTTTTTATCTTATACTGCGCATCAAAATTGATTGAAACGCTGTAGATTTCCCGCCCCGAAACCTGCGCCACAAATAAATTTTGATCCGAAATAAATTCGATATCTTCTACACGTCCTGTCTCATAATAATAACAACCCTTTTTATAAGATGACCCCATAGCGGCTTGCTGTTTTATGATATCTTCCGACAACATAAGTATTACTCCCTACCCAATGAAATTTCTTGAAGTTTATAGTTTTATTATTATAACATAGTCGGAGAGTAAATACGATAAACCCCTTTGGTGTAATTAATTTTTACATCACCTTCCTTTTTTGTACTCTGCCAGTTTGGCAAATCACCTCAATAGTAGTCTTCCCATTTCATTCATTTTTTCGCTGGAAGCTACCCGACTGGAAGTCGGGGTTTTTACCCAGCGCATTGAAAATAAAAAATTACAAATATTGAAAAAGTCCCAAGGCCTGCCGCATAGGCAATATGCCGTTCCGACCAATTAATTGGATAATACAGGCCCAGGATGTATAGCCCATACACAGCCCCCGCTGCAGTAGGCTCTAATGTATCAACAAACTCACCATAACAATTATCAACAAAACAGATGCAATCTTGCTTTATAGTTTTTATCATTTCACAAATTTGTTTAATCTCATCAATTGTTAAAGGCTCTACCCCTTCATCAATTGCTGCGCAGCATGTACACTTTGCACCATTGACATATAATAGCTAAAGGCAATGAAATCTGCCGGATATTGTTTTAAAACGGCTTCATCACCTTCCTGCATTTTTACTTCTAAATGATTCTTTTTAAATAACCTGTTTAATAATTGCCCCATATGCTGCTCCTTAATTACCAGTTCCTTGATCAAATTGAAACAAATCTTAAAATTCACCCTGTCCAAGATACTAGAAAATACAACTTCATAAGACAATTATACTCTATATTCATTGAAATTTTCAGTATCATCACTTAAGATTTTATTGCTTTCTCTAAATCAAAAGTATCATTCTTTCTTTTTATCTTAGAAACTACCGATTGAAAACTAAATTACAGCAATAGAATCCAAGTGTTTAGGAAATTGCATAAAACCATATAATCCGTTAGAATATAGATAGGATCTATTGTCTCAAGCAGAAAACCAACGATGACTTTCTGCAAAACCATGAGAGGGTGATTTTTATGATCCAGGATATTGGACCAAAAATATTCAATAATAATTTTAAACATCAAAAAGCCAAAGAATCTGATGTTTTCCTTTCATATGAAGGAGATACCGTTCTAATAAAAGAAGACAAAGACAAGCTGTGGTGTCCGTCTTTTGCTGATTTTCAGGAAAAATATCCTGCACTTATCGAGAAGGCACAGTTTCTTTTTACCATCAACGAAATTCATTACTTTCTGGTAGACGAACAGGGGCTTGATTCCGTGGATGGCTGGATTTATGTGAATGTGCGCCGTTTCCGTTCAGAACCAAAATATTGGCGTTCCTTTGCCGGTGCTGTCGGTTGGCAGCTAAATCGCTGGTATTCGGATCATAAATTTTGCAGCAGATGTAAGACGCCCCTGAAAAAATCCGATAAAGAGCGCATGCTCTATTGTGACAGCTGCAACTTTCAGATCTACCCGAAAATTTCACCGGCGGTCATTGTCGCTGTACATGACAAAAATCGTCTCCTTTTAACAAAATACGCCGGAAGAGAACACGTTCGTCATTCACTGATTGCCGGTTTTGCAGAAATCGGGGAAAGCCTTGAACAAACCGTGCATCGCGAAGTACTGGAAGAAGCCGGACTGAAAGTGAAAAACCTGAAATTTTACAAGAGCCAGCCGTGGCCGTTTACCGATACGCTCCTCGCCGGATTTTATGCCGAACTCGACGGCGATGATGCCATCACGCTGGAAACCGATGAACTTGCACTTGGTGTCTGGGTAGAGAGAGAAAATATTCCCCTCGAAGACGAGCTGCAAATGAGCCTGACCAGCGAAGTGATCGCCGCCTTTAAGAAAAATGAAATTGATGTATAGAGATATGGGGCTTTAGCATATTACATCTGCTTTCTACAGCCTGCATGATCACAATCAAAAAGAGTTTAACTGACCAGTTCCTCAGGACTTGGCAGCTAAACTCTTTTCATTTATCTCTATATCAACTATCCATATATCCACATTATGATAAATTGAATACAGGAGGTGGTTTCCTTGAAGTTTCGTCTTTTCTTTGAACTGGAAAGCAATCATCATTACACATAACATACATATTATATATTTTTATGCATTTACTCTGCTCCATTTTCATAGCCTTTACGAGACATGTAACCTGTCCTCTGCCCCTTCACCTTCTACAGTCTAAACTTTGTAACTGCAGTTTGCAAATCTTGTGCCATTTTTGCCAGCGCCTCACTGGATGAAGTGATTTCCTCCATAGATGCCAGTTGCTGCTGCGTAGCCGCCGATACACTCTGCGCTTCATCGGAAGAAGTTTTGCTCAAACCATCAATTGTCTGCACTGCATCTACAATGTGCTGACTGCCTGTAACCAATTTCTGTACTGTATCCGAAACTTCCTTGGCCTGTGCGGAAGCACTCGCCACCAAATCCGCGATTTCCCGGAAGGCCGTCCCAGCTTCGGCAACCATTTCCGTCCCTGTCTGCACATCACGCGCTCCATTTTGCATCGCATCAACCGCACGCGTAGTATCATTTTGGATCTCACCAACCAGAGCGGCAATTTGCTTTGTTGCTGCCTCCGATTCTTCCGCCAGCTTGCGTACTTCCTCTGCGACTACCGCAAAACCGCGCCCCTGCTCACCTGCTCTGGCTGCTTCAATTGCGGCATTTAAGGCGAGCAAGTTCGTTTGCCCGGCAATCCCTGCAATGGTTCCCACGATCTGCCCGATTTCCTTAGACTTATCATTTAATTTGGCGATTGCCTCACTTACCGCCTGGGCTGAACCGGCAATCTCACCCATTTGGTTAACCGCTTTATCCACAGCCCCGCTTCCGACATCGGATCTGTCCATAGCCTTCTTCGAAGCTACCGTCATTTCATCGGCATTCACCGCCATTTGGCGCAATCCATCAGAGATTTGTCCGACTGACTGCTGCGTTGCATCGACCGCATGCAACTGCTCATTTGCACCCTCGGCTACATTGGCAATCGCCGATGCAACCTGATTTGATGCCTGCGTCGACTGCGCAGAGCTTGCGGTCAGTTCCTCGGCGGACGCCGCGACCTGCTGGCTCATCAACATCGTATCTTTGACCAGTGATCGTAAATTTTCTACCATTTTACTGAAGCTTTGTCCCAAGCGACCAATTTCATCATTTGACTGCAACTGCATTCGAAATTGAGAAAGATCCCCGCCGGCAATTTGCTGCGCCGCCCTCTCAAGATCCGCAAGCGGTTTTGCCATACGCCGGGCATACCATGCAACAAAAATCCCTGCGAGCAATAATACCACCACACTGATCGAGATCGAAAGCATTGTCAGATGATCTACCTCTTTCGTCACCTCGTCTGTGGGAACACTAATCGCCAAAGACCAGCCCATGCCGGGAACCGGCGCGAAGGCAACATACCGCTGCACGCCCGTGATATTGATCTGCATACTGTCGGTTTCTCCTGCAACCATTTTCCCGATTAATTTCTTCCGTCCCGGATCGCTGTTTTCATCCGTCAACGAATTGACTTTCATCGCAACCGCCTGATCGGGATGAATAATAAATAAGCCGTCTTTTCTTACGATGCTTGCAAAACCTGTTTCGCCGACTTTAATATCCAGAATTTTTTGCTTCAGCACATCAATCGGCACCGTCCCAAAGACGATACCGGTCATTTTACCGCCATTTTTTACCGGTATTGAGACCATAACAACCGTTTTCCCCGTTGCTGCCGAAGTCATTGGATCAGAAATCAGCGTCTTCCCTTGCATTGTTTCCTTAAAAAACGCTCTGCTTGCTACACTGATTCGCGCCCCGCTTTCATTGATCGACGCCCCTGTTGCATCCGCAAACACCACAGAATCATATTCCGGATTGGCTTGCTTGGCATTGATCAAAATCGGTAAAATATGCTCGATATCCCCCGTTTGAATGACCGGGTTCGACGCCAGCATCGTCAATTCTATCTGATGCGTTTTCAACCACTCACCGGACGAAGCCGCAGCAGTGACTGCACTTTTTTTCATATCTTCATTGACATTCTTAATAAGAATATCTCGTGCCTTCCAATAATTGCTCCCCCCCAAAATCGCAAGGGATACAAAAAAAATTAAAATAATACTCATTGTCATTTTTGCTTGTATGCTTTTCATCTACTTCACACGCTCCCAACTCTGCTTTATCTATTGCTGCTTTTACATAAAACGACCAATGACACCCTCTTTCCAGCTTATTTTTATAGAAAGATAACAAAATAGGATAAGGTTACCTTCATTGTTAATTATAGCATAGAAAATTAAATAAAATGCAATAAGATCACATAAATATGCATAAACCTTTAGAAAATTGCATAAAACACTACAATTCGCTACAATATAATTTAGATTCTATTGTAACTCCATAATAATTTCAAACAGCAAAAAGAGTTTAACTGTAAGGTTTCAGGACTTAGCAGTTAAACTCTTTTTGCTTGATCTATCTATTTTACTATCCATATTATTCCAAAATATAAATATCGGACTAGCGCTAACTAGTCCGACAAACTGAATACAGGAGGTGATTTCCTTGAAGTTTCGTTTCATTCTTGAAGTAGAGGTAACGGTACTTATCAAGGTAATAGCACTGATAGCTTTTATCTTAAAAGTGCTGTTCACCTAATGCATTCAACCGAAACGGCCTGCTTGCCACAGGGCGTTTTGGGTTTATTTAGTATATGTTATACCTATTGTAAATAGATGTAACCAGCATCCACTACAAGGATATTGCTTTTTCCTGATAAACATCAATGACGGTCTGATGTTTCCCCATGATTTCTTTCGCAGTTTTTAAATTTTGCTCTACCTGCTTGTAAGAAGTTCCACCAAAAGAATTGCGATTCTCGACGCAGGTTTCTACTTTGATTGCGTCCAAAATATCGGCTTCAAATAGTGGCGAGAATTGTTTCAATTCTTCTAAAGATAAATCCATCAGCCATTTATGATGCTCAATGCAATAGTGCACGCTTTTCCCGGATACTTCATGCGCCTGTCTGAATGGTAGGCCTTTTTTTACGAGGTAATCCGCTAAATTGATATCTTATATAGACTAATTCATACTTTTATTCTTTTGTAATTTAATTCTTCAATTCGAAAAGTTTCTGCCTCAATACAATTGAATATCTTAGGATAAAACATTGCTAAATTATAGCCCCCTGCACACAGTGTGCTACCATACTCTATTCCTGCATATTCTGGAATTCCATCATATTCTATACTCTTAATGAATTCACTGATATATTGTGTTGGAACGTACTCTAGCAAACTATCATTTCTCCGTAATGGCTTCGCCATCTCTTGATTAATTTTTCCCAGAACATCTTTATTAATAGCGTATTGAGTACAATCCAACTCTGGTAAAAATGGACTTATCTTATCTATTGCCCTTAAATCAACAATAATAACATCTTCCGTTAATTCAAATTTTCCAATTGTAACGTAATCAAATGCCCCAGCCCGAACCTCATGCACAGTTGTTTCCATATCACTTGCTAGATATAAACACCTTACCCCTAACGAATTTGCTCGTCCGGCAGCAGTCTTTTCAGATGGAGGAGCCGACATCTCACTACACTTAAATCCATCCTCTGATGAAATACGTCCTCTAAAAAAAATGTCTCCCTTTTTATAGGATTTCCTTCTATAGGAACAAAAAACCTCTAAATTCTTAGTATTAATATGTTTAGTATAAAATCTATTCTTATTTTTTAAATCATTTACAAAATCTCTCCAAATATTTGTAGGTAGGATAGCATTTTCCTTTAGATAATCTTGATCTTTATATGCCGAAATTCCAATAAGCCCATCAAACAATTGAGGAGAATCAGCATATTTTTCTTTACATATGTTTGTTATCATCTCATATATTTGAGACTTATTCAATCCATTATATATATCCCAAGTATTTTTCAATTCTTCAGTTAATAATTTCAAATCTGCCTTAGGATAATTTTCTGGCAATGAATTACTTGGTGTATAAATACTGATTAATTCATCAAATAAATCTGCTAACTCCTTATCAACATCCGTATCATACAAAAAAACATTATCATGTCCGCACGTTGTACATTTGCCCACTTTATTTAAACGTGTAATTGTACCCGCAATTTCTGAATCTTTAAAGCACTTATTACAAAAAATCATCTTCCAGTCGCTCCATCTAAATATTGACTCATTAATTCAATATGATGCATAATTGAAAGTTTTTTTACTGTACCTAATCCAGGATATATTTCATTCTCAAACATCTGCTCAAAGATTTTTATCCCAGTTGTATTGATTCTTTTCTCCTTATTCCAACTTACTAATTTTCCTACAGCCTCAGAAAATTTTTGGGCAGGGTCATTTATATCATCATTCGTATCTGAAACAAAATGCTTGATCCTTAAACTTTTTTCATTATCAAAATAAACTATATGTATTGCAACAGCATAAGGTGCAAAACCTGATTCAATATACCCATCACCAACCACACTATAGTCAGAAAATCCTACATATCCATCATCTTTATAATAAAGATGATCATAAGAAAATGACTCATCTTCATCCTTACCAGCATAAGCACTGTTTCTTTCTCTTTTATTAAATTTATCTGCTAACAATACACGATTGTCTCTAATTCTTCTTCTAAAAATACTTTCATCTAATATAAGATTAAATTGCGGCTTGCCTTCATTAAACATTTTTTCATAAACTTCGATATAATCCTCATTATTACATATTATTACTAGATTTTCTGGTTTAACGCCTATTTTTAATAAATCAGATATTTGATTTTTAGAATTACTGTTTAAAATATGAGTTGTAATCACCATAGATAGTCTAGCCGCTTGAATAAATTTTTCTTTTAGTAAAACGTTTTCTTCCTTACCTAGCTTTTTGATAAAGTCACCTACTTGAGGGTTCATTATTAACGCAATTTTCCTCTTATTTTTCTCAAAACTCTTAATATAAAACATGGACAAAGGGACGGTGGTTGCGTCTTATAGCTCTTACACGCTTTTAGATTAATTTCTATATTTTTATCTATCAAAAATACCTTTTATCATATTCAGCATAAACCCAATCGTATACATTATTACCATGACTTAAAAGGAGTGGCGCATTTAACGCGCCACTCCTTTATTTAATCTAAATCCGCCCCATTCCCATTACTATCGATAACTTTCTTATACCAACAGACACAGTGTCTAAAAATGAACTGTCCCAATTGGTAATATTAAGTTATAATATAAAAGGACGTAGCCATGAACTACGTCCTTACAACTGAATAGGAGGTGATACCATGCAGTTAGAATTCGGGCATCTAAAACTAACGATTTCTAGCAAATTCATCTTAGCGACTGCAACGCTAATTGAACTTTGCAGGTAGTCAACACCTACTCAACCGAAACGTCCTGTATCGAGCAGGGCGTTTTTGGTTTATTTAGTATATGTTTATTATATGCTATTTCATACGTATTGTAAACTGCCATAACACACCCCCATTTTTACATTATTTATTATTTTACCCTCCCCACAGAAATGGTTTATACATTGTAAACAATTCACAGGCTATTTTGTAGAAGACAAAGCGAAGAAAACCTTTTTTCCCTTAATCTAAATCCGCCCCATTACTATCGATAACTTTCTTATACCAATAAAAACTTTTCTTTTTCGATCTTTTATAGGTTCCATTGCCTAAATCATCTGCGTCTACATAAATGAAACCATAGCGCTTACTCATTTGAGATGTTGAGGCACTTACGATATCAATACAGGCCCAGGATGTATAGCCCATACACTCTACCCCTTCATCTATTGCTGCGCCAATTTGTTCAAAATGCTTTCTAAAATAATCAATACGATAGTCATCATGAATTGCGCCATCTTCTTCCACTGTATCATAAGCGCCAATTCCATTTTCAACGATCCATAACGGTTTATGGTAACGATCATATAAATCAATTAGGGATATGCGTAACCCCTTTGGATCGACTTGCCAGCCCCATTCACTGATCGGCAGGTATGGATTTTTAACGCCTGTTACTAAATTGCCGCCTACCTTTTCACGCTGCGCAGCATGTACACTTTGCACCATTGACATGTAATAGCTAAAGGCAATGAAATCTGCCGGATATTGTTTTAAGACTGCTTCATCACCTTCCTGCATTTTTACTTCTAAATGATTCTTCTTAAAATACTGTAACAAATGTCTTGGATATTCTCCTAAAACTTGTACATCTGTATAAACAAAATTATTTCTATTATCTCGCTGCGCTAATAGAATATCATCCGGATTACAGGTTTCTGGATAGGTTAAGGTCTTTGTAACCATACAGCCAACCTGCGCATTGGGTATAATTTCATGACAGTACTTCGTTGCCAAAGCTGCTGCCACAAATTGATGATGCAGGGCCTGGTATATGGCTTGCTCAGCTTCTTTCTTGCTGGCGTACTTCTCTTCTAGAACTCCGACTGTTGTAAACGCATGACGGAAGACGCTGTCTATTTCATTAAAGGTTAGCCAATATTTCACTAAATCTTTATAACGCTTAAAACATACTTTCGCATATTTCACAAATAGATCGACTACATCACGCGATACCCATCCATCATAATGGTTCACTAAATATAACGGCATTTCATAATGGGACAAAGTAACCAATGGTTCTATATCGCTCGCTCGTAATTCCTTAAACAGATCTTCATAAAATTGCAAGCCTTTTTCATTGGGCTGTTCTTCATTCCCATTAGGAAATATACGTGTCCATGCGATGGACACACGCAGGGTTTTAAATCCCATTTCTTTAAAAAGTGCAATATCTTCTTTGTAGTTATGGTAAAAATCAATGCCTCTGCGTTTAGGATAATAGGTATCGTCCGTAGCTTTCATTGCACGTTCTATATCTGCTAATCCAACATGCCACTGTTTCACATAATCTTTGATATCAATATCGGGTTTGTACATGGCAACATCGGCAACGGACATACCTTTTCCATCCACATTCCATGCACCTTCGGCCTGATTTGCAGCAATTGCACCGCCCCATAAAAATCCATCGGGAAATGATGTTTTGTTCATTCTAAACGCCTCCTGTTTCTTATCGATCTAAATTTTCACCATTGCTGGCTATAATTTGTTTATAATACTTGTAACTTTCTTTTCGCATACGCTTTAATGTTCCACTACCATCGTTATTTCGATCTACATACACAAAACCGTATCTTTTTTTCATTTCGCCAGTCCCGGCTGATACAATATCCATCGGGCCCCACCAGGTATAACCGATAATATTGGCTCCATCCTTGATTGCTTCTTTCATCATCACTACATGCTCTTTCAGATATTCCATTCTTTCGTCATCGTGAATTTTTCCATCTTCCGCAATTTCATCACTTGTCCCTAATCCGTTTTCCACAATGAAAAGCGGCTTGCGATAGCGATCTGTCAATTCATTGCATACATAGCGCAGTCCTAGTGGATCAATTGGCCATCCCCACTTACTTTCTTTTAAATATGGATTTTTTTTGCCTAACAAACCGCCCGTATTGCCAAGGATTTTCATCCCTGCTTCATGTAAAGATGAGCGATAATAACTAAAGCCCAAGTAATCACAAACACCTTTTTTTAATGTTTCTTCATCCTCCGGTTCTCTATCGATAGAAATATGATTTTCCTCTGCTATCCGCTTAAAATACGCCGGATATTCACCGCGAAGCTGAATATCGCTATAAAACAAAGATCGACGTCTTAACTCGTAGGATGCAAAAACATCTTCCGGCTTACAAGTTGCCGGATAAATAGGGGATAATGACAGCATACAGCCAATGTTAAACTGCCTATTAATTGCATGCCCAATTATATTTGCTTTTGCACTTGCTACCAGCATGTTATGGCTGGCTTGATAAATATCGTTCAATTTGTTTGCATCTTCTTTTACTTCAATTCCAGCTGCAATTAACGGCAAAGTATGCGCATGATTGATCTCATTAAACGTCATCCAGTACTTTACCTTATCTTTATAGCGATTAAATATTACATTACAATACCTTGTATAAAACTCGATCAATTTTCTATTCTTCCAGCCACCGTATGTTTTAATTAAATGCAGCGGCGTTTCAAAATGAGAAATCGTAACAACAGGTTCCATATGATACTTTAACAGTTCATCGAATAGTTGATCATAAAATTGCAGTCCCTTTTCATTTGGTTCTGCTTCATCCCCATTCGGGAAAATGCGGCTCCAAGCGATAGAGGTTCTAAAGCACTTCATGCTCAAGTCTGATAATTCTCGTAAATCTTCTTTATACGTATGATAGAAATCAATTGCTTTGTGACTTGGATAAAATGTATCTTTTTTCAGTTCTAGAGATACATTCTTAAACCGATCCTTTCCCACTGGAAGTACGTCTGCAACACTTAATCCTTTACCGTCTTCATGATAGGCCCCTTCTGCCTGATTTGCGGCAATTGCGCCGCCCCATAAGAAATCTTTAGGAAATCCCATAATTACACCTTCTTCATTTCAAGTTTGATTACCCGGTCACCCGTGCTGACCTGTCCGTATTTTTCTATATTGATCTCCTGAAAATCACCATGATTTGTGATAATCATCATGGTTGTTGGATCGTAACCTTTTTCTTTTATTTTTTCTAAGTCAAATTGAATTAATGGTTGTCCTTTTGTTACAGTTTCGCCTTGCTTAACAAGCATTTCAAAATGCTCACCATTTAATTCAACCGTACCGATACCAACGTGGATTAAGATTTCAACACCACTGATTGCTTTAAGCCCGATTGCATGTCCGGTTGGAAAAGCAACTTCAATCGTTCCATCTATCGGCGATACTACAATGCCATTTTCGGGAATGAAAGCAACACCTTCGCCCATTACTTTCTGTGAAAAAGCCGGATCTTTCACCTGTTCTATCGCAATCATTTCACCATCAACACAGGCAGCTAATTCCAGATCTTCTTCATTGGCAGCTGAATTTTTTGAAGATGTTTCACCTTCATCAAAGCCTAAGAAATAGGTTAATACTGCCGAAACTGTAAATGACATCGCTATCCCAATGACGTAAATCATAAACGTATCACCAAAGAATGCGGGTAACGTTGTTAACGCCGGGAATACATATACAATTGCTTTGGTATGAAACATTCCCATAAATCCACCTGCAATTCCCCCTGCGATCGTTTGGGCAATTAGAGGTCTCTTATATTTTATCGACAAGCCATATACAATCGGCTCTGTAATTCCACCCAATAATGCCGGCACAATAGAGGATGCTGCAAGTCCTTTTGTTTCCTTATTCTTAGAACGTAGAACCACGCCTAAGGCAACCCCTGCACTGGCAAATGTAGCCGCCGCAATCATCGGTCTGATTACATCATAGCCATAAGTCGCAAAATTATTTATCATAATTGGGACAACACCCCAGTGAATGCCGATCATAACTAAATACGTCCAACCTGCTCCTATGATAATTCCTGCTAACAATCCGCTCGTAGAGCTTATCATATTCACAAAATTTCCGAGTCCATTCCCAAGGGTTACACCAATCGGCCCAATGACCAGAACAGCCAACGGCACCATAATCAATAAGGCAGCCATTGATAGCGCAAATATTTCAATACTTTTAGGAATAAATTTTTTCAAGAATTTTTCTAAATAGGAATACGCCCATATTGTCAGGATTGCAGGAATAACCGTCCCTGCATATCCCATGAGCACAACCGGAATGCCAGCAAAATATGTCATATCACCATTTGCTTTCATTAATCCTGTAAAATTTGGTTCCATCAATGCGCCAATGATTGCAACTGAAATAAATGGATTTACGTTAAAAGTTTTTGCTGAGCTAAACGCTAAAAATATTGGTAAAAAATAAAATACACTATTCCCCGCAGCGCTTAATATCTTATACGTACTCCCTGCATTATCCATAAATCCATAGGTCGTCAGACTAACAATCAGGGCCTTGATCATACCCGACCCGGCAAGTGCTATGATAATGGGAGTAAAAATAGATGCCATTGTGGTGAAGACCCGGGTTAATATATTGCCTGATGGCTTTTCTTCTACATCCTTGCTATTAGATTCATTTTTAATTTGAGGATACATCGTTATGATTGTGTCAAATACATCTGTAACTTCATTCCCAATCACAACCTGAAATTGTCCATTACCTTCAATTACAGTTAGTACGCCTTGTAGCTTCTGAATAGACTCTTTATCGGCTTTTGCTACATCCTTTAACCTAAATCTCAATCTGGTTACACAATGAAACAAGCCATTGATATTTTCTACGCCGCCGACTTTATCAATGACTTCTTTCGCGAGTTGCTTATAATCTTTCTTTGCCATAGTTTTTCCTCCTATCTAAATCACAAAAACTATCAATATACTGTAATTATAGCAATCGCTATGCCGATCTCTTTTGTTTTTTATTTTTAGAAAATTTGCAATATAAAGAAATAAATATGATATAATTATTAATTTACCAATGCAGGCTCACTACATCACTCTATTTAAACAAGCATACAAATAGCCTTCGTTGAATGACCTAGAATAACTTCATTCTAAACGAAGGCTGTCTTCATTTTATTTTAGTTGTCATAGGGTTCTGCTGAAAATGAGCATTCCTTACCCTTTAGAGTGCACATTCTTTCTCTGCCTATACCTGGATGTAATAAAATCAGTAATTAATTGAAATAAGATGGAGTGTGTTTGCACACCAGAGGCATGCTCATATGTAATACATAAATCTACATAGGGATACTTCTCAATTTGCTTATTGGCCGTAATTGCAACAATTTTGGCTTTTGTTTGCCTGAAGATATTTTTATCAATATTGCCTGTCGTTATTAATTGATATTTTTTTATATAATTGCCTGAGTTCGTAAATATAATAATCAACGTATCTTTATCTGCATTTTTAATAAATTCATTCTGCTCCACATCATTGATATAGGTAAGGATATATTTCTCATTATAGGCAAGTTTCATCTGCAAATCCATTGCTGCCGATTCTGAGTATAGGAGACCAAACGCTGCTACTTTATCATAACGCAGTAAATCATCAACCAATTGATCTATTTTAGACATATCAATACTGGATTTTGCTAATTTTAAATCATCGATCATCACATCGATATATTCTTCTGCTGTATGTGTTTCCATATAACTCAAAATATTGTCATTATAGTTTAAATGATTTGAACTTTTATTACTCTTATAAGAAGATGCTGCCTTCATTTCTAAGAAATCATCAAATCCTATATATCTTGCAAACTTGGAGATCGTTGACTTTGAAACAAAACATAGATCCGCAACCTCTGCTATCGTCATGTTTCTGATGGCATCGAAATTAGATAATAAGACACTGGCGATATGATAGTAGGTTGAGTTTTTCTTTCCATTATTTAAAATAATTAATAGCCTGTTTAATAATTGCCCCATATGATGCTCCTTAATTACCAGTACCTTGATCAAATTGAAACAAATCTTAAAATTCACCCTGCCCAAGATACTAGAAAATACAACTTCATAAGATAATTATACTCTATATTCATTGAAATTTTATAGTTTTCTCCAAATCAAAAGTATAGTTCTTTTTTCTTACATTAGAAACTACCAAATGAAAATTAAACTACAACAATAGAATCTATCCAAGTGTTTAAGAAATTGCATAAAACCGTATAATCCGTTAGAATATAAATTAGAATCTATTGTCTAACGCAGAAAACGACGATGACTTTCTGCAAATCCATGAGAGGGTGATTTTTATGATCCAGGATATTGGACCAAAAATATTCAATAATAATTTTAAACATCAAAAAGCCAAAGAATCTGATGTTTTCCTTTCATATGAAGGAGATACCGTTCTAATAAAGGAAGATAAAGACAAACTATGGTATCCGTCTTTTATCGATTTTCAAGAAAAATATCCTTCACTTATAGAAAAAGCACAGTTTCTTTTCACCATCAATGAAATTAATTACTTTCTGGTAGACGAACAGGGGCTTGATTCCGTGGATGGCTGGATTTATGTGAATGTGCGCCGCTTTCGTTCAGAACCAAAATATTGGCGTTCCTTTGCCGGTGCTGTCGGTTGGCAACTAAATCGCTGGTATTCGGATCATAAATTTTGCAGCAGATGTAAGACGCCCCTGAAAAAATCCGATAAAGAGCGCATGCTCTATTGTGACAGCTGCAACTTTCAGATCTACCCTAAAATTTCACCGGCAGTTATTGTTGCTGTACATGACAAAAATCGTCTCCTTTTAACAAAATACGCCGGAAGAGAACACGTTCGTCATTCACTGATTGCCGGTTTTGCAGAAATAGGGGAAAGCCTTGAACAAACAGTGCATCGCGAAGTACTGGAAGAAGCCGGACTGAAAGTGAAAAACCTAAAATTTTACAAGAGCCAACCGTGGCCGTTTACCGATACGCTCCTCGCCGGATTTTATGCCGAGCTCGACGGCGATAATGCAATTACGCTAGAAACTGATGAACTTGCACTGGGCGTCTGGGTGGAGAGAGAAAATATTCCGCTAGAAGATAAGCTGCAAATGAGCCTGACCAGCGAAATGATCGCTGTCTTCAAAAAAAATGAATTTGATTTATAGAGATATGAGAACAGAAAACTATTTTACAAACGTGATTAAATTCGTTATAATGAACATATACTAAATAAACCAAAAACGCCCTGGTGCAAACAGGACGTTTCGGTCGAATACTTTAGGTGAACAGCACTTTCAAGATAAAAGCTATAAGTGCCACTACCTTGACAAGTACCGTTCCTTCTACGTCAAAGCTGAAACGAAACTTCAAGGGTATCACCTCCTGTATTCACTTTGCAAGCACGGTGGACACCGTGCTTGCTTTATTATTATAGACTTCATATTTTCCAGACGTCAAATATAATTTGACGTCTTTTTTATTTCATTTGAGTTTTTTATGAAACCAAAAAGTTTCAAATCTTCATGATAAAAGCGACGACTCCTTCCGGAATCGCCGCTTTCATTATTTCACTTCAACTGCTTTTTCCTGATAAACATCAATGACTGTCTGATGTTTATTCATGATTTCTTCAGCGATTTTTAAATTTTGCTCTACTTGCTTGTAAGAAGTCCCACCAAAGGAGTTGCGGTTTTCTACGCAGGTTTCTGCCTTGATCGCTTCTAAGATATCGGCTTCAAATAATGGTGAGAATTGTTTAAATTCTTCTAAGGATAAATCCATAAGCCATTTATTATGCTCAATACAATAGTGCACGCTTTTACCGGATACTTCATGCGCTTGTCTGAATGGCAAGCCTTTTTTCACGAGGTAATCCGCCAGATCGGTTGCATTGGAAAAATCTTCTCTGACTGCTGCTAGCATGACATCTTTGTTTACGCGCATTGCTTTGATCATTTGCGCATAAACACTCAGGCTAAATTTTACCGTGTCAATGGTATCAAATAAACCTTCTTTGTCTTCTTGCAAATCTTTATTATACGCAAGCGGCAAGCCTTTTGCCGTGGTCAGCATTGCCATGAGATGACCGATCACCCGGCCTGTTTTTCCTCTTACCAGCTCAGACACATCCGGATTTTTCTTCTGTGGCATCATACTTGAACCAGTGCAATGCGCATCATCAAGTTCTACAAAAGAAAACTCTTTTGAACACCATAGAATAATTTCTTCACTGATACGGCTAAGATGCATCATTAAAATCGATGCAAAGGATAAAAATTCTAAGATGTAGTCCCGATCACTTACAGCGTCTAAGCTATTGTTATATACTGCACCAAAGTTCAATTGTTCCGCAACAAAATGTCGATCGATCGGAAATGTCGTGCCAGCAAGTGCACCAGCGCCTAACGGCATGATATCCGCGCGTTCATAAACACCTTGCAAACGAGAGAAGTCTCGATTTAGCATGGAAAAATAGGCCAGTAAATGATGTGAGAACAGGATTGGCTGTGCCCGTTGCAAATGCGTATACCCAGGCATGATCACATCAGAATATTTTTCAGCGGTTTCTACTAAAGCTTTTTCCATATCTAAAAGAAGTTTTGCAATATGGGTAGCTTCTTTACGTACGTACATGTGCGTGTCAAGCGCAACTTGGTCGTTACGACTGCGCGCCGTATGCAGTCTTCCTCCTGCTTCACCAATGCGATCTGTTAAACGTTTTTCGATATTCATATGAATATCTTCGAGCGCAACTTCAAAAGAGAAGTTGCCTGCCTCGATATCGGCTAATATGCCTTTTAAACCGTTAACGATCGCCACTTTATCCGCGTCGGAGATAATACCGCACTTCGCAAGCATTGTTGCATGTGCGATAGAGCCTGCAATATCTTCATGATACATACGTTTATCAAATGAGATCGATGCTTGAAATTCGTTGATCATCTCATCGGTTGTTTTTGAAAATCTTCCGCCCCAAAGTTTGCCCATTATTTACCTGCTTTTTGCTGCATTAAAGCTCTAACTTTTAATGGTAGGCCAAATAAGTTAATGAACCCTTCTGCATCTGCTTGATTATAAACTTCATCACGTTCGAACGTAACGAATTCTTCATTGTATAAAGAATATGGAGATTTCGCGCCAGCGGACATAATGTTACCTTTGTAAAGTTTCACACGAACTGTACCAGTTACAGTTTCTTGTGTTTGTTTTACAAAAGCATCTAAAGCTTCACGAAGTTGTGAGAACCACATGCCATCATATACGAGCTCCCCATAACGGATTGCTACGCCTTCTTTATAATGCAGCATCGCACGATCTAAACATAAATATTCTAATTCACGGTGTGCATAATACAGAATTGCTCCGCCTGGATTTTCGTATACGCCACGAGATTTCATACCAACAAGACGATTTTCAACGATATCTGTGATACCAACGCCATTTGCTGCACCAAGTACATTTAATTTTGTCAGCAATTCCACAGCACCCATTTTTACACCATCCACAGCAACAGGGATACCTTTTTCAAAGTCCACTGTTACATACGTTGCTTGATCTGGTGCTTGTTCAGGTGCTTTTGATACTAAGTACATTTCATCTTTTGGTGCATTCCAAGGATTTTCAAGATCGGAACCCTCATGGCTTAAATGCCAGATATTACGGTCCATGCTATAGGTTTTGTTGCTCGTTGCCACTGGAATGTTATGTTTTTGTGCATAGGCGATTGCATCTTCACGAGAACGAATATCCCATAAACGCCAAGGTGCAACAATTTTCAAATGCGGTGCTAATGCTTTTACTGTTAACTCGAAACGAACTTGGTCATTTCCTTTACCAGTTGCACCATGTGCAATTGCATCTGCACCTTCTTTTGCAGCAATTTCAACCAATTTTTTCGCAATCAAAGGACGTGCAAAGGAAGTACCTAATAGGTATTTACCTTCATATACTGCACCAGCTTGCAAAGTTGGCCATACGTATTCTTCTAAAAAAGGTTTGGTTAAATCTTCGATATATACTTTGCTGGCACCAGAAGCAAGCGCTTTGTCATGAACCACATTCAATTCATCCCCTTGCCCAATGTCAGCACACATTGCAATAACTTCACAATCGTCATAGTTTTCTTTTAGCCAAGGAATGATAACTGATGTATCAAGACCTCCGGAATATGCTAATACTACTTTTTTAATATCACCCATATTTTCCACTCCTCTTTATCACTATTAAAATATATGTTAACTCAGCAATGATCCCCCATTGTAAGTGCCAAAACTGCTTTTTGGACATGCAAACGGTTCTCTGCTTCGTCAAAAATAACATCTTGATATTTTTCAAGAACTTCTTCGGAAATTTCTTCACCACGGTGTGCCGGCAAACAATGTAAAACAATTGCAGACTTTGCTGCCACTTCCATCAGTTTGCTGTTGATTTGATAATTTTTGAAGATATCGCAACGTTGTGCATGCTCTTCCTCTTGCCCCATACTTGCCCATACATCTGTATAAAGTACATCTGCATCTTTTGCGGCTTCATAGATATCATTCACCACTGTAATCGAAGCGCCTGTTTTCTTTCCGGCTTCCACTGCATTTGCAAACACGGTTGCATCCGGTTGATACCCCTTTGGTGTTGCTGCGACAAAATGCATTCCTACTTTCGCCGCGCCATGCATTAAGGAATGCACCATATTGTTTCCATCCCCTATATACGCAAGTTTCAAGCCTTTTAGATTTTTACCTTTATGTTCTTGAATCGTAAGCAAATCCGCTAACACCTGGCAAGGATGTAATAAGTCCGTTAAACCATTAATGACCGGAATATCAGCGTATTTTGCAAATTCTTCTACATCCGCATGTGCAAAGGTACGAATCATCACACCATCAAGATATCTGGATAAAACTCTCGCTGTATCTTTAATAGGTTCGCCGCGACCAATTTGCAAATCGCTTCCAGATAGAAACAGCGCTGTTCCGCCCAATTGATACATTCCAACTTCAAAAGAAATTCTTGTACGTGTAGATGATTTTTGAAAAATCATGCCTAACGTTTTTCCTTCTAATAAATGATGCTGAATTCCAGCTTTTTGTTTTACTTTTAGTTCTTTTGCTAACGTTAAAATTTTATACACTTCTTCTGTTGTCAGATCATGTATAGATAGCAAATCTCTACCTTTCATCTTAAAACCCCCATACGAAACCATTATACCATGATACATTTGTTCAAAGTTACAAATCCTGATTTTTTTCTAATACTTTATCTAAAATTGCAATCAATTCGTCGACATTGCTTTTATTTATAATGAGCGGCGGTACAAAACGAAGTACAGTTTCAGCGGTACAGTTAATAATTGCACCAGCTTCCAAACATTCGTTCACAATCTGACGTCCCGGTTTGGTGAGCTGCATACCAATGATGAGCCCCATACCGCGTACTTCAGTGATCAGTGCCGGATACTTTTCTTGTAAACCTTTAAGTTTTGCTGTTAAATATGCACCAATTTCTTTTGCATTCTCTAGCAGCTTATCACTTGCAATCGTATCCAGTGTGACATTTGCAGCTGCAGAAGCAAGCGGATTACCGCCGAATGTAGAACCGTGATCGCCTGGATGGAACACTGCTGCCACTTTATCCGATGCGATAAACGCACCGATCGGCACACCGCCTGCTAACCCTTTGGCAAGCGTTACGATATCAGGTGTAACTCCAAACTGTTCATAGGCAAACATGGTCCCCGTTCTGCCAATCCCCGTCTGAATTTCATCTAAAATCAGCAATGCACCATATTGATCACAAAGCGCACGCACCTGTTTCAAGTAGGCTTGATCAGGAATATGCACACCGCCTTCACCTTGAATCGGTTCAAGCATAACTGCACAAGTTTTTTCGCTCATCATTGCAGCAAGTGCATCGATGTCATTATATTCTACGTATTTAAAATCTGCCGGCAATGGCGCAAACCCCTTTTGATATTTCGGTTGTGCCGTTGCTGTTAAAGTAGCAAGGGTACGACCATGAAATCCATGCCAAGCCGTGATAATTTCTGATTTATCAGGATGGATATTATGCGCATATTTACGCGCTAGTTTAATCGCTCCTTCATTTGCTTCTGCACCAGAATTGCCTAAAAATACTTTGCCTAAGCCACTTAGTTTCACGAGTTTTTCAGCTAAGTTTGCCTGTGTTTCTGTATAATATAAATTTGAACAGTGAATCACTTTTGACGCCTGGTCGGCAATTGCCTTGACCAATGCAGGATGTGCATGACCTAATACATTAACAGCAATGCCCCCTAAGTAATCTAAGTATTTTTTACCATCCGTATCATACACATAAGGCCCTTCTCCGCGCTCAATTACCATTTGATATCTAGCAAAAACCGGCATATAGTAGTCTTTGTCTTTTTGATAAATTTCTTCATTTGTCATTTTTATAACACCTCTCTATTTTACAACTTGCGTTCCAATTCCCTGTGGCGTAAATACTTCTAAAATTAAAGAATGTGGCTGACGTCCATCAATAATATGCGTCTTTCCTGTACCGGCTTCTAAAGAACTTAAACAAGCCTCTACCTTTGGAATCATACCGCCGGCGATTGTACCAGCCTCAATCATTTTACGCGCATCCAATTGTTTTAACGTAGAAATAAACGTGCTTTTATCGTTATAATCGCCATAAATTCCTTCGATGTCTGTAAGCAGCAATAATTTTTCTGCCTTTAATGCACCGGCAACTTCCGCGGCAACATAATCAGCATTGATGTTAAAACTTTCATGATGTTCACCAACACCAATTGGTGCAATGACCGGAATATAATTACGTTCTAATAAGTCATTTAAAATATCTGTATTTACTTCTTCAACTGCGCCAACAAAACCGATATCGACTTCTCTGGTTGTTCCATTTTCATGGACAACCGCATACTTCTTTTTCGCTTTCAACAGTTCTGCATCTTTGCCGCTTAATCCTACCGCTTTAACGCCAGCTTCGTTGAGTAAACTCACAATTTCCGTATTGATTTTTCCGACAAGCACCATTTCAGCGATTTGTACGGTTTCCTCATCCGTTACACGCAAGCCACTGACAAATTCACTTTGTTTGCCAACTTTTTTTAAGAAATTCGTGATATCAGGGCCACCGCCATGCACAATAACAGGCCGCATCCCAACATACTTCATTAATACAATATCTTGAATCACTTGTTCTTTGAGTTCGTTGCTCACCATTGCATTACCGCCGTACTTAATCACAATCGTTTTTCCGTAAAACTCTTGTATATAAGGCAGTGCCTCTACTAAAATTCTAGCTTTATCCGCTGGTGTAAAATCCATCCGCATAACCTCCGCTATATCAATGAAGACTGTCACAACATGCATTTGTAACAGTCTCATTTTTTCTATGTCATTTATTCAAAAATCAGGTATGGTATTCACCATTAATTTTCACATATTCATAAGATAAGTCGCAAGTCCAGACCGTTGCTTTTTCTTCACCTAACCCAAGCTGAATATTTACCGTAATATCATGTTCTTCCATAACCGATTTTAATGCTTTTTCGTCATAACCTGCACCCATACCTTTATCAAATACAATGATATCGCCTAAAGATACAACTGTTTTCTCTGGGACCATGTTTGCACCGGCATAACCTACTGCACAAATAATTCTGCCCCAGTTTGCATCTTCACCGAAGAAAGCAGTTTTCACAAGCGGAGATTTTGCAACACTCATTGCAACCTTTTTTGCATCGACAAAACTCTCTGCACCTGTTACATTAACTTCCAAGAATTTGGTAGCGCCTTCTCCATCACGTGCTACCAATTTTGCAAGACCAACGCATACTTTTTCGAGCGCATCCGCAAAAATTTGATACTCTGCATTTTCTTCAGTAATCAGTGGATTTTCAGCCATGCCATTTGCCATAACAAGCACCATATCATTTGTACTTGTATCTCCATCTACGGAAACCATATTAAAAGAAACATTGACTACTTTTGAAAGTGCTTTCTGCAATACTTCATGACTGATTGCAGCATCGGTTGTAATAAAGCAAAGCATCGTTGCCATGTTCGGGTGAATCATACCGGAGCCTTTGGCTATCCCACCAATGTTTACCGTTTTGCCGCCGAGTTCAAAACTAAAGGAACATGCCTTTTGAAATGTATCGGTTGTAATAATCGCCTTACTTGCAGCATCACTGCCATTCTCATTTAGCGATTTTACCGCTGTTTTTATCCCTGCTGCAATTTTATCCATCGGTAAAGTTTGACCAATAATCCCTGTAGAAGCAACAAACACATCGTTTGCCTCTACGCCAAGTTCTTGTGCTGTCAATTCCGCCATTTTTTTTGCATCCTGCATACCTTGCTCACCCGTACAAGCATTTGCACAGCCTGCATTCACTACAATTGCATGCGCAGTTCCTTTTTTTGCAACTTCTTTAGAAACAAAAACCGGCGCTGCCGCAACTAAGTTTGTCGTAAACGTTCCCGCAACAGTTGCAGGTTTTTCCGTATAGATAACTGCCATATCATCTTTACCGCTTTTTTTCACGCCGGCTTTAATCCCGCTGGCTTTAAAGCCCTTCGCCAGTGTAACACCGGCATTGTTTTCTTTAAACATAAAAATTCCTCCGATTTATTTAATTTCATTCTTATTTTTTATTTTTAAGGATATACCGGTACATAATCCAGTCCCATTTTTTCATCAAATCCACATAGGATATTAAAATTCTGAATCGCCTGACCTGCCGCCCCTTTAACCAAATTATCAATGGCAGAAAGTACGATGACGCGCCCGACGCGTTCATCTATATGCCAGCCAATATCACAGAAATTAGAACCGCGTGTATTTTTTGTCTGCGGATATGCACCAGCCCCTAGTAGGCGTACAAAATATTCATCTTTATAAAGCGCTTGATACTCATCAGTCACTGCTTGTTTGGTTACGCCCTTTTTCAACGTTGCATAACAAGTACTCAAGATACCACGTGACATTGGAATCAGATGCGGCGTAAAACTAATGACAACATCTTCACCGGAAAAATCCGATAAAGCTTGCTCAATTTCCGGTGTATGACGATGTCCGCCAACATTATAGGCTTTCAAATTATCATACATCTCTGCAAAATGCGTATTCAAGCTCGCACTGCGTCCGGCACCAGAAATTCCTGACTTCGCATCAACAACAATTGTATTTAACTCAATAAGCCCCTTCTTCACCAAAGGTGCTAAAGCCAAAATAGTCGCTGTTGTATAACATCCGGCATTGCCAACAATCGATGCCGTTTTAATCTGTTCACGATATAGTTCTGCCAGCCCATACACTCTTTTTGCATCTTTGTGCGTATGTTCTACCTTATACCATGTTTCATAAGTACTTGTATCTGTAAAACGGTAGTCAGCTCCTAAATCGATAATCTTTACATTTTTACCTTCCAATGCTTTCCCCACAGCCATCGCATGACCATGCGGCAAGCCAATAAAGATTACCTCGCTATCCGCTGCAATTTTATCTATTTCCTTCATACTGATTAAGTTTTGTTCATAAAGACCATTTAAATGCGTATATATTTCATTCATCGGTTTACCAGTCTGACTCTCCGATGTAATATGCACAATTTCTGCTTCCGGATGATTTTTAAGTAATCGCAGCAATTCCACACCTGCATAACCAGTTGCACCGATAACACTCACTTTCACCGTAATACCCCCTCATCAAAGCACATCGTTTTATTATGTTTATAATTATACATCAAATACGTATAAACTTGCAATAGTTTTTATGTAAGTTTGTTATTTTTTCATTTTTGCAAAAAAAAAGACGACTCCTATTAGAACTTTATTTAGCGTGCGAAATAACTAAATAAATTATTCTATAGCATCATCTTATTTTCCTTTATATAGGATCTACTTCATACTACAATTATCCGTTTTAAAGATCTTATGAAGAGCATGCCATCTCCTCATAAGATTGCTTTCCTAAATTCAAATTGTTTATAAATTTTTGTCTGGGTATAACCCTTGCGCGATTTTTTTCATTGCGTCGATCACGCGCCCATTACAATTATTCACATCATTAAACGGAACATTAATGATTCTTCCTTCTCCCACCGCCTTCATGGATTGAAAATCAGGGTTAGATTGCAGCTTTTCCTTAACCTCTGCATCACTTAGATTCTTCCTTGGTTCCAAGCTAGATGAAACATAGATTACATAATCTGGATCAAACCCTAAAACACGTTCCGGTCCAACAAACGATGTTTGCTCTTTAACTAGATTTGCACCACCGGCTTTTTGCACAATATCATCAATGATATAACGATTTCCATATAAGGAATATGTACTCTTTCCGTGCTCTTGCAATATGATAACTTTCTTGCGTTCTTCCACAGTGCCGATCTCTTGCTGTATGCTAGCCACTTGACTGCGGCAGGCAGCGATGTAATCTTGCGCTCGTTTTTCAATACCAAATATTTTTCCGATATCTTCAATGAATGGATAAACTGAATTCTCGATCGTCGGTTGTGTCTGTTTTAATGTTCCCGGAACAATATACGTACCAATGCGACGTTCCTGCCAATTATGTACTTCGCCCATTTCACCGGCGCTAAAATTATGTGCCCAACCGATAATAAAATCTGGCTGCATCGCAAAAATTTCCTCCTGTGAAGGAATAAAAGCGGCTTTTAAAATAGATAATGTATCATAACGTTCAGCCAATTCCGCCGGTGGCGCACCATAAGGTGCAACTGTTGCCATGATATTTTCATCTAATCCCAGGGTTAGCAATAATTCTGTCGCCCCAGGATATGTACTCAGAACTTTTTGTGGCGGTCTATGATAAGTATAATGCACTTCTCTGCCTTCACTATCATAATTACTTATCGTAATTGGATATCCGGGAGCACTCTGCTCTGAAGCTCCGACAGTTTCTTTGGTACATCCTGTATGCAAAAGTAAAACGGCAATACAAAGTACCATAAAATAAACCCTTCTCTTAACCTGCATCATTACACCTCTTACAAGTTGATGGCACGAAAGGGTGGTACACAATGGAAAGAAAACCTGTATGTGTATCTAGATTGACATCACAGTCAATTTCATAAATATCACGAATTCTTTCTTTGGTCAGCACTTCTTGTGGCGTTCCATCCGCAATGAGGCAGCCATTTTTCAACACATAGAGTTTCGTGCAATACATCGCTGCCAAATTCAAATCATGTAAAGCTGCCAGCGTACCAATCCCTAAGGATTTTACAATAGATAAGAGCTGTAATTGATATTTAATATCTAAGTGATTAGTCGGTTCATCCAGTACCAAAAATTGGGGTTGCTGCACTAAAGCGCGTGCTAAAACGATTCTTTGCTTTTCGCCACCAGACAGAGTGACAAATTGGCGATCCGCCGCCTCTTGCATACCAACTTGCTCCAAAGCTTGCAATGCGATCTTATAATCTTCTTGTGTATCGGCATGAAAAAACTTTTTATGCGGTGTCCGTCCCATAAGCACCATTTCCATCACGGAAAAATCAAAATTTACCGTATTAAACTGCCCAACAACACCCAACTGCTTTGCTGAAGTATGTAACGGAATATGTTTCATATCCTCTCCGCCAAATAAAATTGTTCCGTTGCTTGGCTTTAATACACGATATACAGCTTTTAATAAAGTTGATTTACCACTGCCATTTGGACCAATAATCCCTACAAACGCGCCTTTATCAACCGCTAGTGAAATACTCTTAATAATTTTTTTCTTTGCAATTGTCACCTCTACATCCTGTAACGTCAAATCCATAGGATCACCTCTAATTCCCACCAAAATTAAACGAACGTCTAAATAAAAGCCACATAAAAAATGGCGCACCAATTAACGCAGTAATAATACCAATCGGTAGATCTCCACTCTTTAGTAAAACTCTCGATAAAACATCCGCCCATATCAAAAAAATTGCTCCAACCAATAAAACCCCCGGCATAAGACGACGATGATCTGCACCGACGATGGAACGGACTGCATGGGGTATGACCAACCCAACAAAGCCGAAAATTCCGCAATTTGCAACAATAAGTCCAGTTAAAATTGCTGTGATTACCATATAAATTCGACGCTCTCTTATAATATTGATTCCTAAAGTAATCGCTGCTTCTTCTCCCAACAAAAGAACATTTAGCTTTCGATATCGCAAAAGGAAAAAAATAGCCGCTATGCTGACGCCAATCGCTGGAAGTCCCAAGGTATCCCATTTCGCACCTGCCAAAGACCCCATTGTCCAAAACGCAACATTCCGCATACCTTCTGCATTATTCGCTATATAAATCAAAAAATTGGCTGCCGCACCAAACAAAGCACTGATAACTGCTCCAGCCAATACCATTTTCATCGTTGACATTCGCCCGCCTATTCCTGCTAAAAACATCACTGCAATTGTTGCCAAAATTGCACCAACAAAAGCCCATATCGTTATTCCTAACCCCAGTAATAGCTTAGATCCACCTAACATGATAGAAAAAACAGCTCCAAGTGATGCACCTGAAGCAATCCCTAAAATATACGGTTCAGCTAAAGGATTTTGTACTGAAGCCTGCATAACCGTTCCACACATTGCAAGACCAGCACCGACAAATGCCGCCATTAAAATTCTCGGCAGACGCAGCTGCCAAATAATATCCGTCTGTGCCATTGAAAGCCCCTCAATCGGCATCCCGAATGTCTTATGTAAAATAATTTGAAAAACGTCTACTACCTCAATCTTCACTGATCCAAAGCAAACCGCCAGCAATATTGATGCAATGAGAGCAAGCATCAAGCCGATCCAAAACCAGTATTTTGTTCTTGATACTTCTTTTGGACTATCAATTACATTTGACTGCATCATTTATTATGTTTCCCTACTTTCCACCGTCTACATTATTTTATTTTTTCAACCTACAACACTTATATTTAATGAAAACAAGTATCATTATCAATTAATGATTATAATATACACTTTATTATTATGTCAATTCCTATTTCTGATTGATGCATCCTATTGTCTTGATAAAAAATAAAGCAATGTAAATAAATTTACTGGCTACATAAAAAAGAAGATGTTGCACTAATTTTTAGCGCAACATCTTCTTTTTTTTAATCACAACGGTTAACAAAAAACCATTTATTCTATAATTTTGCTTCTACCCCAAACATGAAGTAACGACCCGGCATTGCGTAAGCACCTTTTCCTGATGATGAACTTATGATTTCATACCCTTGATCGGTAAGGTTATACCCTTTGATATATGCTTTTAAATCATCATTGAAGTGATAATTCAGATTCAAGTCCAATGTTACATAAGATTTGTCTGTATAAGCAACTGCACTACGTCCAGTTACTTGTTGTGCAGTTACTCGACCATCCCATTTATCTTGCTTGTAAGATACCCCAAGTTGATAACCATTTGGACGGCTATTATAGATATAATCTTCATAAATCCCAGTCACTTTATCTGTTTTTTCAATTTTTGCGTAAGAATATCCGGCATTGACGCTCCATTGATCAGATAATTTACGTGTTGCATTTAGCTCAAGACCACGTCGTTTTTCACTGGTGATATTGTCATAAATAGTTTTCTGAATATCATCATGCCACGCCCATTCCAAAGCATTCTTAATTTTACTTTGATAAATACTCGCCTGAACATTGGTTTTTTCATCCAACTGCGAATTTACCCCAAGTGTAATTGTGTTGGACTTTTCTTGTTTCAACTTCGGATTGCCAATCATATATAGGGAATTTGCATAACGTTGTTTTAATGTCGGATTATTTACCGCTTGTCCCCAAGACAGATATGCATTTGTCTTATCCGAAATTGCTTTATTGAACGATATATGGGATGTCACATCGCCACCAAAATCACTATGTTTTTCATAACGCGAACCTAAATTCATCGACCAGCCGTCTTCAAATTTCCAATGATCTTCTAAATAAAGAGATTTCGTATTAGCATCCCGCTTAAAACCTACACCATCATTCTCTTCATCGATTTTTTCATCAAGATATTCAATGCCTCCTACCAAGGAATTATTCTCGTTTAATTGCCAAGTCTTTTGCGTTTGTACCCCCCAATTGGTCAAATCATGTTCATACGCTGCTCCAGCAAACGGAGAATCGTCTTTCTGGTTGTTACGATATACTCTGACGAAATCGCCGGCAGTCGCTGTATCATTATCATCCCAAGTATAGGTCAACGCCATATTTAAATTCGTCGTTTTGATTTTCATACCGGGACCATACACAGTTCCGGCCTCTGGATCTTTTAAATTAATACCAAATCCATCATTTTGATGCGAACGTTCTAACTCAAAAGATAACGTATCAGCCCCTATTGACTTATCTAAGCGTAAGCTTGCAAAATCTCTATTATAATTGCTGTCAGGAAACTCGTTTTTCTTTCCACTTGGTGTTTTATAATCAAAATTATCGCGTTTTTGTTTATCATAGGTCACGCTATAACGTAAATCTTGATCGCCGCCTTCTGTTGTCATCGCTGTCCGCCATGCGCCCCATGAGCCAGCTTCTGTCGTTACGGTGGTCGTTTGACCTTCTTTAGGTTTCTTGGTAATGATATTGATAACACCGGCAACGGCATCACTGCCATACAGTGCCGTATTTGGACCGCGTACAATCTCAATACGTTCAATATTTTTTATCGGTAAGCCATCAATATTTGTCGCATTGTCATCACCAGAAACCGTTAAATGTGACCAATTCATTTTACGGCCATTGACCAATACCACGACACGACTATCACCATTCAGCACAGGATAAGCGGCAAAACCACTCACACTTACATTGATATTATTATCACGCAAAGCATCTGATACCGTACTATAATTTCCTTTTTCTAAAGTTTCTTGATTGATAACAGTCACATCGGCAGCAACTTCGTTTGCTTTTACTTTCAAACGATTTGCCGTAACAACATATTCATCAAAAGTAAATTCCTCTGTGTCTTCTGCATATGCAACAGAATGAAGCATCCCGATTGATAATGCACTACAAATTATGCCTGCTAGTATTGTTTGTTTTCTGTTTTTCATTTTTTACCCCTCTTTACATTCTTTATAAATTATGATCAGGATACAAACCTCTGGCGATTTTTTTCATTGCATCGATGACACGCCCGTTACAGTTATTCACATCACTAAATGGAACATTAATGATCTTACCATCCCTTACGGCTTTCATCGATTGAAAATCAGGATTGGCTTGCAGTCGCGCCTTAACCTCTGCATCGCTGAGATTTTTTCCCGGTTCTACACTATAAGAAACATAGATTACATACTCTGGCTCATACCCTAATACGCGCTCAGGTCCAACAAAGGAGGTTTGGTGCTCAACTAAATTTTCTCCACCGGCCTTTTGCACAATATCATCAATCATATACTGCCTTCCATACAGAGAATAGGTACTTTCCCCATGTTCTTGCAAGACGATGACTTTTTTTCGTTCTTCTGCCATTCCAATTTTTTCTTGTAATAGGTTAACCTCGCTCTGACATTCTACAATATAAGCTTGCGCTCGCTCTTCAATATCAAATATCTTTCCGATATCTACAATAAACGGATACACCGAATTCTCAATTGTTGGTTGCGTATGTTGTAAGGTACCTGGGACAATATACGTACCAATCTGTCGTTCCTGCCAATTATGTACTTCACCCATTTCCGCTGCACTAAAGTTGTGCGCCCAGCCAATAATAAAATCTGGCTGCATCGCAAAAATTTCTTCTTGCGAAGGAATAAAAGCTGCCTGTAAAATGGATAATGCCTGATAACGATCCGCTATAGAATCCGGCGGTGCGCCATACGCTGCTACAGTCGTCATAATATGGTCGTCTAACCCCAGCGTAAGCAGTAATTCTGTCGCGCCAGGATACGTACTTAAAACTCTTTGCGGAGGTCTTTGATAGTTGTAACGAACAACTCTGCCTTCACTATCATAATTGTCTATCACAACGGGATAACCGGGAGCCGATTTTGCTATATCTACAGCATCTTCCTTCATACAACCCGTAAATAAAAATAAACCAACAACACAACATACAATATAAAAATTACGCATCTTACCCAGCATCTCCCCACTGCGTATCTGCTACTGAAAAAATAGGCTGATAAACAATTGAAGGAACCCCTGTCTTGCGATCTATATTTACATCACAGTCAATTTCATAAATATCACGTATTCTTTCTTTGGTAAGTACTTCTTGCGGTGTTCCCTCTGCAATAAGACAGCCATTTTTCAGTACAAAAAGTTTTGTACAATACATCGCTGCCAAATTTAAATCATGCAATGCTGCAAGTGTACCAATTCCTAGTGATTTTACAATCGATAAAAGCTGTAATTGATATTTTATATCCAAATGATTCGTCGGCTCGTCCAATACTAAAAATTTCGGTTGCTGCACCAAGGCACGTGCTAAAATAATTCTTTGTTTCTCACCGCCAGAAAGCGTAACAAATTGACGATTCACCGCATCTTGCATACCAACATGCGTCAGCGCCTGCAATGCCAGTTTATAATCTGCCTGTGTGTCAACACTAAATGTTTTCTTATGCGGAGTACGCCCCATCAGTACCATTTCCAATACAGTAAAATCAAAATTAACCGTATTAAACTGTCCTACAACACCCAATTGTTTTGCAGAGGTGTGTAACGGAATATCTTGCATATTTTCTCCACCAAATAAAATTGTCCCATGGCTCGGCTTCAATACACGATACACTGCTTTTAATAAAGTAGATTTTCCACTGCCATTCGGACCAATCATCCCAACAAACTCACCTTTATGAACCGCTAAGGAAACATTTTTAACAATTTTTATTTTTTCAATTGTTACATCGACATCCTGTAACGTTAAATTCATATGCTCACCTCTAATTCCCCCCAAAATTAAATGACCTTCTAAATAAAAGCCACATAAAAAACGGCGCACCAATCAATGCTGTAATAATACCTATCGGCAAATCTCCGCTTCTCAATAAAACGCGTGATAAAACATCTGCCCAAATTAAAAAAATTGCACCAACCAGCAAGACACCCGGCATCAATCTACGATGATCTGCCCCAACGATACAGCGAACTGCATGCGGTATAACTAAACCAACAAATCCAAAAATCCCACAGTTGGCAACGATAATTCCTGTCAATATTGCTGTGATTACCATATTGATGCGACGTTCTTTTATAACTTGAATGCCTAAAGTGACAGCCGCTTCTTCGCCCAATAAAAGGGCGTTCAGTTTTCGATACCGCAAAAGAAAAAAAACAGCGGCTCCGCTCACGCCTAGCAATGGAAGTAACAAGGTATCCCATTTTGCACCTGCCAAAGACCCCATTGTCCAAAACGCGACATTCCGCATACCTTCTGCATTATTTGCTATATAAACCAAAAAATTAGCTGCTGCACCAAATAATGCGCTGATAACAGCTCCAGCCAGCACCATTCTCATCGTTGACATCTGTCCGCCTAATCCAGCTAAAAACAGCACTGCAACCGTAGCTAAAATCGCTCCAACAAATGCCCATATTGTGATTCCTAACCCCAGTAATAGCTTAGATCCCCCTAACATAATAGAAAAAACAGCCCCAAGTGATGCGCCTGAAGCAATTCCCAAAATGTACGGCTCAGCTAAAGGATTCTGTACGGAAGCCTGCATGACGGTTCCACACATTGCAAGACCAGCACCAACAACTGCTGCCATCAAAATACGCGGTAAACGCAGTTGCCAAATAATATCTGCATGCGCCATTGAAATGCTTCCTAACGGCATGCCAAATATTTTATGTAACATAATTTGAAAAATAGCTGTTAATTCAATTTTTACCGATCCAAAGCATACTGCCAACATGATAGAGACAACGAGCATTACGCTCAGTCCTATGCAGATTATCCCAAACCAGCATTTTTTTCTTGATACTTCCTCCGGAATATTTATCACATCTGATTGCACCATGTATCACATTTCCCTACTTCCTTGTACTACGTTGTATTATTTATATTGACTGACGACAGTCATATTTATATTTGAAAATTACTATCATTATCAATTACCGATTATAATATAACAGCTGGCATAATGTCAATCACTATTTTTATACATAAACAGTTACATCGTTATCACAAAATACTAAAAAAGACCAATTTACATTAAAAAACTCGCTTCGCTCAGACAAGCGAATTTTTTAATGTAAATTGGTCTTTTTCAGAGATCATTTTTTTATTCTTACGGTTTAAATTCTTTGAAATAATAGGCCAATCCCTTTGCAATCTGCCCCACCATCTTTTGCTGATATTCTGCGTCTACCAATAATTTTGCTTCGTTTTTATTACTTAAGTACCCAATTTCAAGAAGTACTCCAGGTTTCTGTGTTGCATTTAAAATTAAAATTTTCAGATCCTGCTTTGCCTGTCGTTTATTATTTGGCGGAAACTTCTTTAACAGCTCTTGCATAATCTCTGCAAGAAATTTATTTTCTGGGTGTTTCGGATTATAAAACACTTGGGAACCATACCATTGCGATTCTTTTACGGCATTACAATGTACACTGACAAAAATTTCTGCTGGTGATTCATCAATCATATCAATACGTTTCAACAAATCATTCCGCTTTCCCCCCGGGCCTTTGGTATAATAATCATAGTCTCCATCCCTAGTATATAAAACATTTGCACCATATTCAGTCAAGATATCCCCTAATTTTTTACTAACTGCAAGATTGACTTCTTTTTCAGCTAAATGATTGTACCTTGCACCTGCATCAATACCACCGTGTCCGGGATCAATCATGATGGTGTGCCCTTTTAGCAGCGTTAGGTCAACACTTTCTATATCTGCATGAACCAAATACCTGAAAGTCAGCATATTAATAACAACGATAGATAAACTAAAAACGATGACTCGCTTTATCAGTAATTTAGAAAAAAAATATGTACGCATACGTCATCCCCTTACTTACGCAAAGATTCAATCTATCCTATGCATGAATCAGATGAACTATGTAGTTTTACTTTGCTTTTTCTTGGGCAAACTATATAATAAAACAAACAACTATTTTTGAGATTTAGTGCCTTGATCAGCTTAATGTCAAAGTCGTTTTCATCTGATCATATTACTAAATTTACGGAGGATGCCAATGAAATTATCACGTTTTTTCTTGTTGACACTACTTTTATTTTTTATCTCTTTCTGGTGGGCCGGTGGTGATACACTTTCTGATAATACAACTGCTAAAATAAAAGAAACTTTCACCGATCATATTTCTCTTGAAGAAAAAAATACTACCTCTACAGATGAGCCTTCTGCATTTGACAGAGTATATCGCATTTTTGCCTTGAAATCTGCTGTAACTCAGAAACTGCATACTAAAAATTATGCTAAATTATCCAGTATCAGTCCACAGCTGCAACAAGCAATCATTGCCGTTGAAGATACTCGTTTTTATGAACATAGTGGATTCGATATTTCTGGCATTTTAAGAGCAAGTCTCGTCAACTTACAATATGGTCATATTGAAGAAGGTGCCAGCACCATAACACAACAACTCGTCAAAAATTTATTCTTATCACAAGAACGATCTATGACAAGAAAAATGGAAGAAGTCCTCTTGTCTATAGATATGGAAGCAAACTATTCCAAAGAAGAAATCTTAGAACTTTATTTAAATACCATTTATTTTGGCTCCGGCTATTATGGCATTCATGATGCAGCCGCAGGATATTTTGGCAAAATGCCAAGTGAACTTACACTTGCCGAAGCTTCTATGCTGGCCGGTCTGCCAAATGCACCGTCGGTATATTCACCTTATGTAGATTTTAAAGCAGCAAAATCTAGACAAGCAATTGTTTTGGGAACCATGGTTAAAAATGGTTATATCAATCCATCTACTGCCGAAGAAACGAAAAGAACTTCCATTTGGCTCGTAAAATAAATAGGAATGTTACACTAAACTTTCATGTATAAAAAGCTTAGTGTAAACCTGCACGCAAAAATGCCCTTTTGTGATCGACACAAACGGACCAAAAAGTCTAGGCCTACCCCCTCCAAAAAACTTGAAAAATGACCGACTTACTAAAATTCGCAAACTCACTTCGTTCAGCCAAGCGAATTTCTTAACGTAAGTCGGTCATTTTTCATCCTTCGGAACGTATTTTTCCGAAAAAGGCCAGAGACGTAAATGATAAGGACGCCGCATTTTAATGAAATGAGACAGCAGTGGTTAAATCATCAATAAATGCAACACCTGTATAACGCTTTAAAGTCAAGTCACTCACAACTACACGCATGATTGGTATTTTCTTTAAAGAACCATTTTTAAAGTGCAATGTATGGCTTCCTAAAGAATGAATTACATAAGGAATGGATTCCACCGTTCCTAGATATATCATCACATGCCCTTTCATATGGAGGGTATCACCTGGCGCTAATTTTTTTATAAGATCATATCTCTCTTTTCTCCCCGCCCCTTGCATATTGTAATGAATACCTGCCGTTTGTTCTTGCGCACCAGAATTTCGCGGTAATCGTATCCCCACGGTCCGATATATATTCTGCACCATGCTCGAGCAGTCTACACTATCCTTTAATCCGCCCCAGCCATAAAGCTCTCCTAGAAACTTAAAACTTTGTACTAGTAAATTATCCCGTGTATACATTAAGTAACCTTTATGAATTGCAGACGAAGGCTCGATACAAATTACGACTTCCTTTAGATAGCCATCTTCCTTGCGTGTAGGAATATTGCCATAAACTTTATCGTTCATCGTACTTTGGATTTTTATTCTACTCCCCATTTGATAAAGTAATGTTTCTCCATTCACACGTAAGTTAAATCTTTTATCGGTGACAACGAGAAAATATTTGAGATTTACATAGCGAAGCCAAGTGTTTCGTTCATAGATTTTTGCAATATCTTTTCCGGCAATCCACCCTTGAGAATGATAGGTTTGCACATAATAAAAGCTCTTATCTTTACTTTGATGTAATATAACAACAGGCTCTGACGGATCAATTGCAGTTTCTTGCAAAGCGTCAAAATCAACATCTTCAGCCGAAGAAAATAAAGCATCGTCCGTTGGTAATGCGCGTAAATTGCACCGTCTTACACTAATACCATATTTTATGTTCCCTATCTCATCTAATTTTAAAAAATTGCATTGGTCATATAGATCATCTTTATATGCATCCTCAATTTTTTTCCCATCTTTATAAAGTACTTCTTCTAGAATTTTAGCATTCATCATCAATGCACTGCGAATCTCACGCATTGAATAAGACATCGGATATTGATCTAGGGCACATACAGCCGGCATTTTTTTCATAATAGATTGATTGAAAGCATGAATTTCTTCACGATCTAATATAGGTTCACTCCCATAAAGAATTTGTTTTCTCCAAAAAAGTGCATTTAATACTACAGGATCATTTACTATCCCAACCTAAATTCACCTCTTTGCTAAATATTTTTATAAATGGTAGTTTTATTTATTATATGAACAAAAATCCGAAGTAGAAGTTTTTCCCTAAATACATGCTTTTATATTACAAAATTATACTTCTAAAAAGAATTAGAAATAAATATGATTAACAACATAAAAAATTAATGCAGCTTATGTTTAAGCCATGTATAAATTGCATAAATATAATAAAAATAATCATTTTTAGGGTAGACATATTGAAATTATGCTATATAATATATAGCATATATTTAAACTAATATATATGCATAACCGATCAACATAAAATGAAAGTAGGTGTTATGATGAACTCCAGTTCTCTTATGAAAAAATATGGTTTATTTATCGGCCTTGTTGTATTATTTGCTATTATGCTCATCCCAACACCAGCAGGGCTGACAACCGCAGGTCATCGTATGTTAGCTATTTTGGTCTTTTCTGTTATTATTTGGATGACGGAATGTATTTCATATCCGGTCAGTGCTTCCGTAATCATGGCACTCATGGCACTCTTACTTGGCACAGCTCCAAGTGTTGCTGATCCGCTTACGAAATTAGGAACCGGAAAAGGATTGGGTATGGCTTTAGCAGGGTTTAGCAATACTTCATTAGCCTTAGTCGGTGCTGCCTTATTCTTAGCAGCAGCGATGATGAAGACAGGGCTAGACAAACGAATTGCCCTCGTTGTCCTATCGAAAATAGGTGCAAAGACCAATCGCGTATTAGCGGGTGTTATCTTCGTTGGTTTTATACTTAGTTTCTTTGTTCCAAGCACCACCGCTCGTGTTTCCTGTATGGTCCCAATTGTGCTTGGCATTATTACAACTTTTGGCGTAAGTAAAAAAAGTAAATTTGCAGGTGTCATGATGATTGCCGTAGCGCAGGCAGACAGCATTTGGAATGTCGGAATTAAAACGGCCGCAGCACAGAATATGATCGCCTTGAATTTTATTGAAAAACAACTTGGGCATTATGTCAGTTGGATGGATTGGTTTATCATTGCTGCTCCTTTTTCTGTACTAATGTCCGTCGCTTTATATTTTGTTTTATTGAAATTAATGCCTCCAGAAATGGATGAAGTGGCTGGCGGACAAGAAACGATTGCAAAAGATCTAAGAGATTTAGGTAAAATGAAACCTGATGAAAAAAAGCTTATGATCATGTCCTTAATCCTATTAGGATTTTGGTCTACTGAAAAAATTCTCCATGACTTTGACACGTCAACTACAACCATTGTTGCAATCACAATCATGTTACTGCCTAAAATCGGTATCATGAACTGGAAAGAAGCACAAGAACGTATTGGCTGGGGCACACTATTATTATTTGGTGTCGGCATCAGTTTAGGTTCAGCTATTTTATCTACAAAAGCCGCTTCCTGGATCGCCTCTTGCATGGTGACATATTTCGGCTTTGCAGATATGACTACCTTTAGCATATTAGCCGTGCTGGCAGCTTTCCTCATTATTATCCATTTGGGATTTGCCAGTGCTACAGCATTGTCGGCTGCAATGATTCCAATTATAATTTCAATTTTACAAAATTTAAATAATCCACTCATTAATGTTGTAGGGATGACTATGATATTACAATATGTCATCTGTTTTGGTTTTATTTTACCGGTCAATGCACCACAAAATATGGTTGCCTTCGGAACAGAGACTTTCGAGGCAAAAGATTTTATCAAAACAGGGATTCCACTCACAATTATTGCTTATCTGCTGATTTTACTCTTAGCCGCGACCTACTGGAAATGGATCGGTATTGTATAATAAAAGATAGATCATCGTTTGTCTATAAACTAAAAGGTGTCGCATAAAATGGTATGCTACCTCTAGATAGGACAGTGAAAAAAACATTGTCTTATCTGGAGGTATTTTTTATGTCAAAGAAAAGTAAAGTTTCTCTAAAATTGAAACTGCAAGCCTGTAAAGATGTCATTGAAGGAAAATGCAGTTATAGAGAAGTGGCCAGGACTTTAAAAATAAGCCCGATGACAATTCAACGATGGGTATGTAATTATCGTAGTGAAGGAATAAAAGGTCTCATTGCACGAACTCACTTTAAAGCCTATTCACCAGAGGTAAAACTATCTGCTGTACAGGACTATCTAAGCGGCTCTATTCCCGTAATAGAAATTTGCGAAAAATATCAAATTCGCAAGAATGATCAATTACTCAATTGGGTAAAGAAGTATAATAGTCATGAGAAGTTTCAGCTTCGAACAGGAGGAAGCAGTATCATGACAAAATCAAGAAAGACTACACAAGAACAACGACTAGAAATTGTTCAGTATTGTACAGCTCACGATAACAATTATGGACAAACAGCACTTGCTTACAAAGTATCCTATCAACAGGTTTTCATATGGATGAAAAAATATCGCCAGATGGGCAAATCCGGACTAGAAGATCGCCGTGGGCATCGAACAGGTACACTGCCCAGCCGTACCCCGGAAGAAGAACTCAGAGACTGTGTTGCCCAACTGGAACGTAAAAACCATTGGTTGCAGATGGAGATTGATGCATTAAAAAAACTGGACGAACTGGAAAGAAGGGATGCCTTGGTTTTACACGCAAGGAAAGAGAATACGAAGCAATAAAACAACTTTCACAGACAGATCCGGTGCATTATTCGGTTTTAGAGCTTTGTCCAGTTTTCCATGTAACCCGTTCAGCGTATTACCATTGGCTCAAAGGAGCTAAAAGCCCAAGTGAGCGGGAAAATGAGCGACTGGCTAAGATGGTCATCGAAATTCACGAAAAACATCCAGACGAGGGATACCGCAGAATTCGTGATGATTTGAACCGTTGGCACCATGAGCATGTGAATGATAAACGTATTCTGCGCATTGATCGTAAACTACATATCCAGTCAAATATTAAACACCGGCAAAACTGTTGTACACGCCGGGCATCTGATCCAGCTTACACAGCAGAAAACATTCTAAACCGGCAATTCTATGCTGATGCACCAAACGAAAAGTGGCTGACTGATGTGACGGAATTTAAATATTGTATAGGTCCGATTATCCATAAGCTCTACCTGAGTGCTATATTGGATTTATATGATCGCCGGATTGTGTCATATGTACTAAGTGACCACAACAATAACAAGTTGGTCTTTAACACTTTTGATGAAGCTGTAAAAAACAATCCACAGGCACATCCATTATTTCACAGTGACCGTGGATTTCAGTATACCAGCCGCAGTTTTCATAGCAGACTGATAGAACATGAGATGACACAAAGTATGTCTCGAGTTGGTCATTGCATAGATAATGGACCGATGGAAGGATTTTGGGGCGTATTGAAGCGTGAAATGTATTATGGTCATAAATTTGCAAGGAAACAAGACCTGATGCATGCAATTAGCAGCTATATTCACTATTACAATTTTGAACGTTTGCAGCGTCGATTAAATGTGATGACTCCCTACGAATATTATGAACATTATAGCGCTGCATAAAAAATAGCCCATCCTTACGATGAGCTACAAAAAATTCTTATATTTTTTGACTGTCCTCTTGACGGGGTGCACACCAAAATGCGACACCTTTATTTTATCTATTTCTTGTCTTTAATTGATTTATTAATTGCTTTATTAAATTCTCTATAAAAACTTTTCGTCAATTGTTTATAGGTCATCAAATTATCAGGATCTGTAGAAGATGCTACAATTTGATAAGTAAATACAGGTTGTTTCGTTTGTGTAGAATATACATCATAGAAAATCATGACACGTGAATTATGTACAATCGTTGCTACTAAATAAAGATCCGTGTACTTTATAAACTCATTTTCAAAAACAGTTTGCGCTTGTTTTTCATCTTCAGTCTTTAATTTTGCAAGATCAATCGAAGTATCACGCAAAATATTTCTTTCAACATCTTCTGTATTCAATGCAAACATATGTAATGATTTTGCTGCTTGTTCATATAACATATTCATGATTTCTTCCGAAGTAGCATTGCCTTCAGCAAAATTGTAATTTGGCTCAACAATTAAAAGTTTATGTGCTTTAGAAAAATCATATTCTGTATCAGACCAGGATTTTGCCGCTGCTGATACAAACTGTACATTTAATAAAATTAAACATACAATCAAAAATAATTGTGAAATTTTTTTCATCATTGGACGCTCCTCTTTTAGCTAAATTATTTAATTATATTAAATTCTCTATTTTACTTATAAATCCTTTTTTATACAAGATATTTTACTTCCGCTCATTTTCTTAAAATATATTGATATGTTATAACGACAAAAATCATCATAATATTGCGCGGGAAATGATCCAAAACACCCCCCTTTAAAGAATTTTAATTTAAAGGGGGGTGTTTATTTTAAATTATGATCTGCTGTTTTTATCAACTTCTACTTTTTTGCTTCCATCAAAGCAGTTTTAGCCGCTTCGATAAATTGTTGATAAGACACTGTAGCACCAGAAATTGCATCGATTTTTGCTAATTCTTGTACCTGTAATAACTGCTCTGCATAAGCGGTGTTTGCCGTTACTGCAAGCTGTGCTTTTTTATAATAAGCCGGATTTTCAACCTGCCCATTGGTTTTCCCATAATCGCTAGCCTTCATTTTACCTTCTGGATCAAGACCAATATAATTTACAGAAACAATCTTATGATTTTGAATGGAAATTGCAATCCTTCCCTTGCCCATAAAATTGTCCGATGTACTTTCGGCATTGTACGTTCCGTCCTTAACATCTGACAAATCGCAACAAGGTGCAGATGACCCCATCGGTTTTTCTGCACTGTCTTTTACAGAAGAGCTATTACTTTGCTGGGCAGCACAGCCAGCTAAAAGCTGGGCTGACAAAGTACCTGCCAATACAAATGCACTATACTTCTTCTTCATCTGCAGCATCAGGCAATCCCCTCTTTTCTCTTGGCAATGCGACCATGTTCCATGATAATAGACCGCTGTGCTTCGGCACCAACTTCCGGCGCATGTGTAACTGTCAAGATCGTATGGCCTTCATGATGCAATTCATGAAAAATCTGCATAACCAATTTCTCATTCGCTTCATCCAAATTTCCCGTAGGTTCATCAGCCAAAATTAAAACAGGATAATTAATAAGTGCACGTGCAATACAGACACGCTGCTGCTCTCCTCCTGAAAGCTGGCTTGGCAGATGTTCCGCCCGATCTTCTAACCCAACTCGTGCCAATGCTGTCAAAGCCTCTTTTTTATCCGGCATACTATGATAATACTGCGCAACCATAATATTTTCGACAGCTGTAAGATACGGAATGAGATGAAATTGTTGAAAAACCATACCAATTTTATCTCGACGAAGCATCGTAAGCTGCTCCGCTGTAACATCCGTTAAATCAATCCCATCTAAGATGACAGATCCAGAAGTCGCTTTATCCATACAACCAATAATATTCATTAAGGTTGTTTTCCCTGAACCAGAAGGGCCCATAACGGCTAACCATTCTCCCTTTTCTACGGTTAAATCAACATCCCTCAACGCGAAAACTTTTCCTCCATAGGCCATAGAAACATTTTTTAATTCTAATAAACTCATGTCAATCCTCCTCATTCACCACGCAAAACAGCTGCTGGCTCAACATTTGTAGCAATACGCACTGGTAAAAGACTTGCCAAACCAGTCACAACAATAGATAAAATAACAGATAAAAGAGCGATAGACGGTGCAAAAGCAAGATTTCTGCCAAAAACGTGTATGCTTACACTCTGTGCAAACCAAAATCCAAGAGCGCTGCCTAGCACTCCGCCTAACAATCCAATGATACACCCTTCACCCAAAAATTCTAAAATAATATGCTGGTTTTCTGCACCCAATGCTTTTTTTAAACCAATTTCCTTACGTCGTTCCGTAACAACTGCCATCATTGTCGTAGCCACACAAATCAACGTAAGTAATAAAATTACCAAAGTAACCAAAAGGATTAACACTTGCAGTTTACCTAAAACCATATCTTCTGAACGTGCAATTTGTTGCACTAACTGTGCTTCAATCTCTGCATCATTTTGCTGAATTTCCGCACGAACTGCTTCAAGCGCAGCTTTATCGGCAACAACACTGACCTGTGCAAGACTAACTTCTTGTGGTTTATTCAATAAGGTTTGCAGCAGTGCCAAATCCATAAATGCAAACTGTTCCTCTTTACCACCTGTCCGCACAATACCTGAAACAACAAATTTCATTTCAGGTGAATCTGAACCAATATTCACCAGCACACTTTGACCTGGCTGGACTCCCATACGTTTCGCAGTTTCACTCCCCAGCAAAATCTCTTTTTTACCAACCGATGGCCACTCGCCATTTATTTGCCAATACGGACTTACCTTTTGCAACATAGAAAACTCTGTCCCACCAGCAAAAACAGGCTGTTCATTGATCTTTATCCGCTCATATAAAAAAGGCGCAATTCCCACAATTTCGTGACCATTCAGCTGCGTACGCATCTTTTGTATATTTTCTTCCTTCAACGTTGTATGATTCTTCCCTGGTAAAAGAAGTAGATTGGCTCCATAGGCTCGAAACTCACGACCCATTTGTTGCGGAACCTCGTTATAAACTGTAATCATTCCAGAAATAATGGTCGCCCCCACTGCTACTGCAAGCAACGCAATCAACATACGTGTCCTTCGTCTGAGCAATGCATTGATGACCATAATAAAATACATTTTATATTTTTTTATCATTTTTTTATCACCTGCCATGAAGGACAATTGCTGGACGCAATGATAACAGCATCCGAATCGCCGGTAAACTTCCGATTAATAGCACAAGTATCATCAATGCTGCAATGATAGGAATCACGGCTAGATGAATTGCAATACTTGCACCAAAGACTGTATGCCCGATAATCTGCGCAAATCCAAGCCCTAAAAAGTATCCCAGTATTCCACCAACAGATCCGGCAAGAAAAATTTCTGTCAATACTAATATGACGACCGCTAAATTTGTCGCGCCTAAAGCTTTTAATAAACCAAGCTCACGGCTTCTTTCCATGATATTTGCACTTACAAGATTTGACACCCCAAGCGCTGCACTTAAAAGGCTCAGCCCAGTAATCAATAACATCAGCATTTGTGTCTTATCTAAAATTTTCCCCTCCGATTCAGCAATCTGCCGAACTGGATAAGCAGCCGAATTGTGAATAACTTCTTCAATCTGGAATGCAATGGAACTTACATAGGCAGTACAATACCAAATTTCATACTCTTTCATCGATAGATTTTTAGGGTTCTCAGCCGCCCTGCGTGCAAGTTCATTTTCTGGCGTAGTAATTGCACTAACCTCAATTTGCTCAACTTTGCCGGACTGCCCAGTAAGTGTTTGAACCAAAGCCAACGGTGCGAAAATTTCACTTTCTTCACTACCGCCTCCACTCACGATTCCAGAGACACGAAAACTTTCCATTTGGTCATTTTCCGCTTTATAAAAAACTTCATCCCCTACATGTATACCAAGATCATTCGCTAATTTTTTCCCAACCATAACTAGATCACGCTGCTGATCATCCGGCCATTCGCCTTCGATCTGCCACCATGATTTTAGATATTTTTCACCCGTTGAAAAATACTCCCCAGTCGGCAATAACATTTCATGATCAAACCAAGTTCCGTTGATCTTCACTTTCCGTCCATCTTGCAGCTCTAAAGAAGTACTAAGCTGTGGTGCAAATGCAACAATATTATTCGTCCAAAAAATAGTCTTAATTTTTCCAAGATCGCTTTCCTCTAGATATTCTTTATGCAGCGTGTCCACACCATAAACATCCTTCAATACGGAAGAATTCTTTGGTGTTACTGTGATATTTGCACCATACGCTTTTAGCTCCTGATTTACTTTATCACCAACATCGAACATAACATTCAGCATCGCTGTAGCCAGTGATACCCCAAGTGCAACAGTAAGCGCAACTAACAAAAGCCGCCGCCCCTGTCTTACTACAGCTCCCTTCACCATCTGCCAAAACAAATCTTTTCACTCCTCTCTTCCCGTTTTCTATTTAAAACGTTTTCTCTCTTGTTCAAGATTCGTCTGTGCGATACTCACTTGCCCATTCTCTACTTTATATTCAAGCGGAACCGGATTACATCCACCACGCATACCAATCGTGGCCTTATTCATCATAACTTCACATAATTTACAAATGACCTGCCCATCTTTTTCGTAATACCCGGTAGGTCCGCAGATTTCACATGCATCCAAGCCTACGCCATAAGAAGAGCCGCCTTTTTGAATAATAATAAAGCGCACCATTTCTCCACCTGCCGCTTTATAAACATAACGATGTAAATGTCCATCCCGTACCTGTTCTAATGGGATATTTACTTTTCCATCAACAGAATTTACAGGAATTGCAGGAACCAGTTCCTCCCCTTTGTTCGCGTAATAACTTACTACGCTCGAAAGAGACACCATACAAACTAAACAAATCACAACTGCTGTGCCCCAACGTAACTTGTGCCGTGCATGAATAAGAATCTTTCGATATTGTGCAGGATTTGCCCCTTCTGGACGCTCTGGTTTTTTTTGCAGAAATAAAGTAATCGGTACCAGCAAGGTAACAAAAAACACAATAAAAATAAACCAGGATTGATGATCGATCAACGGTGCCATAATTCTCATCAATGCACCGCCAGGCAAAAAGTGTCTTGCCATTAAAATTTGTATAATAAAAATGCTCTGCTGCAAAAATATCGCCAAAATTTGTACAGTAAATACAAAGAGTAACCGACGATAATAAAGCGCTGCAGCTGCCTTATGCACCAAATATCCACTAAGAATTGCAAAACCTAAACCTGTAATTACCCCCAATGATTTCACCAGTACTGTCAGCGTAAAATAATCACCTACTGCAGTAATTACAATGTTAACCGGTAGCAGCCAGATCTCCATACCATGATATAAACAAAGTGCTAGAACCGTGGCAAAAATAGCACTCGTAAGCTTTTTCTCCACGATTTCATTCTTCTCTTGATTCTTACGAAAAAAAAGTGCTAATAAACTCAATTCGCCAAGTATCGCAATCACACTCGCAATACCTTCAAATACTTCACGACTTACTGCGTTACGCGTACCAACCTTTGCTGCAATGATAAAAACCGAGCCCCAAAAACCCCAAAAGATAGCGCGCCAAAAAACTTTTTTATAAGAGTCTAACTTCACCCGTAAAAGAATTGCCAGTAAAATTCCCAATGGAACAACCAATGCAACCCCTTGTTCCATTACCGGAATAAATTGTTGTAAAAAAGTCTGTATCATAGGCTATTCCTCTCAATATAAAAATTCCTGCCCGGTAAAGATAACCTCAATCGGACAGGAACCTTTAAATTTAATTTTTACTTACCATTGTCTAGGAACATAATTAAATGTCCAATTCATAACAACTGGTTTTTTCCAGAAACGTCCTTCTACACCGGTTTCTTTGTCCACATGCAATCCATAATGCATACGTTCTGGACTTTCAAATGTAAATTCACAATTATAAGTGCCTGCACCTAACATTTTAAGATTTGCGCCATAATGCGGACCATCATCTGCACTCATTGGCATAAATGTACCTTCAACGGATTCTCCCGTTTCTTGTTTTGTAAGTTTATAATGTACAGTAAGGTAAGGAATCCATTCACCTACACCAAAGCCTGTGTCATTTCCTTCCGTCGCATGAATATCTGTTTCTAAATGAATATCTGCTTTATCTGGATCAAGCATCATACCTGCTGGCTCCATTGCAATTGGTTGGAAATACACAAGAGCAACTTTAAAATGTTCGTTTACCGCTTCTTGTTCATCTCCGATTGGATACTCTTGGAAACCAGCTGCTGAAGCACCTCCATTAAAAGAAAAGAAAGTAACAACTGCGGCACAAACACCAAATAACATTTTCAACTTATTCATCAAATAACAACTCCTTTTTATTTTCTAATTACACAGAGCCTTGTATTTTCTCACTCTGTTTTCTTCTATAGCAAACAATACTTACAGCAGCAGCACCCAATAAAATCACCTGTGCAATTAAAGTCTCATAAGTTGGATAAATTCCTAAAATATCAATGCTCGGCACTGGTATTCCTTCCACAAGTGTCATACTGATAATTCCTCCTTCCTGTAATTCTGCAATGCCACTGCCAGTAAAGCTTACAGCCAATATATACATGAAAATACTCGTACCCATAAAAAACGGACGCAATGGAATTCGCAGCGTGCCATAACGAACAAGTGCAAAAATGATCGCCAACGCAACACATGCCACTGCAAATCCAAACCAAATCATTTCAACGTCGCCGGCCGCACTATTAAATAATGCTTGATAAAACAAAACAACTTCTGCACCTTCACGGTAAACCGCTAAAAAAGCTGCAAAGCCAAGTGCCTTTGCTCTGCCACTGCTGATTGTTTCCTTAACCATACCTTGAATATAAGCATCCCAAGCTTTTGCATTCGCTTTTCCGCCCATCCAAAAACTGACTGATAAAAGTACAGCCGCAGCAATCAATACTGTAACACCCTCTAAAATTTCCTGATTCGCACCAGCACCAAATTTGTTGGTTATCATATTGAAAACATATGCCGTAATAAAACTTGCAACAATTGCTGCAATTGAAGCATTATAGACAGAATCAAGATATTTTTTATTACCGGATTTATATAAATAAGCAATAATTGCTGCTAGCACCAAAATTGCTTCGATGCCTTCCCGCAGTAGAATCAAAAATGCTGTCCAAAAAGAGGCCCAGCCTCCTTGGTTTGCATGCTTGCCTTGCATTGCTTGTACATCACGATCAATCATTCCAAGTAGAGTATCCGCCGAAGCACGTACTTCGCTCGAAGGGGCTCCGGTACGCATAAGTTTTTTCACCGTGTAAAATTCATATTCTGTAAGGTTTGCATTTTTAGTTGCTACCGTCCTACGAATGGCGGTCTCTAAACCATCTTTTTCATAAATTCCATAATAAATATCATTGATTGCTTTTTTTGCCCCTTCTTGATCTCCTGTTTCATAAAGGTCTAAAGCAATCTCCATCTCTTGGTGAATATGCGTTGCAACCTGATCCCATTTAGGTGCAGCCTCCCCTAATGAAAGATTAGAAAAAAATAAAATTATAGCAAAAAACATTAAAAACTTTTTCATTTCATCACACCCTTTTGATATTGAGCATCATTATCATTCATATGTCAAAAAAAATTTACTTTCTATGCGGAACATTAAAAGGAATCGAAATCATCCTAAAACATTCCATCGGCTTTCCTTCTGCATCCAGTGCAGGTTTAAACGTCCAGCGGCGTACCGCCGACATCGCAATCTGATCCACACTATATTTGCCCGAAGTAACCATTACTTTCGTATCAATAATTTTACCTTCTTTACTAATTGTAGCCCGTATATTTACCCTGCCACGAAATTTCACGAGATCATCCGCTGGATAAAATTTTTCGAGTACAATAGGCGGTTTCCCCATTTGTTGTCCACCATTTCCCGTTGCTTTTCGAATCACGATAGCCGGCTGATTTACCTTCATTTCTTCAATCATTTCTTCTAATTTAGCAGTCGGTATATCATCTTCCTCTGCAATAATCGGACTTATTTCCTCTTCTAAAATTTCCTCTGGCTTTTGCTCTTGCACAGGTTCCTCTTCCTGCTTTTCTTCAAGATTCGCGGCAATAGGGCTATGTAACAAAGAATTATCTTCCTCTGCAACATCTTCCCATTCCAAAACTTGTACAGACGCATCGGCAACCGGCGGTTCATGAAAGTAGCGGAAGAAAAAACTCCCCGTCAGCCAAACAACCAAATGAAAGAAAAAGGCTGCAAAAAAAGCCATACGCCAGTGTGTAGGATACTGCAAACGAACTACCTCCCCTTTCGTTCAGTCGCAATAGATACGTGACGTGCACCGGACTGTTTCAGTACATCCAACACCTCTGCAATGTCTTCATAGGATGTTTTCCGATCACCGCGCAAAACAAAAACCGTCTCCGTATCCGCAGTCAGAGACTCCTGAATACGACCAGCCAAATTATTGGTTGGTACTTGCTCTTTATCATAAAGAACAATTCCCTCTTCAGTAACAGTAATTGAAATCAAATTCGGTTTGGTTTCACGCTCCGCTGCAGCCGCTGTCGGTAAATTTACAGGTAAAACATTTAGGTTCACCATATATACCGTACTGACCATAAAAAACACAAGTAAAAAAAGCATGATATCAATCATTGGAATAATCATGACTTTCGGCTGCGTTGCTATTCTAAAGTCACGCCGCATTGCCTTTTTCCCCTTTTCTTATCTTCAACCCAGCTAATACATTCGTTACAGTACGATCTAAATCACTCAATAGTTCATCTAACCTCTGTGAAAAATAGGTATGCACGCAAAGAGCAAAAATCGCTACGCATAACCCTGTTGCAGTTGCAATAAGTGCTTCTCCAATGCCGCCAGTGATCGCTAACGGTTGACCTGCCTGTAAATTAAAAATACTAAAAGAATCAATCATTCCAAAAATTGTTCCCAAAAGCCCAAGAAGCGGTGCTAAAGTTACAATCATGGATAAATAATTCAGTCTAGCACGTAACTGCATAGCTGCTACTGTATAAGCATCATCAAGTGCAAGAGCGACATCACGATTCTCACAAGCAGCTTTTATGCCTGCATTTGCTAAAAAACCTGCTGCATTTTTTTCCTGTTCACAAAGCTCCTTTGCTTTTTCTTTTGAATTTTGACCCAAAAGACTAGGAAGTGATTCTAAAAAAGATCGAATGCCTTTACCCGCCTGCCGATAGAAAAGGAAACGATCTATTGCAATTGCCGCAATGCTCAATGAGCACAGCAACAAAAGATACATGACTGGCCCACCCTTTTGAAAAAACTCGATACTACTCAAAACTAAAACCCCTTCCTCTTTAAAACAAAAGTTTGCCGCTGCATATCCTGCGGCAATATCGTAATATAATTTCTCAATCCTTCAGTGATAAACACATCCATAGAACGTGTTACAAAAACACCTTCAAGTTCAGGAAGTCTTGCAAGAAGCTGCTGACTTTTTTTAAGTCCACTGACTAAAAATGCTGTTCCATTTACAGGAAGTAATTCTTTTGATCTTCGATAGATCAATGTTACACTCATCAGATCATCCATTTCTTTGTCAAAATGCGATGAAAAAATATGACTGCAAAAAAAATCTTCTCGCTGTAAAAATCGGCAATAATCACCTGATGTCTCTATCGTATCCCACATTTGCATTGCAACACTTGCTAGTAATGTGTTCTTCTGTCTTGGATGCTGAATTCCCATCCGCCAAGGCTGTTGGTCTGGCTTATTCCCAACGATGCAGATATCACCACCTGCATCTATAATGCCAGCCCTTAAGCCTCTCATTTCAGCTTCTTGTGCAGCAAGATGAACTGCAAATTCTTTGGCAATTCCGCCTAAATCAAGTTTCATTCCTTTATGCGGTAGAAACACGGAATCCTCCTGTATATCTATAAGCCGATAATTCACGAGACTTTTGGCTTGCTTGTTCTCTTCTTCCAAAGGAATTCTCTCATGGTTTGCACCAATTGACCAAAGATCTGTTACAGCACCGATCGTTGCATCGAAAGCTCCATCTGTAAAACTTGAAATACTTTGCGCAGTTTTTAAAATTTGAGAAAGTTCTTTCGAAACTTTCACTCTTTCCTGCCCTGCCAGCAAATTTATTTTTGAAACTTCACTTGTACTTTCAAATCGGCTGCATAACCTTTCTATTCTATGTAAAACTTCCCATGCTGTTTTAAAAGAAGTTTTTCCACTTTCATCATAACTTGTCATTCGAAGAAATGTATTCATACCAATCTTTGATTCTGTATAACATGTTTCTTTTTTTTGCTCCATTTACACTTCCACCCAGCGTTTAGATAATGAATATCAATATCATTAGTACAGGTATAATATACCACTAATTTCAGCTTTGTCAATAGAAATATGAAATATTTCTATTAAAAAAAATAAGACGTTCAATAAAAATTGACCGTCTTATTTTGCAAAACAAAAACCCTTGGAAACAAAAAGTTTCCAAGGGTCCAAATTCCATTTGATTTGTAAAAATTAACGTTTTGTTAATTGTATATGTTGATTTTATAAGGCTTCACTAGTTGTTTTGTCTATTACGTGTCAACTACTTATTTGATTTTTTTAAGTTTATCTGATCGCAACATAATAAATCATCTTATATATTAAGGAAGTAATTTAATTTTAGACTAAATAAAAAGAGGAACTAAATACATTATTTTGTACCTAGTCCCCTCTTTTATTATATTTTCTCATATCTTCTAACAAGGCTTTTACTTTCTCATATTCGCTATCGGTCATTAATATATTTCTACGTTTTGCATTGTCGGGTGCTTTCTTTTTTATTACTATATTTGTCTTATAATGTCAATAAAATAAAAAATCCGGCATCGATACATTTTACTGTACCAATGCCGGATTTTTTTAATAAGTATATCTTAATTTTACAGTCGTTTTTTTATCATCAAACTCATGATCTACAGCAACACCTAAATATTTCCCATCGTTGCTGATTTTTTTCGATACCGAATAGCCAATTTCTTTTGCACTCCAATCATCAATATTTTTAGGTGCATAATCAATTTGACGTAGTAATTTTTTATAAGCATGCACATTGTATTGATTTAACGTTACTTCTTGATCGTCACTATACTTTGACAAATCAACCTTTTCATCCGTTTTTGCCGGATTGGTAATAATCGCGAAATCTGCATTCGATTTTTGACGTTCTTTCTCAACAGTCACAGGCACTTCTTTCACTACAGTTTTTACAATCGTATCCGGCTGCTTATTCTTTAATGAAGCAATTTGTTTTTTAGCATCTTCTAATTGATATTGCAACATATCAACTTTTGCATTATTTGCAGCTTCTTTTATGCCATCAACGCTTTCTAATTGCTGCTGACTTTCATATATGACTTTTTTAGTATCTACGTTTTTATTTTTGTAGATCGTAAAAACGCCTATGATCATAAGTGTTGTAATTACAAAAGCAATAATATATTTATTGTTTATTTTTTTGAATATATTCATTTTAAACTTCCATCTCTTCCGGGTATGCATATTTATTGCCGTCATGATAATCAATATGCAGAATCCGCCCATCCAATTTTACAAAACCTTTTAAGGAATTTTTTAAACTTTCGTTCGGGCAATTGCTTTCCTTGAAAATAGCTCGAATTTTATTTCTTTCATCATTTGTGAGCGGTGATCCGCCTTTGACAACTTCAATAATCATGTTGTTTCCTCCTAGTGTACATTTTTAGCAAAAAGCGGGGTTCATGAACGTGATCCATTCCGCTTTTTGCTGTTTTTGTCTTTATTCAATGGACTATCAATAAATAATATTTCCGTCAAACGCTTTCCCTGCGATAACCAAACTATCTGTGTACTGCCACATGTAGCCTTTTATGTCGTCTGAATTACTCCATTGGGCATTCCATACCGCACAACCAAGACTCCGCCAGTCGATATAATCTGAAAGCCACGAATAGCTTGCATATACTCCGCAATCAAGTCCGATATTCTCAATAAACGCACGACATATTTCAGTAACATTTGTCATACTTTTATCAAAATTACGACGATCTTTATATCCGTCTGCATCTTCCATATCGAAAAACACTGGAAGTTCTAGTAATGCGCCGGATCGGTCTATAATTTCGCGGCAATTCTTTGCTTCTTGTATGGCATCCTCTACGCTTAAAGCATAGCTATAGTGATATGCGCCAACCTTCAAACCTGCCGCATGAGCACCAGCGACGTTTTGTATAAACATGCTGTCCTCTGAATTTAATCCGTATGAGCTTCTTATGATTGCAAATTCAATACCTGCATCCGCTACCGCTTTCCAGTCTACTTCTCCATTATTTTCGCTTACGTCAATTCCTCTCATTTTAAAACTCATTATTTATCGCTCCTTCTATTTCTATAATTTTCTTTCAGTTCTTATTTGTACAAATTTATCTCTAATAAACGCGGGAAACACATTTCCCCATCCACCACGATCCGCATTTTCGACAATTGAAATAATCTCCATTACCCCATACCCGCAGATCGCAAAGTATCTAAGCGTAGTCATATTCATCATCAAGTCAATACCATAACAAAAGGCAACTACCGCGAAGATAGTTGCCTTTTTGAATATTCCGCGAAAGCTTTTGTAGCTTGATACTTGATCTGTTTTGTATGCAGCGTATAAACCTGTTGCATAGTCTAAAGCGACAAAAAAGAGCAGCATTTTAATTTGTATATCAAAGCCGCCTATCATTTTTGCTGCAAGCATTCCAAGAACCCCCGACAGTGCAATAATTTTAATTTCTGCTGCTGTATATAGTTCAATTAAAAATTTATACATTTCTAATAAACTTTGCGTAAATGTGTTCAAACCTTTCATCCTTTCTACTTTTAGACATAAAAATAAGGCTTAATTAGCCTATTTTGCAAGGTATTCCGCTACTGCAATTTGATATGCTTCTGGCACAACTTCAAGCGTAGAATTTTTTTCTGCTTCTAACGCCATGCGACCACCGCGCACCAAAATTGCATATGCGATTATTTTGTATTTGTATATCACGTTTGACTGCTCCCTTCTAATTTTTCAACTTTATTTGATAGCTCTAAAACTGCTTCGGCTAAATCAAGCATTGCAGGATCAATTGTTTCATTGTCTTGCTGTACTGGTTCTTCGGAAATTTCTTCTTTAGGCTGCCTGTCAATTTGTTTTTGCAAAATTGTATCAATATCATTGATAATTTGATCAAATACTGCACTTTGAAAACTTTCCTGAAGCTCATGATTTATGACGTGTACTTTTAAAGTCTGATTGTAAATAACATGATCAAATTTACTTTTCTCTAAACTATTTCTGTAATCGATGCAAAAATTCTCAAAAGTATCTTGGTAAACCTTATTGCCATTACAAATAATTACTTCATTATTTTGTAACTGAAATAAATTCTGTTGCATTTTTTCCCTCCTAATATATTTTTTTGATATATGCTAAACCAACGTAAGCAGGTCTATTGTCAAATGCCTGCCCTCCGCCATTAGCGGCAACACTGACTCCAACATTATAACCATGCGCGCCAACTGAATTTGTAGAGGGTGTATTAATCCAAAGATTACCGTTTACGTATTGTCCTGGACTATAGTCACCCGTTTTGCCAAAACTATATCCTTTTTTCCCGCCTCCAGTGCTTCCATTCCAAACATTGGTTGTATGTGTATGCGCCCCCTGCGCATCAGTCCACGCACTCGCGGTATGGGCGTGATTTGGCATATGATCTACAGACAAACTCACGCTGTTTGTTCCGCCCGTACTCCCAATACTACCTGCATTTGCTCCCATGATAAATTGATTGATCAAATTTCTTGTTCCGTTCGTTCCATCACAAATATGACAATCTAACATTGCTAGTCCCGTAATTTTATGAATTGGGAATCCGTCAGCATTAAATTCTCCATCATACAGCCAAATGTCACCGACATTATGCATTTCACCCTTATGGCGAATCGTCCACTTACAAGAGCCGTCCGTAATTTGCTGTCCTATCGCTACTATAGTAATTCCTAATTTTTCATTTGAAGTTATCCCGGCTTCTATACATTCTAGCTGCGCCCAACTTGGCAAATTTGGATCACTTACGATTGCACCATTTTGATATTGCGTTTCTGGCTGCCTGTATTGTGATTTATCTAAATTGTTATTTTTCAGCCAATTATCATTGGACAATAGCCTTACAAGCATTAGATTAAAAGTTGCCGCGTCAACGGGGTCATTTTCGATAAGTTGCGGGAAGTCAGCTGCATATTCTAAATCGATTGCAATCATTTCGTTTGGTCTTGTTTGTCCTTCAACGATCTGCGGCAATAGTTGCTTTTTCAATGCTTCAAATTCTTCATTAGTCAAACCTATCACCTCTTATCTATTTTTTATACGAAGATATCCATTACAATTAAGCATCCCATGCCATTTGGGTTTATACCCTTGAAAAAGCACTGTATGATTACCAGCACCTAAATTAAAATTAATTGTCTTAGAAAACGTATGTGCATTTGCCCCTGCATTTTCTTCAAAACTGACAATAACATTGTTATCTATTACAACTCGTACACCTACATTGCCGCTTCTTCCTTCATTCGCTCTATAGTTGTAATAAAATTCTAGGGTTAGAATTTGCGGAACATCCGTATGAAAACTACCTAATGTATAGGACTTGCCCGGAAAACTCCCTCCATCATTAAAGCCCATATTGAGCGAATAGCTTAAATTCAAAATTGCAATTGATTCAGAGCATATCTGCCACCATTTATTGTCTGCAATACGAAATATCCGCCCACATGTGCCATACGGTTTGCCAACTTCGTCAAGTTGTGCATATGCCATTTGTCCACTTGCTAGAATGATCGGCAAATAAGGCAAACTGGGTATTAAATCGGTAAGCGCACTATAGAGTGCTGCATACTCTGTTTTACCTTGGCTTGCTGAAATGATTTCAATGTGATTATTTAATTTTGCCATTAAATCACCCTTATTTTACTGCCATCTGGAAAAACTAATTGACCATCTGCATTGAAAATATTTGCGGCAATGGTTACTTTCTTTTCTTTTGTATCAGCATTTATAGTAATCATTTTCCCAGCTGCTATTGTCAAACTATCTTCTTTGGTTGTCGCATTGATGGTTGATGTACCAACTAGAATCTTACTTATCGCATTTTGATTGACTTCTGCCCCATCGGAAATATTTTTAACATTGATCGTGACTTTTCCATTATCAGCAAGTTTTATTTCTACATTGTTCCCGGCAACAAAATTCAAAATGTCTTGCACTTCATTTGCGGTATAGGTCTTATCACCAATTTTTATTACGCCGAAGGCATTTTGATTTACCTGTGCTCCGCTTTCTATTTCATCCAATTTCTTTTTGTCTTGCGCACTCATTAAGCCCTTTATGGTTTGTGTTGCTAGCTCAAAATCTTCTTTGTTTAGTGCGTCCATAAGCTGGTCAATCCATTTTTTTAAGTTACAATCATTAGATAACAAGCGCATAAGTACAGAATTAATTTGTTTATACCATACTTTATCCTTTTGAATAAATTGAGGAAAATAATCACTGAATTCAAGCGTATTTTCTATACCAGCATTCGGTCTTATATAACCTAGCAATTCGTCTGGAAATAAGTCTTCAAGGATTTCTATAAATTCCTGTTCTGTCATAATACCAGCCCCTTAAAATTCTAATGTCCACTTAAATACTAAGCCGGATTCTGCATCTGTTCCCTTACTTGTATAAAGTCGCATCTTTGCAAAAGTTTCATCATTTTCACCGATTAAGGCAACTTCATTGATATTTGCGGTAAGTTCGCCCGCGGCAATTTCACACTCAAAGCAGACACTTGTTTCGGATGGATAGGTAATAATCGAAATATCTTTCGTCAATAAGAGATTATTTAAACCGCCTGTATCAGACGGCACTTCCGGGTTTCCTTGGTCGTCTGTTTCCCCGCCATTTCCAAATGCCATTTTTATAATTTTGCTAATTTTCCCCGTTTCACTAACTGCATGTGCTAATGCTTTTCTAAAATCTATTGTTGTTTTCTTATTTGACAATAAAAAGTCGTCAACATCGACTGTTGACGTTATTTCAACCTCTTGATTTTCTGTATCACTCATAACTCTTTTTTCCTCCTTCTATAATACAAACTCTTTGATTTATGAATCCGCTTCGAAATTCACTACTGAAATTACATTTACGGTTTAGCCGTCGTGTACCATCCATACGAATTTTATGTTTGCCGTTGCTCTGCTTAAAACATGATTGATTTAACGATGATATTCTGCTATTTGTAGTTACTTGTAATTCGGGGCTTGCGATACTCGTTTGCGTGCTAGAATGTGCGTATTCTAATTTTATATTTGCTTTTGTATTAATCCCATAGAAGACATTCGTTTTCGGCTGGCTTTGCTGTTTTGCTTTGATACTTGCAAACATTTTTATTTCCTGCCACATTTTTTCCCTGTACAATCTGTCCGGCGCCATGCCATCCCAGCGCAATGTACCATCAAGCATATATGTGCCATCCCAAAACACACTTGACACACTGCCAAGATTCCAAAAGCAATGTTTGGCATCCACTATTTGCATTGCATGTAATGTATGCCGAATCAAAATTTTTTGCATTATATTGGCTATCAAAAACATGCCTAAGTGTGCGGGCTTATATAAATCTAATGTTTTTATAAGCTCCGCCCAATCTTTTACTTTGTCAATATCAACAATGATATTAAATGCGTTTTGACTATTTAATTCTTGAATTCCACCTGTTTTATCTATTGTATAACGTCGCACCAATTCAGTCATAAACGCTTTAGTAGATGTTTGATTGGCTTGATATCTTGCCAAAATGCGATTACGTCTTGCTAAATAATCGTCTGTAGGTTTTGGAGTAATTCCTAAAATATTTTCATAATACCCTAGCCCCCAAGTCGCAGTAGTAACAAAGAATTGCCTAAGAACGTCCTGTAGTTGCAATTTAATTCGCTCATGTTCATTACTACATACATTTCCAACACTTGTAAAACTCGAATCAGATTGCAAAAATTCCGGAAGATGTTTCATAATGTTTACTTGATCTTGCCGCATCCAACTCATATCAAACAACATTTAATATTACCTCTCCACAAACTGGCAATTCTTCATCACTCAAACTGATATTTCCACTTTGCCCGTTAATTAACAAGCTATCTTTATCATAATCTTTAATCGTTCCGCCATTATTTTCTAAAAGCAACTTACCGATTTGAACAATTGAAACATACTTCATGTTCAGAACATCATCTTTTAAATAGTTATTAATACTTTGCTTTATTTTTTCTATATCATAAACACCTTTTATATTAGCCGTAATGTTTATTAACTTAGGCGCTGGGCTTGTAGTCGTCACAGTCGCACCAATCGGTCTAACCGTTTCTATATAGTCAGCTACTTTTTCAATCAATTCTGCACTTGCTGTTGTTAAATTGGAATTTATGATAATTACTTTAACTGTACCATTACCATCCCATAAAGGTATTACCTTTGCCTGTCCCACACCTGCAACAGCCATCGCCCATTGCCAATAATGAAATTTGTTGCCACTCGTTGCGGGGGTACGCACTTTCATTAAATAACGTACTAAAAATTCCTTGTCATTTTCTTCGTCGAAGCCGTCATAAGTTGCAATTTCGTTTATGCAACTTATGACATTTGGTATAGACATCGGAATATTAACAATTGTACCCGATTTTACTACCCCAACCGCCCCGGCTGTTCCGGCTTCAATATCAATTGTAACCGTCCCAGTTGCTCCGATTATCGCATCTTCTGTAGAGTAAAATTTATTGTCTTGCGCGGTAGTAAATAAACTCCCTTTTATAATTCTCGCGCCTACCTCACCTACTATTTTTAATTTTCCAATTGCTTTCGTTGCTTCTTTTCTAATAACACCAAATTCAGCAGCTCTCATTGTAAGAAACTTTCCCCAACTTGTATCTGCAAAGCCAGCTTCTATCACCATATTAATTTCTTTATACACTTCTGAAAATTCAATGCTATTTGCTGATAACATATCAGAGTTGAAAGAACCTTCTATGTCACTTGCTTCATTATTAGTTTCATTAAGATTTATTTTAAGGCGCTTTAGTACATCACTTTCACTTTGCATTTCAAAACTCATAAAATCACCCCTTTTCCGACACAGTTAAAGTACCATAGATTGTAGTAAGCATGATTGTATATGACAATGAATCTCCATCAATTTCCGCTTTGATATCGTCAATAGATTTAATGTACGGATTCACAAGCAAGGCTTCTCTAATATATTGATCTATTTCCGCAGCATTACTATTGTTATTTGTATATGCTCCAATGAACTGCTCTAATTGAATTCCATAAGCATTGTCGTAAACACGATACCGCCAGCGTTCGGTTTTCAAAGTCTTGTAAATCCAAACTTTCAGCGCTTCGTTTTCCTCGACGATCTTATGTTTACCAGATTCAAATATAAAGCGATCATGTTCAAAATCCCAAGCATATTCTTTAAATGTCGGCAAATTGCTTATTGTGCTTGTCGCATCAGCCGTAGTCGTACCAGCTACAAAAGGATTCCCCATATCTCCACCAACTTTATAAATGTACTATTTTGTCCAAAACGATATATTGCTGACTGCTGCCATCTTCGGACATCATCGGCATAATACTGACGGTATCGCCAGCCTTTAAGGTATCCGTATAAATGATATTGTTCGTGTAGTCATTATCAATATCATGATTATGACTTGCAAATTCGGCATAGCCGCCACCACCTGCCCGGTTTTGTGTCGCACTTGCAAGATGTCCTTTTGCTGTGCGTTCATAGCCGACAAGCAAATACTCACTGATCCAAATTTCTTCTTTTTCAAGAATAATTCCGTTGTAACTGATCTGAATTTCTGGCGGCGGTGTGATTATCTTGCCAATCTGAATTGATGGACTATTACTGTTTAGGCTTACACCTCGCATCACTCCTAAAATTTTGCTATATGGATTTTCATTTTTCATTAGCTATCCACCGCTTTCAAAAATTCAAGATCAAGTTCCATCGTGTGTACATTGTTTTCTATGTTATGCCTGTCTGCTTTGATTGCAAAAATTCCTTTGAGTTGTTCCTCCTGCACAGTGATCGAATACCCGGAAATGCACTGCACATTTCCAATGCCGGATAAATTACTTTTAAAAGATACTGTTTTCAGCATTGCCCTTGCAGCCGTTTGCGTATCTTGTTTTTTATTTTCTTTGTAGACATCTTGCAAGCGTCCATAAGCGGCTAAATCAGAATCATTATTTATCCGTCCAATTTCTGTACCATTTTTATCAACGATTATTACAGTATTTATCATGTCTTCAATACTCTCACTATGCTGTGTGTTTTGCACATTCACAGAATCAGTAGCTATATAATTTTCAATCGTTTCCGACTGTTCAACAACATAAAGTTTATCTTGATTCATGTAATAGTGATACTGCTTACTATTTTGCGCGTATGCCAACCAAAAGGCTTTTTTAATAATCTCTGTGTAACTTTGCCTATCAGCAATAAAGTTAACGTAAACACCGATTGGCGCAATACTACCTATTTCAATGCTATTATCATTTGCGACCTGTTCAATTACTGATTCTACAGTGATATTTTTAAATTTGCGTGTTGTTTTGCTTTTTGCAAGATAGATTAAACGATCATAGACAATAAATTCAAACGTGAAATTTTCTGTATTTCTGTTTCGTGCAAAAACAATCCCTCGAAAAATTTCAATCGGCTGCGCGCCTTGGATTTGATCGTCAGTCCAATAAATGTAGACTGTATCCCCAACTATGATATTCTGATTGATAAAACCTACATCTTTTGTATTGTAAGCGATTGCAAAATCAACTTTGCGCGCTGCCTGATCTATTGCTCCTTGCCATGTACACCTTACAACATAGTCCGAAACATCTTTGATTTCACTGCTTGCACGACTTTTACACTTAAAATTAAACAATTTTACCATTCACTTTCAAAATATTATTTGTTGCTGCATAGGTCACAATATCACCAGTTTGAATACCGCCACTTTTAGCAACTTTTTTATAAGCCGCTAGGACATTTTGATCGTTTTCCCCAAGATTTGTTGTTCTTCCTACAGCGCGACCGATAATATCGCCTATTGAATCGCCGGGGTATACAGTTACGTTCGTCAAAGCATTTTCGGTAAACGACGAATCCGCCCTTTCCTTCATGCCCGTAACTTCATTTACTTGTGTACTATCAACTACACCGCCGATAAATTTATACTCTTTAAAATCAAGTGTAAAATAAACATCACCAGTTCCATCTTGCTCACCCCATTTAAAATTCTCGATCGACACCGCGTAATTAATTGGTGTGCCTGAAATGATAAAACGTGATGGTTTATTGGATACTCTCCAATCATCAATTTTTTTTATATAACTATATGGATCATCCGGTGTACATTGACAAAATGGATATTGCTGATTCGGGAAAAATGAGGAAAGACTCATTTGTTTAAGTCCAGTTTTACCAAGCATATTCAATTCACCTATGTTGTTTATATTAAGTGTAGAATTATTTTGTCTAACTGTAACTTCAAAGTCAGACGGGGGAACAGGAAACTGTATTCTATCGCTATTATTCTGCAAATAAACATTTGGGGCTGTATTAGGGGTTATTCTATTATTTAAATTCGATAACAGACTTGATAAAAAGCTCAATTTTCCACCTTCTTTCAATACAAAAAGCGGTCATTTCTGACCGCTATACTGCACCTTCTGGCTTATTCATTGCATAATTTTCAATTTCTTGCGCTAATTCTTTTGCAACACGCTTAATATCTGCTTCTTCACGCACTATTAATTTTGCAACATGAATCACAATACTAACTTTTCCTTGCCCTGATCCGTCAGCCTTGCCACGTGCGTACTCTGCCTGCATGGATTTATCGTGAGGGATAACACGACTACCAGTAGGCAAATCTACAATTTCCGCTCCGGCATCATGAATCATTGCTTTACCGCCACGCCAATTGTCAGTACCTTGCGCCAGCATTGGGATTTGCGGTTGATAATGCTGACCGCCAACAACCGGCACCCATTCCGGTACATCAACACTGACGCTGTTAACGCCTGCAATTACTTCATTAATAGCGGCTTTAATTGTACTCATGACCGTATTGCAGATTCCTTCGATTGTCGAAAAAATGCCGCTGAATATCTCTACAATCCCCTGCCATACCATAGTCCAATTACCAGTAAATACGCCCGTCAAAAATGTAATTACCCCGCTAAACACGCTAATTAATCCACCGACTACTATACCGATAACATCTAAAAAACCATTCAGATATACACCTACTATATTTACCATAATATTAAACGATGTACTAATTACTTTTAGTATCGTTGCTATTATGCTGCCGCCAGCGATTGTTTTTCCTATAATCACATTCCACACTGTACTAATTAAGCTAATTACAGGGCTTGCAATTGCCATAAATATAGCAATAACAGCATTCTTTAATCGCATAAATAAACTTATGCATACAGCAACAAACGTTGCTATTTTCGGCATGAGTGTCTGCAATTTTTCAGTAATTCCAGTCTTATCCATCCATGTTTTAATTGCCGTTATAGCTGTACTAAATGCGTTTACAATTCCATTCCATAGACTGATAAAAAACGCTTTGATCGGCTCCCAATATGTGTAGATCGCAACAGCTAACGCGATAATTGCCAAAACAGCCAAACCAACTGGATTCATAAATAATACCGTTAATGCTCTGCCAATAACCATAATACTACTTGCAAACTTACTCATAACACCAGTCACTAAATTTATTATTCCCCCGGCTTTTGTAACCGCCAAGGCTGCCATATTAAACGTTTTAGCTATATTAGCAACCATCATAATTGATTTACCACCAATGAGCAGGAACGCTGTAAGACCAACGACTACAGCAGCAATTTTTATTACCATGTCTACTGTTTCCGGATTCATACCTTTAATTGCGGCTGATATATACATGATAAAAGATGTAAATTCAATAAGCGTAGGTTTCAATTTCTCTCCGATTGTCATTGCTAAATCGGTCAGATTGTTCATTGTAATTTTAAGTACATTGATTACGCTTGTATTCATCATTGCCGCAACATCGGCAGACGTTCCACCAGATTCGGCGATCTGCTGCGCTAAATCATCCCACGCGCCAGTCCCTTGGTTGACAAGTGCCAGCATTCCCGCCATAGCTTCTTGTCCCCATAATTGAGACGCTAAAGCAGTTTTTTGAGCGCTGCCCATATTTTCGGTTGCTTTTGCAAATTGATCAATTGCAGATCGTATGCCAACAAATTTCCCTTCGCTGTCTGTCAGTGTCATATTTAACTGGTCAATGACATCTGCGGCAGCTTTTGGCGGCGCTAACATTCTAACCATGGCGCCACGCAATGCCGTTCCGGCTTCTGATCCCTTAATACCACTGTTAGACATTAAGCCTATTGCAGTGGATACTTCGTCAAACGAAGTTCCTGCCGCTTTTGCGACTGACGCAACATATTTTAAAGATTCTCCCATGAGCGGAATGCTTGTATTTGTTGCGTTAGCCGTTAACGTCAACTTATCCGAAAATTCTCCTGCTTTATCGGCTGATAAACCAAAAGCGGTCATATTATTTGTCAGAACGTCTGCCGCGGTCGCTAAATCTACTTGCGCTGCCGTTGCCATGTTCAAAAGCGCCGGGGTTGCTGCCATGATGTCGTTTGCTTTCCAGCCTGCCGCCGCCATGAAGTCCATACCCTCTGCAACTTCTTTGGCGCTGTATGCTGATACTAGTGACAATTGCCTTGCCTGCTCTGTTAGTGCCTTGAACTCTGCTTCCGTGCCGCCCATTTTCCCCTTGACGGATAACATTGCATATTCAAAATCTGAAAAAGCCTTTACGCCATAAGCCGCAACCCCGGTAATGCCTGCCGCAACTGGTAACATAGCTTCACCTAATGAATACATTGACTTACCAGTGTTTCTAATAGACCTTGTCAAACGTTCGTTTGCCCGTTGTTGTTCCTCTATATTCTTGCTGATCTGTTTCAGTGTTGGGCTAAACTGATCTTTTAAACGCATAACTGCGTCAATAACTCTTGCCATTACAATCCGCCCCCATCCGGTGACGAATTTTCATTGGAACGTTGTTCAAGTTCATACCGCATAAAACTATATAAAATTTGCCGTTCTCCCAGCGGCATCCAATAAATTTCGGAAGGTGTTTTATGATGAAAACGGAAAAGGGCGTACAATAAACGTGCTTCCCAATCCGTTTCAATTAGTTTTTTACTTCTTCATTTACTTCCTCATCTTCCTTATCGTACCCGGATAATTCATCTATTTCCGCTTTGATGTCGTCAATTTCTCCAGATAAAAAGAGCTTTGTTACAAGATCTTTTGGCGTTGCTGCGCCAAGATGAGCCAGCATTTTGGGATCTTTCAAATTTGGATCTTTGACGCCATCAAGCACAGTTAAAATTTTAGGATCAAACATATTTACATCTTTAATCCCGCCCTTTTTGCTAAATTCAAGCGTCATACGCTGTATTTCAGCGTATCTCTCTGGGGTAAGTGCGATTAACGTCATTTCAAATTTTTCTTTTATTTTTTCTGAAAGACGTTTTATTTCAAATTTTTTCGTTGGTATTTCCGTAAGTTTTTTCGCGTCTGTTTGTAAAAGTTTATCAATCAATGACATAATTTATCATCCTTTCAAAATTAAATAATAAAAATAGCGGCAATATTAATCTGCCGCACTATCTAAAATATCCCAATCGGTAAATGTAAAATTATACGATTCTTCTCCAATTTTTTTTGCTGTCCAGTCCGCCAAGGTTAAAGAATCAAATACTGCATCCTTAATGACAACTCTTTCCGTTCCAACTGCATCAGGATCGGAAAGTTTTGAAACAATGGTACAAGTTGTTTGTTTGCCTTGTTTCATGTTGTCATTTAGTTTACGAATCATGTAACTAGAAACTTTGTTCATTTTAAGAGAGCCTTTGCCCTCCCATCCAGTCATTTTGAATTGATCACCCATTGTTTTCACAATATTTACGGCTGTTTTTTTAAGATTTACCTGCGCTTTGAATTCTGTAATCTGCGCCATGTAATCTCCATCAATCCAAAGCTCCCCATGAGTACCACTCATGACCTGTTGGGCTTTCATACCTTTCATCTATATCACCTACCTTTTTGAAGTTAAACAGCTACGCCAAGTTTCACATCCTCGATCGCATCAAGTATCTTGATGTTAGCGGAAAGAAATACTTTATCACGTGTATTTGCTTCTTTAATTTCTTGATCTTTCGCCTCTGCTAATTCGGCTTTCGTATAATCACCGTTTGAAAGCAAATAAGCTTTTTGACTTTCTAAATCTATTTGACAATCATTTTTACCTTTATCTAGCAAACCATCGATTTCAAGTTGCATATAATAACCTTGAATCGCAGATATAAGCAGACATTTATTGTCGTAGCTATTCGCGTACTTCCCAATGTAGGATTCATTTGTCGTATCTTTGATATCGTCATGAATCATATCCATGCAATCAATTAATTTGATTTTTTTAAATGAATCATTTTTATCTTGCGTAGTTGTGATAAGGCTGTTAACGCCGCGCGCAATTTTATATTTTCTTCCATCAAATATGACAAAAAGCTCACCTTTGCCGACTTTCTCGTCCATCTGATCTTTTATATACTTGTCACAATCAACGACTTCCGGCAGCGGCGCGTAAGTACAACTAATTGCCATAGGTGTACCACAAATAATCCCTGCAATTCGGCTACAATACTGCGCTGTCGTATATTCTTTCGCCTTTGTGACAATTTTCGTGTTTGTAAAATTAACAACCCCTTCAAAGTCCGCAGGACAATTCGGAAGAACTGCTTTAACCATCTTATCTGCAATCGTTCTTGTGCTTTTAATCCATGTTGCAATTTTTTGGACGTCAGCATCATCAATTTTAGGGATAACAAGATAATCCCATCTTGCATGTAAAAGTTCTAAAAGATTTTCATTGTAATCTGCCGCTGTTTCATCTTGCACATAGACAAGAATGTGTTTTGGAGTTGTTTGATATCCCATCAAAGTAAGTTCAATTTGTTCCTTATTTTCATCTGATAACCCCTCCGGAACGTCGGTTGTACCATAGACAGTATAGGGTGAAGCAGGAAATTTTTTCATATCAGATTCTTTAAGAATAAGCGCTACAATACCGCGCTTACTTCTTTCAATTGCGGTAATTGACTTACTTTTAAATGCAATTTCAATGCTAGGTAATCCAAGTGCCATTTACACCATTCCTTTCTTGCTAAAATAAAAAGCCGCCCAATACTGGCGGCTTAATACTGATTTTTCATATTCATTTTTAAATCTTTCATAAGGTCATATCCATAATCGGGATCATATCCCGTTGAATCTAAGTAATCTATACTGATATTCACCTGCAAAATGTCCTGCTTCTCGCCGATCCGCTCGGCGTGAATAGATTTTACATGTAAATACCTCTTGCCTACCTGAAAGCCAATACTAAATAGCTGGTCAATATCATCCTCGCAATCAATAAAAGCAAGCTGTTTATTTGCGGCTGCATCGGCAAAGTAATTAATTATTAGACTTACGCTATCGCTAGTAATACTTTTCGTTTCAGTATTTCGCTGTTTTATCAACTTAATAAAAAAACACGGTTGCTTGAAGCCTTCTACAACTTCATCCGTGTATATTTTGCAAGTATATTTTGTTTTAAGCAGCGAAATAGCCGCTTTCAATATTTCCTTTTGCTTTAACATGCATCAATCACCTATCTTTTTACTGATTGTTTTATACAATCTTTCGATTTCGGCTGGAACAACATCAGATTCAACTTCTTTTGCTGTAGCTTCAAGGAAATGCTTGCCTTGTACAAAACCAATTGCATTACCTTTCTTATCTACTTTTTTATGACCACGGTCTACTAAATGAAAATGTGGCGACGTACTCCAAATATTCATTTTAAGATCATCACCGCTATGACCTTCCATTTCACTTTTCCACGATTTTTTTAATTTTCGTTTGTGTTCCGTACCACTATCCGGACTTTTTTCCGAAACGATTTTTTTGAACTTATTGCCGATCCGCTTTAAATGCTTTTCAGCCGTTCCGGGGTATTCTCTTGCTACAGCTTCATTTTGCTGCTTAAACTCTTCAAGATCGGAAAAATCTAAGCCGTTATCATCAGCCATTTGCAGCAGCGCCTCTTGACTTTATTGTGCAATATAATTCAAGTCTTTCGTGTCTCATATATGGATCTGTTACGGTTTTAATTTCATACTGTTGCTCACCGTAACGGATAATCATATCATCCGTTACACCTTTCCTGTAGCGTGTAGTGATCTTGAAGCTGTCGACTTCTTTGACTCGCTGTGCTTCGTAATATTCTCGCCCGCGCAAAGGCTCAATGCGCGCCCATGTGCTAAAAGCCTTAACAGGCTTTTGTTCATTTGCACCTACTTCGTTTTCAACGTCTTCATAGCGGTAAAAAGTAATTTTGCGGTCTAATGTACCTGCGTTCATATTTTTACTTCCTCCGGATATGCACCGCATAATGCTATATGTGTAATAATTGCAGTTATGCTGTGCGGATATTCAGAAAGAGTTCCGGGCTTCGTTGGATTTGGTTGCCGGGTATCGTACCAATGGGAGACAAGTAGCTCAATGCAGACATTCCAAATTTCATCATCTGCATACTGTTTGCCCGTTTGGTTCGTGATGTATTGCTGTGCGGCTGTAATAAGCGATTGGATTGTGATATCATCTTCGGTAATATCTTCATCAATACGCAAATAATTTTTTACGTCTTCTAATGTCAATATTAATCACCTCTTAGAGACTAATCTGTAATCGTAATAATTACACTCAGACTATCGCCTGACGCCATAACGACAGTGATTTTTTTATCACCATTTGCTAACGTAGCCAAATATTCTTTCTTAAAAATCACCTTTCCGTCTGCGACAGTATAATTATCAACATTTACAATGGCACTACCATTTTTTACATTACTCACTGCGTTACCTGATACTGTAAGCACTACGTCAGCGGCAGCGGCTTTACTGAATGTAGCATTTTCAAGGCTTACGGTATTTAATTTTTTTTTATCAATACAAATGCTTTCGTCGTCAATACATCACCATCAATAATGGCATATCCCATATAGTCGGTTTTTCTAGGTTTTACATGATCTTCTTGGTACATTGTGATATTCTCATTAGCATTAATTGCATATCCCTTTCCAACATTACCAATCACAATTTCCCCTTTTGAAACAGCATCTTCCTCTTTAACTGGCAATCCTAAAATTCTTCCTACACCGCCTGCATTTGCATCAGGTACAAAAATAGGTCGACCAACTCCATCAACAATATTAGCAAGTACATTCCATATCATGTCATTCTGTGCATAGATAGCCGCGCCACTTAAATAACCTGATTTCATTTTCGCAAGTGCCGCCGTCAATTTTTTATAAACGATCGGATCGCTATCTGAATAAGAAATGACTTGTGGAGTAGAAGTCTCCGCTTCTAATGCAACGGCTATACCTCTTGCCTGTGGTTTCCAAGTATCATTTGTTCCAGGCTTTCCTTTCCCTTCAACAACCCATTTAGCCAGACCATTCCCCATTTTTTCAGCAATTTTCTTAGTTATGTACGTCAAAAAAGCATCCATTGACATTTTCTTTAATTTCCAACTAATTGTAATCGCCTTTGACAATTCACAGCCTGTTAAATTTAATTCACCAAAGTCAAGTTCATCATCGTCCCCCGCTTCGTCTTCCTCATTTGATCCATCTGCATTGCTCAATGAATTCTCTTCCTTGATTAACGTCAAGTCTCCCGGAACAAAAGTCATAGCCAAATCATTTAAAATAGGATGTGCTTCTCCTATCTCTTGCCAAATCTGATCCCTTACGGTTTCAGGAACTAAAACCGTATGCGCTGCTTCGGTTTGCACTGCATTACTAAATTTAGTGTTCATACGGGAAAACATTTCACTTTCGTCTTTATCCTGTGAAACGCCCATCAAGTGCTTTGCAAATGCATTCTTATATAGCTTTTTTTCTTCGGCGGTAAACTCTTCTTTATTCTGATTCTGACCATTAAACCCTATTTGATCTACTGTTTGCATGCCATTAGGTTTTACTGACTTATTGACAAGGTTTAATACAACAGTTCCCTTTTGCAATGCAGATAAATTTGCCATTTCTTTAGCTGCATCTTCAAAATCCGTGTCCAATTTTTCTATTTGATTCCGGATTTCTTGGGCTTCTTTAATCTTTCCTTCATTGATAAAATTTTCAGCCTGAATAAGTAATTCATTCCTTTTAGCCAAATACTTTTCTTTATTCATTTATTTTCCCCCTTAATTTTAAAAGCTCTAACCGTTCCTTTTCGGCTAGAGCTTCCATTCGATCATTATTTTTTTGTCCAACTAATAAATTCCGCACCTTATTTATTACCTCTGGTGGTAACAATACAGAAGGACAGGCACTTGCGACAAGTTTATTTTCATTATCGAAAAGTATTTCGTCAGCAAAACCAAGTTCCTTCGCCTGCTGTGCATTCATGTATGTTTCTTTATTCATTAAATCCAGTAAAGTCTCTTTTTCTATACCAGTCTTTAATAAATAGGCGTTACATATTGACATATTCATGCCCTTAAGAACATCGGCAGCATGCTGCATATCTCTATAATCCCCACCTGCATAACTTGAAACATTATGAATCATGATCTGCGCTGTCGGTGAAATATAAATAGTATCACCAGCCATAGCAATAACACTTGCGGCACTGGCTGCCATTCCCACAATTCTAATATTGATAGTGCCTTGATATGCCTTTAATGTTGTGTATATTTCTGATCCAGAATAAACATCGCCACCCGGGCTATTAATTTCAACGTCGACACTTTCACCTGCTAGAGCCTGCAAAAAATTGCTCACATTTTTAGGACTTGTTGCTTCAATTCCGAAATAATCATAAATTTCCTGATAGTTATTTGGAATTATAACGCCCCTAATTTGCAACTTAGGAATTTTCATCACCCCCTTTACTAATTACAGCTAACAAATTCTTGATATCTTCTAATTGCCTTTCATGTGCTTTAAACCCCTCAAATAATTGATTAATAACCGCTGTATCAAGCCTTCTAATAGGTTTATCTCCACCCTCAATTGGTGCCATATTTAAAACTAAACGCCACTCATTAGGTGTCAATGCCCCTCTATCTACCATTTGCATTAAATTCAGCTTTGTTTTCATGCTGGCATATTGCAAACTACTAGCTTCAAAAATAATCCGATTTCCAAAACTGCGTTCACGTCTCGAAAAAAGTTTTCTTGTAAATTCATTTGACGATTGTATGGAAAATGGCTCAATTTCAGCCTCAAAGTATGCATTCCATTCATCTTCATTAAATTTTGATTGAATGATTTTTTCATTTGTGCCGAAATAATTATAAATACGTTGCACGGTTTTATCCATTTGCGAAGCATTAGGCACATAATCAGTTGGTTGCACTTGCTCAACGTCTGCCTTTGAATCAGTTCCAGCCGCCCCTGCTATGGAATTATCAGCGCTATCAGTTATTTTTAGAAAATCATCAACAAACTTTTTAGTTTGTGCTTGAATATCTTCTGGACGTATTACTCCTTTAAATTTGAGTAACCACTTTATTACAGCACTATTTTTAATTGCTTTGATGATTCCCTGATCAATTGTTGTAACAATCTCCATTAACCCCGCTAAAACGTCTTGATTGCCATCACCAAAAATATCATTGTTGTAATAATCCTGCCGTAAATGAATTACATCCTCATACGAAAAAGTTGCTGTTCTTCCGTTTTGAAATGCAAATTTAAAATAAAGCTGATATTGTGCATCGTAAACAGCCTCTACTGCAATTGCCGGAATTGGATATATCTCTATTGCAAACCCGTTATCATCCCGGTTAATAAAAGCAAATGCATTGTTATTTAATTTAAACTGTATTGCCAACTTTTCTTGTAACATTTGCCCCGTCATGTACGGGTTTGGTTCTTCAAGCAACAACTTTACATACAAATCCGGATTTATTTTTAAATCTGTACCACTTTGGCGAATCTGTTTTGCAAGTAGTTTACCTATGGATTTATAAAACGGTCTTATGCAACTTCGCACAATATCGGATTTATAAAGCTTTCCATTCCACGAATAAAAACCGTTCCCGCGATCTGTAACTAGCTGATACCTAACGACAGTCGGCGAACGGTTAAAAACTCCTGTTAACTTATTTATTAACCACAAAAAAATCCCCCATTTCTAAATTAAGTTTAAATATTCTTCCTGATGCCGTTCTAATGTTACATAAGCATCAAGCATTGCAGCAAATCCATCGATACGCCGTCGCTGATTACTCGTTTTACAAGGCAGTAAATTTGCATTTCTATCCTCAATTACAGCAACATTGCTAAGGCACCATTTGGTAATAGGATTGTTATTGTAATTAATTCGCTTAGAATCAAGGTCAGCACCTAAAGACCGTAATGGACCCGATAAGGTTTTTGCTCCCTGCATGACTTGTTCCGGGCATTCCTCTCCAAATTTTTCTTTTAGCTCCTCCACAAAATACGTTGCCGAATAACTGTCATAGCCAATCCAAGGAATCCAAATATCATAAATCTCTCGTAATTCAATAAACCACTCTACGACAAATTTATAATTTACTTTATTTCCCGGAGTTGTCCGCAATAGCCTCAAATCATGCCATAATCTGTATGGTATTTTATCTTCTTTATCCCGCGACTCAAGTAAATCCTCTGGTAGCCAATACATGTGTAAGTAATATATTGTGGTATCCCCTGGCGTCATAAACAAAACACATGCGCTTGTAAGGTCTGTAGTAATCGAAAGGTCAACGCCACCAATCCCATAGCGTGGCTTTAATGCCGGAATATCAAATACAGCTTGATTGTTGAGTTGCTCAAAAGTAAGCCATGCTTGCGACGATGTTTCTCTGATATTAAAATCCTTACACAAAAGATTTTTTACCAGCATAGGATTTTTTTTCGCCTTTTCAACCTTTGTTTTCAACTGATCTATTTTTTTTATAGTGCCAAGTCCCGGATTCGCTTTATGCCAACATTCTGGCTCTTGCCATTCTTTTCTATTGTCTAACTCGTAAATAATTGGCAAAAGCCTTTCATTTTTAAACCCGCCCGGATCGTCATAACCATTTATAACGTCTTCGCATTCACCATATTTAAAATCATATACTGATTCTCTAATCGTTCCGGCTGTAGAAGTAATAAAAATCAAAGGTTGTTCTCTTGCTGTTGTACCATCAAAAATTACATCATATAAATTTTTATCCTTCCAAGCGTGTATTTCATCCAATAACGCACCGTGTACATTTAAACCATCTAACGTATCTGAATCACTGCCAAGAGGTTTAAAAAAAGAATCATTAAAATCAGACGTCATTTCTGCTACTAAAGGTTTGATTCTTTTTCGTAGTGCAGGTGACTTTTTAACCATTCTTTTCGCTTCAAGCCATATTATTTTTGCCTGATCTTTTTTCGTTGCACAAGCGTATACTTCCGCTCCCGGTTCTAAATCTGCAATCTGTAGATATAACCCTACAGCCGCTGCAAGAGTTGATTTTCCATTTTTTCTAGCAACTATTAAAATAACCTCTTGGTGCTTTCGTGTACCATCAATTTTATGAATAAATCCAAATGTAGCCGCTACTAATGCTTTTTGCCATAATTCAAGCATAAATGGACTTCCGCCAGCTTTGCCTTTGGAATGTTTGCAATAATTTTCAATAAACTCAATTGCATGATTCGCTCTTTTAGCGCTATATTCCCATTCGCTACCTGAATCATAAATTATTTTTACAAGCTCTCTGTAAACTTTGAAAATCTTACTTGAAACTTTCTCCCTGTTTTCATTTATCCAGTTAAAATATTCAATAACCGGATTATACGCAAGCGGATAGCTAATCATTTTGACGACTTTTTTATTCATCTATTATTCACGAAGGTTTCAAATCCATCATCTTCCGGCTTTGGATCTTTTCTGGGCAGCAATTCAGTTAATTGTTTTATAATTGCCGCATGATTTTTTACCATCGTATTATATATTTCAACCTCTGGAGACTTCTTTGTTCCCCATTGATTCTCGCCATTTTTATATTCACTTACTGCCCCTTTTTCATTTATATCTCGTTGCAAGTCTTGTAATGTAACAGCCATAAAAGCTGCATTTTCAATAAGTGATTGCACAGCCTTTTTTGCCTTTACATCTATTTTCGTGAATATACTATTAAGTCTGCGCTTCTCTTTGTTTATGCTGTCAATTCTGCGTTTTTCTTCTTCAATCCGTTCTTCATCTGTTAATTTCATCCAAAATCACCTCACTTTATACCACACCCCCTCACGCGTATGAGTCATGTATTTTTTGAAGGGTGGACTCCGGTCTTCAAATTTTCTCATTCTACACACAATTAGGGGGGGCTTCGACAATCCCAACCATGTCGCCATTGGTATCAAATACAGCTTGCCTGCTGTCCTGCTTGCCATGAATGGCGTTGTGACAGTCTAGGCATAGATACATAAGGTTGTTCCAACCTAACGCAATCGCAGGATCATTAATGTTTGACGGCGTTAAGGTTTCTTTGTGATGCACTATGTAGCCCTGTCTTCCGCATTTTTCACACAAAAAGAATTTAGAAGCTGCATAGGTCTTGCTTGCCTTCTTCCATGCGCCGCTGTTGTAAAATGCTTTTGCAAATTCTTTTGCCATATGAAGACCTCACTTTCAGTTTGTTTTTTTGAGTTGTCCGAATCCTAAATAGAATTCATTATTTTAATTTCATTTGTAAACAAAAATCAAACCCCAATTTGTAATACAATTGAATTTCAATTTTAAATTTGATTTTAAAAATAAAGATTATTTAAATAACCTTCACAGGCTTCCCTTATCTCTGCACTGTTTTTCCCGTCGCGCTGCTGGTGATGTTTATAGCAAAGCAGGCATCCCTTTTCGGGAATATCTTCTTTGTATACTCCGCACGGCTCATGATGCCACTTCTCACCAATAGGCACATGTTTACCACAGCCCGGCACAACACAAGTATAATTATCTCTTTCATGAATGAATTGATTTAGTTCAGCAACTGCTTTGCCACGTAACCTAATACGCTTCTGTTTTTTTAAATTCATAGTGTGCAGCCCCTTTTGCGCATACAAAAAAGACGCTGCTAATTGTAGCAACGCCTTTTTATATGTATTCGATTATTTGACGGTTTTTGCCTTGCACATAGTATAGCACTAAAAATCGCACAAGAAAATTGCATCTTTATGGCACGGGATTATTGCACGGCATCCGCACCCCATAAACTCACGCTGATTGTGTTTATGAGCCTTTTCCTATTGCGGTATACCGTTGTCCTATCACAATGCATTTGTTCAACTATTTCTTCCTCTTTTAAACCTTCAAAATAGATCATTTCAATCACTTGATAATATTCATCACTCTTTATCGTGTTTAAAGCTATATTAATTTCTTCGATCTTTTTTTGATCTCTGACTATTTTTTGCCTGATTGCTAAAATTTTCGCTTCCCGGATATCTTCTATATCCATTTTTTCACTACCGCCGGAATTAGCAAGATATAAAACAAAGTCTTTTGAGGTTCGCATGTCCTCTTTGGCAATATCTTTTATATCTAATTCGTAACGCTTGATATTTTCTTTCAAAATCGGATATGCGCGCAATGACCGTTCAGTACGTCTGTATGTATCCCTTTCGGTTGATTGTCTACGACCGAAAGAAACTGCCTTGTTAAATAAATTTTCGATTTCCTCATGATCTTTTTTGGTTAATCCCATTCAAAAACCTCCTTGTCTAAGCTCAATATTTATTGTATTGAATTTTTATTCATGATTCCAACCTTTCTTTGTACCCAAGTTGGGTACATTTTCAGCCACCAAGATTAGGCATTATGCAGTCCCATTCATAATTATCAAATTCAATGCATTCGTATTTTGTTATTTCGCCGTTTGTTATCTTAACGTTTTCTATTGTTGCATTCATTAATTTTTCTTTACTCATTTTTGTTTCCTCCCATATAGAAATTTTCTAAAAAATAATCATCTGGTATATCCCAATTCCATAGTCGTTGCTGCCCTTTCGCCGCAATCGGCGTTATAGGCTGTACATTATCTAATTTCCATGCATATCTATTATAGGTAAAATCACCGAATGCAAGTTCCTTTCCTGTTACGATCATATCGTTTTCCAATATTGCTTTTCCAACTTCTTGATTACCAATTTTTAAGTTTGCTCTGCATGTTACTCTTGCACAATCTACTAAATCCGCTATCGCAATTACACATCCAAGACCTTCATAGCTAATACACGTATTTCCTTCTGCACTTGTTTCTACATATCCGTGTTCTTTTAAAGCCGAAAATATCGGTTCTTCCCAAGCTAAATTCATATGCCATGCTTTTAAACTTTTTGCTGCATGAATTGCAATTTTGCCCCTATAATGCGTCCTCCAACTCCGCGTCTCTATCTTTTTAGCACCACAGGCAATAAGACTCGCCCACGGCTCTAATATCGTTATTGCTTTCATTGTTTATCACGCTCCCTTTTACATTTTAATTTTGCATCGATTTATAAATTTACTACATTCAGCATTGAAAACAATTCCATGTTCTTCTCGAAGCGTTTTACTGTTCACAATACTGTATGTGTTTTTTCGCTGCTGCTTACGTTAATAGTTGTATTAGCCAGCGTTCTAATTACCTCTTTATAAACTTCTTTTTGATTGCATACATCTGATTTTATACATTCATCACAAGTCATTTTCATCACGCTCCTTATTATCTAAATCATTAGTGTCTGGACCTTCTCCCCATTCTTCCGCACATCTTTTCGAATTTGGGATTAAATACATACACCCACTTCCAGATACCGAACAATCAAATCTACCACTATCAGAATCATATTTTGCACATTTGCAGCTCATTGTTACTCACATCCTTAATCCTTGTTCCCGTTCATATTCTTCATTTTCTTCATAACATTTTTCGCAATACCATTCGTCTTTAATTATAGGTGGGAATAGACTGCAACTATCTTGAATCATTTCATCTTCTCGAAACCATTTACCGCATTCACAACATTTTCTTTTTAACATTGTTTGTCTCACTCCTTATTTGCACACTCTTCACAAAGCCATTTTTTTGAATTTCTTTAGAGTTATATTCCAAATATTCGGCGTAGCTGACATCGTTATGATCATAAGTCCCTTCTGTTTTCTCACCGCATTTTGAGCATATTCCACTAATGATGTCATGTTCGTGTGTCAGCGGATAAACAGATTCGTCTACTTCTACTTTGCAATTATAAATTCCATTTTCTATAAAACGATATTCTTCATAACTTAGAGCAGCGTTTCCTTTTGATTCGTTGTCTAATTTTTCTATGTGCTCAACAGCTTCGCAATCATTGAAAAACTCAATAAATCTTTGCATCAATTCTTTTTCCGCTTCACTACTAACGATTATTTTCATTCCGACCGTCTCCCCATGAATTTATTTATAATCTGTTTTATATTCGCCGTCACGGTTAATAGTTTTGCCCTCTACCGCTTCTAACTCATAATTACGTACTATTTTCATTACATTCCTCTAAACTGTTGTTCCTCATTGGTTATAAATGTTTCGCAAATCTCCGCACCGCACTTATCACAGTACACAATGAAATTATCCCCACCCAAACAACAAAACTTTTCTGCTTTTCGTTTATATACTAAATGGTGTTTGCAAAATAATCTTTTAAATAATGACTTTAACATTCTCCGTTACCTCGTATCTTGTATTTTATCAGTGGACAAAATCGGTAAATACCAGACTGATCCATACTGATCGGCACCGTTATTTACTGATTTTGTTTTTATACGACAGACATTATGACCGTTTATTCTTTAAATATGTCATTCCCTGTCATATCAAACAGGTCTTGCTTTACCCGCCCAAGGACTTTATTCATATAGTTCACCTTGCAACGTTCAAGTTTCGCAGCTGCTTCGTTCCCATTTTCCTTTTCAATAGCTTCCAGCTTACTGCACCTATCTAAATTTTTCCCAAGCAGATTCATGACGTACTTCGCTGCCGCTATATCCTGATCAATAGAACTTTTGCTTTCCGCTACTTGCTTAGATTCTTCTTTTACAGATTTTTCTATATATCCAACAGAAATTAGCGATTTTTTTATTTCTTCATTCCATGCCGCCATTTCGTTTAGTGCCGCCGCCCGAGCTTCTTCTTTTGTATTATAAGGTTTTTTATACATTGATGGTGAATAGACGTATCCACTATTCCTTGTTTGGCAATCAATTCCGTATCTATACTTTCCATCCTCTGAAAAGTATTTTATTCTTATTTTTGCCTGCGTTTTGTGGCTTTTAGGCAAAATTAATTCTTCCGTAATACTATGTTCCTCCGGTGCTGGCATTGGTTCAAAGCCGTCTATGTTCATGTTTTCAGGCTCTGCTAGGGCTTTTTCTTGATATTCTTTTACTTCTTTCGTAGTTACCTTGCCGCCAGTTTTTTCATATATAGCTTTTTGATCTTCTGCTGACAACTTGGAAAGCTCTACAGCGGTAGTCATGCTTAGATCATTTTTCTTAACGGCTTCTTTTAGTTCCGGGTCTAGGTTTTTATCAATTTGTTGCAGCCGCCCAACTTCTGACTTGGATACATTGAGACATTCGGCAATAATATTTTGCAGTTTGCCCGGTATTTTCTCGCCCCGGTCTTTTTTCTTTTGTAGAAGCTCTGACAATTGACGAACTTCTTCCATTTTTTCTGCAAGATTCTTTTCTCTATGATAATTGGTGACGATAAGCTGTATTTGCTCGTCTTCTTCACTTAACGACGGTGAAATTATGCAAGGCAGCATTTTAAATTGATTTTTCCCTTCTTCGGTAAGTGCTTTACATATAGCGTAACGGCGTTCGCCAGCAATTATTTTGTGCTTTCCATGTCCGTCTGGCGGATTTACTATAAGTGGTTGTAATACACCGTACATTTCAATTGTTGCCTTAACGCTCTGATTTTCTTTTTCAATATCAGGATCATTGGATACACGATAAAAATTCTTTTTATTTGGTTTTAGTTGCTTGATGTCAAGCATAACTATAGATTTTGTTGCCGTCGTTGTTCTTTTGCCCATTGCTGCCAACATATCAAATGCCATTTTATTTACCTTCCCTTTCTAAATATTCGTCTACAAAAGCTATGTAATCTACCGCCGCCCTGTTTCGTTTGGCATAGCGCACGATAGGAATTTGCTGAAAGGTGGATTCTTTCACTTTGACGGTTAAATGGATCATACTTTCAAACAGCTTATTTTGCTTGTCCTGCCGTAAGTGCTGCGCCCCTTCTCTGTCCATCTTGGTGCGACCGTTATATTTTGTGATCAAAACGCCCACAATTTCTATATTGTCATTTAACTCGCTTGCTTTAGCAATCCGTACTTGTTCTTTGATCTTGTCCAATCCATCCAATCCAAAACAATCTATTTCAGTCGGCACAATGATATGATCTGACGCAATAATCGCATTGATCACGTTCGGTGTCATATTTGGGGCGTTGTCAATGATAATGTAGTCAAAATCATTCTCTAAACTACGCAAGCAATCCCGCAAAATTTCTACTTCACTATTTTTTGCAAGTTCAATGTTGGCTTCTGCCAAATCCATTGTCGAAGGTAGAATACTTAAATTTTTATACTTTGTTTCTTTTATTGCCGCCCGCAAGGTTGCTATGTCACCGCCGGACATAAATACATCGGTTATGTTTGGCTGTATTTCTTTATGATCGAAAAAGGCTGATACATTACTTTGAATATCATTGTCCGCGATCAACACCTTCTTACCCTTTTCAGCTAAAACATACGCCATGTTGATTGCTGTCGTAGATTTTCCAACGCCGCCCTTCAAGTTTGCTATGCTTACAATTTTCATCGTTCGTCCTCCGTTTCTTTTTCTAAGTTCATTCCTGATAAAATGCGTATCCAATCGTTATTTTTCCAAACATTGTCGGTCACTTTTGCGATTGCATGGACACCATCGACAATGAGCATATGACCCGCCACGGAAATATTGTCTGAGTTTGACAGCATATCCAGTCTTGCTTGTTTAACTGCTATGTAGGTAAAACCATCTGTAAACAGGTAGCATCCTAGGATTTCAATTCCTGTATTGGTTAGTTTGCTGTTTGCGTCTGCATCATTGAGCCATTCATTGTACCGCTGTTCCCATTCTTCCTGTTCCGGCTCCCGTCTGGAAGCTTCTAGCCCGTCTTTTGTTTTCATGTACCACACGCCAAGCTGTTTAAGTTCCAACTTGCAGCGAATTGAGAAAAATTGTTCGTCCGAAACACTTAGAATAAATTGTCCAGTTATAACGAGATTTCCGGACGAACATTGCATAAGCATAAATTCGCCCAGCCCCAGTACCTGTTTGGCAACTTTTTTTGTGTCGACAAAGAATCTTCTATTTACCACATTTTCCCCTCCTTTATTCACTTTTGTTGATAAATTGTGTATAAGTTTTAATTCCTAACAAATACTATATGTTGACAAGGATATCCGTCCTTGGTGTATCCCTGATAGGTCAGCCGTTTATGTATGTGATAGCCTTTGGGCGGTAAGATCCGGGTGCTGTAGCATTCAGAACGTTTAACCTTTTCTTTTGTTTCGACCGGATTAACTAAATTTGTGCTTGTTCTGATCCGCCCGCTATGTTCGTCAACGTCTTCTTTCTTGAAATACGATGCAAGATTATTACAGTCGTCAATGTCACCGCCGAAAAACTCAATCCTCATTCTGCCAAGTGTCCAGTATTTTTTTATTACTTCCATATCTTCGGCTGTCATGGCGTTCATGAGCATATGACCGTGCGGGCGACCGCGACCTGTCATATTTTCCAGTACGGCTATGTATTTAAGTTCATCCCCTTTCCGCTTATAGTAACGGCGTAGGTTTAACATAAAATTATCAAACATCTTTTTTACTTGATCTTTAGTTGGCACTTTCCCGGCAATGGTCAATGTCAAATACCAGTCCCCGGCTTTGAAATTATTTGCGATCTTTAGGGCTAGTTTTGCAGCAGCATGACGACGATTGATTTCTTTTTGCTGTTCAGGTGTCTGGTAAACTCGCTTCGCTCTTTTTTTTGTTTCTTTTTTTGTTGGCAAAGCATGGTAGGTATAATACAAATCTTTTTCAATAATTCTTCGGTCGAGTGTAGCCCTGATCTTCCTCATATATCCCATGTTGTCAGCCCTTCCGTTTGGATAAAAATACAGTAAAATGTACGAGTTATTAATTACTTTATCAAGGGGTAAAGAGGTCTTAACCTCTGATTTTTTCAGGGCTGACTTTTTACATAATCTGTGATACAATTGATATGTAAATTCTATGTCAGCCTATAAAAACAGCAGCGCTTCCAACACTGCTGTTTTTGCTTTATAGGATTTTTCATTTAACTGCGCCCTGGGCGCGACGGCGGTTTCTTTCGTAGAAACTGCCTTTTTCTTTGTCCATTTCCTTTTTTCTTGCCAACAGCCTTGCCCTTCCGCTTTTACGCTTCTCTGCTTGGATACAATAGCTTAATTCTGCTTTTGTCAGTAATGCTATAAAAGGCTCCCCTTCTGCAAGAGGTCTATCTAACACGTTGATAACGCTTAAACTTATTGCAATTTTTTCCATCATGCACGGTATTGACGAAGCCATGCATTTATTTCCCCAGCGTTTCATTGCCGGATGGCTCTGGCAATTTCTTTCACACCAGATTTTTAAGCATTCTTTCATACTTGATCCTTTCAAGCTGGCATAATGCCATGTTTATTTTTAAATTCTGTCATGAGTTTATTTACATCATTTTCCTGTTGATATGTGCAATGCCAATCGTTGGTTTGGTGCTTGCATACAGTACAATGTGACATGCATACAATGCCTTTATGCTGCCTGCACTGTACGCCCGCCCGGAAGGGGTTGCTACAGATGGCGCAGCTTGCATTACTATAAACTTTTGCTTTTCGCATATGATTTTACTTTGTACCACGTTGGTAATTCGTTTATCTGTATTGCAAATTCAACTTTACCGGTTTTTATGTAATGTATTGTCATGATGTCCGTTATTGTCCCCATCGGCATACCGTTTTTGTTTTTGAGTACGTCTCCGATCTCATACGGACAATATGCGTTAAATGCTGCTAGTTGCATTTTCCGTACCTTCTTCCGTTTCAATCTCTTTAAATGTCATATAATAAATTTCATCATCTGTTGCACCTTTTTCTTTGAGAAAGTTTACAGCAGATTCTTCTGATTCAAACTGCATCAGTTCTCCATTTTCATCAAGCAGATATTCAAGGTCATTCAGAAATATGCCGTTAATGTGTCTGCCGACTATTGTTTTTTTCATCTTATCCTTACCTGTAAACCTTCCAATTCCTCGTCACAGCCAACTGCATAATATTGACCGCCCTTGGCTTCGATTTTTGTTCTGAACCATTCAAATTTATTTTCGTTGTATGGATCACGAAGGATTTCAATGATACTGCCGCAAAAAAATTCAATACTTTCATCTTCCTGTAATGCATACCGCCTATTTTTCTTTTTAAAAAGTCTTCCTTCTTTCCTGATCGGCTTGTTGTAGTATGCAATCAAATTACTTGCGTCATCTAACTTGTCCAGTAATTCATCGAAGAAACTTAACGTACAACGTTCGTCTGCCGTTGCATTTTTGGTACTAAACGAGTCCATGAATTCGGCTAACTCATTTGACAAAGTTTTAATTGTATTTCCTACTCTTTTCACGTCCCAATGAACTTCTTGCATTGATTTATCCATTTTGAATATCCCCTTCGTTTATTTGATTTTTTCCTACTCCAACATACTTTGAAAACAGTTCCGGCGAAATATAATAATTCCACCTATTTCCCATTTTGATCGCTGTGCCAATCGGCAAAAGTTTTCGTTGTAATCCGATTCTTACAAACTGCTGCCCTTTTCCCATAATTTCAGCAGCTCGTTTTACAGAAATTATCTCAGCCATATTTCGCCCTCCTCTTGCGTCAGAAAGGCAAGTCATTGACCTGCCTTATGCTGTTCGCTGCTCTGTTGCTTGTGCAAATCGAATTCCTTGAATGAAAATTTTTACATTCTTTTGTTCTTCCGTGGATAAAGTTTTGATAAACTCTATCATTTCTTCTGCTTCCATTTGTTCTTTCTTATTTAAAATTGTTTCCAAAGTTACCGCCCCCTTTCGACAATTTATTTGTTAATACTAGGAAATGATTCTCTTTTTGTAGAATATTGGTATTGAAAGGATGTGCTTACATGTATGAAGATTTAAATTACACTGCCTTATCTATGCAAATGGCAGGTCGAAGTTCTAAGAGCATTTGCCAACTTGCAATCCGAGTAGTCGAAAACGGTAAAATGATATTCTGTGAATCCTACTTAATTAAACCACCTGATGGACTAAAATTTACTTTCGAAGATTATCATGGTATCACGGAAAAAAGAGTCAAAGACAAGCCAACACTTGATCTAATATGGTCAGAAATAGAACATCATATAAACGGTAAAAATGTTCTAGTATATTGGTTGGAAAAATCTCAAAAATGGTTAGAAAACTCATTAGCCGTTTATAAAATTCCTGCCCCGCAATGCAACTATATTGATATCCTAGACTTGCTAAATGAAAACCGTGAACGTTTTAGCTTTAAGGCTATTGCCAAAAGCATCGACTTTGACGATGATTTTCAGCCGGGTAATTCACGAGATAATGTACAACTTTTTCAAGCTATAATTGATAACCTTATTGAGCGTCGTAGTAAAAAAGTCCAAGAAGCTTTTGGTATAAAGCTTGAATCTCGACATCGGACGAATCCGAAACAAACTACCAAAAATCCTACTTCATTAAATACAGCTACTAAGAATACTGGATGTTTATTGCCAATTTTATTAACTTTAACTTTAGTTTTTTTATTAATTTCTTACACCGTCTAGCAATAGGCGGTGTTTTTTCTATTCTCCTTTCAGTAATTATTTTCTCCCTATGTCAATATATTATCTCCCTAAGGCATTTTTGTCAATGATTATTATAAAAAATATTGACATAGGGAGATTTTTTTATTATTCTTTGTTTGGGGGTGATAAAATGAACACCAGAATAAGGGAACTTCGCAAAAATTTAAAATTAAGTCAACGTGACTTCGGGAAACGTTTAGGGGTGAAAGATAACGCCATATCTAGAATTGAAAGTGGTGAACGCAACCTTACTGATCAGATGTTTCTTTCTATTTGTCGCGAGTTCTCTATTAATGAACACTGGCTTCGTACTGGTGATGGTGAAATGTACATACAGTCCAGTGACTTTTCTTTGGATGAACTTGCCAAGAAAAATAATCTAGTTCCCTTGGAGTTGGATATCATTAAGGATTATATGGAACTGGATGAAAAGACCAGACAGAGCCTGCTTGCTTACTTTAAAAATACTTTTGCAAGACATGCCGAAACAGCAGCTACTGTTACGCCAATTGAGAAAAACTCTAAAAACAGAATGACGGATGAAGAAGTTAAGCAAGAACTTGCTGACTATCAAAAGGAACTAGAAGCAGCACAAAAAGGGCAATCAGCCTTACAAAATTTAGGCGAAGAAAAAAAGGCATAAAAAAAGCCGCCCACGTCGGGCGGTAATTTATTTTCGACATATTTTTACAAAATATCATGTTAATATATTTTATAATTATTTTAGTATCATCTAAAGGAGTTGTTATATATGGAAAAATCTCTACCAGCGAAAGTAGTCGATTGTTTAAGTAAGAAATCAATAAAAGAAAACTATGATCTTTATGGTTATCTCGTTAGTGATGAAGAAGAGATTTTACTTGAATACAAAGCAATGAGGGATCTTCTTATTTTTACAAGTAAAAAAATTATTGCTGTTGATGTTCAAGGACTCACTGGCAAGAAAAAAGAATTTCTAGTTTTACCTTATTCAAAAATGACAGCATTCTCCGTTGAAAGCGCTGGTTCTTTTGATCTTGATGCCGAATGTAAATTGTGGGCTTCCGGAGTTGGTTATATTGAATTGAAGTTTGTACGAGGTACTGACGTACGGGAAATTTCTTCTATCTTGGTAGAGAAAGTAGGATAATATTTGCACTAATAATATATATCATTAAAAGATACGTATTTAATGCGTATCTTTTTCTTGACTTATGCGCATTAAATACGTATAATATAAATGTGAGGTGATAATAGTTGAAGCGAAAGGATTTAATAAAACTCTTTCTAAAAAACAAATGGTATCTCGTAAGGAACGGTGCTAATCACGATGTCTACACAGACGGCATACATACCGAAGCAGTACCGCGACACAACGAAATAAACGAAAACCTCGCAAAAGCAATTATCAAACGTCAAGGACTTAAATAGTCCTTGGCGGTTGATACTATATAAATACTAAGCAGGAGGATTTTATATGAAAGCTGTTTATCCTATCGTTATAACAAAATATGATAATGACTATGTTGTCTATGTACCCGACTTCGATATTAATACCCAAGGTGATAGCGTTGTAAATGCCATAGAAATGGCACGTGATGCAATTGGCGTAACTGGTTGTTATTGGGAAGATGAAAAAAAAGAACTGCCAAACGCCACTACTATTGAAAGTATCGAACATAAGGAAAATGATATTGTCACTCTCGTTGATATTGACTTTTCCGAATATCGCCGAAAAAATGATATGCGCATGGTACGCAAAAATGTTACTATTCCAAGCTGGCTAAATGAAGAAGCCGAAAACGCAAATATTAATTTTTCACAAGTATTACAAGCTGCATTACTAGAACGTGTTGAAAAAAGAGTTTAATATAAATAGCCGCTTAGAGCGTCATACTAAGCGGCTTTTCTTTACGTAGAAAGGGTTTTACTATGAAATTACCTAATGGATATGGATCTGTTCATAAATTGTCCGGCAAACGTCGCAAACCGTGGGCAGTAAGAATTACAGTTGGATACAGCGACGAAGGTAAACAATTATATAAATATCTTGATTATTACGAAAAAAGAGAATTAGCCATTCATGCGCTTGCTGAATACAACGCAAATCCCTATGATCTTTCAAAACGTAAGTTGACGTACGCCGATGTTTTCAGAGAATATTGCGAATATCGTTATACTAGCAAAGGTGTTGATATACCTAATCAATATACTGCCGCATTTAATCGTAGTACTAACTTGCATGATATGATTTTCATCGATATCAGAATGGGTAATATTCAAGAATCAATTGACAATTGCGAAAAAGGTTATGCCAGCAAAAAAAACATTAGAATACTTGCTAATCTGCTTTTTAAATACGCTTTAGCAAATGATTTAGTTGATAAAAATTACGCTGAATTAACTAAACTGCCATTCGAAGAAATTAGCGATAAGCATAAACCTTTCACCGATGAAGAACTAAATATTTTATGGAAAAACACAGAAGATCAAGCTGTAAGGTTTGCATTGATTTTCTGCTATTCTGGATTACGCCCTACCGAATTACTGAAAATAAAAACAAAAAATGTATTTTTGAAAGAACGATATATGTTAGGCGGCATAAAAACTGCTGCGGGGATAAATAGGGTTATCCCTATTGCCGAAAAAATATATGATTTTATTGCTTTTTGGTACAATCCTAATAATGAATTTTTAATTACGGATGAAGCTGGTGAGCATATTAACAATTATGATAAATTGCGTTACAGGTATTGGAATCGAAGTACAATCCTTCGCAACATGGATCATCTTCCACACGACGGACGGCATACTTGCGCAACCAACCTTGACAATGCAAATATTTCTAAGGTAATTATCCAAAGAATACTTGGTCATGCGTCTAAAACTGTAACGGATAAAGTTTATACACATAAAACTATACAACAGCTTATCGAAGCAATCAATTTGATATAAAATAGCATTTATTTTTGTCTATTACGTGTCTATTATTTGTCTATTACCATAAAAAAATTACTGGTTTTTATAGGTTCTAGCTGGTAATTCAAAAATAAAAAACCCTTGGAAACATTGAGTTTCCAAGGGTTTTCGTTTCCATTTAAAATTGTAAAAATTAACGTTTTGAGAACTGAGATGCTTTACGAGCTTTCTTCAAGCCGTATTTGCGACGTTCTTTTTCACGTGGATCACGAGTCAAGAATCCAGCTTTTTTAAGAGCAGGACGGAATTCAGCATCCACTTTAAGAAGCGCACGAGAAATCCCATGACGAATAGCGCCAGCTTGTCCAGACGGACCGCCACCTTCTACTTTCGCGATTACATCATATTTACCAAGAGTTTCAGTCAAGTTTAAAGGTTGTTTAATGATCAATTCAAGAGTTTTCAAACCAAAGTAAGCCTTCAACTCACGATTATTGATAATCACGTTGCCTTCACCTGGAACCAGACGAACTCTGGCAACCGAAGTTTTTCTGCGGCCTGTGCCGTAGTAAGTAACTAATGCCATTAAGATGTTCCTCCTTCCAGTATTATCTTATATTAATTTCAAGTACTTCCGGTTTTTGAGCAGCATGTGGATGCTCAGAACCAGCATATACGTTTAATTTTGTATACATTTGCGCACCTAATCTATTCTTAGGTAACATACCTTTTACAGCCATTTCAACGACTCTTTCAGGTCTGGTTGCCAGCATTTTGCCAGCTGTTGTAAATGTAGTTCCTCCTGGATAACCAGAATGACGGAAATAAGTCTTTTGGATTAATTTCTTTCCAGTGAATACTACTTTATCTGCATTGATCACGATGACATGGTCACCAGTATCAACATGAGGTGTAAAAGTTGGTTTATGTTTACCACGAAGTACTTTTGCAACTTCAGCAGCTAATCTACCTACAGTTTTACCTTCAGCGTCTACAACGTACCATTTACGTTCAATATTAGATACATTTGCCATAAACGTTGTTTTCATTCGACATTCCCCTCCTTGTCACAAACTTTCTAAAGTTTCAATCATAAAAATCATCATTGTGAAGATTTGTCCTGACTTCCGGGGCTAATGGAAATCTCGGTAAAAGCCTCATAAAATCATTTTAATAAAAATAGCAAGTATTGTCAAGCTCTTTTACTAATCTAACACTATGTAGCTACCATATCTTTATCCACATATACTCTGTGGATAATTAACAACAGTAAATATTATATCAATATCCAAATCATTTGTATAGTCTTTCTTAAAATAATTCTATATATTCTACTTTAAATTCTTCAAAATATTTTAATAGTTGACTTTCTTTAAATATAATCCTTGTGCAGGCGCAGTCATTCCGGCTTTGGTTCGATCTTTTCCATCAAGAATTGCCTTAAATTCTTGTGGTGTTATCTTTCCCTTGCCAACATTAACAAGTGTTCCAACAAGATTGCGTACCATGTGATACAAAAAACCATTTCCCCAGAATAAAAATTCTGTCATTTCGCCATTTCGATCGCATCTTGCTTCAAAAATTGTACGAACTGGATGCATGGGTGCACTGCCAGCAGCACGAAAAGCAGAAAAATCATACGTTCCAATAATATATTGCATCGCTTCATTTATTTTATCTAGATTAAGCTCTTTACGAATATACCATGCATATTGGCGTGTAAATGGATTTAATACTTCTCCCTGTTGAATTTTATAAATGTATATTTTATCTTTTGCCGAATGCCGAGCACTAAAATCTGGCGGCATTTCCTCAGCCAAGTACACTACAATATCGGTGGGCAAATGACTATTGACAGCTCTCACTACACGATCGATTGGAATCGTGCCTTTCGTAAAAAAGCTTACAACCTGCCCATAAGCATGTACTCCGGCATCGGTTCTTCCTGATGCCGCCAATTGTATCTGTTCACCAAAAACGATCGCAAGTTTCTTTTCCAATACATTTTGCACAGATACTGCATTATTTTGCCTTTGAAATCCATGATAGTTTCCACCATCATAGGCCATAACTAATTTAATGTTACGTAATTGCATTTTTTTCTCAAGTTTTTCTGCCATATTATAATCCATATACTTTTAATACACACAAGCCCAACAAAAAAATCAGCATAATACCACATGCTTGATAATCTATTGTTCCAATGCGTAAAACTTTCATCCTCGTTCTATTTTCACCACCGCGGTAACAACGTGCTTCCATCGCAACTGCCAGATCATCCGCTCTGCGAAACGCACTGATAAAAAGCGGTACAAGCAATGGAATCATATTCTTAATACGTTTTATGATCCCTCCAGAGCTAAAATCAGCGCCTCTTGATTCTTGTGCCTTCATAATGCGCTCAGTTTCTTCCAGAAGTGTAGGGATAAAGCGCAGTGCAATGGTCATCATCATGGCCAATTCATGCGCTGGCAGACCTATTTTTTTAAATGGTGTTAACAACTTCTCTAAAGCATCCGTTAGTGTTATAGGTGAAGTGGTTAACGTCAATAAGGATGATAAAACAATAAGCAAAATTAAGCGCAGCGACATAAAACTTGCCTGCTGTATCCCCTCCATCGTAATAGAAAACAACCATACTTTTGCAATTGCTTCTCCAGGTGTTGTGAAAATATGAATAAGTACTGTAAATAGAATAATCCACCATAAAGGTTTAATTGATTTTAGAACCATCAAAAATGGTACATTGGATAATCCGATAACAATGATTGTAAATAAACAAATTAGGCCATAGCTTATCGGGCTATTCACAATAAAAATAATTGTAATTAAAGATAAGAGAGCAAGAATTTTCGTTCTAGGATCTAATCGATGAATCAATGAATTGCCCGGGAAATATTGTCCAATTGTGATATCCGCTAACAACTTTTTCTCCCCCCTACTATGCCAATGATATTCTTAACAGCTTGATCAACAGTGAGAAGATTTTCATCAACGTTCAGCCCACTCTTTTTTAACTGACGCAATAAAGTCGTGATCTGCGGTACATCGACACCTGACAATTTTAATTGCTCTGTATGTTTAAAAACTTCTTTTGGGGTTCCATCCAGACAAATACTACCTTCTTGCATAACAATTAAACGATTTGCCATCTTTGCAACATCATCCATATTGTGTGATACTAAAATGATTGTAGTATTCGTTTTTTTATGTAATTCAACAAGTTTAGAAAAAATATCATCGCGTCCGCAAGGATCTAATCCTGCAGCCGGTTCATCCAGAACAAGATAGGATGGTTGAAGCGCAACCACGCCGGCAATGGCTACACGACGCATTTGACCGCCACTCAGTTGAAAAGGAGAACGATCTTTATACAAAGTATAATCTAAATTCACAAATTGCATTGCCCTTCGTACTCTTTTATCCACTTCTTCTTCTGGCAGATCTAGATTACGTGGACCAAATGCAATATCAGCATAAATGGATTCCTCAAATAATTGCTGTTCAGGATATTGAAAAACCATACCAACATTTTTCCTGGCAATTTTAGCGGCTTCACCTTTTTGCCCTAAATCAACGCCATTGACAGTTACGGTTCCTTGGGTTGGTTTTAATAACCCATTCAAATGCTGCACAAGAGTAGATTTGCCTGAACCAGTATGTCCAATGATCGCAATAAATTCACCTTCACCGATTTCTAAATTAATATCATGAATTGCAGTTCGCTCAAAAGGCGTTTTTTGCATATAGGTATACGTCACATTTTTTAAAACTATCGACATAAAGCCACCGCCAATTCATCATTTGTAATAATTTGATCAGGTAATTGGATCCCAGCTTTTTTCAATTGATAAGCAACTTGAGCAGCTAAAGGTACATCTAGCCCCAATTCTTTTAATTTTTCTACTTTTGTAAAAATTTCTTTTGGCGTTCCATCGTCTAATATACTGCCATTTTTCATCACGATTACACGTCCTGCTTCAACGGCCTCTTCCATAAAATGTGTGATGTAGACAACAGTAATACCTAAATTTTTATGTAGATTCTTTACTGTTTCTAATACTTCTATGCGTCCTTGTGGATCAAGCATCGCTGTTGGTTCATCAAGAACTAAACATTTTGTTTTCATTGCCAATACACCTGCAATCGCAACGCGTTGCTTTTGTCCGCCAGATAATAAGTGAGGTGCATGTTTACGATATTTTTCCATGTCGACAGCCTTAAGAGCCTCTTCAACGCGTATTTTAATTTCATCACTTTCTACACCTAAGTTTTCTGGACCAAAGGCAACGTCTTCCTCAACTAGAGTTGCAACAATTTGATTGTCAGGATTTTGAAATACCATGCCTACTTTTTGTCGAATTGTCCACAAAGATTCTGTTTGGTTTGTTTCTAGTTCATCAATTCTACAGCTGCCGCTCGTGGGCAGTAAAAGTGCATTAAAATGTTTTGCTAACGTAGATTTTCCTGATCCATTCGTACCAATAATCGCTACAAATTCACCTTCGTTAATTGTTAAATTAATATCGTGAAGAGCAATAGATTCATTCGCCATATTTTCATTATAAACATGTTGTAAATTTTCAACTCTGATTAATTCTCCCATTCTGCTGCTCCTTTATCTAAAATACGAAAAAATCGCCTTTATTGGTATAAGAAAGCCTTGAATTTAAATGCTTTCTTATACCAATAAAGGCGACCCCACGGTCGCCTTCTCAGTATTACACTAATTCAAGAATTGCCATCGGCGCAGCATCACCACGACGAGGACCAAGTTTAAGTACACGAGTGTATCCGCCTTGGCGTTCGTTGTATTTAGGTGCAATTGTATCAAATAGTTTTTTAGCCACTTCTTCATCCATAAGACGCGCAATTACTTGACGGCGAGCATGTAAATCGCCACGTTTAGCTAAAGTAATTAATTGATCTGCAAGACCACTAATTTCTTTCGCCTTCGCTTCAGTAGTTTGAATGCGTTCATATTTGAAAAAGGAAGTTAAAATACTACGAAATAAAGCTTTACGTGCACTTGAGTCACGTCCTAATTTTCTGTAGCCCATACTCTTCGCTTCTCCTACTCTTCATATTCGACAAGTGACAAATCTAGTTCTTGTAGTTTCTTCTTCACTTCTTCAAGAGACTTACGACCAAGATTTCTCACTTTCATCATATCGTCTTCGCTCTTTTGAGCTAATTCAGCAACGGTATTTATGCCCGCTCTTTTTAAACAGTTATAAGAACGAACAGATAAATCTAAGTCTTCAATCGTCATTTCTAATGTTTTAGAAACACCATTATCAGGAGCCTCAGTAAATGTTCTTTCAGCTTCATCGTCATCCGCAGGAGCTCCTGCCATGTTCTGGAATAATCTAAGATGAGCAATCATGATACTTGCTGATTTGCTAACTGCTTCTTCTGGTCTTATACTACCATCTGTCCATACTTCCAGCGTCAATTTGTCGTAATCAGTGACGTTACCTACACGAGTATCAGTAACAGCATAGTTAACTCTCTGAATTGGTGAGAAAATTGAGTCGATCGGAATAATCCCGATCACATGATCAGGTTTCTTATTCTTATCGGCAGGAATATATCCGCGGCCACGTTCAACAGTGAGTTCCATTTTTAATGAACCACTAGCATCTACTGTTGCCAAATGTAATTCAGGGTTTAGTATTTCAACATCTGGATCCGTGATAATATCACCAGCTGTTACCGTTTTTTCACCGGTTACTTCAACTCTAATTACTTTTGCTTCTTCACTATGCATTTTCAGACAAAGTGATTTTAAATTTAAAATGATATTCGTAACGTCTTCCCGAACACCTGGAATGGTCGAAAACTCGTGAAGAACTCCTTCAATCCTTACGGATGTAACAGCCGCACCTTGCAATGAAGATAATAATATGCGACGCAAGCTGTTACCAAGCGTAGTACCATATCCACGTTCTAAAGGTTCGCAGACAAATTTGCCATATCGGCAATCTTCACTAATTTCCACTATCTCAATCTTCGGTTTTTCGATTTCGATCATCTGGAATAACCCTCCTCATTTATGCGCAATACCAAGTTACGCCATACCCACGGCGAGGGTACATTATCTGGAGTACAATTCAACGATCATTTGTTCTTCAACAGGTACATCAATTTCATCGCGATTAGGGAATCTTGTAACTGTACCACTCAAGTTTTGAGCATCAACTGAAATCCATGCTGGTGTGCTTAAAGAATCAAATGATTCTGCCACGCCTTTAAAAAATTCATTTGCACGACTTCCTTCTTTAATAGAAATAACGTCGTCAGCTTTTACTAAAGCTGAAGGAATATTAAGGCGTTTACCATTAACAAGGATATGGCCGTGAGAAACAAGCTGACGAGATTGTCTACGAGTAGCTGCTAAGCCTAAACGATATACAACATTGTCAAGTCTTCTTTCAAGAATTACTAGTAGATTTTCACCAGTAACGCCAGGCATTTTCTTCGCTTTTTCATAATAAGCTCTGAATGGTTTTTCTAAAACACCATATATAAATTTTGCTTTTTGTTTTTCTCTAAGTTGGATTCCGTATTCACTCATCTTTTTACCAGCACGTTTAGGTTGACGTGTGGAAGATTTGCCTAAACCAACAACAGCTGGTTCAATGCCGAGTGCTCTACATCTTTTTAGAGCTGGAACTCTATCAATTGCCATCTATATTTGCACCTCCTATTAAACTCTTCTACGTTTTGGTGGACGACATCCATTATGAGGGATTGGAGTTACATCTTTAATTAAATTAACTTCCAAACCAGTCGCTTGTAATGATCTAATTGCTGCTTCACGGCCTGATCCAGGTCCTTTTACAAATACTTCTACTTGTTTAAGTCCATGTTCCATAGCTGCTTTCGCTGCAACTTCTGCTGCCATTTGAGCCGCAAATGGAGTGCTTTTACGTGATCCTCTAAAACCAAGACCACCTGCACTCGCCCATGATAATGCATTACCTTTTGTATCGGTAATCGTTACAATTGTATTGTTAAAAGTAGAACGAATATGCGCAATACCGTGCTCAATATTTTTACGTTCTCTTCTTTTTGGTCTAGCAACTTTTTTAGCTACCAATGCTTACCCCTCCCTTACTTTTTCTTTTTACCGCCAACAGCTCTTTTTGGCCCTTTACGAGTACGAGCGTTAGTTTTCGTTTTTTGACCTCTAACTGGCAACCCCATACGATGTCTTCTACCACGGTAGCAGCCAATTTCAACTAAACGTTTAATATTTAGAGATACTTCACGACGTAAGTCGCCTTCTACTCTATAATTTTTATCAATCGCTTCACGAAGTTTTGCAACTTCATCTTCAGTTAAATCACGAGTACGAGTATCAGGATTGATACCAGTAGCCGCTAAAATATTCTGTGAAGTAGTAAGACCAATACCAAAGATGTAGGTTAAAGCTATTTCAATTCTCTTATCGCGAGGTAAATCTACTCCGGCAATACGTGCCATATATTCAGCACCTCCTTCTCAATTAACCTTGTTTTTGTTTATGTTTGGGATTTTCGCAAATCACCATGACGTGACCTTTACGTTTAATTACTTTACATTTTTCACAAATGGGTTTAACCGATGGTCTAACTTTCATTTGCTTTTTGCCCCCTTTTCTTACATTGTCAAATTCTTTGGCTGAATCAGCCAGCAAAAAGACTATTTGAAACGGTAGGTTATACGACCACGTTTTAAATCATATGGCGTAAGTTCAATAGTAACTTTATCACCAGGCAAGATACGAATGAAATTCATGCGAATTTTACCTGAAACATGTGCCAATACAACATGACCATTTTCTAATTCTACTTGGAACATTGCGTTAGGCAATGCCTCAAGAACTGTACCTTCAACCTCAATTACGTCTTGTTTGGACATGAGATTTTTCCTCCTCGTCCGCTTGTCACAAATTATCTGGGTTGCAAATTTGCGATAGCTTGGCGAATCTCCTCATTCCTAACCTTTTGGTTCGCAATAAGTTTATTTGCCAGAGCTTCTGAAATCCGCTCGTAAACTTTGACATGCCGAATATTTTTCTTTTTAGGCTTGATGATAGGACGTTCTCTGCCATCTGACAAAAGAATAGATCTACCATCGATTCCAACGACCAAGTAAATAGTTTCAGCATCACGACCTGTAATACTTTCTACAACCTGACCTAATGAAATTAGTTGAACTAGTGACACTGAGGTTCCCCCTAGCATTTTGTTAAAATTCTGGCTTATCATCTAAATCTAAGATGGTATACGCCAAATGTGCCGAAGGCTTTTAACCCTTAGTAATACCGTCCAATTATCTAATGTCTTGACTTGTGGGTTCCTAGATTTATCATCGGCTCTATCGCTAATGTCTTACCAGATTGGAATCGTGGGCCGCGACTAGCCGAACCGTAATTCGGAATCTGAGGATCTTCATGCATTTTTTCACCAATGCCATGCCCAACGTAGTCACGTACTATTCCGTAACTATAATTTTTTGCAAAGGTTTGAACAGCATTAGATATATCTCCGAGACAACTAACCGCTATTGCTTTTTCAATACCTTTGGATAGAGAAAATATGATAATATCCAGATTCTCATATAGTTTTGCATTGACCTCTCCAGTTGGAAAGGTCCTTGCAATCTTATTGTTCTTTCTAAACATTACCTGTTTTATGTCATTGTTGACATTATCTCCATTTTTTAACTTTTTTAAACTATATAACGTATAGTCTTCAAAAGGTGGAATTGTGCCACAACTTCGTATATATTTCTCGGCAATTTTATCAAGCTTGCGCTTACTAACTCCCGGCTTAACAGAGGTTTTAACTTCAACCAGCGTGTCCGACACCATCTCTTCAGCGTCTCGCATGTAATCGATTTCTCGATTAACCCTTAGGATGAACATCCTATTCGCTCCTCAAGCTAGCAATAACATCGGCAAGTACTTTATCGATAGACTGTCTGCCATCAATTTCAGTATACAAACCATTATCTTGATAGTATTCAATGAGCGGTTTTGTTTGTGAAGAATACACTGTAAGACGTTTTGTCATTGTAGCTTCGCTATCATCATCTCGTTGGTAAATCTCACCGCTACATTTATCGCATACTCCCTCTTTCGCAGTAGGTTTATAAGCTACATGATATGTAGCACCACAACTTCTGCAAATTCGACGACCAGTTGCACGGCTGATAAGTTCATCAGCTGGTACACTGATATTGACTACACGATCAAGTTTTATTTTTAGTTCTTCAAGCGTAGCGTCAAGTGCATTGGCTTGCTCTATTGTACGTGGAAAACCGTCCAAAATAAAACCTTTTTTACAATCTGGCTTAGCCAAACGTTCTTTTACAATACCGATTGTTACACTGTCTGGAACCAACTGTCCGGCATCCATACATGCTTTCGCTTGCTTACCAAGTTCAGTTCCTTCTTTTACAGCAGCACGGAACATATCTCCTGTAGAAATATGTGGAATGCCAAACTTATCCACTAGCATTGCCGCTTGTGTACCTTTTCCGGCACCAGGCGGTCCCATTAATAGGATATACATCTAAAATTCCTCCCTACTTCATGAACCCTTGGTAATGACGCATTAAGACCATCGCTTCAATCTGCTTCATTGTATCAAGAGCCACACCAACAATAATAAGTAGGGCCGTACCACCGAAATACACACCTTGAATGTTTGTCGCTGATGCAACAAGATTCGGTAGTATAGCAATAAAAGCAAGGAATATTGATCCAGCAAGAGTAATTCTGGTCATAACGCGGTCTAAATAATCTGCCGTTGGTTTGCCAGGCCGTAAGCCTGGAATAAAACCACCGTATTTTTTCAGATTCTCTGCCATATCCGATATCTTTACAGTAACCGCAGTATAAAAATAAGTGAAGAATATAATCAACAACGCATATAGCGTAGTTTGAAAAGGAGTTCCCCACGCAAAATATCCCGCAATCGTTTTTACCCATGGAACATCAATAAACTGGGCAATAGTTACTGGAAACATCAGCACGGATGACGCAAAGATTATTGGAATAACACCCGCTTGATTTACTTTTAGCGGAATGTGTGTGGAGTGACCACCATACATTTTGCGGCCAACAACACGTTTTGCATACTGCACTGGAATGCGACGCTGTCCCTGTTGGATTGCAATTACGAATACAATCATAGCAACAGCAATAATTGCAAATAAAGCAACATTGAATAAATTAACTGTACCTGCCTGCAAGTACTTATAAATTGTAGCAATGCCTTTTGGTAAACCAGCAACAATACCAGCAAAGATAATCAATGAGATTCCATTACCAATGCCTTTTGCTGTAATCTGTTCACCTAACCACATCAAAAATGTAGTACCAGCTGTTAATGTGATTGCGATTAAAAGTATTGAACCAACACCTGGATTTATAATTGCAGCTTTGAGGCCATATGCCATGCCAATAGCTTGGATAAACGCCAAAACTACAGTTGAGTAACGCGTAATCTGGGTAATTTTCTTTCGCCCTTCTTCGCCTTCTTTAGACCATTCTTCAAACTTCGGTATAACAACTGTTAAGAGCTGCATGATAATCGAAGCATTGATGTATGGGGTAATACTCATTGCAAACACTGAGAATTTACTTAAAGCACCACCGGAAAATAAATCCATAAGGCCAAAAAGGTTGCCACTCGTGAATAATTGTTCAATTACATGTGCATTTACACCCGGAACAGGAATATGTGTTCCTAACCGAAAGATTGCAAACATCACTAGTGTAAAAACAATTTTTTCCCTGAGCTCAGTTATCTTGAGTATATTTGCAAGGGCTGAAAACACCTTAGATCACCTCGACTTTTCCGCCAGCTGCCGTAATTTTAGCTTCCGCGGATTTTGTAAAGCCATTCGCGATTACAGTTAATTTCTTTGTAATTTCACCATTTCCTAAAATACGTACACCATCGCGTACATTTTTAAGAATGCCCGCTTCAATTAAAGCAACAGGATCAACTGTTGAGCCATCTTCGAAACGATTTAAAGTTTCCACGTTCACTTCAGCGTATTCACTACCAAATACATTGAAAAAACCACGTTTTGGTAATCTACGGTAAAGTGGCATTTGACCGCCTTCAAAACCAGTACGAACACCGCCACCGGAACGAGAATTTTGACCTTTATGACCTCTACCGGATGTTTTACCTAAACCAGAACCAAGTCCGCGACCAACACGGGTACGTACTTTTTTAGATCCAGGTGCCGGAGCTAATTCGTGTAATTTCATACAAGCACCTCCTTGATATTAGTCTTGTAATTCTTCAACTGTAACAAGATGTTCAACTTTATGAACCATGCCGCGAATAACCGCATTATCTTCTTGTTCTACTGATGAATTTAATTTACGTAAACCTAAAGCCTTAACAGTAGCTCTTTGATTTTCAGGTCTGCCGATCAGGCTTCTGGTAAGAGTAATTTTTAGTTTTGCCATCAAAAATGCCTCCTTAACCCAAAAGTTCTTGAACAGTTTTACCACGAAGTTCAGCCACTAATTCAGCTTTTTTAAGTTGTTCCAACCCTTTTAATGTAGCACGAACCATATTATTAGGATTAGATGAACCAAGTGATTTTGTTAAGATGTCATGAATACCAGCAAGTTCAAGCACAGCACGTGCAGGACCACCAGCGATAACACCAGTACCTTTTGCAGCAGGTTTTAATAATACGCGACCTGCGCCAAATACACCAATAATTTCATGAGGAATTGTTTTTCCTACTAATGAAACATTAATAAGATTTTTCTTAGCATCTTCGATGCCTTTTCTGATTGCTTCAGGAACTTCACCAGCTTTACCCAAACCAGCGCCAACATGACCGTTACCATCACCAACAACAACTAGTGCGCTGAATGAAAAACGACGTCCGCCTTTAACAACCTTAGCAACTCTGTTAATATAAACAACTTTCTCTTGTAATTCAAGAGCAGTATAGTCGATTCTGGCCATTCATTTACCTCCTTTTTCAAAACTTAGAATTTGAGACCCGCTTCACGAGCTGCTTCAGCTAATGCAGCTACTCTACCATGATAAATATAACCACCACGGTCGAATATTACTTCAGTAATACCTTTTTCTACAGCACGTTTCGCAACTGCTGCGCCAACTGCTTTCGCAGCTTCGATATTACCACCATACGTAGTAAATTCTTTATCTTTTGAACTTGCTGCAACCAAAGTTACACCATTTACGTCATCAATGATTTGTGCATAAATATTACTTAAGCTACGAAACACGTTTAAACGTGGTTTTTGAGCTGTACCTGAAATATTTTTGCGAACTCTTAAATGACGTCTTTGACGTGCTTTATTTTTATCTGCTTTAAGAAGCAAGTTAGTCACTCCTTTCACTTAAAGATTACTTCTTGCCTTTACCGCCGGCTTTACCAACTTTACGACGAATTGTTTCGCCTTCGTATTTAATACCTTTACCTTTGTAAGGTTCTGGTTCTCTGTATCCGCGAATGTTAGCTGCAATTGCGCCAACTTCTTCTTTACTAATACCAGAAACAATAATTCTGTTTGGAGCAGGAACATCTAAAGTAATACCTTTAGGTGGTTCTACTACTACTGGATGAGAGAAACCAAGGGACAAGTTAACATTTTGACCAGCTTTTGCAGCTCTGTAACCAACGCCGTTGATTTCAAGAGTTTTGCTGAATCCTTCCGTAACACCAATCACCATATTGGAAATTAACGTACGCGTTAAACCATGTAAAGATCTATGTTCTTTTACATCTGAAGGACGTTTTACCGTAAGAACGTTTTCTTCAATTTCAATGATCATATCTTTATGAAAAGTACGAGTAAGTTCGCCTTTAGGACCTTTTACTGTCACCGTATTTTCTTCTGCCAATGTAACTGTTACGCCAGCAGGAATCGTAATAGGTGATCTACCGATTCTTGACATTCATACACCTCCTAGCTACAAAAAATATATTACCAAACGTAAGCGATTACTTCACCGCCAAGACCACTACGACGTGCTTGTTTATCACTCATAACACCTTTTGAAGTGGAAACAATAGCGATTCCAAGTCCGCCAAGTACACGAGGTAATTCTTCGCTTTTTGCATATACACGTAAACCAGGTTTGGAGATACGTTTAATGCCTGTAATTACTTTCTCGCGGTTAGGACCATACTTAAGATTCACACGAAGAACGCCTTGTTTACTATCAGAAACGAAGTCGAAATCTTTAATAAATCCTTCTTCTTTTAAAATAGCAGCAATTGCTTGTTTGATTTTAGATCCCGGTATTTCTACTTTCTCATGATATACAGAATTTGCATTGCGCAAACGAGTCAGCATATCTGCAATTGGATCAGTCATTACCATAGATAGATATCCTCCTTCCGTTGATATTACCAGCTAGCTTTGGTTACCCCAGGGATAGCACCTTTGTAGCTTTGTTCTCTGAAACAAATACGGCACATTTCAAATTTACGCATGTATCCGTGTGGACGGCCGCAAATTTTACATCTGTTATATTTACGAACTTGAAATTTCGGTTCGTGACTCCATTTTTCAACCATTGCCTTTTTGGCCACAATAACTACCTCCTTTACGCGCTAAATGGCATTCCCATTAATTTTAGAAGCTCTCTTGCTTCTTCATCCGTTTTCGCTGTTGTTACAACGATAACATTCATACCACGAAGTTTATCGATTTTATCGTATTCAATTTCAGGGAAAATTAGTTGCTCTTTAAGACCCATGGAATAATTTCCACGTCCATCAAAAGCTTTCGCACTTACTCCACGGAAATCACGTACACGAGGAAGAGCTACGTTCATAAATTTGTCCATGAATTGATACATACGTTGACCACGAAGTGTTACCTTCGCACCGATTGGCATACCTTCACGTAATTTCCACGCCGCTAAAGACTTCTTAGCACGTGTTAATACTGGTTTTTGACCTGCAATCAATGTCATATCATTCACAGCTGAGTCAAGAACTTTAGGATTTCCTACAGCCTCACCAACACCCATATTAATAATAACTTTTTCGATTTTAGGTATTTCCATTACATTTTTATAGCCAAATTTTTCTGTTAAAGCAGGAACTACTTCTTTAAGATATTTTTCTTTGAGTCTATCCACTGATAGGCTACCTCCTTTCTTTTAAGATTTTATTTATCCACAATTTCGCCGCATTTTTTACAAGCACGAACGAATTTACCATTCAAATCTTTTTTTGCAATGCGAGTTGCTTTTGAACATGCAGGGCATACAAGCATTACTTTTGCTACACTCATTGGTGCTTCTTTTACAAGAATTCCACCTTGTGGAGCACTTTGACTAGGTTTTGTGTGACGTTTAACTTTGTTAACGCCTTCTACAACAACCTTTTCTTTTTTAGGTAAAGCTTCAATGATTTTACCTTGTTTACCTTTATCTTTGCCAGATAACACTAAAACCGTATCACCTTTTTTTACATGCAATTTGTTTTGTGACAAACAGGACACCTCCTAACTTAGATTACTTCTGGAGCTAGTGAGACGATTTTCATGAAATCTTTGTCACGCAACTCTCTAGCTACTGGTCCGAAAATACGAGTACCTCTTGGAGTCTTATCATCTTTGATGACAACGGCAGCGTTTTCATCAAAACGAATATAAGAACCATCTGGACGACGTAAACCTTTTTTAGAACGTACAACTACAGCTTTAACAACATCACCTTTTTTTACAACTCCGCCAGGGGATGCAGATTTTACTGCAGCAACAATTACGTCACCAATGTTAGCGAATTTACGGTAAGAACCACCAAGTACACGAATGCACATGATTTCTTTTGCACCAGTATTATCACCAACGTTAAGCATTGTTTGTTGTTGAATCATTATTTTACCTCCTTTTGAGTTTTTTCAGTTCATTAAAGCGAAATAAAGATTCGGATTATTTTGCTCTTTCCAGAACTTCAATAACTCTCCAACGCTTATCTTTAGACAATGGACGAGTTTCCATGATTTCTACAGTGTCACCAGTATGTGCATCATTGTTTTCATCATGTGCTTTGAATTTTACAGTTTCTTTTACTGCTTTTTTGTATAGTGGATGTTGTACAAGACGTTCAACTGCTACTACAACAGTTTTTTCCATTTTATCGCTTACCACTTTACCAATTCTAGTTTTACGCTCATTTCTTTCACTCATGCTTGAGTAGCCTCCTTCCGTTGCATATCATTTTTAGCCGCTATACAGATTCGCGTGAATTAAGCTTTTAATTCTTCTTCACGTTGGATTGTTTTAATGCGAGCAATCGTTTTCTTTACATCTTTGATACGCATTGGGTTTTCAAGCTGGCCAGTAGCAAGTTGAAATCTAAGGTTAAATAATTCTTCTTTTAGAGAAGCAAGTTTTTGGTTAAGTTCATCTGCACTCATTTCACGTATATCATTAACCTTCATTTACTTCACCGCCCTCTGCTTGCTCTTGAGTCTGTTCACGCGTAACGAATTTTGTTTTAATAGGAAGTTTATGAGCTGCAAGACGCATAGCTTCTTTTGCTACTTCTTCACTAACGCCATCCATTTCGAACATGATACGACCTGGTTTAACCACTGCAACCCAGTATTCTGGTGAACCTTTACCACTACCCATACGAGTTTCAGCAGGTTTTGCAGTTACAGGTTTATCAGGGAAAATTTTAATCCAAACTTTACCGCCACGTTTGATATAACGAGTCATCGCAATACGAGCAGCTTCAATCTGTCTATTTGTAATCCAAGCAGGTTCTAATGCTTGTAAACCAAATTCACCATGGCTTACTTTATTACCTCTGCTTGCTTTACCTTTCATACGACCACGAAATTGTTTACGGTATTTTACTCTCTTTGGTAATAACATTTATGCTTCGCTCCCTTCAACAGCAGCAACAGCACTTTTTTTCACTTCTGGTAAAACTTCACCTTTGAAGATCCAAACTTTTACGCCAATACGACCGTAAGTTGTATGAGCCTCAGCAGTACCATAATCAATATCAGCTCTTAAAGTATGAAGTGGAATACTACCTTCACGGTAAGCCTCACTTCTCGCAATTTCAGCACCGCCTAAACGACCGCCTACCATTACTTTAATACCTTTCGCACCCATACGCATTGTACGACCAACTGCTTGTTTCATCGCACGACGGAACGCAATACGACGTTCTAATTGAGCTGCAATGTTTTCTGCTACTAATGTTGAGTCTAAATCAGGTTGCTTAATTTCAGCAATATTAATATCAACATGTTTTGTAGTTAGCTTTCTCAAGCTAGCCTTAATTTGTTCGATTCCTGAACCGCCACGACCGATAACCATACCTGGTTTTGCAGTGTGGATCGTCAATTTAAGACGATTTTGACCACGTTCAGTTTCAATTCTAGATACGCCCGCAGTATGAAGTTTTGCTTTTAAGTGCGCGCGAATTTTTATATCTTCATGCAAGTTACTTGCATAATCTTTATCTGCATACCACTTGGCATCCCATGTTTTTACAACACCAAGACGCAAACCATGTGGATTAACTTTTTGACCCAATTCGATTTCCCTCCTTCTTATCTTTCTTTTACAACAACAGTTACATGACTTGAACGTTTTAAAATTTTAAACGCTTGCCCACGAGAACGTGGATGAATGCGTTTTAATGTAGGTCCTTGATCTACATATGCCGCTGCGACATAAAGATTATCAACATTCATATCAAAATTATGTTCAGCATTTGCTACTGCTGATTTCAATACTTTTTCTATTACATCAGCACCAACTTTTGGTGTGAATTTTAAAATCGCAAACGCTTCTCCGATTTGTTTGCCACGGATCAAATCCATAACAATACGGATCTTACGAGGAGCTATGCGAATGTATTTTGCTACTGATTTAGCTTCCACAAATTAGCCTCCTTTCGGCAAAAACTACTTAAGTGATGTACGTCTTTCTTCGCCGGAATGACCTTTGAAAGTACGAGTCGGCGCGAATTCACCAAGTTTGTGACCTACCATATCTTCAGTTACATAAACAGGTACATGTTTACGACCATCATGCACTGCAATTGTATGGCCAACAAAACTAGGAAGAATAGTTGAACTACGTGACCAAGTCTTTATAACCTTTTTTTCATTTGCTGCATTCATAGCATCAATTTTTTTAAGTACACTCTCATGCACATAAGGTCCTTTTTTAATCGATCTTGACAACGATGTATCCTCCTTTCGCCAAGGCAGCGAATTTAAACATTCGCGCCCATATCTTTATATAGCAATTTATTATTTCGTACGACCTTTGACAATAAACTTATCAGAGTTCTTTTTACGACGAGTTGTAGCACCCATAGCATGTTTACCCCATTTAGTAACAGGATGTTTACGACCAACTGGGCTACGACCTTCCCCACCACCATGTGGATGGTCATTAGGGTTCATGGAAACACCACGGTTTGCAGGACGAACGCCTAACCAGCGAGAACGACCAGCTTTACCAATCGTAATATTTTCATGTTCAAGATTACCTACTTGACCAATCGTTGCTTTACAATTGATATGAACCTTACGTAATTCTCCTGAAGGCATACGAAGCAACGCATAGTCGCCCTCTTTCGCCATTAATTGAGCTCCAGTTCCAGCGGAACGAACTAACTGTCCACCTTTACCGATTTTAAGTTCAATATTATGAAGCATAGTACCAACAGGAATATTTATAATTGGTAACGCATTACCAGGTTTAATATCAGCATCCGGACCAGATACAACTTTATCCCCTACTTTAATACCGTTAGGAGCTAAGATGTAACGTTTTTCACCATCAGCATAATTTAAAAGCGCAATACGCGCGGAACGGTTTGGATCGTATTCGATTGTAGCAACAGTTGCCTGAATACCATCTTTATTACGTTTGAAGTCGATCACACGATATAAACGTTTGTGACCGCCACCTTGATGTCTTACTGTTAAACGACCTTGTTGATTACGGCCACCATGTTTTTTTAGACGTTCAACAAGAGATCTCTCAGGCTGATCTGTAGTAATTTCATCGAAGCTAGCTACAGTCATGAATCTTCTGCCTGCAGAATATGGTTTAAAACTTTTTACTGCCATTGGTTAACCTCCTTTTCCAAAAACTTAACTATTACACACCTTCGAAGAATTCGATGCTTTCGCCAGGTGCAAGTTTCACAACAGCTTTTTTATAATCTGCGCGTTTACCTTCACTGCGTCCCATACGTTTTGTTTTACCTAATACATTTACAGTATTTACTGCAAGAACTTTTACGTTGAAAATCTCTTGAACAGCAGTTCTGATTTCAACCTTGTTCACTGTTTTAGGAACGACAAACGTATATTTACCTTCTTGCATCAACGCAGTAGTTCTTTCCGTGATAAGCGGACGAATTAAAATATCGCGTGCATTTGCCATTACGCAAGTACCTCCTCAATGCGGGTAACTGCATCTTTAGTAATGAAAAGCTTATTATGATTCAAGATATCATAAACATTAAGCCCACAAGAACTAATAGCTTTTACACCAGGAATATTACGGGAAGATTTTTCCACATTTTCGATTGTTTCAGCTGTAATAATAAGAGCTTTCTTATCTACGCTGAAATCGCTCAACATTTGTACAACATGTTTCGTTTTAGCTTGTTCGAAAGCAATGCTATCAAGAACAACTAATTCTCCACTTTCAACCTTCGAAGATAACGCACATTTAATTGCTAAACGACGTTGTTTACGAGGCATTCTGAATGCATGGGAGCGAGGTGTTGGACCGAACACAGTACCACCGCCGACCCAAATTGGGGAACGAGTACTACCGGAACGAGCGCGACCTGTACCTTTTTGTTTCCAAGGTTTACGTCCGCCACCACGTACTAAACCTCTAGTTTTCGTTGCATGCGTACCAAGACGTTGACTTGCAAGTTGCATTACAATTGCTTGATGAACAACTGCTTCGTTAACTTCTACACCAAATACGCTTTCATTTAATTCTAATTCTTCGCCAGTCTGTTTACCAGCGATTGTATAGACTGCTACTTTAGGCATAATATAGCACATCCTCCTTTCGAGCTCAAAAGAGCTTATTTGTTAGGTTTTACAGTATTTTTAATTACAACATAGCTGCCTTTAGGACCAGGAATCGCACCTTTAATTAAAAGTAAGTTACGATCTGTATCAACTCTTACAATGCTTAAACGTTGAAGCGTCACTTTTTGTGCGCCCATACGACCCGGTAGTTTTTTACCTTTTAAAACTCTACCGCCACCACCACTGATCATTGCACCAGTTGAACCTGGTTCACGATGTGATTTTGAGCCATGTCCCATAGGTCCACGTCTGAAATTATGGCGTTTAATACCACCAGCAAAACCTTTACCTTTTGCAGTACCAGTAACATCAATCAATTCACCAGCACTAAATATGTCAACGCCGATTACATCACCAGCATTATATTCTGAAGCATCAGATAAGCGCATTTCACGAATAAACTTCACTGCATCTACGCCAGCTTTTGCGAAATGACCTTTCATTGGTTTTGTAACATTTTTTTCTTTAATAACGCCAAAACCTAATTGCACAGCATTATAGCCATCATTTTCAACAGTTTTATTTTGAATTACAACAGTTTTACCTGATTCAACAACAGTCACTGGAACAACTTTACCTTCTTCGGTAAAGATTTGTGTCATACCAAGTTTTTTACCTAAAATTCCTTTAGCCATTCATTCCACCTCCTCTATTACAATTTAATTTCGATATCCACACCAGCTGGCAAATCCAAACGCATTAAAGCGTCAACAGTTTTGGAAGTTGGTTCTAAGATGTCAATAAGACGTTTGTGTGTACGCATTTCAAATTGCTCACGAGAGTCTTTATTCACATGTGGAGAACGTAAGATTGTAAAAATATTTTTTTCAGTAGGTAGTGGAATAGGACCTGATACCATCGCACCTGTTCTCTTTGCAGTATCAACAATTTTCACCGCGCTTTGATCAAGTGCCTTATGATCGTATGCTTTTAGACGAATTCTGATTTTTTGTTGTTTAGCCAATTTATATTTCCTCCTTATCGCCCAGTTTCTAGAACGGACATTTCTCCGTAATAGTTCCCTCGCACCCTGCGAGCAATCTACTACGTCATCGCATTAGGGATACCGAAAAAACTTTTTTATAGGGGCGACTGATGTCGCCCCCTATACATAGTAACACTATAATTAAGCTTGAACTTCAGTTACAACACCAGCACCAACAGTACGGCCACCTTCGCGGATAGCGAAACGTAAACCAACTTCAATAGCGATTGGAGTGATTAGTTCAATTGTCATTTGAATGTTATCGCCAGGCATAACCATTTCTACACCTTCTGGTAAGTTAACTACACCAGTTACATCAGTTGTACGGAAGTAGAATTGTGGACGATAGTTTGTGAAGAATGGAGTATGACGTCCGCCTTCTTCTTTAGATAAAACGTAAACTTCACCTTTGAATTTTGTGTGAGGTTTAATAGAACCTGGTTTTGCAAGAACTTGACCACGTTCGATATCTTTACGGTCAACGCCACGAAGCAAAGCACCGATATTATCGCCAGCTACTGCGCTGTCGAGTAATTTTCTAAACATTTCAACGCCTGTTACAGTTGTTGATTTAGGTGCTTCACCCATACCAACGATTTCAATAACGTCGCCAACTTTAACTTCACCACGTTCAACACGGCCAGTAGCAACTGTACCACGACCAGTGATTGTGAAAACGTCTTCGACTGGCATTAAGAAAGTTTTATCTGTATCACGAACTGGAGTTGGGATGTATTCATCTACAGCATCCATAAGTTCGATGATTTTTGCTTCATAATCAGCATCGCCTTCAAGCGCTTTTAATGCGGAACCGGAAACAACAGGAATGTCATCGCCAGGGAATTCATAGCTGGAAAGAAGTTCGCGAACTTCCATTTCTACTAATTCCATTAATTCTGCATCATCAACCATGTCAGCTTTGTTTAAGAAAACTACCATTGCTGGTACGCCAACTTGACGAGATAAAAGAATATGTTCACGAGTTTGTGGCATAGGACCATCAGCAGCACTTACTACTAAGATCGCACCATCCATTTGTGCAGCACCAGTGATCATGTTTTTAACATAGTCAGCATGGCCCGGGCAGTCAACGTGAGCATAATGTCTTTTTGCAGTTTCATATTCAACGTGTGAAGTATTGATTGTAATACCGCGTTCTCTTTCTTCTGGTGCTTTGTCGATCATGGAATAATCCATAAAATCAGCGCCGCCAGTTTTTGCTAAAACTTTCGTAATAGCAGCTGTCAATGTAGTTTTACCATGGTCAACGTGACCAATTGTACCAATGTTTACATGTGGTTTATTTCTTTCAAACTTTTGTTTTGCCATTGTTAATAATCCCCCTTATTCGCCTTTGTTTTTAGCTGTAATAGCTTCTGATATATTTTTAGGAACTTCATCATAATGTGAAATTTCCATGGAATAATTACCGCGACCTTGCGTTTTAGAACGTAAATCTGTAGCGTAACCAAACATTTCAGAAAGTGGAACGAACGCATTAATCACTTGTGCACCAGCACGAGCTTCCATACCTTCGATACGACCACGTCTTGAGTTTAAGTCACCAATAACATCACCCATGTACTCTTCCGGAACTACGACTTCAACTTTCATATATGGTTCCAACAGCACTGGTGTAGCTTTTTGTGCACCAGATTTAAAGCCCATAGAACCGGCAATTTTAAATGCCATTTCAGATGAATCGACATCATGATAAGAACCATCATAAACAATAACTTTAATATCAACCATTGGGTAACCAGCAACAACACCATTTTCCATAGCTTCTTTGATACCAGCTTCAATTGGGTTAATATATTCTTTAGGAATCGCACCACCGACAACTTTGTTTTCAAAGCTGAAACCAACACCTGGTTCTTGTGGTACAAGTTCAAGCAAGCAGTGACCGTATTGACCGCGACCACCGGATTGACGAACAAATTTTCCTTCTGCTTTCACTTGTTTACGGATTGTTTCACGATAAGCAACTTGCGGCTTACCTACTGTACAATCTACTTTAAACTCACGAAGCATACGGTCAACGATAATTTCCAAATGAAGTTCACCCATACCAGAAATGATACATTGACCTGTTTCTTGGTCAGTTCTCATCCGGAATGTAGGATCTTCTTCTGCAAGTCTTGCTAACGCAATACCCATTTTTTCTTGGTCAGCTTTCGTTTTTGGTTCAACAGCAACGGAAATAACTGGCTCTGGGAATTCCATAGATTCCAATATAATTGGCTCTTTTTCATCACAGAGTGTATCACCAGTAACTGTATCTTTTAAACCAACAGCAGCAGCTATATCACCACTATAAACTGTATCAATTTCTTCGCGGCGATTTGCATGCATTTGAAGAATACGTCCAATACGTTCTTTTTTGCCTTTTGTCGAGTTAAATACATAAGATCCAGAAGTAATGCTACCTGAATAAACACGGAAAAACGCTAATTTACCTACATACGGATCAGCCATAATTTTGAAAGCTAATGCCGAAAACGGTAACTTATCATCTGCTTCACGTTTGTCTTCTTCACCAGTATCTGGGTCAACACCTTTAATCGCTGGAATATCAAGCGGTGAAGGCATGTAGTCAATGACTGCATCAAGCATTGGTTGAACGCCTTTATTCTTATAAGAAGAACCACAAAGTACAGGTGTCATTTTGCAATCAATCGTCGCTTTACGAATCGCTGCTCTGATTTCTTCTTCTGTTAGTTCTTCGCCTTCCAAATATTTCATCATTAATTCATCGTCAGTTTCAGCAACTGCATCTAATAGAATTTGACGATATTCTTCAGCTTTTTCTTTCATATCATCCGGAATAGCAACTTCTTCACTAGTTTTACCAAGATCATCCGTGTAAATAATCGCATCCATTTTAATTAGATCAACCATTCCCAAGAATGTATCTTCCGAACCAATTGGAAGCTGAAGTGCAACCGGATTTGCATGCAACCGAGTTTTGATCATATCAACAACTCGGTAGAAATCCGCACCCAAGATATCCATTTTATTTACATACGCCATACGAGGTACGCTATATTTATCAGCTTGGCGCCATACTGTTTCAGATTGAGGTTCAACCCCACCTTTAGCACAGAACACAGCAACTGATCCATCAAGCACTCTTAATGAACGTTCTACTTCAACTGTAAAGTCCACGTGACCTGGCGTGTCAATAATGTTGATACGATGATCTAACCATTGACAAGTTGTAGCAGCAGAAGTAATAGTAATACCTCTCTCTTGTTCCTGCTCCATCCAGTCCATAGTAGCAGCACCTTCATGAACCTCACCAATTTTGTGTACTTTTCCTGTATAAAACAGAATACGTTCAGTAGTAGTGGTTTTACCGGCATCAATATGTGCCATAATCCCTATGTTCCGCGTCTTTTCGAGAGGAAACTGTCTACCCACTATTACATCGCTCCTTATTAGTGTAAAGATAATGATTATGTTCTAGATACTACCAACGATAATGAGCGAACGCTTTATTAGCTTCAGCCATTTTATGAGTATCTTCTTTTTTCTTAATTGCTGCACCTGTATTATTCGCAGCATCTAATAATTCAGCAGCAAGTCTTTCATTCATTGTTTTTTCACCACGTAATCTAGCGTAGTTAACAACCCAACGAATACCTAACGTCATACGACGATCAGGACGAACTTCTATTGGAACCTGATAATTCGCACCACCTACACGACGAGCACGAACTTCAAGAACTGGCATAACATTTTTCAAAGCAGTTTCAAACACTTCTAATGGATCTTTACCAGTTTTCGCTCTAATGCTTTCAAATGCATCATAAACAACTTTTTCTGCAACGCCTTTTTTACCAGAAAGCATAACTTTGTTAATAAACTTTGTTACGATTTTCGAATTATACACTGGATCTGGTAATACGTCACGTTTTGGAACAGGACCTTTTCTAGGCATAGTAGTAACCCTCCTTGTCAACAATTTTCATATATCGAACATATATTATTTCTTTTTAGCGCGTTTCGCACCATATTTAGATCTTGACTGTGTACGATTTTGAACGCCAGCAGTATCTAAAGCACCACGGACGATATGATAACGAACCCCTGGTAAATCTTTTACTCTGCCGCCTCTAATCAACACAACACTATGTTCTTGAAGATTGTGACCAATACCTGGAATATAAGCTGTTACTTCAATACTATTCGTAAGACGAACCCTTGCTACTTTTCTCAACGCAGAGTTCGGTTTCTTAGGAGTAGTTGTATATACTCTCGTACAAACACCACGTTTTTGTGGACATTCTTTCAACGCTGGTGATGTAGATTTCTTCTCCATGTTTTCTCTACTTTTACGTACCAATTGACTAATTGTAGGCATACATGCACCCCCTTCCCTGATATCAAATTTATTATTTAATAATCCTACCTCAATTCTCTATATAAAGAGATAGAATATTTAACAAGATTATTTTAAAACAGCCACTGCAGCAGCTCCCACTTCAATCGTGCAAGCCTTTCCCAATTCAATCATCGTTGCTATCTCGACTACTTCAATCCCATGTTTCTCACATAAATTCTTAAGCGGGTCTACAACTCTTAAATCAGCATCTTGTGCAATAAAAACTTTTTTGCATAAGCCTTTGTTGACAGCTTTCATAACTTGTTTTATGCCAATCACTTTTTTGGCAGTCTTCAATGTGTCGAGCGACATTTTATTCACTCCCATACTTGTAGATCAATGCTTTCTTGTTTCAGGCACTCGTATATAATACCATGAGTCATAATCAATGTCAACACTTGTTTTATCAATCTTTTGCATGCACACGGGTCGTGGTGTATCATCATTAATAATTATAACATATTCTACCTAAAAATTAAATCAACGAACTTATTTGACAAAACTTTTATAGAAAATAGGATTTGACTAATTCACAATTTTCCTCTGTTTTATTGCTTAACTTAATGGTAATCTTTATCTAATTTAGCACATCTTAAGAAAAATATACGAAAATTATTAAACTTTCCATCAAATTTTTATATTAAAGTAAAACCTACCACGCTTTATACCAATTTTCTAAGCTTCCATCATCTTGTACGGGCACTTTATCATTGCCAGATGGATATTTGAAAAATACTAATTTCAAACCAGCCTTTGATTTCTGTGCATAGGTAATTCCGCTACGAATTAAAAAGAAATCTCCTTTCTTAACGATTGTCTCCTTTTGTGTCTCTACATTTATATATTTACTTTCTCCTTCTAAAACATAAATATATTCTGTCGTATTTTTATGATAATGCGGTTCCTCAATGGTATATTCTTTATATTCCGTAATACCTGCTTCAACATTTTCATCGTGTAAATAGTTAAGTTCCTGCGGCAAGGACAATTCACCAACTAAATATTGACGTTTTGTATGTAGAAGAGCTGTTTGAATCTTTGTTTTTTCTATAAGCTCTATTTCGCGCATTTCACTTCACCTCCATTTCATATCATAATATAAACAATCGCGTCAAATCAAATACTTAAATTTAAGTTTAGAAATAGCCACAGAAAAAAAGCTGCCGCATCTGCGCGGCAGCTTTTTTGTTCCATTTTATTTCTTGTACATTGCATCTTGCTCTTTACGAAGTTTGTAAATCAACGTAGATGTATCAAGCTCAACCATATCTAACGTTAATAATTGACCTTTTTTCGCATCTTTTAACATTTTTGTCTTTTTCGTAACCAATCCGTAAGGAACATAACCTTTTGCATCAGATTCAGCTGCAGTAGCAATAGAACCATATGTTGTATAGCCACCAATACCATCAATGTATTGACCTGCTTTTAAATCTGTTTTTGCAACAGTAATACATTCGCTCACCAAACCATCAATTGGAACGATTGTTGATTCACCATCAATCACTGCTTTCGCTACAGTTAAAGGCGTTTCTAAATTACATAAATGATATGGACGATATAAAATCCATAATGGACCAGGTCCCATGCTATGATAACGCATTTGATACGCAATTTCTTCGTTTTCTGTAGACACAGCAACAAATACACCAGGTGCAATACCATTTACATATTCAACAACACCATGTTTATTTAATATACCGCCATCTTTTTTCAATTTATAAATTTCAGGCAATTCTTTTACCGTTGCTGCAATTCCATGTCCGCCAATTACATCTGGAATTAAACCAGTAGCATTAGACATCGCAGTCATTTCTACCATTGTTTTTGTACCATCTTTAAATGCACAAAGCATTTTAGGGCTCATCACACGTCTTGTTGCTTCTTCTAATACAGTATCTGGGTTACAAGCATAATCTAGTTTATTATTTTTACCTTTCCCCATAACTTTTACATCCATGCCCATTGCTTTTGCAAAACAATAAAGTTCCATAACAGCACCAGGTTCATCCCCAGCGGAACCTGTGTAAATTACACCGTTTTGTTCTGCTAATTTTTTAAGATATGGTCCAATAACAACGTCAGTTTCTACATTTAACATCACGACATGTTTGCCATTTTTGATTGCATCAGTAGCAACTTTAGCCCCAACATCAGGAACACCTGTAGCATCAATCGCACATTCCACTAAATTGGCTTGTGAAATTAAATCTGCATTTACAGTTGCAACATATTTACCAGCTTCAATCGATTTATTTGCATCTTGGATATTATCTACGATTGCAATCTGATCATCCTTAATTCCTGCATAATGAAAAGCATGCACTGCATTTTCAACATTAATGTCTGATACAATTGCTGGCATGATGCCTTGCATCAACACCATTTGTGTTACCATGCCTCTTCCCATTTGCCCAGCACCAACAATACCAGTGCGAATAATTTTACCTTCTTGTTGACGTTTGATCAACTTTTGATTCATGTTTAACATAATTCATACTTCCTTTTCTTGTTTTTAATATTTCATACTTTGCAATACGCCTCATGTTGACATGTTGTAAAATTTGAATTAGTAAATTTCAATCAGACTTCCCGCAGTAAAATCTTCTGCTTTTAAGTCATCACCTTCTAGCATAATACAACCTGGACGTTCTGGCTCTGTACCACCTTTGAAGCTTAAAGTACAATGCCCCAACTCTTTCAGGGTATGTCGTGCTTCTTCTCCAATTGCAGTAATCGTGAATACCTTTTCACAAATGATAACGGTATCACCGACTTCTAATTCAGCAAGAATAGGAGCAGGTTTATGAAGCACTGCGATTTCTGCTAATTCTGGTGGTGCGCCTTCATTAAAAAGAATAATGAAATTCATATCCTTTTCTTTTAGGAAAAATAAAGCTTCTTCACCCCAACCAGTAATTTCAGAACGATATTTCATTTAGCTTCCTCCTTCTATAAATAAAGACCAAAACTGCAAAAATAAGCAATAATTACTGATAATGGTCCTGTAATAACACGTGAATATAATACAGCAGGAACGCCAAGCTCAATTGTTTCAGGATCCGCTTCACCAAGACTTAAACCAACTGGGACAAAGTCTCCACCAACTTGTGCATTAATTGCAAATAACGCTGGTAAAGCATATTGCGGAGGAATATGCCCTAAGCCAATTTGAACCCCTAATAAAGTACCTACAACTTGTGCGATAACGGCACCAGGTCCAATTACCGGTGAAATAAACGGCAAGGAACATATAACAGAAATCACTAACATCCCCGGAAGTGTACTCGCTAAAGGTGAGATGGTCTGCGCAATAATATCACCAATACCCGAAGCACTGATTATACCGATAATCATACTTACGAAAGCCATGAAAGGTAAAATTGTTTTCACAACCATATCAATGGTTTCACGACCAGCTTGATAGAATTTATTTACTACACCACCAACACCGATACCCAGTTTAGTAATAAAATTCGTTTGTTTTCCAGCATTCATTTTTGCAAGTTCGGCTCTAGCCTGCGCTTTTGTTTTCGGTTCATTCGCGTTACTTTGACTCGATGGAGCAGCAGTTCCTGCGTTGCTCCCATCTTTGCTAGTCAATGGTGTTCCTTCTGCCGCATATGCCAAACAAGTTTCCGTTACAGCTGATACATATAGATTTTCAGTAATATATTGTGCAAGCGGACCAACTTTCCCAACCGGTGTCAAGTTTACAGTGAAAACTTTCTTTTTAGGATAGACACCACATCGTGCAGTACCACCGCAATCGACTACAGCTACAAGTATTTGATCATCCGGAATTGCAGTTTTAAACCCATCGATTGCTTCACAGCCTGTCATTTCGGCAATTTTAGCAGCAATAGGATGAATTCCACCGCCTGTTACACTCACAATCTTATTACAGGTATCCGTTGGCATAATTGTTAAAGGTCCGCCCCAACCGCCACTTCCTCTAGAAATCGTAATTGATTTATACATAAGATCCACCCTCCCTAATATTCTTCAATTTATTTATGAAACTCTTTCTTCTTTTGCTTTCATTGAAGCATAGATTTTTTCAGTGACAACACCACGAATGAAGATAACAATGACACCCACTAAGAAATATCGAACTGCTAACTCACCTAAAGGAAGACCTAAGGTTGTAATACCTGCTGCAATTCCCATATAAACGAAGAGCTCGCCACCATTTGCATGAGGGAATAAGCCAGTTACCGGATGAAGAAAACTTACTGTTGCATCATAAAAGGATGGTTTATGTTTTGCTTCAACAAATCTACCAAAACTATAACACATCGGATTTCCTAAAAATAAAACCGCCAATATTGGTAAAATTGTATACCGAGTAATAATATTTTTGGTTGCTTTCTGCGCTAATGAGTGCACACGTTCTTCACCAATTAATTTAATAACGGCACTAACAGCAGTCATTAAAACAACGATTAGAGGTATAATTCCAGCTACCCAAGATGCAAACGTCGCAGCTCCTGCTTTAAAAAGCTCCATAAAACCATTTGCTAATCCAGCTATAAATTCCATAATATTTTGCCTCCCTGATTTTTTTATGTTCAGAAGTTGTCCTATTTAGAGTTACTGATTGATCACCACCATTCACTCAATAGGGCCCTTATCAAGCGAAATTCTAGACATACTTCATTAACATCACCAATACTACTCTTCAATTGGATTCAATCGTAATTCCAAAGCATCCAATGCCTGCATATGCGCTTTATACTTTTTTTTCTGTTTCTCTGGTAGTTGCACATATTCATCTTTCAAAGTATAAATCGTCTTTCCAACAATACCGGAGAGATCTTTAAATGTAGTAAAGATTGTAAAGCCTTCCATAATCTTTCCTGCTGTGATAACACCATTGCGATCACAAGCGATTAACACAATATTCCCTCTAGATAATTTACCTCTTTTACTACCAATACCAACATTACCTAATTTGTGCAATCGTCGCACAGCTTTTTTATATTGTTGTACTTGTACATAAGTTCCAATTGCTTGTGCTAACATAAGTACAAATAAGAATATAAATACTTTTGTTAAATCCATCTAAATTTATTTTCTCCCTTCATTTAGATCTCATGCATCAATCAATACTTTCGCACAATCAATATCCGTAATTAAAATATTTACAAAACCACCATTGATTGCGCCTAGTACAGCTTCTGCTTTTTGGCTGCCACCTGCAATACCAATACGTTTAGGAACTTTTTTCAGTTGTTCACTTGACATTCCCGCAACTCTTTGATTGAAATTTCTGAATTTTTCTATACTCCCATATTTATCGAAAAACTGCAATGATATGTCGCCAACTGCGCCATCTTTCACAAAACTATCTAATTCTTTTTCATCAATATAACCAGTCTCTAATAACGTAGATGCTCCACGTTGTGTGATACCAATTCCCATAATTAAGGTTGTTACATTTTTATAAATATTGAAAATACTTTTTACAGTTTTTTCATTTAAAAATCCTTCCAACACAGATACATTAGAAAATACTGCAGGAGAGAAAAACTGAACACATTCCCCATTAAACAACTTAGCAAATTCTCCAGCAATATAGTTCGAATGAATTTCAATTCTACTTTGACCAACGCCACCGACGATCGGTACAAACGTGCATTTTATCTCTTCATCCATCGTACTTTTTGCTCGGATTACGTTCTGTAAAGTCATCCCCATTGATACACCGACAACTTCTCCGTCATATAGAGTTCGCGACAAATAACTTAAAGTTTCTTCCCCTAAATTGCTACTGATTCTTTCTGTACCTATTTGTAAAGGACTTGAATCTACTACAATAACTTCTTTCAGCGAAAATTTTTTTTCTAAGGAACGTTCTAATTTTCCGAAGGTTAAATTATATGGACTAATAATTTCAACTTTAACAATACCTTGTTCTTTCCCTAACTTTAACATTCTCGAAACTGATGGCCTTGAAATTCCAAGATAATCGCAAATCTCTTGTTGACTCATTTCATCTTCATAATACAAACTACAGCATTTAAAAATAAGTCTTGTATCATCAATAATTTTTTTCACGGAAAAACCTCCGATACATTTTGCCAATCAAGTTATATTCTCTCTCTTATTTTATTTATAATCCGCTTACAATTCATATTATATAGATAGATTCGCATGTTTTCAATATATTACGATAAGAACAAATGTAAAAGTACAATGTGCTTATTTTCACTTTTACATTTGTTCTATTTATATACCATTGTAATAGTGTGATTATTTTCACTTTTAAAAATATTCCCAACTCCTGCCACAAAATTTTAAATTTCAACCTCTCTTTTACTATACTATTTTTTATTTGTGCACAATAAAAAAGGATGGTACAAAACTGTACCATCCTTTTGCTATATCTTACTCTTCGCCTTCTACACCAACTGCTACTTCTTGTTCCTGTTCTTCATTCACAACTTTGATATTACGATATCTACTCATTCCAGTACCAGCTGGAACAAGTTTACCAATAATAACATTTTCTTTAAGTCCAAGAAGCGGATCCACTTTTCCTTTGATCGCAGCATCCGTAAGAACACGCGTCGTTTCTTGGAAAGATGCAGCTGATAAGAAAGAATCTGTTGCAAGTGAAGCTTTTGTGATACCAAGCAGAATTGGTCTCGCAACTGCTGGTTCACCATCTGCTTCAATTGCTTTAGCATTTTCAGCTTCAAAATTATTTACATCAATATATTCACCTGGTAAGAAATCTGTATCACCAGACTCTTCAACTTTTACTTTATGAAGCATTTGACGAACCATAACCTCAATATGTTTATCGTTAATTTCAACACCCTGAGATTTATACACTTTTTGTACTTCATACACCAAGTAACGTTGCGTAGCTTTCAAGCCACAAACCCGTAGAATATCGTGTGGGTTAATAGAACCTTCTGTAAGTCGATCCCCAGGCTCAACGATCTCACCATCTTTGGCAATAATACGAGCACCATAAGGAATTTGATATACACGTTCTTCGCCGGCTTCAGGATATACTGTAACCTTACGAAGACCTTTCGTTTCTTTCACTTCCACCCGACCATCAATTTCGGCGATAATGGATTGACGTTTCGGTTTACGTGCTTCAAATAGTTCTTCAACACGAGGAAGACCTTGCGTAATATCATCACCAGCAATACCGCCAGTATGGAATGTACGCATTGTAAGCTGCGTGCCCGGTTCACCAATTGATTGTGCAGCAATAATTCCCACAGCTTCTCCGACATCAACTTGATGTCCAGTTGCCAAATTACGTCCATAGCACTTGATACAAACCCCAAATTGCGATTTACATGTAAGTACAGAACGAATCACAACTTTTTCACGAATTTTAACAATTTCTTCTGCCAAATCTTCGTCTACTTCTTGATTAATTCCCGCAAGCTTCTCGCCTGTTTCCGGATTGACAATATCCTCAGCAAGAACACGCCCAACGATACGATCTTTTAGATGCTCAATGACAGCAGCACCTTCTTTAATCGCTTGCACCTCGATACCACGAATATTGTTATTTCTAACTTTTACTTCTTTTGCATCACTTGCTAAAATAGCTTCAATATATTCTTCATTCAAAGGCACATTCGCTGGAACAATTTCTTCACCGGCATTATTTTTAACAACAGCAGTCGTATCTTTACCCAACATCTCACGAATCATTGATTTGCGAATTGCATTTCGTACACTTTCTTCCGGTGCACCTAATGTAATAGTTTCTGTTGTCGTAGCATTGCTAACCGCACCTTCATAGCCACCCGCAGTAGAACCACGAACTACAATTTCCGGTATACAATGCTGTCCGATTAATTGCAAATTATCTTCATTCAATACAGTTTCTTCAGCAAGAATAACCTCACCTGTTTTTGTATCTGTAACTTCATTTGCAAGCAATCGACCTAACAAGGAATCTTTCAATACTTCAATTGCGCTGGTTGTAGATCTTGCCAATTTCGCACGTTCACGAACCAAATTGATACCTACAATATCACAATCATCTTCACGAACAATCACATCTTGTGCAACGTCAACAAGACGACGAGTCAAATATCCAGAATCGGCTGTTCTAAGTGCTGTATCAGCCAAACCTTTACGAGCACCATGCGTAGAAATAAAGTATTCTAACACAGTTAAACCTTCACGGAAATTTGCCTTAATAGGTAAGTCAATGATTTTACCAGATGGATCAGCCATAAGTCCACGCATACCAGCCAACTGACGCATTTGCTGAATATTACCACGTGCACCAGAGTTTGCCATCATATAAATTGGATTAAATTTATCCAAGTTATTCATCATCGCTTTTGTTACATCATCGGTTGCTTGCGTCCACAAATTGATAACTTTATTATAACGTTCATCATCTGTGATTAAACCACGACGGAATTGTTTTTCAATAGAATTTACTTGTGCTTCTGTTGCCGCCAAAATATCTTTCTTTTCTGGTGGAATCTTAATATCAGCAATTGCAACAGTCATCCCCGCACGACAAGCATAAGAATAACCTAATTTTTTCACTCTATCAATAACTTCAGCCGTTCTAGAGTTTCCAAACTTCCGATAGCAATTACCAACCAACTTACCAAGATTTTTCTTATCCATTAAGATACCAAGCGACCATTCGTCATCTTCTTTATGATAATAACGAATTTCTGGTGGAAGACTTTCATTGAAAATCATTCTTCCTAAAGTCGTATTTACCATGCCATAGCCATCAATACGAACTTTAATCTGTGCCTGTAAAGATAACTCTTTATGCTGATACGCAAGAAGTGCTTCATTGATACCAGTCATAACTTTACCTTCACCAAGAGAACCTGGTCTCACAATTGTCAAATAATAAGCTCCTAGTACCATATCCTGTGTTGGAACAGCAACTGGTCGCCCATCTTTTGTCGAAAGAATATTATGTGCAGATAACATTAAAATACGTGCTTCAGCTTGCGCCTCTGCTGATAAAGGCAAATGGATTGCCATTTGGTCACCATCAAAGTCAGCATTATACGCTGTACAAACAAGCGGATGTAATTTTAAAGCGCGTCCTTCAGTTAATACCGGTTCGAACGCTTGAATTCCTAATCTATGAAGCGTAGGTGCACGATTTAAAAGCACTGGATGTTCTTTAATAACTTCTTCCAAAACATCCCATACTTCAGGACGAATTCTTTCGACCATCCGTTTCGCACTTTTAATATTATGTGCATGCCCTGCATTCACCAATTTTTTCATAACAAATGGTTTAAAGAGTTCCAGTGCCATTTCTTTTGGCAAACCGCATTGATGCAATTTAAGTTCTGGACCTACAACGATAACAGAACGACCTGAGTAGTCAACGCGTTTACCAAGTAGATTTTGACGGAAACGCCCCTGCTTACCTTTTAACATATCGCTAAGCGATTTTAAAGGGCGATTACCAGGTCCTGTTACAGGACGACCACGACGACCATTATCAATCAATGCATCGACAGCCTCTTGCAACATACGTTTTTCATTGCGAACAATAATATCAGGTGCACCTAAATCTAAAAGACGTTTTAAACGGTTATTTCTATTTATTACACGACGATATAAATCATTCAAATCTGAAGTAGCAAAACGTCCACCATCTAATTGTACCATTGGACGCAATTCTGGAGGGATGACCGGTACAACGTCCATAATCATCCATTCTGGTTTATTACCAGATTTCCGAAATGCTTCAACAACTTCAAGGCGGCGAATCGCACGAATTTTACGTTGCCCGCTTACCTCTTTTAATTCTTGACGCAATTCTTTTCCCATCGTTTCAAGATCAAGTTCTTCAAGAAGTTTTTTTACAGCTTCGGCTCCCATGCCGACTTTGAATGCAGCACCGTATTTATCACGATATTCTCTGTATTCATTTTCTGTTAACAACTGCTTCTTCATTAACGGAGTATCTGCTGGGTCTAATACAATATAGGAAGCAAAGTATAAAACTTTTTCTAAAGAACGAGGTGAAACATCTAAAATCAATCCCATACGACTTGGTATACCCTTGAAATACCAAATATGAGATACTGGAGCAGCTAACTCAATATGCCCCATACGATCACGACGTACTTTTGAACGAGTTACTTCAACACCGCAGCGATCGCAAATAATCCCTTTATAACGAATACGTTTATACTTACCGCAATGACATTCCCAATCACGCGTCGGTCCAAAAATTTTCTCACAAAATAATCCGTCACGTTCTGGCTTTAATGTACGATAATTAATTGTCTCTGGTTTTTTTACTTCACCATGCGACCATTCTCTAATCTTTTCCGGCGAAGCCAACCCAATTCGCATTGAGTCAAAATTGTTTACATCCAACAAGGGGGTGTCACTCCCTTCTATTCTTTGATAAGATCATCAAGATTTATATCATCTGTAGTTTCGTTATCATCATCATCCGTATTATCGTTCGACGATCCAGTTCCAAATTCACCGAGTTCAGCAATAATATCTAAATCAGATTCCAGTGGCTCTGCATCTTCATTCGCATTGTCATCGGATTCTTCATTTTGATACGGCGCTGTTGTTGTTGTTAATGCTGTCTTTTCGTTTTCTGCAACTACGCCATCTACATTTAAATCTAATTCTTTCGCTGTTTCATTGATATCCTCATCGGTATCATGAATCATAATTTCTTGTGCATCTTCCGAAAGAACTTTGATATCAAGACCAATACTCTGCAATTCTTTAATAAGAACCTTAAATGATTCTGGAACTCCTGGTTCAGGAACATTTTCACCTTTTACAATTGCCTCATACGTTTTAACACGACCAACAACATCGTCAGATTTCACTGTTAAAATTTCTTGCAATGTGTAAGCAGCTCCATAGGCTTCAAGAGCCCAAACTTCCATTTCCCCGAAACGCTGTCCGCCAAATTGCGCCTTGCCGCCTAATGGCTGTTGTGTTACCAAGGAATATGGACCTGTGGAACGTGCATGAATCTTATCATCAACAAGATGATGTAATTTTAACATGTATACACAACCAACTGTGACTGGATTATCAAAAGGTTCTCCTGTACGTCCATCATAGAGAACTGTTTTCCCATCATCACGAAGTCCAGCTGCTTTAAGCGTTGCAAATACTTCAGTTTCTTTCGCCCCGTCAAATACCGGTGTAGAAATATGTACACCTGCAACATCCGGTTTTGGTAACCCATGTTTATCAACATTGTATCCCAAATCTCGAAGTCTGGATTCAACAGTAGGATCGCCTGCTTTGATCTGCATGCCAAGCGCACGCGCTGCCATACCAAGATGCGTTTCTAAAACCTGCCCAATATTCATACGCGATGGCACACCTAATGGATTCAGAACAATTTGAACTGGCGTACCATCAGGTAAAAACGGCATATCTTCCTCACGCATAATACGTGAAACAACCCCTTTATTACCATGACGACCAGCCATTTTATCCCCGACTGAGATTTTACGTTTTTGTGCAATATAAACACGAACTAAATGATTTACACCAGGTGGTAATTCATCACCATTTTCACGACTGAAGACTTTAACATCTACAATCTTACCTGCTTCACCATGTGGTACTCTAAGAGAAGTATCACGTACTTCCCGAGCTTTTTCCCCAAAGATAGCACGAAGCAATCTCTCTTCAGCAGTAAGTTCAGTTTCACCTTTTGGTGTCACTTTTCCAACTAAAATATCTCCAGGACGAACTTCCGCACCAATGCAGATAATACCACGATCATCAAGATCTCTTAATGCTTCTTCAGCAACATTTGGAATATCACGCGTAATCTCTTCTGGTCCAAGTTTTGTATCACGTGCATCACATTCATACTCTTCAATATGTATAGAAGTGTAAATGTCTTCTTTAACAAGCTTTTCGCTAAGTAAAATCGCATCTTCATAGTTGTAACCTTCCCATGGCATAAATGCTACAAGAACGTTAAACCCAAGTGCAAGCTCTCCATTATCCGTTGCCGGACCATCCGCAATGACTTGATTCTTCCGTATCTGATCGCCTTTATAAACAATCGGACGCTGGTTAATACAAGTCCCTTGGTTAGAACGAAGATATTTTTGCATTTTATAGACATCAAGGGAACCTTTTTCTGTTCTAATATGAATTTCGTCCCCAGTAACTTTTTCTACAAATCCACCATTTTTTGATAAAATCATAACGCCAGAATCACAAGCAGCTTTATATTCCATACCAGTACCTACAATCGGTGCTTGCGTACGAAGCAATGGAACTGCCTGACGCTGCATATTCGCTCCCATAAGGGCACGGTTTGCATCATCATTCTCAAGGAACGGAATCATCGCCGTAGCAATTGATACTACTTGTTTTGGTGACACGTCCATATAGTCAACGTTTTCACCTGGAACGAGCAATGTATCATGTCTATGACGAGCAGTAACACGTTCATCGACAAACCATCCATCTTCACTTAAAGTCTGGTTCGCTTGCGCTACAATCATTTCATCTTCTTCATCGGCAGTCAAATAACGAACTTCATCCGTCACTTTGTGATTTACTCTATCTACTTTACGATACGGTGTTTCAATAAAGCCAAATTCATTGATCCTACCAAAGGTAGAAAGAGAACCGATCAAACCGATATTAGGACCTTCTGGTGTTTCAATTGGGCACATACGACCATAATGAGAATGATGTACGTCACGCACTTCAAATCCGGCACGTTCACGACTCAATCCACCAGGTCCAAGCGCACTCAAACGGCGTTTATGTGTCAATTCACTTAACGGATTGTGCTGATCCATAAACTGAGACAATTGGCTAGAACCAAAGAATTCTTTGATTGCTGCAACAACAGGGCGAATGTTGATTAAAGCCTGCGGCGTAATTACATCCACATCCTGAATTGTCATACGTTCCTTTACAACACGTTCCATTCTTGATAAACCAATTCTAAATTGATTTTGTAATAATTCACCAACAGAACGTACACGTCTGTTACCTAGATGATCAATATCATCTGTATTCCCAAAGCCATCCATAAGGTTCAGTAAATAGTTAACTGCTGCAATGATATCTTCTCGCGTAATTGTTCTATGCATATATGGCAATGTTGGCGAACAAATCATTTTAACTGGATTGCCTTCTTTGGTTTTGATCTTAAGTTCAATAACTTGATCTTCACCAAAAACAGCTTTCTCGTCGATCGCATCTAACATAGTTTCATTGATAACAGTATCAACAGGAAGAATAATTTCTCCCGTTTCTTTATCAACAACAGGCTGATAAAGCGTTTTACTCATCAAACGTCTTTTCCAACCTAATTTTTTCGTTAATTTATAACGGCCAACCGTAGCTAAATCGTATCGTTTTGAATCAAAAAATAAGGATTGTAACAATTGAGTTGCATTATCTACCGTTGGTGGCTCACCTGGACGAAGTCTTTTATAGATTTCTACCAAAGCCTCTTCTTTAGAATCGGTATTATCCCTTTCTAAAGTAGCTCGAATACGAGCATCATCGCCAAACAATTCAGTAATTGCTGCATTAGAACTAAATCCTAGCGCTCTAACAAGTACTGTAACCGGCAATTTACGGGTTCTGTCTACCCGAACCGAGATAACATCATTTGCATCGGTTTCTAATTCTAACCATGCACCACGATTTGGAATTACAGTTGCGTTGTATAATTTTTTACCACTTGTATCAATTGTTTCTCCATAGTACGCTCCTGGCGAACGTACCAACTGACTTACAATGACCCTTTCAGCACCATTAATAATAAAAGTACCTGTTTCTGTCATTAGCGGGAAATCACCCATAAAAACTTCTTGCTCTTTGATTTCGCCAGTTTCTCGGTTGATTAGACGAACGTTTACTCTCAGCGGAGCTGAAAAAGTAACATCTCTTTCTTTACATTCATCCACATCATATTTTGGCTCACCTAAACTAAAATTTTCAAAAGACAATACTAAGTTTCCTGTAAAATCTTGAATTGGTGAAATATCATGGAATATTTCTTGTAAACCTTCTTTTAAAAACCATTCATAAGAATTCCTTTGAATATCAAGAAGATGAGGCATGTCCAGTACTTCTTTAATTTTTGCATAACTATACCTGACTCTTTTGCCCACCGGAACAGGATTGAACATTAAATCCTTCACCCCTTAGCCCAATTTGACTAAACCACACACATCCATAGAAAATAGAATTATCAATGAAATACTAAAAAGGCAAGGCTACTAATTTTAATTAAAACCTTGCATTTTTATTGATGAAATACCATTTTCATCCTCCATTATATTACTATTTCCTATTTTATTATGCGTTATACCTATTTTGAATAAAATCTTGCGATAGTCAATCGCATTTTTAAGTATAATACTAAATTTAACATTATACATTCTGCAATAAAAAATACTATCATATTTATAATAAAATGTCAATATATATTTTATTATAATATGGTAAAATTAAAGAGTACCATTTTTTGGTACTCTTTAATTTTTAATACTATACCGAGAAATTAAACTTATTTAACTTCAACAGTTGCGCCAGCTTCTTCAAGCTTAGCTTTAATTGCATCAGCATCAGCTTTTGCAACTTTTTCTTTGATTGCTTTAGGAGCACCGTCAACTAATTCTTTTGCTTCTTTAAGACCAAGACCAGTTACTTCGCGAACAACTTTAATAACGTTGATTTTGCTTCCACCAGCACTTGCTAAAATAACATCAAATTCAGTTTGTTCAGCAGCAGCAGCACCGCCAGCCGCAGGAGCAGCAGCTACAGCTACAGGAGCAGCTGCAGACACACCAAATTTTTCTTCTAAAGCTTTTACTAATTCTGATAATTCAAGAACTGTCATGTTCTCAATGGCTTCCATAATTTGTTCTTTGTTCATTATAAATATACCTCCAAAATTTTAATTCATTTATTTTCATTCTAAAAGAATCATGCAGATTCTTTTTGTTGACGAACCGCGTCAAGCGCATAAACCACATTGCGAATAGAACCTTGCAATACATTGACAAATCCGGCAATCGGTGATTGCATACCAGCAAGAACTTGTGCAATAAGTACTTCGCGTGCAGGTAAAGCAGCAAGTGCTTTAACCGCTTCGGTATCAATTACTTTACCTTCAACTAAACCAGCTTTAATTTCCAAGCTTTCAAGTTTATTTTCTTTTATAAACTCAGAAATGACTTTTGCTGGAGCTACTGGATCACTTGCGGACACTGCTAATGCAGTTGTACCTTCTAAATATTGATCTAAGCCTTCGATACCAGCTTCATTAGCCGCAATACGAGTCATTGTGTTTTTTACTACACTATATGAAACACCCGCTTCACGTAATTTGCTACGAAGTTTTGTATCTTGAGCAACAGTTAAACCACGATAAGATGTCAAAACGGCACCTTGTGCTGTACTAAGTTTTTCTTTCAACTCAGCGACAACCGCTTGTTTTGCTGAAGTTACAGCCATAAACTACACCCCCTTCCTCAGATAAAAACAATAAAACAACCTCTGACTAAGAACGTCAGAGGTTGCAATAAGCCTAAGCTATGCTAAAACTCCGACCTCGGCAGGCGGACAAGTCCATTATACTCTCCAAAAGAGCACCTGCTTTCTACAGCCTAATAGTTAAAATATTAAGTTGTTAAAAGCCCTTTTAGGCTTTTGCGGAAACTTTTAGCGGATTCACCTTAACGCCAGGACCCATTGTTGTGCTCACAGTAATAGAGCGCATGTATTGGCCTTTTGCAGCGGCAGGTTTCACTTTATTCAATGTATCAATTAAGGTCTGGAAGTTTTCTAACAACTTGCCAGCTTCGAATGAAGCCTTACCGATAGGCGCATGGATATTCCCAGCTTTATCAGTACGGTATTCGATTTTACCTGCTTTAATTTCATTAATAGCACGGGTAAGATCCAAAGTTACAGTACCAACTTTAGGATTTGGCATTAAGCCTCTAGGTCCAAGTATTTTACCAAGGCGACCTACTGTACCCATCATATCAGGAGTAGCTACAGCGACATCAAAATCAGCCCAGCCTCCTTGAATTTTCGTAACAAGTTCATCAGAACCAACAAAATCAGCACCAGCTGCTTCTGCTTCTTTCACTTTGTCACCTTTCGCAAACACCAATACGCGTTTGCTTTTGCCTGTACCATGTGGTAACACAACGGCACCACGAACTTGTTGATCAGCATGTTTAGGATCTACACCTAATTTCACAGCAACTTCAACAGTTTCATCAAATTTAGCTGTAGCAGTCTTTTTCACCAAATCAACAGCTTCATCAGCATCATAAAATTTATCTTCAATTAGCTTTGCAGCTTCTTGATATTTTTTACCAAATTTAGGCATTTCTTTTTTCCCCTTTCGTGGTAATAGCGGTTTTCCCTCCCACGAGTATAGCATCAAAATTAAAATTTAATCAACGATTTCTATACCCATGCTACGAGCTGTACCTTCGATCATACGAGTAGCAGCTTCAATGCTAGCAGCATTCAAATCCTGCATTTTGCTTTCAGCGATTTCGATTGCTTTTGCACGTGGCAATTTAGCAACTTTTTTCTTATTAGGTTCGCCAGACGCAGTTTCAATACCAGCAGCCTTTTTCAAAAGTACAGCAGCTGGAGGAGTTTTTGTGATAAATGTAAAGGATCTATCCTCAAAAACCGTAATTTCAACTGGAATAATCAAACCACCCTGTTGAGCAGTTCTTTCATTAAATTCTTTAACAAAAGCCATAATATTAACACCAGCTTGACCTAGTGCAGGACCAACTGGAGGCGCTGGAGTAGCTTTCCCAGCAGGCACTTGTAATTTTACAAGCTTAACAACTTTTTTAGCCATATATATTACACCTCCTTAATATAAAACCAAATTAAATTTTCTCAACTTGGCTAAACTCCAATTCAACCGGAGTTTCACGTCCAAACATATTAACTAAAACTTTAATTTTACTACGTTCAGGACTTATTTCTGTAACCGTGGCCGCAAAATTTTCAAAAGCGCCAGAGTTAATGTGAACAGCTTGCCCAACTTCAATGTCAAAGCTAGGTTTAAGTTCTTCAATTCCCATAGATTTAAGAATACGTTTCACTTCAGTATCAGTGAGCGGTATAGGTTTAGTTCCAGAACCAACAAACCCGGTAACACCTGGTGTATTGCGAACAATATACCAAGATCTATCACTAACAATCATTTCAACCAATGCATATCCAGGGAAAACTTTCTTTTTCGTAATTTTTTTCTTGCCATCTTTATGTTCAACTTCATCTTCCATAGGTACAACTACACGAAATATTTCATCTTCCATACCCATCGAATGAACTTTCCGTTCAAGATTTGCTTTTACTTTGTTTTCATATCCAGAATATGTATGGATTACATACCATTTTTTTTCTGATTCCATCACTTAAGGGACGAAACTACGTCCCCCACCCCCTTAGCCGCCTTATCGTAGAATGACTTCGAGCATTTTAGCAAACACAGTATCACAAAGCCAAATCAGAATTGAAATAAAAACCACAGTAACAAAAACTACGCCTGTATACGTTACAAGTTCTTTTTTGTCAGGCCATGATACTTTTTTCACTTCAGATTTAACTTCACGAAAAAACCCTATTACGCTTGATCCTTCAGACTGTACAGCCGACTCTTCAGTAGCCAATCTTTTCACATCCCCATTATACTGCCACGCGGAACACAAGATTCGAAGTTATAATTACTTCGTTTCTTTGTGTAACGTGTGTTTCTTACAAAACTTGCAGTATTTATTGAATTCTAATCTATCTGGGTCATTTTTTTTGTTTTTATTGGTCTGATAATTACGCTGTTTACATTCAACGCAAGCCAATGTAACTGCATTACGCATCCTATGCACCCCTCTTGCCAGTAAATATACTACATTTCAAAATGTCACTAATATAATTTATCACACTTAGCATAAGCTGTCAATAAAATCAATGCAACATTTTAAGTTTTGTATTTACTGTTAAATAATCGTTAATCGTTACTTTTCATTATTTTATGTATTTTTATAGTCTTACCCAAATACATAAAATAAAAACCCCACACAGGGGTTTTTTGTTATTTATTTGGTGGCGGCGCAGAGATTTGAACTCCGGACACTGCGGGTATGAACCGCATGCTCTAGCCAACTGAGCTACGCCGCCATATTATGGAGCTAATGACCGGGATTGAACCGGTGACCTTATCCTTACCAAGGATACGCTCTACCGACTGAGCTACATCAGCGATCACTAACTTTTTTAGATTACTTGGTTGCGGGGACAAGACTCGAACTTGTGACCTTCGGGTTATGAGCCCGACGAGCTACCAACTGCTCCACCCCGCGATATTAAAATATAAAGTTAAAATGGTGGATGGGGTTGGATTCGAACCAACGAAGGCAGAGCCGGCAGATTTACAGTCTGCTCCCTTTAGCCACTCGGGAACCCATCCATGATTCAACTGGAGCTGGCGAGAGGACTTGAACCCCCAACCTACTGATTACAAGTCAGTTGCTCTACCAATTGAGCTACACCAGCCTTAAGAACATTATTTATTATACAAACTTTTCTACGGTTTGTCAACAACTTTTTTTAAATCACTTTTTGAAAAGTAATTTGGTTGCGGGGACAAGACTCGAACTTGTGACCTTCGGGTTATGAGCCCGACGAGCTACCAACTGCTCCACCCCGCGATTAAATATCTACCAACCGGTGACAATAAGTAATGTTATCATAGTTCAATTGATTTGTAAAGTGTTTTTATATAATAAATAATATATACTATTTTAAAACAAATATACTGCCTTACAAAAATAAAATACGAGCTGTGTACACAACTCGTATTTTATTTATTCTTAAGCAAACAAATAGCTGTATTTTGATTTAAATTCCTCAATTGTCATCTTAAACGCGTTCGCCAGACTTGCATCTTGCAAATCCTCTTCTACTAAACGAATCATAAACTCTTTTGCAATTTTATAGTTCATTGCATTGACATTCACTCTTCTTACAAGAGTCTTACCTGTTTCTGGATCACGCAAATCTTTAAAATAAAGTGGTACAGTTTCATTGTTTTGAATGGAGATCATAGCTGCGCTATCGCCATTCATTAGAAAGCGAACAGCTGCATACCCAAGTGAACGTGTATAATCAATATCATAAGAAATAGGCGGTGCACAACGCAGCTCGTAACCAATTTCTTTATCAACAATTGTAATTTTCACACCAATTTTAGCCAGCTCTTTTGCAACTTCTTTCTTTAATACTTCACCAAAATCAAGTTCTGAATAGCGGATATGTCCATGCTCATCCAAGCAGAGATCGCCGAGTGCTACGAAATCTTCTTCAGCAATTTTTTCAATAACACCTTCGGCTATAACAGCAACGCCATAATTCCGACCAGTCAAATAGCGTTTTACCATCGAGCATGTCAACATGTCAATGACTTGTTGCAATCTGATTTTAGGCGCACTGAATTCTTCCGGAATAATCGTAATAATTGCTCCGGCTGACTTTCCCATACCAAGTGCCAAATGCCCCGCTGTGCGCCCCATAGCGATTCCAAAATACCAGCGATTATTCGTAGTTCTAGCATCTTCCATTAAATTTTCCAGTACCATAGTACCAAGCGCTCTGGCTGTTTCAAATCCAAATGTCGGTATACCTTCTGGCAAAGGCAAATCATTATCTATTGTTTTTGGTACATGCACAACATGAATTGTTCTGCCAATAACTGCCGCATATTCAGCAACTTTGGATGAACTAAAAGCAGTATCGTCACCCCCAATTGTAACAAGGTGCGTTACACCAAGTTCGGTTAGCGTGTCTACAACTCTTTTTAAATCATCTTCTTGTTTCGTTGGATTAAAACGCGACATTTGCAAAATGCATCCGCCCGTTAAGTGTATTCGACTTACTAAATCATAATTTAAGTGAACAAATTTCTTTTCCCCCCTTGCCAATCGTGAAAATCCATCGTAAATGCCAATTACGTCCCAACAATTTTTTCTTGCTTCCATGGTAACAGCACTTATAACACTGTTAATTCCAGGCGCCGGACCACCTCCGCAGACAATTGCAATTACATTTTTACTCGATTTGTACATAACTTCCCCCTAAAAATAATAAAATTATAAGACCAAGTATCCTATCTGAATAAACCATATGATAGAACGAAACCATTATGTAATTGAGCACCAAAAAATAATATATTTAGAATATTATTAATTTTCTAAATATATTTGAATATGCTTAAGTATTCTCCGTATAAATAATAGATTCCTTCATAATATAAAAAATTTATATTATTTCTTCGTTTAATCCCCTATTCTTTCAATGAAAATTGATGCGTCAAAAAGCAAGCGAACCGTAAAAATGCTACCTGACTTATGAAGTCAGATAGCATTTTTAATTATCACCGAGTCCGCCACACAATCCATGCAATTGTTTGTTAATATTAGTTAACCCATTATAAACGCTATTGACATCTGCATCATCACCGCGATTATCTAAATAACGTTCTAATTTACGTTTTACACGCTGCAGTGCATTATCAATTGACTTTACATGTCGATCAAGTTCTACAGCAATCTCTTGATAGGATTTCCCATCAAGATAGGACATCAATACTTTCCATTCAAGATCACTCAAGATTTGTCCCATTTTAGCTTCGATATCAATAAATTCTTCGCGACTGATCACAAGTTCTTCCGGATCAGAAATCTTTGAACCAGATAAAACATCCAGCAATGTACGATCAGAATCTTCATCATAAATTGGTTTATTTAAAGATACATAAGAATTTAAAGGAATATGTTTTTGCCGCGTTGCCGTCTTGATCGCCGTAATAATTTGCCGTGTAACACAAAGCTCTGCAAAAGCTCTAAAAGATGATAATTTATCATTTCTAAAATCTCGGATTGCTTTATACAATCCAATCATACCTTCTTGAATAATATCTTCCCGATCTGCCCCAATCAAAAAATAAGAACGTGCTTTCGCCCTGACAAAATTCCGATATTTATTAATCAGATAATCTAGTGCGATATTATTATCATTTGCCTTAGCTTCAGCAACAATTTCTTCATCGGTCATATTCTCAAAATCATTAAATACTTCTTCACTTTGAGTATTAACTCGCATCGCACCGCCTCCTCACAAATTCTCTTATCACGATATAGTATTACGTTCAGAAATAGTAGCTTGTACTTTTGTGTCTCATATCTAAGCATCAAAAAAGAAAATGCGCCTTCGCGCCATTTCAAAATACTTTTCCATTGTCCACATTCTTTACAGCAAATTATACCCTAGGGCACACTCCTAGTCAACCCTCAATTGCTTAGTTCTCACTGTTTTCTCGAACGATTTAACGTCTTTTTCTAAGCTCATCCAATTTTTTAGCAATATCCGCCTTAATTCGACAACCAAGTTCGTGTCTTGAACGTTGTATTGTATTTTGTATATATTCTTCTTGAATTTTTTTCTTTGTTTTCTTAATTGCCTTACGAAGTTCTCTTGATGACATCCGATACGCACCAGCACCTAAAATAACTGTCTGTTCAGCATAGTCAGAAGTAACAACATACACTTCTTTACCTTCTCGTACCAAATTATAGGCTAATTTTTCTATATAACTATCGGCTGTTTCCCCTTCATCAGTATAAATGATAGCTAAATGCTGATTTATTTTTTCATAAGATTCCCCGTGAACTGTGAAAAAAGCATCAAATACAATTGTTATATCATACTGCTGAAAAGCTCCATATTCCATTAAACACTCCACCAATTTGTCCCTTGCCATCTCTAAATTATCTCTCATAGCAATCAACTCTGGCCAAGCATTAATGACATTATAACCATCTATGATAAAATATTCTCGTTTACCAGCTTTCATTCATCTTCTCCTGAAAGGTACTATATAAAAATCTAGAATTCAATACCTATTTTACATTATAACACAAAAGGTTAGCATTTTTGCTAACCTTTTGTGTTATTTATTTACTTTTAGCATACGCTGTTTTAATGACTCAAACATTAAGACTGACCCTGCAACCGATGCATTTAAGGAATTGATTTTACCGGACATCGGAATCTTCACTAAAAAGTCACATTGCTCTTTTGTCAAGCGACTAATTCCTTTTCCTTCTCCGCCAATAATAAGAACTAACGCCCCCGTCAGATCCGCTTCATAATAATTCTTCTCTCCATCCATATCTGCACCAACAACCCACATGCCCATTTTTTTTAGTTCCTTAATCGTTTGTGCGATATTGCCAATACGCGCTACAGGTACATATTCTACTGCACCAGCAGAAGTTTTTGCTACAGTTGCCGATAATGGACAACTCCTTCTTTTAGGAATAAGTACACCATGTACGCCAGCTGCATCTGCAGTCCGCAAAATTGCTCCTAAATTATGTGGATCCTCTAATTCATCTAATAATACAATGAACGGAGGCTGTCCAAGATCACTTGCTCTTTGTAAAATGTCTTCGATCTCCACATAATCCACCGGTGCACCATACGCGATCACGCCTTGATGTTTCAGCCCTTTTACAATCATATCGAGCTTGTTTATTTCAACCTCTTGCAGAATGATACGTTTTTCCTTTGCAAGCCCAATCACTTCTTTTATAGAGCCTTGTTTTTCTCCTTTTGCCAATAAAATTTTATTGATAGAACGTCCACTTTTTAACGCTTCCATTACGCTATTACGACCAAAGATAATTTCATCTGATATTTCTTGCTGTGGGAGTTGTTTTTGCTTCATATCATTTCTCTCCTGTTATTTGATTTGCTCTAAATTTAAAAACTTTTCGCGCATTTTTCCAGCTTGTCCACAGGTCATTTTCCCTTCACGACAGCTTCCTAATACACACGATGGTAATGCTTTCTCATACAATTCAGGTGATAACTTTCGAAGAATCATCACTTTCTTGACCGCCAACTCACGAATTTCCCACTGCGCATTCATACAGGTACGATCTGCCAGCATAGATATATCAGCACGTGCGTTTGCAGAAATAATGAGTTTTATCTGATCACAATTCAACAAGAAAGGTAAGGCTTTATCTGTACCATATTTTTCTGCAACCATTTTACGAAAACTTCTGAATCGCTCGACGAGTCTCTTATATTCTTCACAAAAGTTAGATTCTCTAATCGTCTCTGGTATGATGACTTCACGCTGTTGATCGTGTAAAACCACATTTAAATTCTCACGATAATTCGTAGTGATTCTGTGCCTTAATTGCTGATGATATGTAACAAGACTACACATCATTCCGAATGTAGTTCTAGCTTGTTCAGCAATGCTTGTATGCCCATAACTTAAAACGCGTTTCACTACACCTTTTGCCTTAGTTGGCGCTTCTTCGCCCCACTTTGCAATCGCTTCCGACGGGGTAATTTTCATGGTGCTTGTCATCGCACCAAAACCAACTTTCATATCAAGTTCACTAAATTGATCTAATAAAATTAAATTTTCGGCCGCGTCGATCCGATCAAAATACATTTGATAAAAATTATCCATCAATGTTTTGTCCGTATAAATTGTTTGTTGCATTAATAATTGAAACATCCGCTTAGGTAAATACAATTTAAATTGATCCAGTATTGTTGTAAATAATTCTCCATACTGCGGATTCGTCAACAATTGAAACAACTGAACTAATTTGTCTCCAGCCATGGCAACACAAACATTCGTTTTTGTTCCTAAAGGTAAAATATACCTTGCATCTTCAATTGGAATTCCGTATAAATAATTTGTCCGTTTAGGGCGCCCTTTAAACTCACCATCTTTTAACCTTGACATATTCGTATACAATGCAAACGCTTCCATCGTAAGTTCTTGTGCTTTTTTTTCATCATTTTCTTCCAAGCTAGGCAAAAGATACGATTCCAAGTTTAAGGTTACATAGCGTTGACTTTGCTGTACATAAGAATCTTTCAGCTCACAGATTAAAGTACTTTGTATTCGATTAATCCCTTCTAATATAAAAGAAATATTACACGCTTTTAAAAAGCAGCACAATTCACGTTCCGATAAAGAATTGATGTCATTCAATTCAAAGAAATGTTCCACTTTATCTATACCTGTTGCTTCAAATTGAGCAATCTTCATTTCATTCACTCTCCATTTATGGATCTATAGATTATCAAATTGCAATAAACAGCCGCTGCATTACTTAAAATTTGCAATAAGTATCTGCACTTTCTCTTGTTCGGCAAAGGAGCCGCGCATACTCCAAATGCACAGCTCCTCATAAACGTTCTTCGTCTCTACTTTATTTTGGTCTTCTGCATCATTTCTGAGGAAATAATATCAAATGCTCTATCTACCAACTCATAAAGCCGTTCATATTTTTTTTGTAAATAAAGTGCGCCTAATAGCGCCTCAAAGCCCGTACTTGCCCGATATTCAGCAACAGTCGCACTTTTTGGCACATGACTTTTGGCATTGCGACCTCGACGAAATATAGATTTCTCATCTTCTGTCAACAAGGATTCAATCCCATGATAAGCAATAGATTGCCAAGTTGCGGAGACAATCTGTGCGCCAAAACGATGCAGCACTTGCACTTTATTTTGTTCATAAGCCAAAAGTTTCCCGCGTACATACAAGTTGAAATAAGCATCACCAATGTAAGCAAGAACGAGAGGATTGAGTGATTCTACTCGGATTTCTTTATAGTTTTGTTTCACCGCGCCTGCTTCATCACACTGAAAAACACTATCGACTAAAAATTTGAAATGGTCAAAATTCATTATTTTTTCCACCTAACGCCTGTAGGTGAATCTTCTAAAGTTATACCGATTTCATGCAACTGATCACGAATTTTGTCGGCAGTAGCCCAATCTTTTGAACTTCGCGCTTGTTGACGAAGTTCAATAATAATTTTCATTAAATCTTCTACCACTTCTTCATCTTCCTCGCTTTCCTGTGAACGTACATCTACTAAAATTCCCAAAATATTCGCCATTTCTTCATATACTTTCCGTGCAATAGAAAAGGCGTTTGTATCATGTGCAACTTTTCCAGTCGTAACTGCATGATAATACACATTGATTTCTTTTGCTAGTGCGAACATACTACTTAATGCCAATGCTGTATTAAAATCATCATCCATTGCCAAGCAAAAATCTGTTTCAGCCTTTTTTGCAAAGTTCTGGAGTGCTGCCGACAAGTCACTTTCAGCTCCTGCTTCATACTGATCTAAAGCTATAGAATTTAACATCGCTGTTCTCAATCGTTCTAAACTGCGAGCAGCTTCATTTAAACGTGCATCACTAAAATCAAGCGGACTGCGATAATGCGTTTCTACAATAAAAAATCTTAACACTTCTGCCGGATATTGCTTTAATATATCTAATACCGTGAAGAAATTATTTAATGACTTGCTCATTTTTTCTTCATTGATTGTAATAAACCCATTATGAAGCCAATATTTCACAAAAGAATTTGACTTTCCGCAACAGGCTTCGGATTGCGCAATTTCATTTTCATGATGTGGAAAAATAAGATCACTACCGCCCCCATGAAAATCGAAAGTCTCTCCTAAATATTTCAGCGACATTGCCGAGCATTCAATATGCCAACCAGGGCGACCTTCTCCCCATGGACTTTTCCATGCGGGTTCGCCAGGCTTTGCACTCTTCCAAAGAGCGAAATCCATAGGATTTTGTTTACGTTCGTCTACATTAACTCTAGCACCGGCTTGCATATCCTCAAGTTTTCTGCCGCTTAATTTTCCATAATCAGAAAATTTCTCTACGCTGTAATAGACATCACCTTCAAGTTCGTAAGCATATCCTTTTTTCACCAGAGTTGCAATCATTGAGATAATATCATCCATATGTTCGGAGACTCTTGGATATACATCTGCGCGTTCTACATTCAATTGATCCATTACTTCAAAGTAAGCATTCATATAGCGCTCAGAAATAGCTGACCATTTTACCCCTTCCTGATTTGCTGTGCGAATAATTTTATCATCTACATCGGTAAAATTCTGCACATGTTTCACTTTATAGCCTGATTTTCTTAAATATCGTTTAATTACATCCCAAGTAATAAATGGCCTTGCATTTCCTATATGAGGATGATTATAAGGTGTAACACCACAGACATAGATACTGGCTTCTCCGGGAACCTGCGGCACAAACGCTTCTTTTTGCCTTGTTAAAGTATTATAAACCTTTAGCATTATGCTTTTCTAACTCCCTTTCCAAGTTTTTTATTTTATTTTCTAATTGTTGCATATTCCTATGCATGCACATGAGCATTTCTTCTTCAGGATCCGGCAAATCATCATGTGCTAAATCGACGTCTTTTTCTTCTTCCATTTCTTTATCTTTATTATAAATGACAGAATGAATTCTATTCTCTTCGGCAATTTGTTCTGGAGTCTTAACTTTCTCACCATGCATCAATACGACTTTTCCAGGTATGCCTACGACAGTTGCATACGCCGGAACCTCTTTTAATACAACAGATCCCGCACCAATTTTAGCGTGATCCCCAACCTGAAAAGATCCTAATACTTTTGCGCCTGAAGCAACAACAACATTATTTCCGATGGTCGGATGACGTTTTCCCTTTTCTTTTCCTGTCCCGCCTAACGTAACCCCTTGGTATAGTGTTACATTCTTACCTACTTCTGCAGTCTCACCGATTACGATCCCCGTACCATGGTCAATAAATAACCCTTCACCAAGTTTTGCTCCAGGATGAATTTCAATCCCGGTCAAAAATCGAGCAAAGTTGGAAATCATTCTCGGCAACAATACCCACCCTTTTAAATATAAATAATGTGATAAACGATGGAACCAAATTGCGTGCAACCCCTGATAACAAAAAATAACTTCCCAAACACTTCTTGCCGCCGGATCGCGATCAAATACTACGCGTATATCTTTCTTTAAACGTGCAAACATCTTAAAATTATACTCCTTTTCCTAATAAAAATACATAGAAAAAGACCATCATCTCTTGACAGAGACGATGGCCCGTGGTTCCACTCTGTTTAGATAAATCCATAGATTTACCTCACTCAATACAGATAACGGCTGCTACCGTTTTAGCCTACTATAAATTCAGCTAAACTGCTCCCGGGTGCATTTCGAATGGCTTTCTTCCTAGTACTAATTTCAGCTATTATAGTACCTCTCTGCAGGAGAAAGTTCACCTACTTTCCCGATCAACACATTTCTCTATTTCTCATTATATGTAATCCAAATTCACTTCGCAAGCATTTTATTTCGTCACACTACGCATTGTTTTATCAATACGGTCAATCACGCGCTCACGCCCCAAAACTTCAATTAAACGAACCAAATCAGGACCATGCATCTGCCCTGTCATTGCAACACGGATTGGCATAAACACTTTTTTCCCGCCGACTTTTAATTCTTTTGTAATCGCTTTTAAAATTGGTTTAATATTTGCTGCATTTACTTCTTCCAACGCGTTTAATTTTTCTTTGAATAACGCGATGACAGCTGGAATTTCTTCATCTAATAAAATTACTTTTGTTTCCTCATCTTCGATTACAACATCATCTTTATAATAAAGATCCGCATAATCAACAACCTGTGCTACATAACTCAAATGATCTTGAATTACGGAAACAAATTTCACCAAGTTATCTTTCTCTTCTGCTGTTAATTCCCCTGAAATATATCCAGCTTCCACAAGATGAGGGATCGCCAAAAACGCAATCTTATCCGGGTTTGCAGCTTTCATATAATGTGCATTGATCCAGTTTAATTTATCGATATCAAACACTGCTGGATTCTTTGCCACACGATCCATAGAGAATTCTTGAATTAACTCTTCCGTAGAGAAAATTTCCTGTTCGCTATTCGGTGCCCAGCCAAGCAGTGCAAGAAAATTCACAATCGCTTCCGGCAGATAGCCTAATCGGCGATATTGATCTACCGAAGTTGCACCATGCCGTTTACTCATCTTGGTTCTATCTTTACCTAGAATTAATGAAATATGTCCAAACGTAGGCACTGGTAGACCAAGTGCTTCATATAAAACAACTTGCCTTGGTGTATTAGATAAATGCTCTTCAGCACGAATTACGTGGCTTATTTTCATAAGCGCATCATCCAGTACCACGGCGTAATTATATACAGGGATTCCATCTGATTTTACAATAACAAAATCGCCAACCCCATTTGAATCAAAACTCATTTTCCCACGTACCAAATCATCGAACACAACCTGTTGATTCGCTGGTGTTCTAAATCGAATTGTAGGTTTTCTGCCTTCAGCAATCAGTTTTGCTTTTTGTTCTTCTGTCAGCTCACGACAATGCCCTTGATAAATCGGCATTTCATTTTTCTCCATTAAAGCATTGCGTTCCGCCTCTAACTCTTCATCTGAGCAATAACAATAATAAGCTTTTCCCTCAGCAAGCAATTGATCCGTAAACTTTTTATAAAGCGCAAGCCGCTCGGTTTGACGATATGGTCCATATTCTCCGCCGACATCAATACCTTCATCCCAATTGATACCCAGCCACTTCAAAGCAGCTTTGATATTTTCTTCTGATTCCCTCGTTGAACGAGCTCTATCCGTATCCTCAATTCTTAGAATTAATTTTCCGCCTGTTTTTTTAGCAAGCAACCAATTAAATAATGCTGATCTTGCACCACCAATATGAAACGGGCCTGTTGGACTTGGCGCAAATCGCACACGTACTTCTTCTGACATAAAATAGCCTCCCATAATCATCCTGTACTATGTATTGTAACAAAATTTTTATTACTATGCAAAATCTACATAAAATAACTGAGATAGATAAAATACCTCAGTTATTTCTTATACATTATATCATTTTATTTAAGTTTTTCAACTTTTATTGTACTCTAAAAATAAAAAACCCATCTTCAATTTCCGGCGTTATAACTGTATGAAAATACGCTGTGTTTGAGCTTGTCGGAAGAGCCCCCGTTGGCGATAGGGCAAACCGCCAAAAGAGTGCATTGTCATACCATACTTCGCCAATAAAATTATCCTCCATTGTTTCAAAGTGTACATCAAAATCCATGGCAAAACATTCTCTTGGCAACAGCACATATACCATAACAAAAATTGCACATAGTAAATTACGCATAAAATAATGCCTCCTCATACGAGATTCATTGTAATTGTTAATATGTACAAAATTATTAAACTTATTCAAATCTATTTTTTTATGATTCCTACAACGGCATAACTTGCTATACCTTCCTCTACACCTACAAAACCTAAGCCTTCCGTTGTCGTGGCTTTTACATTCACTTTATTTAATTCACATTGCATCGCTTGTGCAATATTTTCATTCATCTTCGCAATAAAATCAGCTAATTTAGGCTTTTGCGCTGCGATTGTTACATCGATATTACCGACTTGATATCCCGCTTGATCAATCAGATTCCGTACTTCTTCCAGCAGCAAAATGCTAGAAATTCCTTTATATTTTTCGTCAGTATCCGGAAAATGTTTGCCAATATCGCCTAAGGCCGCAGCACCAAGCAAAGCATCTGAAATTGCATGCAATACAACATCGGCATCTGAATGTCCTAGCAAACCAAGATGATGGGGAACTTCTACTCCGCCTAAAATCAGTTTACGCCCTTCTACAAGTTTATGGACATCATATCCCATCCCAAATCTCATCATAATTTTTTCACACCTTTTTTCAAAGTTTCTGCAACATCGGCAACCAGAGTAGACACCCCTGAAACCAATCGCGCGACCACACCTTTTCGTAAAAAAGCTTCTGCGATAATAAAATCCTCTGGTGTCGTAATTTTTAAATTGCTATATTCACCTTTTACAACTTTGACCTTAATTCCCAATCGTTCTACTAAACTTGCATCATCAGTTCCAAGGAAATCATCTTGATCAGCTTTTTTATAAGCATCTAAAATAATCTCTCTTTTAAATCCCTGCGGTGTTTGAATTGACCATAAAGTACTGCGTTCTGGGGTTTCTGTAACAACTTGGTCTTCATTCACAATTTTAATTGTATTTTTTGCCGGAACGCCTGTAACAGTCGCCCCAAACCGTCTAGTTTCTTCCACAACAGCCGTAATGACTGCATCACTGGTAAGTGGTCTGGCACCATCATGCACTAGAACAATCTCAGTATCTGGACGCAGTGATGCCAGTCCATTTGCAATAGAGTACTGTCTTTCCGTGCTGCCTGCCACAACTTGCCATGGTTTTAAATTCGGTACTGCCTTTAATATTTTTTTTACAATTGAAACTTCTTCTGGGGCTACTACAATAATTAAATCATCAATTGCTGTACAATTAGAAAAAGCAATCACTGTATGTACTAAAATCGGCTTACCTAAAAGCTCTAGAAATACCTTATTTATGCCAATTTCCATTCTTTTTCCTTGACCCGCAGCAGGAAAAATTGCTGTTACCATATTACCCCTACCTTTATCTATTTTTACTATTTTTCATCAATATCTAAATAAACACTTCTACTATCATACTATATTTTTCAGTAACATACAAAATAATACTACATATGACTTTTTATTTCCAAAGAAGTTCAGCCTGTCGATACAATAGAAAATAACTATTCCTTCTATACGCAGTTTGTCTACAATCTGGATTTTGATATACAAAAAAGTTCTGCACCTCAAAGAATGCAGAACTTACAAAAGCAATTTCAATTTTAACGAAAATTAAGCACCTTTTTCAGCTGCTTTAGGCTTGGCAAAGATCATTCTGCCAGCCGCAGTTTGAAGTACCGAAGTAACAACAACTTCTATTGTCTCATTCATATGCTTCTTACCACCCTCAACGACAATCATTGTCCCATCGTCAAGATAAGCTACCCCTTGCGCGAATTCTTTACCGTCTTTTACAACAGTAACAACCATATCTTCGCCAGGAATAACAACTGGTTTTACCGCATTTGATAATTCATTTATATTTAAAACTGGAACTCCCTGCAATTCTGCGACTTTATTTAAATTATAATCATTGGTAATAATCTTGCCATGTACTAATTGACCTAACTTTACCAATTTAGAATCCACTTCTGAAATATCGTCAAAATCACGACTATCAATTTGAACATACATCCCAAACTCTTTTTGAATTCGATTTAAAACATCCAGTCCACGTCTACCGCGATTGCGTTTTAATAAATCAGAAGAATCTGCAATATGCTGCAATTCTTCTAATACAAACACCGGAATAAGAAGTGTACCTTCGATAAAACCACTCTGACAAATATCAGCAATACGTCCGTCGATAATAACACTCGTATCTAAAAGTTTATACTGACAATTATCTTCCGCAGACTGTTCTTTATCTTTTGTTTTTTCTCTAACGAGTTTTGGTAAAAATTCAAATAGCCCAGCAATTTCATCCCGCTTTTGTATGGTAATATGAATTCCTAAATACCCTAATATTATACTTAGGATTACCGGAATATAACTACCCACAATCGGAATTGGAGAAAATGCTGAACCTAATAAATTCGCAATTATAAGTCCAATAGCCAAACCAATAGCACCTGCAATAACATCATGAATTGGCATTTTACTTAGCTGCTGTTCTACCCACAATGATAATTTGAGTAGATTTTTAATCAGATAGGGCGAAATGAAAAAACCAATTCCACCACCGATGACACCACCGAGTAAAACGGACAATAAATTCGTCATTGTCATTCCAAAAATACCCATTTTTAAAATTTCCGCACTAATCAAAAGCGTCAGTAATGGATTTGCAAATCTCATCAGAACTAAACCAAGAATCGCCATCAAGATTGTAATAACAAAACGCAAAACTTTATCTAACACTCCTTCACCTCCTTCCAAATATTACAATGTCTTTTATCAAGATACCACTATTTTGCCCAAAACTCAATAAAAAAATACGTCAGTTACCTGGCGTATTTTTATCAAGCAATTCATACATCCATGTTTCCACAGAAGAGGCATCCTTATTGCAAGCTAAGACCAGCTCACTAACTAATATTTGCTTTGCAGTGTCTAATAACCTTCTTTCACCTGTAGAAATTTTTTTAGCACGATCTTGTAAAATTAAGTTTCTTACGATTTCAGCTACATCATAGATACTACCACTTTTAATCTTTAACAAGTTTGCATTAAATCTTCTATTCCAGCTCCCCGCTGCAATTTCAGGTTCACTTTTTAATACTTCAACTACTTTTTCAACTTCAGCCTGCGTAATCACTTCACGCAACCCAATATTTTCAACATTATTCAAGGGTATCATGACTTTCATACCACCAAATGGCATTCGAAGAATATAATAAGATTTGGTTTCTCCCATTACTTCACATTCTTCTATTCCTTCGATGATACCGGCGCCATGCATCGGGTAAACAACCTTATCACCTATACTAAGCACAGCAGCACCTCCTAATACGTATTGATTATAGCATACATATATATATTTGTCAAATTTTTAATTCTATCATGTGTTATACCTCTTGTCAATCATAAATTAAGAAAAATAAACATAACTCAAAAAGAGTTATGTTTCAGCGGGTAGACAAACTATGGATAGATGAGCAGCGAGTTGGTGAAAAGTACTTTTCACCAACCGTCAACCTGTCTTCGTACTAGTTTATAAGTGGAACGAATTTCGGTATTTTCTAACTTACCAACATAAATATAGTATTTGTCTACCGTCTGAAACTTGTTCCACTTGTAAGCGAATGTGAAGATAGATACTCAGTGAAATAAAATTAAACTTGTCAAAACCATCACAATCATTGCAATGATCATCGGAATTGCGGTTCTTTTAATCAAATCAAACGGAGAGATATTACCAAGGCTTGCTGTAACTACAATAACAGCTGTAATTGGTGATATGCACCTAGCTATACTCGCTGCAAAATGCATTGGCATCAACATAAGTACCGGCGCCATTCCCATTTTAGCCGCAACTACGGGTGTAAGCGATGCAAAAGCAAAGAAAGGTGCATTACCGGACCCCATAATAATTGCACTAAATCCAATGATAGCTACCATGACAAGAACCATGCCGATCCCACCGAATCCAGAATTTTGCGCACTGTTTATAATTGCATCAATGGTCCCCATACTTGTGAGCCCTTTGGCAAATGTTTCACCTGCAACAATTAAAGTAACCACATTTGCCATCTGCATACCCAATCCATCAAAAAAAACTTGAATATCAGCACATACTTTTTTCGCATCTTTATATCTGATATATTCACAAATCATTGTAATAAATAAGCCGATAAACATAGCCTTAATCAGATCCATCTTAATCCAAGATATCCATAGATCACTAAAACTCAAAATCAAAACGAGTGGAATCATCGGTAATAAAGCATACAATCGCGGAGGTAAATCTACTTCCGTAGTGATTTTTTCTTTATTACTGCGTTCTACGATATGATTTTCTCTTCTATCAAAATATCTTTGTGTGAAAAAATGGGAAATCGAACCCGCAATTAATACGGCAATTGTTACAGGCACTTGATATTGAGTCCAATACGTTGCAATATCAAGCCCAGCCGTGGTTGCTGATAAAATGCTTCCCGGATCGGCTGGACTCCAATCCATACAAAGTGTAGTCGCAATCACTGCACAAGCTGAGATTCTGCTTACACCTAAATTTACAAGAATCGGAAACATTGTTACCATCAACAGCATTGCAAGGCCCGATGCACTATTAATAAATAATCCCAAACACATACCAAGCACCCAAGAAACGGACATTACCGTGTAAGGTGCATGAAGCTTTGAAAGCGGCTGAATTGCAATATGTACCAGTGCCTTACTTGCGCCTACATGTTCCATATAACGCGCAAACCCGCCAACAGCCATAATATTAAGCCCTAGTGCAGCCGCCCTCGAACTAAACGTATTTTTGATAAATTCAAACATATCAAAAAATATGAATCCTGTACTCTCTTTTTCTGATAAAATTTGTCCATAGCCAAATACGACTGCACTCAGCATTAAGATCATGCCAGCAAAAAATAATACTGGCTGTGGTTTATATTTTTTTGTTATTAGATAACCAACCCAAATCGTAACAAGCAATGAAACTATAATATTAAAAATAAAAACCAGCTCCTTTCCATTTTATGATAAAACTATATTCACACAAAACTGAAAGAAACGCAAACGATTCTGCCAGTTAAAAATTACATAGTTCTGCCCTTCTAAGGAAAAACTATTTTTAGATTCATCTAAAAATAGTTATTTTGGGAGGCTAAACAATGTTAAGGCCTAAATATTTCCTCTTTTTTTTATGCAGTATTTTTTTCATATTTTTGCTTTATTATTTCTTGTTTTCTGCTCCAATTAAAAACAGATATATTGTTCCTTCACCAGAGTTAAAAACTACACAGAAATTATATGATTACTATGAAATTAATGATGAAAAAGACAAAACTATGCTTATGCGTATTCCTGTAGTGGTAACGGTCGGTGATGAACTGATTACAGAAGATAATAAACTGTATCGCGTTACAAAAATTGAAGAAAACCAAGCATATGCCAAGTTCATTAAAAACATTACATTACCTTAACTATGCGGTTATCACTCTATTTATAACCGTATAGTTTAATTCAATGCTATTTCAAGCGCCTCACTTACACTTTCTACACTATGCAACTTAACTGGCAAATCAATCGTTAAGTTCATTAAATTTTTCTTTGGCAAAATAATATTGGTAAACCCCATTTTTGCCGCCTCACGAATTCTATTTTCAGCCTGTGTCACAGCACGTACTTCACCGGCTAAACCTACTTCACCAAAAACAACCGTTTTTGCCAGTATAGCAGAATTTCGATAGCTTGATGCCAATGCTACGATCAAACCTAAATCTATCGCCGGCTCGTCAATTTTAATTCCACCAGCTACTTTCACATAAACATCACAACTTCCCAGCATCATCCCAACACGTTTTTCTAGTACAGCAAGCAATAATTGAATCCGTTTTACATCTACATAGTCTGAAGTTCGTCTAGGCGGAACATATGGAGTTTGTCCAACCAATGCTTGCACTTCAACTAATAGCGGTCTTGTTCCTTCTACTGTTGGAACAATTACACTTCCCGAAACTTCAGTTGGCGAATCGGATAAAAATAATTTAGATGCATCAGGAACATCAATCAATCCAATGCCCCGCATTTCAAATAAACCAATTTCATTTGTACTACCGAAACGATTCTTAACTGCTCTAAGAATCCGAAATTGTGCATTGCGTTCGCCTTCAAAGTAGAGAACCGTATCCACGATATGCTCTAAAACTCTCGGTCCAGCCAAAGTACCATCTTTCGTAACATGACCAACAATAAAAATAGCAATTCCATTGTTTTTCGCGATTCTAAGCAAATCCACAGCACATTCTCTTACCTGACTTACACTGCCCGGTGCAGATTGCACATCTGGTTTAAACACGGTTTGTATTGAGTCAATTACCAGTAATGTTGGCTTGATTTCCATACTATGTTTCTCTATATATTCTAAATTGGTTTCACTAAGAACCAGTAAATCTCTTTCAATCGCCTGCAAGCGATCTGCACGCATTCTTACTTGCCTCGCGCTTTCTTCTCCGGTAACGTAAAGCACCTTGCCCTGCACTTTCGCAACATTTGCACAAACTTTCAAAGTTAAACTAGATTTGCCGACACCGGGATCTCCAACGATTAAAACCATAGATCCTGGAATTACACCGCCGCCCAGCACACGATCGAGTTCAATTGAACCAGTAAGAAATCTTGGCATATCTTCCACTGTTATGTCAGCAATTTCTTCTGGTATTCCAGAACTTGATATGCCTAGACTAAGTCCGCCTTTCTTCTCTGGTACTATCGTTTCCTCTACCATTGTATTCCATTGCCCGCAACCTGGGCATTTTCCCATCCATTTTGGCGCATCATAACCACATTCTTGACACATGTATACGGTTTTACGTTTTGCCATACAACACACCCCTTAAGCTAACAGAAAAATGAATTACACGCGTTTCATCCGTGCATACAACTTTTTAGGTACATATAAAATAGCTTGAAAGAATATTTTTAAAATAGCCTTTGTTAGCCAAACAACCCCAATCACAAAATTTAAAATGGTATTCATTCATTTTTTCCTTTACCAAAATTCATAAGATAATTTCTTCTATTTTACCATTTCTTCAGCTACAACGTAAGAAAAATAAAACTTCAGCTTGATCGTGATGACAAGCTGAAGTTTTATTGTATCTATGCACTATGAATTCTTCAATTCTGTCTTTACAGCATCTTCTTTTACAAATGTTAATGCAGCATCTACAGTATCAATTTTCACATGATCGCCGGCTTTAAATTCTCCAGTCAAAATACGTTCTGCGATTTCATCTTCCACTAATTTTTGAATTGCACGTTTTAACGGGCGAGCGCCATACGTGAAGTCTGATCCTTCTTTAATAATTCTCTCTTTTGCCGTTTCTGTTAAGCTCATGCCAATTTCCATCTCACGAAGACGCTTCATCACATCTTGCAGCATGATATCAACAATTTTAACAAGTTCCGTTTTGGTTAACGCATTAAATACAAGCATTTCATCGACACGATTGATAAATTCTGGTCTGAACAATCGTTTTACTTCATCAAGAACTTTTGCTTTTGCAGCTTCCACTGAAACCTCTGATTGACTGCCAGTTAAGAAGCCAACTGCTGCACTTTCTTTCTTTAAATGTTTTGCCCCAACATTAGACGTCATAATAATCACAGTATTTTTAAAATCTACAGTCCGTCCTTGACTATCCGTCAAACGTCCATCCTCCAACACTTGCAATAAAATATTGAATACATCGTGATGCGCCTTTTCAATTTCATCTAACAAAATAACAGAATACGGTTTACGACGCACTGCGTCCGTTAATTGTCCACCCTCTTCAAAACCGACATACCCTGGAGGGGCGCCAACCAATCGTGATACAGTATGTTTCTCCATATATTCAGACATATCAAATCGCAGCATTGCATTTTCATCGCCAAATAAACTTTCTGCCAAAGCGCGTGCCAACTCAGTTTTTCCCACACCCGTAGGCCCTAAGAATAAGAAAGAACCAATCGGACGTTTTGCATCTTTTAGACCTGCTCTTGCTCTTCGTATTGCTTTCGATACTGCTTTTACAGCCTCGTTTTGCCCAACGACTCTTTTTTCTAAGATGGATTCCATCTGTAATAGACGTTCTGATTCTTCCGCCGCTAATTTTTTCACGGGGATTCCTGTCCATGTCGCTACAACTTGCGCAATATCATCTGGCGTTACGATTATGCGTGTATTTTCACGATCACTCCATTCTTTTTGCTTAGTTTCCAAACTTTCTTTCATTCGAGTTTCTTCATCACGAATTTTCGCAGCGCGTTCATATTCTTGTGCAGTAATAGCCGCTTCTTTTTCTGTTTTTAATTTTTCTAATTCTTTCTCCAAAGATTTTATGCTATCCGGCTGCGAAACAGATTTCAATCGTACACGCGACGCCGCTTCATCCATTAAATCGATCGCTTTATCCGGCAAAAAACGATCTGCAATATACCGATGTGATAATTTCACTGCCGCACAAATCGCTTCATCCGTAATTTGCGCCCGATGAAACGCTTCATACTTATCTCGAATGCCAAGCAAAATTGCAATTGCATCTTCAACCGACGGTTCTCCAATTGTAATCGGCTGAAAACGACGTTCCAACGCGGAATCCTTTTCAATATATTTTTTATACTCGTTGAGTGTAGTCGCACCAATGGTTTGCAATTCACCGCGTGCCAGCGCCGGTTTTAAAATATTCGCTGCATCAATCGCCCCTTCAGCTGCGCCCGCACCAATCAAAGTATGCATTTCATCAATGAATAAGATTACATTCCCATCTTTTTCAATCTCACCAATGATTTTCCGCAACCGTTCTTCAAATTCACCACGATACTTTGCTCCCGCCACCACAGAAGCCATATTAAGCGAAACCACACGTTTATTACTCAAAACCTCCGGAACAGTTCCTTGCACAATGCGCTGAGCAAGCCCCTCAGCTACGGCTGTTTTCCCAACGCCGGGCTCACCAATTAAAATTGGATTGTTTTTCGTACGACGACTTAAAATCTGAATCACGCGTTCAATTTCCATGTCTCGGCCAATGACCGGATCAATTTTACCGGCGGATGCCAGATCATTTAAATTGCGGCCATACTCATTTAGCGTTGGCGTATGCATTGCTTTTTTCGATGCAACCTTGCCTTCACTATTTCCACTTCCATTCTGTGCGGACTGTCCACCTAACATATCAATTACAACTTCACGAACGCTTTCAACCTCTGCACCTAAAGCTGACAGCACTTTTGCTGCAACACCTTCATCTTCGTGAATTAACCCCAATAAAATATGCTCGGTTCCAATATAATTATGTCCAAGATCCTGCGATTCAGCAACAGCCAATTCCATAACACGTTTTGCCCTAGGTGTATAAGTGAACTCCTCATTACTGCCATCGCCTTGGCCAATCATCGCTTCTACTTGCTTACGCACAAGATCTAAATCAATTTCTAAAGATAATAAAGCTTTTGCAGCAACGCCTTCTCCTTCACGGATTAACCCTAATAATAAATGTTCTGTTCCAACATAATTATGTCCTAGCTCTTTTGCTTCATACTGCGCCAATTCCAACACTTTGATTGCTCTGGCAGTAAATCTACTATTCATAGTGAATCAACTCCTTTATTTATCGTATCAGCTGTTAACACTTTCCGAATCATTTCCGCTCTTTGTTTATCAATCTCACCCGGTGATAAATTCCCATTATTCTTTAAATTTTGCAAGTAATTACTCCGACTTGAAACCAATAATTCATTAAATATACTTGGAGGAACATTATGAATAATATTCAAATCAATCCCCATTCGTACTTCACTCAGCAATGCGAGCGCCTCGTTACCTGAAATCGTTCTCGCATATTTTAAAACCCCGTAAGATCGCCAAACTTTATCACTCACAACATCAGGTGCCTGTGCATATAAGGCTTTTCGTGCCGCTTTTTCATGGGTCATAATCTCTAAAACAGCACTCGTTAGATTATCTACAATTTCCTGTTCACTAAATCCTAAAGTTAACTGATTTGATATTTGAAAAATATTTCCAATCACTTCACTACCTTCACCATACAAGCCTCGAACAGCTAATCCTAATTGAGTAGAAGCATTCATAATCTTATTAATTTGCCGTGTAAAAACCAGTCCCGGTAAATGTACCATCACAGAAGCCCGAAGACCTGTACCTAAATTTGTCGGACACGATGTTAAATATCCCATATCTTCTGTAAAAGCTATATCAAGCTTCGATTCCACTGTATCGTCAATTTTATTTGCCATTTCAAGTGTTTTTCCTAAATCGAGTCCTGACACCATGCATTGAATACGCAAATGATCTTCTTCATTGACCATAATACTAATCCTATCATCTGCACTAACAAGCACTAAACGATTTTCAGGATTTATAATATGATTATTGCTAATCATGTGTTTTTCAATTAAGACATTGCGTTCCAATGTACTCAATTTATCAATCGAAATACTTTTATATGATTTTCCCGTCGATTCTTCTAACTCCTCAATCACATCTTGAACAGAAGTTTCGACTTTTGCTAACTGTGCTAAATTTGCTCTATTTGGGAAAGGAATCCCCGCTATATTTCTCGCCAAACGAACACGACTAGACAGTACAATATCACTATCTGTACCACTTCCATCCATCCACAACGTAAGCGGTTTCACGAATAATTCTTCCTGTGACATATCTCTAAACCCCCTATTCGACATCCTCATGAAGTTCTTTCTCAAGTTCTTTAATTGTATCCCGCAGCTTTGCAGCTTGCTCATATTCTTCATTGGCAACATGCGTTGTTAATGTATTACGCATTTGCTTAATTCTTTGTTTTAAGCCAAGCTTTCCGCCTGAACGTTTAGGAAATTTACCTATATGGCTGCTTGCTCCATGAATCCGACGAAGCAATGGCTCTAGCTTTTTAGCAAATGTTGCATAACAAATACTGCAGCCAATTTTGCCGGTGCGACTGAAATCACTATATGTCATTCCACAATTCGGACAAGTCATCTCTTTCATTTGAGAATTATCTACTTCTACCAAACCATTATTAAACATTCCAGCTAAAAAATCATTGACTGAAAATTTTTGATCTATGTTAAAAATCAGCTCTCCATATTTTTTGGCACACTCCTCGCATAAATGTTTATCTATTTTTTGCGTGTGCGTAATTTGCGTAAGATGAACACAGGCTTGATTTTTTTTGCAATCATCACATAACAATTTCTATTCCCCCTTAAGAAAAATTGGCCAAAGTCAAAAAAATAGTATGCAGAAAATCGATTCTTTCTTTTTCCTCCATTTTTGCAAAAATAAAAGGTACAACTTGAAACAATATCGCAGCCTCACGATTTGCAATAAAACCATGCTGTACCAAATATCTAACAATCACTTTGATATCTTCTAGCGAAGTCTCTTCATTTATTTTATTCAATATATCTTGATATATTATATTTTGCAACGGCACTCGGGTGATACGAATAAATCCCCCTAGACCTCGTCTGGATTCAACCGTGAATCCTTTTGCTATCGTAAATCTTGTATTCAATACATAGCTGATCTGCGAAGGGGCACAGTCTATTTCATCTGCAATTTCAGTCCTTCGTAATTCTACTTTACTATCTTGCTCTCTCGATAACCGCCGTAGAATATATTCTTCTATTAAATCCGCTATATTACTCAATTCTACCACCTACTAAATGATTTTGATTTTTTGACTTTTCCTTTAATTGTTATTATATTTGACTTTTTGACTTTTTGCAATATCAATTGAAAAAAAAATAGGGCTATCTGCCCTATTTTTTCAAATCATCTCAATTCATATACCTTTTATGAAATAAAACTACAACTTTATATTATTTTAAGGCGGTTTCTAAAACTTCCGCATTTTTCTTCATCGTTTGGATATAAGCATCATAAGAATCCGGTGTTGCTTCTCCCGTTACCACTGGATCTAATGTATAGACCTTTGCACCCGTTTCTTTTGAGATTGTTTCAGCTGCACCAGCCGGATATTGTGGTTCAGCAAACAGAGCTTTTATATTTAACTCTTTGATCTTTGCAATCGTTTCTTCCAATTCTTTTGGCGAAGGCTCCGTTCCCGGTTCACGCTCGATAACAGACACAATATTTAAATTAAATTCTTTAGCGAAATAAGGGAAAGCCTCATGGAATGTAACGATATTCTTATTTGGCAGCGAATCAATTTGTTTATGCATCTGCGTTTTTAATGCTTCTAATTTTTTAACATATTCCGCGGCATTTTGTTTATACTGCGCCGCATGTACCTGATCAATTGCTGCTAACTGATCTGCAATCTGATTCACTTGTTGAATTGCATCGCTCACACTAACCCACACATGTGGATTCTCCTCATCGCCTTCTTTTAAAAGAGTAATGCCTTTACTTGCATCAACAATTTTTAAATCGGCTTGCTGTTTAACTACTTTATCTAAAAATGCTTCCATCCCTGCACCATTTACAACAAAAGCATTTGCATTCTCTAATGTCTTTAAATCTTCCGGTGTTAATTGATAATCATGTAAACACCCAGTTTGAGGTTTCGTCATATTCTTGACTTCGACCCCTTCCACACCTTTTGTTACATTGATTGTTGCTATGTACATCGGATAAAAAGATGTAACAATGTTGAATTTTTGTTTATCCTTACTTGTTTTTTCACTTGTATTATTCATCCCACATCCAACCAAAACCAACGCACTGACCATAATTGCGGCCATAATTTGAATCCATCTCAATCGCATTTTATCTTCCCCCAAGTTTTCAAATACGTAATATCTTAATTAATAACATTACTATTTAGTATAATACACTATTATTTTTCCAAATTCAAGGGGAAACGCATTATTTTTTCGTTTTCTAAAAATAAAACAGACGATACAAAAAATTACTATTCTAACTTTTTGTATCGTCTGTCAAAAAATCATTTTTACTTTCCGGCTACAAGACTCTTCTGCACGATATTTACCCCATTGCTTGTTCCAATACGGTTCGCTCCTGCCTCCAACATAAGTTTAACATCCTCTTCTGAGCGAATACCACCGGCCGCTTTTACACCAATTTTATCACCAACCACTCGACGCATAAGACGCACATCATCTTTCACCGCACCGCCTGTTGAAAAACCGGTAGAAGTTTTCACGAAATCAGCACCTGCCTCCAAGGCAAGCTGACAAGCAAGCGCTTTTTCCTCGTTGGTCAACAAACAAGCCTCGATGATGACCTTTACCTTCGCCTTGCCTCTTGACTCTTTAACCACCGCTGCAATATCCTGCTTGACATACATAGAATCGCCGCTTTTTAATTTGCCTACGGCAATGACCATATCTACCTCAGATGCCCCGTCCTCAATTGCAGTCTTCGTTTCAAAAACTTTAATAGTCGTCGGCGTTGCACCTTGAGGAAACCCGATCACTGTACAAACATTTACACTTGTATCTTTTAATGCTTTCGCTGCATACGCTACCCAAATAGGACTGATACAAACAGAGGCAAATTCATATTTTCTGGCTTCTTCCACAAGCTTAGCAATATCCGCTTCAGTTGCTTCTGTCTTTAATAAGGTATGATCAATTAATTTTGCATACTCCATATAACCTAATCACCTTTTCTTATTTATTTTTATATAAAGTATGTTCTTCAACAACAATAATTTTTCCTGTCTTTCAACCCGGTAAACAAAATATGGCCAAATGAGCTATACTGATACAATTACTCTATTTAAATAATTGTAGTATATTCCCTAATAAAATACCAACGACCCCAAAGTCTGCATCACTAAAGGTCGTATTTGCAAAACCAAGATCGCCTAATACTGGCATTAGTAAGACCGGTAAGAAAGTAATCAGTAATCCTTGTGCAAAAGCACCAGCAATAGAACCTCTTAAGCCACCTGTTGCATTACCAAATACTCCGGCAGTTGCTCCGCAGAAGAAATGCGGTACTACCCCGGGTAAAATAATTGGCAACCCGGGAAAAGATTTATCCAGCATAAGCAAGGCAATCATCCCCACTACACCACCGACAAAACTAGATAAGAAGCCAATTAAAACTGCATTTGGTGCATAAGGATAAACAACCGGACAATCAATGGCTGGCTTTGCATCCGGCACTAACTTAGTCGCAATTCCGCTAAAGGCTGGAACAATTTCAGCAAGTACCAATCTAACACCTGCGAGAATGATATACACGCCACCGGCAAAAGTAATTGCCTGAATCATTGAAAACACAATAAAATTTTGACCGCCACTCAATTCTTTCTCTACATACGCAGGACCGGATGCGATAGCAACAATGAAATAAAGTACCATCATGACGAGGGAAACGGCTAACGAAGAATCTCTTAAAAAACTTAACCCCTGCGGGAAATTAATATCTTCTGTCGTTTTTTCTTTATTGCCTACCAATGAACCAATCCAAGCGGAAAATACATAACCAATTGTACTAAAATGACCAAATGCTACATCGTCAGTTCCCGTAATCTTACGCATCGTCGGTTGTGCAATTGCAGGAAATAACGCCATAATAAATCCGAGAATCATTGAACCAACGATAATAAGTGAAATTCCCTGCATGCCACCAATAACTAAGATAGATGCAATCATACAAGCCATATACAAAGTATGATGTCCTGTTAAAAAAATGTACTTTAATGGAGTAAAGCGCGCAATTAAAATATTTACAACCATACCAAAGGCCATAATTAAAGCAGTTTGCGTGCCATAAGTTTTCAACGCCATCGCAACAATGGCTTCATTATGCGGTACGACACCATTAATATTAAAGCCTTGCTCAAACATTATCCCAAAATTGGATAACGCACCAACGACAATTCCAGCACCGCCCCCAAGAATCAAGAAACCTAAAATCGTTTTAATTGTTCCTTTAATAATATCTGCACTATTTTTCTTTAACGCAATGAGACCAATCATCGAAATTAAACCAACTAAAATTGCTGGAACACTAAGAATATCAAGTATAAACTTTAACATTTTTCTTCATCCTCTCTTGCATTTTTTAATCTACCAAGGCAGCCTCCATTTTTTCTTTTAATTCTTTTTTATCAATCATATTGTTTAAAGATACTACTTTTCCCCCTAATGAAGTTAATTGCGTTGCAATATCGCGTGTACCAACATAAATATCTGCTTTAATCCCCGATGCCGATGATAAATCACTATGCTCCACCGTAGCCTCTACGCCTAACTCAGTTAATACTTTTTTAATGTTCATTTCAATCATAAAGCTACTGCCAAGACCATGCCCACAACATACTAAAATTTTCATAATACTTCCTCCTATTTTTTATATAAATCAATTGGAATACTGCTTGATGATATCGATCACTGAACTAACTTGACGCGCAGACATGATCGTTTGAATATCATTTTCATTTGATAATAGTTCCATCAGATTTGCCAATAAAGCTAAATGTACTTTCTGATCTGTTGTTGCAAACGTAAAAACTAATTTAACTGGATCATTTATCTCATTACCAAACACCATTGGTGTTTTTAATGTTACCAAACTAATGGATACTTTCTTCGCGCCATCTTCTGGTCTGGCATGTGCTAAAACGATCCCCGGCGCAACTACCATATAGGGTCCAAATGCTTCATGATGATGAATAATTGCCGCTAAATAACTCGGCTCTATACAATTTTTTTCTAGCAACAGATCAGTCCCAGCTTTTACAGCTTCTTTCCAATTCTCACAGATAACATTTAACCGAATACAATCAGCTGTTAAAAAATCAGTTAACATGATTTATTACCCCATTTTATAAAGATTTAAACTCCGCATTCTCTTCCTTCGATTCAAAATTCTTAATTAAGGATAGTACCTCAACTTTATTTTTGCATGTACGTAAAACTTCCATTGCTGCAGGATCATTGAAAATCTGCCACAATTCATAAAGCACTCTTAAATGCGATTTAGAATCTACTGCACCAAAAGCAAATACCAAATTAACAGGGTCATTGACGGGACTGCCAAACTTCACCGGATTAACCAAACGCACCATACTTAGGCATATTTTATTGACACCATCTTCACATCTTGCATGCGGCATTGCCAGCCCTGGTCCTATCACAATATAAACGCCCATGTCTTTTACACATTGAATCATACTATCAACATATTTTTTCTCTACTGCCTTTGTATCCACCAGTAAATTACCTGCCGATTTGATTGCCTCTTCCCAATTATCTGCCTCTACATCAAGTGCAATTGTTTCCGGCAATAATACCTCCTTTAAGGATAATGTACTATTTTTTGGGGTATTTACTTTTTCTACTTTTGCAAATTTTTTATCATAAAAATATTGAATTTGATTTTCAATGACCGTAATTTCGGCATCAGATAAAATTGGAGAAACATGTAAAACCGCTACATGATCTAATTTAAGTGCAATCGTACTAATCACAATATCAATGTCATCTAATTCTTCCTCTTTAATCTCGTAAACAGATATTATTTTTTTGATATTAAGATACGACATTTTATTCTTCAATGTAATCGCCAGTAAATTAGCTGTTCCAACCCCATTGCCACAAACCAGCAATACTTGTAAGCTTTTCGATGTACGGATTTTTTTACGTTCAATTGCACCTCCTAAGTGGATCGTCAAATAGCCTATTTCATCATCTGACATCTTAATCCCCAGACTTTGCTCAATCTCTCCGACGGCTCTCAACGCAATCATAAATAAGTTACCATATTGTTCTCTTATCTGAGGTAATAAAGGATTAATAAGCTCCATACCATATTTAGCTCTTTCCACCGCCGGTTGCAAATGAAGTGCCAAATTATACATCAACTCTTCATCATCTAAATAAATATCACCCAGCCATACCTGACAATGCTCTACAAAAGTTTTGGCAATACTAAGTGCTAATAAATTTACCGAAGGATGTTCCAATGTCATATTTTTTTCATCAGAAAAGATATAAATTTTACTACTCAGCAGTTTTCTTGTAATAAACATGCCTTCCAAGTGATCACGAAAGCTTTGATTGTAGCTTGCAAACGCTTCGACCATTTTCTTTGATAGATGTGCAAGCAAATCCCATTGATAATGATCGGATTGTTGATTTTCCAATTGCAAAATTTTTTTATTCATATTTAATCTTTTTAATTGCACAATAAGTGCCAATACCATGTGATTGATTGAAAAATCATAGCAAGGTAATTTATATTCATTGACTAACCCAATAAAAAATTTAGCAATTTCTTTAACTGGCAATTCCTTAGCATATTCTCTAAATAAAATGATTTCGTAAGAAGAGTCATCACTGCAGACTTTCGTAGCCCCAAAATCATGCAGACACCCGGAAAAAATGTGAATTAATATATTACGACTCGCTTCTTCAGTGCCTTCCACCCACAAACCCAAACCCCGTTTAGTACAAAGATTTAATTTGTATTGCTCCAACAGCTTTTTTACACTTTTTAAATCTGTCAGCAAGGTACTTCTACTGATCGATAGCTTCCCTGCAAGTTGTTCTGTAGAAATATACGTATCATCATTTAAAATATTCACGATAATTGCATTACAGCGTTCCTCCTTGCTTAATACATATTCGTAATATTCAGACCAACAAGCAGTTTGCTCTGTTGCTTGCTTTTCAAACATCGATTCTATCCAAATACCCTTCTGCGCTTTTTTACAAAGTACTTGTCCTTTTTTTCGCAATTCTCCACCAATGGCATCTAAATCATAGCGAACCGTTCTATTGCTTACCCCAAGCACTTGGGCTATTTTTTCAACAGTCAGTGCAGCTCCAGAAAAACTTGTTTCTAAGAGTTTCAATAATTCTTGTCTTCTCGCATTCATAATAATATGAACCAACCCCTTAAACAGAACATTCTGTATGCTTACATTGTAATAATTTGTCTAACTAGAAACAAGCGTAATCATTGTCACATTATTCTTGCAATCTTGTGACAATATCACGCTTATAATTGCAGCCTTATGACTGCCTGAAAAAAACGAAGGTCTCAGTTGAAACTTTCGCTTCATCTGAAACCTTCGTTAAAATTTTATCAATCAAAATTTCTCCAACTGCGTACTACATGCAAATTAATCAATTTACAATTTTATGCTTTCCGCTCTTACCAAAGCCTCTTTTGCTTCGCGTATGATTCTTTCTATAATAACTTTTGCCGGCTCAATCTCTTTCAATGGTAATAAACTTTGTCCGGCGAGCACCATCCCATTTTCTACATCACCGTCAATTGCAGAAAGACGATTCGTTCCAGTAGCCAATTTCATCAATTCTTCCTCTGACGTTCCTTTTCTTTCTAATGCCACAAAATTCAAAGAAAATTTATTCTTTAAGCCACGAACACCATGACCCATTGACTGTCCAGTAACAATAGAATCCGTATCAAGCGCTTCAATCAGTTTGTCTTTTACATTCTTATGTACTTTACATTCTTCAGCAATTAAGAAACGCGTCCCCATTTGAACACCGGCAGCCCCCATAAGCAATGCTGCGGCAAGCCCACGGCCGTCTGCAATCCCCCCAGCAACAACAACAGGAATATTCACTTCCGGAATTACCTGCGTCATAAGTGGCATTGTTGTTATTACACCTATATGTCCGCCGGCTTCCATACCTTCAACAATAATTGCATCTGCTCCAGCGCTTTCAACGCGTTTTGCAAGTTTTACATTCGGAACAACCGGAATAATTTTAATTCCTGCAGATTTTAATTTTTCAAAAAACGGAATAGGATTGCCTGCGCCAAGTGTTGTAAAGGCAACTTTTTCTTCACAAATTACATCAACGATTTCTTCTTTATTAGGTGCCATCAATTGTACATTAACCCCAAATGGCTTATCTGTTAAAGTTTTTGCTAATTGAATCTGTTCTCTTACAAAACTGGCTTCACGCCCACCAGCTGAGATAATACCGGCACCACCAGCGTTGGACACAGCAGCGGCAAGATGGGCCTCCGATATCCATGCCATACCACCCTGAATAATCGGATATTTAATATGAAGTAAATTCGTTATATTTTTCATGCATGTAATCTCCTTTGCAAATTAAGATCCTTTTTATTTTAACATAAATTACTAGATATATTCACTACATTCTAGTCATCTTTTTTCAATAAAATGAATACACTATAAATTACTTTACTTTCGTCGCTTAACAAATTATAATAATAGATTGTATGATACTATCTAAATTTATACCGAACTCATATTTTAATTGTTAGCTTAATCTATTTTTGAGGAATATTGTTACGCCTCAAGATCAGTACTTAATTTAAAAGGGGCGATATGAAATGAAGATCCTTGCTAGACACTTGACAATCGATATGTATGGATGTAAATCTAAAAACTTAAATAATCTTGAAGCATTGAAAGAAACGATAAAACAAGCCATTGCTGAATCAAATATGATATTATTAGATGCAAATATACAAATCCTTGAGGGAGATCAACTAACCGCATTGGTATTACTCCATGAAGGTCATATTAGTATCCATACGTATCCTGATTTGGGCTACACTGCAATAGATATCTTTACCTGCAGTGAAAGCAGCAGACCAGAAAGAACTGTTGCAGCAATTAAAGCCATCTTAAAACCAGAGAAAACAAAAACAACCTATCTAAAACGCGGCGACTTCGGTGCTGTAAAAGATATGAAACCAAAAATAAAAGTCAGCGTAGCACCATTACGACGTATTCGTAATACGGGTGCTAGAGTCATTAAACTCTTGTCACGTAAACCACGATAATTACAATAAAGAACCCGAGCAGATATCTGAGTCTAGATTTCTCTGCTCGGGTTTTTATTTTCACATTTACTCCAGTGCTTCATAACCATTGACTACACGATCTACCTTACCTGTTTTAGGATTAAAGATAAGTCCATGAATTGGCACATCTGCAGGAATCAACGGATTTGATCGAATTTTTTCTACAGCATGCATTACATTTTGAATTGGATGATGAAACTCATCTACCCAATCTTCCAGCTCATGCTGCACCATTTTAATCGCAGCAGATGAAATTCCACGCTGAATCATACGCTCCATCAAATCTTGTGAAGTTGCATGCGCAACACCACAATCATGATGCCCAACTACCATAATTTCTTTTACGCCCAATTCAAAAATACCTACAACCAGACTACGAATTGTTGAATCAAACGGTCCCGTAATACAGTTTCCAGCATTTTTAATAATTTTTGCTTCTCCACTACGAATGCCAAGTGCTGGTTCTAAAAAATCAACCAATCTCGTGTCCATACAAGTAACCAAGGCTAAGTGCCGATTTGGTAACTTGCCATTCGTAAGATTCGTAGCATAATAACTATCCGGCAAGTGCGTTACAAAATGTTGATTTGCTATTATAACTTCTTCTAACAACGCCGTCTTAATCATCCCCTAAAGCAATACTTCCATTAAAATTCACTTTATTATACATTTATTTTAAATTTTTAACAATAAATTTTCTTAGAAATAAGCTCTATCATTTAGTCATTATGATTAAAAATCATGTTTTGAAAAAGCATAGGGCAATAATTCTTCTAACGATAATATTTGCGTATGGCCTTTGATATTTCCCAAAATAATCTTTTCGATTCCAAACTCTGCAATCACCTGTCTACACGCACCACATGGTGCTATCGGGCCATCCGTATCAGCAACAACAGCCAACGCTACAAAGGAATGTTCCCCCTCTGAAATTGCCTTATATATAGCTGTCCTTTCTGCACAATTCGTCAAACTATAAGAGGCATTTTCAATATTGCAGCCGCTATAAATTTTTCCACTAGGTGTTATCACTGCCGCGCCAACTTTAAATTTCGAATATGGACTATACGCTTTTTCTCGTGCTTCTTTTGCAGCCCGAATTAAACTTTCTATATCATGCATGTCACATCACTCTTTTCATTACTTTTTATAAATTATATCCCCATAAATTAGTTTTTTCATAATTTGATCAGATATTCTTGCATTTTTACAAAAACTTAACCTGAAATTAACGCCAAAATGAAGATGCGTTGCTATAGTTATTATATCAATATAAATGACAAGGAGCTAAATGATTTGTCTTCTAACTATTTAAAAGAACTTGATAAAATCATTGCCAATCAATTGATTACTTCAGTATTTCAACCTATCGTCAGCCTAAGAGATGGAGCTATTCTTGGCTATGAAGCACTTAGTCGCGGACCTGCTGATAGTATTCTAGCCAATCCAGAAAAATTATTTAAAACTGCCGCAGAAAATAACAAGTCGTGGAAATTAGATTATCTGTGCCGTAAAACCGCAATTACCACCGCTAAAAAAATTCTTAAAAACCAATTACTATTTCTAAATGTTGATCCAAAAATACTTTATGATAAACACTTCCATCAAGGAACAACAAAAAAACTTTTAGAAAAGCATCAATTAAACAGTGATAATATCATCTTTGAAATTACTGAAAAAACAGCCATTGATGATTATACAAATTTCTGTGCCATCTTAGATCATTATCGTAAACAAGGTTATCGTATTGCATTGGATGATGTCGGTTCAGGATACTCTGGCTTAACTTTATTAGCAAAAACATCACCTCACTTCATAAAAATTGATATAGAACTCATACAAAGCATTCACCTCGATAAAATTAAGCAGGCGATTGTCAAAGCTTTAGTTGATCTTTCTCATGCAACGAATATGACGATCATTGCTGAAGGTATTGAAACGGAAGATGAACTACTCACTTTAATTCAATTAGGCGTACAATATGGACAAGGGTTCTATCTAAGTAGGCCTAAAGCAAAGTTTACTAAAATAGAAGACCCTTTAAAAGATTTTATAAAAAAAGCTTACCTAAAAAAAGAAGAATATGCAATCAATACTCGATTAAGTACACCAATCAGTGAAATAGCAACAAGACAAGTCTATTTTACATCTTCAACATTAGGGAAAGAAATTTTAGCTTACTTACATAATAAACATGATCATATGGATATCATCATCGTAGATGAAAACCGTCCTATAGGAATTATCAGCAGAGAATTTTTTCTCAGTAATTTAGCAACCAATTATGGCATGTCTATCTATAGCAATCGCCCCGTAAAATTATTAATTAATACCAATCCTTTGATTTTGGATTACACGACCCCCGTAGAGCAAGCTACCAAAGCAGCGATGGCACGAAACTCTGATCATATTTATGATTCAATCATCATCACCAAAAACAATGAATATTTCGGAATAACAACAATTAAAGCATTACTAGAACTCACAACCAAAATCGAACTAAATCGCGCAAAACATGCAAATCCATTAACAGGATTACCAGGCAATCAGATCATTGATTGGGAATCAAATCGCTATATTAATTCTCTCATTCCTTTCAGTGCGATTTATATAGATTTAGATAACTTCAAAATCTACAATGACGTTTATGGATTTGATGCCGGTGATACTGTGCTGGCAAGTACAGCAAACCTACTTTCACGATGTTTGAAAGGCAGTTCGCACGAATATTTTCTTGGACACATTGGTGGAGACGATTTCATTATATTCTCGCCAACCATAAGTACGGAAGCCCTCTGCCAAAATATCATTGACGAATTTGCAAAAGAATCAAAAACTTTTTACTCCGAAGAACATCAACACCAAGGCTACGTAACTGCCAAAAATCGTTCAGATAAAATCGAAAATTTTCCATTAATGACGATTTCATTAGCAGTAGTAGTCGTAAATGAAAAAAATATTACCAGCAAAAAATTAGCTGCCAAAGCAGCCGAAATTAAAAAAATTTGTAAAAAAACCTGGCAAAATAATTTTGTTATAAAAAATTACAACTAAAATAAACGCAATTCATATCACTTATAAGCTAGTACGAAGATAGGTTGCCGGTTGGTGAGAAGTGCTCAGATGCTAGGCACAGTAAGGAGTTGTGAAGGAGTCGTACTTCTGTACTAGGGCGAGCAGCACCTTACTGTAACGACGCAGATGAGTGCTTCTCACCGACCCGCTGCCTATCTGTCCATGGTTTATTCTACACGCAAAAAAGACCCGACTAATGTCGAGTCTTTTTTATCTTACTTAACCAGCAATTACCGACTTTCCCAGGGCGTTTCCACCCAAGTATCCTTGGCCTCTAAGTGCTTAACTACTGTGTTCGGTATGGGAACAGGTGGATCCACTTAGGCATCATCACTGGATATAAACTGGCAACTACCTATCCTCCCAGGGCGTTTCCACCCAAGTACTTTCGGCGTTTATAGGCTTAACTACTGTGTTCGGTATGGGAACAGGTGGATCCTTATAGCTGTCGTCACCAGATTCTTCAGAGTTATTCTCTGAAAACTATACAGAAGTTTTATTTTTGTATGAATTCTTGCATTTTAGTTTCTTCTTCACTCTATTCGTCAAAATTCATCTACCACGGCCTCTGACTTCGTCTTATTCGACTAAGCCACGGCTTTGGTATCTTCTCACTTCGCTCGAACTAAAGTGATTCACTAGGAACTTTCTCAAGTTCCTGTTCTCTACTTTAAGTCAAGCCCTCGACCTATTAGTACCAGTCAGCTGAACACATTACTGTACTTACACTCCTGGCCTATCAACCTTGTCTTCTTCAAGGGGTCTTACTAGATTACTCTATGAGAAACCTCATCTTAAGGCTGGTTTCACGCTTAGATGCTTTCAGCGTTTATCCTTTCCGAACGTAGCTACCCAACTGTACTCCTGGCGGAATAATTGGTACACCATTGGTTCGTCCACTCCGGTCCTCTCGTACTAGGAGCAGCTCCCTTCAAGTTTCTTACGCCCGCGATGGATAGGGACCGAACTGTCTCACGACGTTCTGAACCCAGCTCACGTACCACTTTAATGGGCGAACAGCCCAACCCTTGGGACCTACTTCAGCCCCAGGATGTGATGAGCCGACATCGAGGTGCCAAACCTCCCCGTCGATATGGACTCTTGGGAGAGATTAGCCTGTTATCCCCAGGGTAGCTTTTATCCGTTGAGCGATGGCCCTTCCACTCGGTACCACCGGATCACTAAGCCCGACTTTCGTCCCTGCTCGACCTGTCCGTCTCGCAGTCAAGCTCCCTTCTGCCTTTGCACTCTTCGCGCGATTTCTGTCCGCGCTGAGGGAACCTTTGGGCGCCTCCGTTACTCTTTCGGAGGCGACCGCCCCAGTCAAACTGCCCGCCTGACACTGTCTTGAATTTCGTTACTCTTACAGTTAGAATTCCAGTAAATGAAGGGTGGTATCCCAACAATGACTCCTACAAAACTTGCGTTCTATATTCTCAGTCTCCCACCTATCCTGTACATCATTTACCAAAATTCAATGTCAGGTTGCAGTAAAGCTCCATGGGGTCTTTCTGTCCAGTCGCGGGTAACCTGCATCTTCACAGGTATTTCAATTTCACCGGGTCCCTCGTTGAGACAGTGCCCAAGTCGTTACACCTTTCGTGCGGGTCGGAACTTACCCGACAAGGAATTTCGCTACCTTAGGACCGTTATAGTTACGGCCGCCGTTTACTGGGGCTTCAATTCACATCTTCGATTTAACTCTAAACGCTCCTCTTAACCTTCCAGCACCGGGCAGGTGTCAGCACCTATACGTCAGATTTCTCTTTAGCAGGCACCTGTGTTTGTGGTAAACAGTCGCTTGGGCCTCTCTTCTGTCGCCTTCAGTCGCTTTGCTCTGCTTGAGAGCTCACAACCAATGGCCATCCTTTTCCCGAAGTTACGGATGCATTTTGCCGAGTTCCTTAACGAGGGTTTTCCCGCGCACCTTAGGATTCTCTCCCCGCCTACCTGTGTCGGTTTGCGGTACGGGCACCTCTAATCTCGCTAGAAGCTTTTCTTGACAGCGTGGTCCATTCGATTTCTCTTCGGCCAAGGCCTTAGATACCCATCACTCCTCAGGTATTCAAGAGACGGATTTACCTGTCTCTCACCCTACAAGCTTAGACATACTATTCCATCAGTATGCTCGAACTTCCTTCTGTGTCACTCCATCACTCAAACAATTATTGGTGGTACTGGAATTTTTGCCAGTTGTCCATCGCCTACGCTCTTTGCCTCGGCTTAGGTCCCGACTTACCCTGAGTCGACGATCGTTGCTCAGGAAACCTTAGGCTTTCGGTGGAACAGATTCTCACTGTTCTTTTCGCTACTCATACCGGCATTCTCACTTCTATACTCTCCAGCACTCCTCACGGTATACCTTCTTCGTGTATAGAACGCTCCCCTACCCAAGATATATTTTTCAATATCTTGACGCGACTTCGGTTCTGTGCTTTAGCCCCGGACATCTTCGGCGCAAAACCTCTCGACCAGTGAGCTATTACGCACTCTTTAAATGGTGGCTGCTTCTGAGCCAACATCCTGGTTGTTTGTGAAGTTTTACATCCTTTGCCACTTAGCACAGCATTGGGGACCTTAGTCGGCGTTCTGGGCTGTTTCCCTCTTGACTACGGATCTTATCATTCGCAGTCTGACTCCCAAGCTATCAGTATAGCCATTCGCAGTTTGACTGGGTTCGGTAAGCTTTACGCCCCCTAGCCCGATCAGAGCTCTACCGTCTATACTTATCACTTGAGGCTAGCCCTAAAGCTATTTCGGGGAGAACCAGCTATCTCCGCGTTCGATTGGCATTTCACCCCTATCCACAACTCATCCCAAAACTTTTCAACGTTCACGGGTTCGGTCCTCCACGCAATTTTACCTGCGCTTCAACCTGGTCATGGATAGATCACTGCGGTTTCGGGTCTACAATATATAACTCTCGCCCTATTAAGACTCGCTTTCGCTTCGGCTCCGTATCTTCTACTTAACCTCGCTATATACTGTAACTCGCCGGTTCATTCTTCAATAGGCACGCTGTTGACCACATAAGGGTCTTCAACTGCTTGTAGACATACGGTTTCAGGTTCTATTTCACTCCCCTCCCGGGGTTCTTTTCACCTTTCCCTCACGGTACTATGCGCTATCGGTCGCCAAGGAGTATTTTGCCTTGGAGGGTGGTCCCCCCTGCTTCCCACAAGGTTCCTCGTGTCTCGTGGTACTCTGGATCCTGACCCTCAGATGCAGCTTTTTGCTTACAGGAGTTTTACCTTCTACGCTCGATCTTCCCAGATCGTTCAGCTAAGCCATTTCTGATTTGTGTCAGTCCTCAACCCCAGTCAACCGAAGTTGGCTGGTTTGGGCTCTTCCCCGTTCGCTCGCCGCTACTTAGGGAATCTCAATTGATTACTTTTCCTCCGGGTACTTAGATGTTTCAGTTCCCCGGGTCTACCTCCTCATGCTCTCAGGTATGGGTAACAGTCCATTACGACTGCTGGGTTCCCCCATTCGGATATTCATGGATCAATGCCTACTTGCGGCTCCCCATGACTTTTCGCAGCTTATCGCGTCCTTCTTCGGCTCTTGGCGCCTAGGTATCCGCCGTATGCCCTTAGTAGCTTGACTTATGGAATCCACCGGATATGTCTATAAACAGCAATCTGCTTCGCTCTACCTCAGTCAATCAACTCGACGTAATTATCATTACGACTCGTCTCTTTCCTTGCGGTGCGCCTTGCATCTTACTATTTCTAGCCAATCCTAGTTTCTTCNCCCCGGGTCTACCTCCTCATGCTCTCAGGCATGGGTAACAGTCCATTACGACTGCTGGGTTCCCCCATTCGGATATTCATGGATCAATGCCTACTTGCGGCTCCCCATGACTTTTCGCAGCTTATCGCGTCCTTCTTCGGCTCTTGGCGCCTAGGCATCCGCCGTATGCCCTTAGTAGCTTGACTTATGGTACTCTCCGAACACGTCTATAAACGCACATCTGCTTCGTTGCTCCTCGGTAAAATCACTCGACGTAATTTCCATTACGACTCGCGCTTTTCCCTGTGGTGCGCCTTGCATCTGTACATTTCTAGTCTGTTCTAGTTTGTACTTAAAATCAATTTAGCCATTAAGTTTATACTTAAATGCTTAATTTTAATTTGAATCCTAAAATGCTCGTTAATTCACTCTCTAAAATATAGAGAGGTTTTCATACATTTTATTTTCTTCTGTGTAGTTTTCAAAGAACATCCGCAGAGACTAAAAAGCTCCGCTTTTCATAATTATCTGTTTAAGATATTTTATGGTGGAGACGAGCGGGATCGAACCGCTGACCCCCTGCTTGCAAGGCAGGTGCTCTCCCAGCTGAGCTACGCCCCCATAAAATTAATGCAACCTCTCGGTTGCTGATGTCGAACATCAAAGTATTCGACAGAGACAACACTTTCGTATTCTCTCAAAACTAGACAATGTAGTGCCAAATGTGTCGACCTTGGATTACGAAAGTGCATTTAAACTTTCTTGTCTCCTTAGAAAGGAGGTGATCCAGCCGCACCTTCCGATACGGCTACCTTGTTACGACTTCACCCCAATCATCGGCCCCACCTTAGACGGCTGGCTCCTTACGGTTACCCCACCGGCTTTGGGTGTGACTGACTTTCGTGGTGTGACGGGCGGTGTGTACAAGGCCCGGGAACGTATTCACCGCAGTATGCTGACCTGCGATTACTAGCGATTCCGACTTCATGTAGGCGAGTTGCAGCCTACAATCCGAACTGAGAGCTTGTTTGTGGGTTTGGCTCCACCTCGCGGTATTGCTTCCCTCTATTTAAGCCCATTGTAGTACGTGTGTAGCCCAGGACATAAGGGGCATGATGACTTGACGTCATCCCCGCCTTCCTCCGCGTTCTCCGCGGCAGTCTCCCATGAGTTCCC